>NZ_CP110629.1:3002550-3605100 GCF_026153455.1 Marinimicrobium sp. C6131
TGAGCCGGATACCGCCCTTGCGCCCTGAGCGTTGATTGCCCCACATTGGTCCGCGGCAAGCACTACACTGTCAGTATCCCACGCTGCCGGCAGGTGAAGCCATGACATACCCCACTGAAACCCGTTTTGCAGATCGCGAGGCGGCCGGTCAGGCGCTCGCTCAAAAGCTGGCAGAGCTCGGCGACCTTTCCGGAGCCGTTGTTCTGGGACTGCCCAGAGGTGGTGTGCCGGTCGCTGCCGAGGTTGCCCGACAATTGCACGTGCCGCTCGACGTCATCAACGTTCGCAAGCTGGGGGTTCCCTGGCAACCTGAGCTGGCCATGGGTGCCATTGCGGAACAGGACATCCGCATTCTTCACTCGAAGCTGATTCAGAAACTGGACGTTTCGCCCGAGGCACTGGAGGCGGTAACGGACCGAGAACAGGCTACGCTGGCCCGGCGCACGGCGCAATTTCGGCGAGGCCATCCGGCACCGGAATTGGCTCAGCGGACCGTCATTCTGGTGGACGACGGGCTGGCCACCGGCGCCACCATGGAAGCGGCCATCGCAGCCGTACGCAAGCAACATCCGGCTCGCATCATCGTGGCGCTGCCCGTGGGGCCGGCAGGGACACGCCGACACTTTTCAGCACTGGCAGACGACTGCGTGTGTCTGCTTGAGCCCAGGAATTTCCAGGCGGTCGGACAGTGGTACCAGCAGTTCGATCAGGTCAGTGACCAGGCGGTATGCGATCTTCTGGACACCTACCGCACCCCCGGCCACTCGTCGATACCTAAACCTGGAGCGACCTGATCGGACGCACTTCAATACTGCCCACCCGCGCCGGCGGAATGCCGGCGGCAATGGTCAGCGCTTCATTGAGATCTTTGGCCTCAATCATGTAGAAACCCGCCAATTGTTCTTTGGTTTCGGCGAAGGGCCCATCGGTAATGCTCACCTGGCCACCACGCACCCGCACGGTGGTCGCGGTGGCTACCGGCTCCAGCGCCTCCCCGGCCAGCATATGACCTCGCTCAGCGAGACTCTGGGCATAGGCATGGCACTCGGTATCCTCCGGGCTGTCGGGTAGGCCATGGAGATCCTGTTCATTACTGTATACAAGGCAAAGGTATTTCATGGGACATTTCCGTTCACAGGGTTAGCGGTGATGACTCGCATTATCGCACTGACGAGCACCGTCTGACTGTGAGTCGTTTCCCGAGCGGTAAATTCGACAGGGCCGGATCATTGACCCCCAAAAAAACCCGACGCGCGCCGGGAACGACACCGGAACGCTCGGGCACTCTGGGGGATCCAGGTCAGCTGGCGGCCTGAAGCCACCGGGTTTCGCATATCATCCGGGACATGGCCAGCACTTCTTCCGGTGTCAGGGCATCTTTGTTTTTCTGGCTGCGACGACTGGCCGTGTGATCAATCAGATCTTTCAGGCTGATCATGCCCACCATCTGTTGCTCACTGTTGACGACCGGCATACGACGTATTTGTAAACTGCCCATGGTTTTGAGGACACTGTGAATGTCCTCATCCTCATGGCAAAAATGACAGGCCTTGCCCTCTACCAGTTCACGGGCACTGATTTCCCACAATGGACGATGTTTGAGCGCCGCCGCCATCGCAATATCCCGGTCGGTAATCAGGCCCACGACCCGGTCATTTTCGGCCACCAGCGGGATGGCACCGGAGTCTTCGTTCCACATTGTGGCCGCAATCGTCTCCAGGTTGCTGTCGATCGGACAGACTTTCGCTCCCCGGTGCATTACACTTTTGACTAACATTACATATCCTCCGTGGTTGATCAGGTTTGCCTTTGAAATGACTTGTCGCCTTGAGGCTCGTGACAAGTGCAAGCTCAACGTATCCGGTTTAAAGGTAAAACCCGGAAAACGCCCAGCTCATTTATCTTAGGCATTATTCGCACCGGTGAATAAGATTGTTAGTGCATAACCAGAAGGCCGCTTAGCCGGATTCGGAGCGCTGGAGTGCGTCGAGGCGGCGCTGGAGATAACGTCGCTCAGGCTCCTGCTGAACCAGTGACAGGGCTTCCCGGTAGGCACCGCGCGCCTCTTCGTCACGCCCCAGCCTGGACAACAGATGGGCCCTGGCAGCGGGCAGCAGATGGTACCCCTCCAGCACCTTCTCATCGCGCAGTTGGTCCATCAATTCCAGGCCCACCGACCAGCCGTCGCGCATCGCGACAGCCGCGGCCCGGTTCAGCGCCACCACCGGGGAAGGGGCCACCTGCAGCAACAGGTCGTACAGGCCGACGATTTCCACCCAATCGGTCGCCTCCCAGCTCGGCGCCTCCGCGTGGAGCGCTGCGATGGCCGCCTGCAGGGCATAGGGGCCTGCAGGGCCCTCGCTCAGCGCTCGGCGAATCAGCCCCGCCCCTTCTTCAATCAAAGCGGTATCCCAGCGGCTGCGATCCTGATCCTCAAGGAGGATCAGGTCGCCATCGGGTGTCGTCCGGGTTACCTGACGGGCCTGATGAACCAGCATCAGCCCGAGCAGCCCATTCACTTCCGGGTCCGGCAACAGCTCCTGCAGCAAATACCCGAGGCGGATGGCCTCCGCACTCAAGTCCCGACGCTGTATCTCGGGCCCGGCAGTGGCCGAGTAGCCCTCGTTGAACACCAGATATATGACGTGCAGCACCGCCTGTAACCGGGCCGGAAATTCCGCGGGCCCCGGCACTTCGTAGGGAATCCTGGCCGCCTGGATTTTTCGTTTGGCACGTACAATCCGTTGCGCCAATGTCGAGGTCGTGGTGAGGTATGCCCGGGCAATCTCTTCCGTGGTCAAATCACACACTTCGCGCAGGGTGAGAGCGACCTGGGCATCGGTGGAGAGACCGGGGTGGCAACAGGTAAAAATCAGGCGTAACCGGTCGTCCTCGATCCGATCATCATCGGTGAGCAGGTCGCGCTCGGTCTGCTGGTACAGGGTATCGGCGATCGCCTGCTGGGACTCGTCAAAGCGGGCTCGTCGGCGCAGTTGGTCAATCGCCTTGAAGCGTCCCGTGGACACCAGCCAGGCACGCGGGTTATCGGGGACCCCCTCGCCGGGCCACTGTGTCGCCGCCGCCATAAACGCATCGTGCAACGCCTCTTCTGCCAGGTCGAAGCTTCCCAACAGGCGGATCAGCGTGGCCAGTACCCGGCGCGATTCCCGCTGGTACACCTCGGCGAGCTGTTGCTGACTGGTCCCCTGATCGAGCATGGCTAGCCTACCGACCTTTGGTCACAGAGCCTAGAAACGGTAGTCCCACTGCAAGGTATAGGTTTCAAAGCGGTAGTCATCGGTTCTCACCAGCTGGCGATACTCGATATTGAAGTTCAAGCGCTTGTTCACAAACCAGCCCATGCCCAGGCCGAAAGACGTACCGGACAGGGAGTCGTCTGCCTTTACGCCGCTATTGCCCTGCCAGCGGGTCACCTGGGTATCCAGTTCCGCATAGCCAAGCAAGCCGTACAAGCGGGCCACTTCATTCGTGATTTCGGGGCGATAGTACAGGGCGGCAAACGTCTTCACCTCCCGCTCGATTTCGCTGAGGCTGGCGTCCGCCGCTTGCTCATCCAGAAAGTAGTCCGAGCTGATGTCCCGATCGTCTTTCAGGCCTGCCCCGAGCCGAGCCTCCAGGCCCAACAGGCCATTGTATTTGTACCCCGCTGAAAACTCGACCACCGGCATTTCGGCTTCATCGTAAGGGGTTCGAGCATTTCCCGTGACCACCCCACCGCCAATACCGGCATAAAAGCCGCGCTGGTTATCCGCGAGCGCGGGGACGGCCAACAGCACCAGTACGGCGCCAATACTCCAAGCGGTTTTCATAAGCTGCTCCCTGAATTGGGCGTTAACGGTAATCGTCACTTGGCAGGAAGTATCGCACAGCGGGGCGGGGGATCAACGGTCAGGCGATGATTTTCGAACCGGATTCACGTTTCAGTCAGGCTATTCCCGCCCCGTAAACGACAAAACCCGGCCAGGGGCCGGGTTTTGTTCGGTACGACGCAGAAAATCAATTACTTGATTTTGCCTTCTTTGTAGACCACGTGCTTGCGGGCAACGGGGTCGTACTTTTTGATTTCCATTTTCTCGGGCATGTTCCGCTTGTTCTTGTCGGTGGTGTAGAAGTGACCGGTGCCCGCGGTGGAGTTCAAACGAATCTTATCGCGCATGGGAGTTCTCCTTTAAACTTGTTCGCCGCGAGCGCGCAGATCGGTCAGTACGGCGTCAATGCCGCGCTTGTCGATTACACGCATACCTTTGGAGGAAACCTTCAGCTTCACGAAACGCTTCTCGGATTCCACCCAAAAACGGTGAGAATGCAGGTTGGGCAAAAAACGACGCTTGGTGTGGTTTTTTGCGTGAGATACATTGTTTCCAGTAACGGGACGCTTGCCGGTTACCTGACATACCTTGGACATGGTCTTGCCTCGTCGTATTCAGCGCGCTGCGCTGCGGGTTGGTTGTCGCCACACCACAGCCCAGCACGGGGTGTTTTTGTAGCCTGATTCGATCAATTTGCGGCCCGGGGACACGGGGTCCGGGGGCGGCTCCTGGCGCTATGGCCGGCTACCCAGCCGCATAAGGGCGCGTTTTATACCAAAACCGACGAGTAATAGCAATGTTTTCTCCCGATTTTGGTGTTTTTTTAGTCAACACCTAGGAGTGGGCTTCACGTCCGGTCCGGTGTCGGGTGTACTGTTTCTGGACACGCCGTACATACGTGACGTGAAGGGACTCACTAATGCCGCGATGGCATGGATGCCATAGAGCGGCCCCCGTAGGCTCGGATCGCGCGTCCCCCGCTCCACGGTCCACGGTCCACGGTCCACGGTCCAGAAACAGTACACCCGATACCGAACCTCAGTGCCACTCCTCACAGCCAACCGCGCTCAGCAAAGGAGACGACTTCACCGTCGCCGACCACCATGTGGTCCAGCACTCGCACCCCCACCAGGTCCAGCGCCTCTCGCAACCGCTCGGTGATCCGGCGATCCGCCTGGCTCGGCTCCGCTACGCCGGAGGGGTGGTTGTGAGCCAGAATCACGGCGGCCGCATTGTGAGTAAGCGCTCGCTTCACAACCTCTCTTGGGTAGACACTCGCGCCATCAATGGTGCCCTGAAAGAGCTCGTCAAAGGCGCGGAGTCGGTGCTGGTTATCCAGGAACAGCACCGCGAATACCTCGTGCGGGCGGTGGCGGAGTTGGGCGCTGAGGTACTGGCGGACCAGATCCGGGCTGGTCAGTGAGTCGCCCGCCTCCAGGCTGGCGGATAAGTGACGGCGCGCCATTTCCAGCACGGCCTGTAACTGGGCAAACTTGGCGCTGCCCAGGCCCTGGCCCCGGCAGAACGCGGCCTGCGAGGCCTCCAATAAAGGGCGCAGGCCACCGAATTCGGCCAAGAGCTCCCGCGCCAGATCCACGGCGGACTTGCCGGCACAGCCGGTACGCAGAAAAATGGCCAACAGTTCGGCATCGGAAAGGGCGGCAGGGCCGCGGGTCAGCAGTTTTTCCCGGGGGCGTTCAGCCTCGGGCCATTGGGCAATGGACATGGTGTGACTCCCTGTCGTGTGGTGGTCCTTTAGCGCGGATAGACGCGCGTTTTCTAGTGATTCGGGGCCAGAGAATGGTATCTTAGCCGGTTCAAGTCAAGCTGTCAGACCCCACAGACCGGATCGCCATGAGCTCACTGACCAACAAACGCATTCTTTTGGGTGTCACCGGCGGCATCGCCGCCTATAAAAGTGCCGAACTGGTGCGCCGCCTCAAGGAGCGCGGCGCGGATGTGCGCGTGGTGATGACCGCCTCGGCCCGCGAGTTCATGACCCCGCTGACCTTTCAGGCCTTGTCCGGTAATCCGGTGCACACCGATCTGCTCGACCCGGCGGCCGAAGCGGCCATGGGGCATATTGAGCTGGCACGCTGGGCGGACCGGATTCTCGTGGCCCCGGCCAGCGCCAACTTCATGGCCCGGCTGGCCGAAGGACGGGGTGATGACCTGCTGACCACCCTGTGCCTGGCGACCCGGGAGCCGATCGTTCTGGCACCGGCCATGAACCAGGGCATGTGGCAGAACCCCGCCACGCAAGCCAATCTGGAGACATTAAGGAGCCGCGGCATTCAGCTACTCGGCCCCGGCGACGGCAGCCAGGCCTGTGGCGAAGTCGGCCCCGGCCGGATGCTCGAACCCGACACGCTGGCGGAGGCCATGGCGGCCCAGTTTGACACGGGACTGCTCGCGGGTCGCCATGTGGTAATTACCGCCGGCCCTACCCGGGAAGCCATCGACCCGGTGCGCTACCTGAGCAACCACAGCTCTGGCAAAATGGGCTACGCTTTAGCCGAAGCGGCCGTTGAAGCAGGCGCCCGGGTCACGCTGATCAGTGGCCCCACCGGGTTGCCGACCCCCGAGCGCGTCACCCGCATCGACGTGACCAGCGCCCTGGAAATGCTTGAGGCCAGCCTGGCGCTGGCCCCTCAGTGCGATCTGTTTATCGGCGCGGCCGCCGTGGCGGATTACCGCCCGGCCGACTATCAGCCGCAGAAAATGAAAAAAGGCGATGAGGACAGGCTGCAGATTACGCTGACCAAAAACCCGGACATTATTGCCGCCGTCGCCCAGACAGAGAACCGGCCCATCACCATCGGCTTTGCCGCCGAGAGCGAACAGTTGCTCGAATACGCCCGCAGCAAACGGGAGCGTAAGGGGCTGGATGCGATCATTGCCAATGACATCAGCCGCGAGGGACTCGGCTTTAACAGTGATGACAACGCGGTCACCCTGATCGATGCCGAGCGCGAGCTGGCCCTGGGCCCGATGAGCAAAACCCGGCTGGCCCGCGCCCTGATCGCCGAGTTCAGTCACTACATCCGCTGATTGACGACGATTATTACAGAGACCGACAACGGGAATCCGACACCGTGGCGAACAAAACCTCGAAGGAACAACGACAAAAGCAGGCACGTCTGGCCCGCCAGAAACTGATTGGCGCCCTGGTGCTGGGCGTACTCTTGCTGAATGCTTTGCTGGGCTACTGGCTGTACGGGATTCTGGTGGTTGACGTCCAGGATCGCCGCCTGGAGGCGGCGGTGCAATCACAGGCCAATCAACGTGCACAACCGGTGCAGGACTATCTGCGAGAGCTGCGCCAGCGCGTGGCCGAACTCGCCGCAGAGCCCGCCACCGCCGAGGCGCTTCAGGGACCGGAGGGCACCCGCCAACAAACGGCGGAGCGTATCGCCGGACGGGTCGAACACAGTATAGCCGCACGCCTGATCCCCGTTGGTACCGCCCGGGTCGAGCGCAACCACCCGGCACCGATCCGTTTTGCCGAGCTGGACCTGATTCGCCGGGCCGAACGCCGCGAGAACCACCTTCCGGAGCTGGCCAAAGTGGATCAGCAGTGGCAGTTGCATGTCATCGAGCCGGTTCCCCCGTCCACCGAGGAACCCGTTCAGGGCACACTCCTGATCACCCTGAGTGAGGCGGGTTGGCGTCCACTGCTGGCGGCCGCCGACTCGAGCCTGGGCCGCACGGAACTTCACCAGCAGATTCCGGGCAGCAACCCACTGCCGGTCTACCTGAGCGGTCAGGGCGGCGGAGCAGCCAGCCACTCCGTTGCCATCCCCAATAGCCACTGGCGCTTGAGTTTCACGGCCTCCCCCACGCTGGTTGAACAGACCCGCGAACTCCCCGCCCTGTGGCTGATCATTCTGTCCGCGACCAGCATCATCGGTTTGCTTCTCGCCTGGTTCGGCGGCCATATGATTGAACGCCGACAGCGCCAAAGCGCCCGCCCCATTCAGGTGCCCGGCGCCGCGCGCTCGGGCGGCAATCACGCCGAAGAGCAGGACGAGCATGGCGAAGAAGAAATCGGCATGATCAACGCGCTGTCCCAGAACCAGGATATTCTGGATCTGGATGTCAGCGACGAGGATGAGGACATTCTCGCTCTGGATAAGGCCCCCATCAAAACCGCCGATACCAGCGCGCTCCGGGATACCCACTCCGGCCCTGTCATCCCGGAGGGGATTTTCCGCTCCTACGACATTCGCGGACTGGCCGATACCGAAATCACGCCGGAACTGGCCGAGCATATCGGTCGGGCGCTGGGCAGCGAGGCGCTGGATCACGGCGAAACCCATATGGTACTCGCCCGGGACGGAAGGACGCACAGCCCGGTGCTCGCCGAAGCGCTGCGAAGCGGTATCGCCAGTACCGGCTGCCATATCATTGACGTGGGCACGGTGCCCACCCCGCTAATGTACTTCGCCACGCACCATCTCAAAGAGACCAGCAGCGGCGTCATGGTCACCGCCAGCCATAACCCCGGTAGCTACAACGGTTTCAAAATGATCATCAACGGGGTCACCCTGGCCGATGATGCGGTACTGGATGTACGCTCGCGGATTCAGCGCCAGCACTACCACCAGGGCGAAGGGGAGACCCGCAGTCACGACATCATCACCGACTATATCGAACGCATTTTCTCCGACGTCGCGCTGGTCGGTGCCGTGTCGCTGGTGATCGACGCGGGCAACGCGGTCCCCGGTGTGGTCGCGCCCCGGCTGTTCGAAGAGCTGGGCTGCGATGTGACACCGCTGTACTGCGACCTGGACGGCACCTTCCCCAATCACGACCCGGACCCGACTCAGGAAGCCAACCTTCAGGATCTGATTGCCAAGGTACAGGAGGTTGGTGCCGACCTCGGCGCGGCCCTCGATGGCGACGGCGATCGCCTGATTGTGGTCACCCCCCAGGGGCGGATCATCTGGCCGGATCAACTGTTGATGCTCTTTGCCCGCGACGTGCTCGGACGCAACCCCGGGGCCGATGTGCTGTTCGATGTGAAGTGCTCCCGCCAGCTGAACCAGCTGGTGACCAGTTATGGCGGTCGGCCGATCATGTGGAAAACCGGCCACTCCCACATGAAATCGAAAATGATCGAAACCGGTGCCCTGATCGGCGGCGAGTATTCCGGTCACATTTTCATCAAGGACCGCTGGTACGGGTTCGATGACGGTTTATACACCCTGGCACGTCTGCTGGAAATCATCACCTTGCGCGATCAACCCATAGACGATATCTTCGCCGCCTTTCCGATTCTGCCCTCCACCCCGGAGCTGAAAATTCCGGTGCAGGACGACCAGAAATTCGCCCTGGTGGAACGGTTGATTGCCGAGGGCGACTTCCAGAGCGGCAAGCCGAGCACCATTGACGGGCTGCGGGTGGACTTTGCCAAAGGCTGGGGGTTGGTCAGAGCCTCGAACACCTCCGCGGCCCTGACCCTGCGCTTTGAAGGCGAAACCGAGGAAGCGCTGAATAAAATTCAGCAACTGTTTAAACGCGAGCTGTTGAAAATCGACAGTCAGCTCCAGATCGACTTTTAACCAACGTACCCTTAAACAAGGTACTTTTAAACAACGGACCCCGCTATGTCACTGAACCGCACCCAGGCCATGAACGTGGCTCAGGTACTGACCGAGGCGCTGCCCTACATTCAGCGCTTTACCGGCAAGACCATTGTGATCAAATTTGGCGGCAACGCCATGGTGGACGAAGAACTGCAGAACAGTTTTGCCCGGGATATCGTGCTGATGAAACTGGTGGGCATGAACCCCATCGTGGTCCATGGCGGCGGGCCCCAGATTGGCGATCTGCTCAAGCAGCTCAACATCGAATCCGAGTTTGTCGGTGGCATGCGGGTGACCGACAGTAAAACCATGGACGTGGTGGAAATGGTGCTCGGTGGCACGGTGAACAAACAGATCGTCAGTCTGATCAATCACAACGGCGGCCACGCCATCGGCATTACCGGTAAGGACGGGCAACTGATCCGGGCCAAAAAGCTCTCAGCCAAGCGCCAGACGCCGGATATGCAGGCGCCGGAAATCATCGACATCGGTCACGTGGGCGAGGTCGCCAGTATCAATACCTCGGTGATCGACATGCTGATCAACAGTGACTTCATTCCGGTAATTGCCCCGATCGGGGTGGGCGATGACGGCGCTTCCTACAACATCAACGCCGACCTGGTGGCCGGCAAAATTGCCGAGGTACTGCAGGCCGAAAAGCTGATGCTGCTGACCAACGTGGCCGGCCTGCAGGACAAGAATGGCGAAGTATTGACCGGGCTGACCACGCAGCAGGTGGACGGTCTGATCGCTGACGGGACCATTTACGGCGGCATGCTGCCCAAAATCGGCTGCGCGCTGGATGCGGTGAAAAGCGGCGTGAACAGCGCCCACATCATTGATGGACGGGTTGCCCACGCGGTTCTGCTGGAGATCTTCACCGACGCTGGCGTCGGCACGCTGATCACCAACAAGGCGCAGCAAGCCGCTCAGTAACGCGCCCGAAAGCCGCACTGATCATTGAAAACCGGAGGCGATGGGGCAAGCCCCGCATCCTGTGCTAGGATATCCCCGTCGCCTGAAACGTCCTGAGGCCGCGCCGAAGGATCCACCTCTGACAACCTATGGACCGCCATGAGCAAGCCCACCGCCAAATCCTCCCGTCGCCAACAGATTCTGGAGTCTCTGGCTCACATGCTGGAAGCCAGCCCCGGTGCCCGTATCACCACGGCCGCCCTGGCTCGGGAAGTGGGCGTCTCCGAAGCGGCGCTGTACCGCCACTTCCCCAGCAAGTCCAAGATGTTTGAAGGGTTGATCGAGTTTATCGAAGACACGATTTTCACCCGCATCTCCCTGATCCTGACGGAAGAGCCGGCCGCTTTGCGCCGGTGCGAGAAGATTCTCCTGTTGCTGCTGACCTTCACCGAACGCAACCCCGGCATCACCCGGTTGCTCACCGGCGACGCCCTGACCGGCGAAACCGAACGGCTTCGGCTGCGCGTGGCCCAGCTGTTTGAGCGGGTGGAAACCCAGTTGAAGCAGGTGTTGAGAGAAGCGGAATTGCGCGAGGGGTTACGGCCCAATTTGCCCTTGTCGGCCGCCGCCAATCTGTTGATGGCCTGTGCCGATGGGCGGATCACCCAGTTTGTGCGCAGTCAGTTCCGGCGCCCACCGACCGAGCACTGGGCGGAACAGTGGCCGGTACTGGTGAGCGGCCTTATGCGCGAACAGGTTCCGGCCTGATTCGCACCTCGGGGGTTCAGCGGCGGCCCTCGGCCGCCCGTATCTCGGCGAACGCCTCAATGTCCTGATCAAACTTGTCCGCCACCTCGTCGTACTCCTCCTGGCGATGACGGATCTGCGCCTGTATTTCCTGAACTTCGGTTTTCAGCGTCCCCAGATTGACCAGTACCGACTCGGGCACCTCCTGGCCGCTGCGCTCCAGACGCGCGGCCCGACTCTCCAGATCCCGAATCTGCAAGCGCACATTGCTCAGGTTACTCTCCAGAATACTGATATTACCCTGCAGCTCCGCCAGACTGCGCCGTTTCGCGTCCTCGATATCCTTGACCGTGCTGTACCGGCGCTTCAGTTCCTGCTCGTAGGCTTCACGCGCCTGTCGGGCCTGGCGCTCGCGGGCCTCGGCTTCCAACTCTTCATCGCTGGGCGCGGGAGGCACGGTTTTAAGCACCTCTCCGTACATGGACACGACTTCGTAACCTTTCGGGACGTACTTCGGAGGGATGCGATCTTCCAGCACCTGCACGCCTTCATCGTTGGTGTATCGGTAGTACACTTTCTCCTGCGCCTGGGCCAGCGACGCCAGGCCCAGGAGGCAGAATACCGAGAACCACAACACTGATTTACGCATAACGCCCTCGTTGCTCCATCGCGCTTGGGAGCGGATTCTGATTACACGCCGTACTCGGCGCGATAGGCTTCAATGGCCGCCACCACCTCCGGGCGGGCCTTGTCCGCTTTCAGGTAGGCCACCACATCGTCCAGATTGACAATACTGATCACCGGAATGCCGTACTGCTGCTCCACTTCCTGGATCGCCGACAGGGAGCCTTTGCCGCGCTCCTGACGGTTAAGACCAATCAACACCCCCGCCGGTTCAGCGCCCGCCGAACGAATCAGCTCCATGGACTCACCCACGGCGGTTCCAGCGGTAATCACATCGTCCACAATGAGTACCCGACCGTCCAGCGGCGCGCCCACCAGGGAGCCGCCCTCGCCGTGGTCCTTGGCCTCTTTGCGGTTGAACGCGTAGGGCAGATCCCGGTCGTGGTGGTCGGCCAGCGCCACGGCAGTGGTGGTGGCCAGGGGAATCCCCTTGTAGGCCGGGCCGAAGATCAGGTCCACCTCTACGCCCGAGGCCATCAGCGCCGCCGCGTAGCAACGCCCCAGCTTTGCCAGTGCCCGACCGGTCTGAAACTTGCCGGCATTGAAAAAATACGGGCTGACCCGGCCGGATTTGAGGGTAAACTCGCCAAAGCCCAGGGCCTGGTGCTCAATGGCCAACTCGATAAAGTCGCGCTGGTAGTTCTCCATGCAAAACTCTCAAAAGTACGCTAGATTGAAAAAGAATAACGGCTGACACTGCAGGGGCTCGCCATCAACCACCGGTCACGCCCGTGCCCCCAATTATAACCATCAGGGGGCCGCCTGCGCTGCCCAGCCGTTCACTGGTCCCGAACTAAAGTGCGGAAATGGCCTCCAAACGGCTGAATTCCGGGGTTTTTCTGTCACTAATTAACACAAAGATAACAAGCTCGGGTATCATACACAGTCCGTTAACAAGGGGCTAATATGAGAGTTATCAGTCTTAGCGTCGATGGTATTTTCCAGGCGGCTCAGCGCGGTCTGTTTGACTGGCTGGACAGCCAGGATGCAGACGTCATCTGTCTGCAGGATCTGCGCGCACTGGAATATGAACTGGAAGACAAGCCGGTATTTCAACTGGACGGTTATTTCAGCTACTTCTTCGACTCCGGGACACCGCACTACAACGGCGTGGCCATCTACACCCGCAAGCAGCCCAAGGCCCTGATTTTTGGCCTGGGGTTCTCGTCCGGCGTGGATATGGAAGGTCGTTACCTGCAGATTGACTACGAACAGCTAAGCATTGGCTCAATGCTGGCGCCCAGTGCTACCTCGGAAATGGAATCCCAGGAAGTGAAGATCAAGTTTTTCGACGACCTACAGGCCCATCTGGACAAGATTACCCGCAAGCGCCGCGAGTTCATCTTCTGCGGCAACTGGGCCATGGCGCACACCCCCCGGGATGTGACCAACCCGGAGAAAAATGAGCACGAATCCGGCTTTCTGCCCCACGAGCGGCAGTGGCTTAGCCAGGTGTTCAACCAGATCGGCTATGTGGACGCCTTTCGCAAGGCCAACAAGGACCCGGACGAATACAGCTGGTGGCCCAGCGGCAAGATTGAGGAAGGCGAGGGGTGGCGCACCGATATGCAGATCGTGTCAGCGCCCATCGGCCAGCGGGTTGAGCATGCGGCCATCTATAAAATTCAGCAGTTTTCCAGCCACCTGCCGGTGATTGTGGATTACGATATCGAGCTTTGATCGATCGGTAGAGTAGCGGCGGATGGGGTAGCGGCGGATGCGCCTTCGCTTATCCGCCCTACGCAACCCTGGGTTGCATCCATCGCCATCCGAATCCGATCCGGATTACTCCGCCAGCGCCGCCTGCTGCAACCGATTCAACTCCCCAATGCCCTTCTTGGCCAAGGCCATCATGGCCCCGAACTCGGTTTCGGTAAACGGTTCGGCCTCGGCAGTCCCCTGGATTTCGATGATGCCGCCGTCATCACCCATCACCACGTTCATATCGGTATCCGCTCTGGAGTCCTCCGGATAATCCAGATCCAGCACCGGCACGCCCTGATAAATGCCAACGGACACCGAGGCAATGGCGCGCTTGAGCGGACTGTCCTTGACCAGACCTTTGTCCTGCAGAAACGACACGGCGTCGGCGAGCGCAACCCAGGCGCCGGTAATGGAGGCGGTGCGGGTGCCGCCGTCAGCCTGAATCACATCGCAGTCGAGCTGAATGGTATTTTCACCCAACGCGTCCAGATCAATCGCAGCACGCAGGGAGCGGCCAATCAGACGCTGGATTTCCACCGTGCGCCCCCCTTGCTTGCCACGGGCCGCCTCGCGATTCATGCGCGAGCCGGTGGAGCGGGGCAGCATGCCGTACTCGGCGGTCAGCCAGCCCTGGCCTTTGCCACGCAGGAAAGGCGGCACGCCCTCGACCACGCTCGCGGTGCAGATCACCTTGGTGTCCCCAAATTCCACCAGCACCGAACCCTCCGCGTGCTTGGTGTAACGGCGGGTCAGGCGCACATCGCGTAACTGGTCGGGCTGGCGGCCACTGGGGCGCTGAACGGTCGTCTCGGTCATGATCGGAATCCTGTACTGTCAAAGGGTTTGAAAAAGTCGTCTGTGGTAACATCGCCGGTTTAATGGGAGCGAAGCCTACCAGCTCCGCCCCTGTAGTGTCACCGCCGCATTCAGACAGAGGATCGCCCATGCCACGCAGTATGACCGGTTTTGCCCGCACATCGCAGCAGTATGACTGGGGCACACTCACCTGGGAAATCCGCAGCGTCAACCACCGCTACCTGGAGCCGGCCTTCCGCCTGCCTGAAGACCTGCGCGAAATCGAGCCCCATCTGCGCGAGCGCATCCGCAAGCGCCTGCACCGGGGCAAGCTGGAAATGAGCCTGACCCTACAGAAGGAGGAGGGCGCCGAACAGGCTCTGGGCATCAACCTGCCAAGAGTTCGCCAGCTCGCCGAGGCGGCCCACAAAATCGGTAACGAACTGCACGACGCCGCGCCGGTCAGTCCGCTGGACGTGTTGCGCTGGCCGGGCGTGTTGCAACAGGCCGAACTCAATCGCGACACCCTGATTGAAGCCGCCCTGGCACTGTTTGACCAGACCCTGAAACAACTGCTGGAACACCGCACCCGCGAAGGCAACGAGCTGGTTCAGTTCATTCATCAGCGGCTGGACGGCATCAGTGCCGAGGTGGTGAAGCTGCGCGAGCGGTTACCGGAAATACTGACGGCCCAGCGGGAGAAACTGCAGAGCAAAATCGAAGCACTGAAGGTCGACCTGGACCCGGAGCGCCTGGAGCAGGAGATCACCCTGCTGGCGCAAAAGGCCGACGTGGACGAAGAGCTGGATCGTCTCGACACTCATGTCGCCGAGGTGAAGCACACCCTCAGTCAGAAAAGCTCCCTGGGCCGCCGGCTGGACTTTCTGATGCAGGAACTTAACCGCGAGGCCAACACGCTCTCATCCAAGGCGATCGTGGCGGAAACCACCCAGTCCGCGGTGGAGCTTAAGGTGTTGATTGAGCAGATGCGGGAACAGATCCAGAACATTGAATGATGTTCTTGGGTGTTCGACGTTGTTCTTGATTGCATTATAAATCAAATAGTTATGTAATTTCGACGCTCATAGTGTTCGTGTAAGTTCTGCCAAGTTTGGGTAGTGATGGGTAGTAGATTGGGGAGTATTTTCTCGCTATATTATGTCGGCGAGATTGTACTCCCCAATTTTTTAAGGCAGGAAAGTGGGCAAGCTATACGACAAGACCGTCAAGAAACTGATCAAAGAGAAGCCATCCGTGCGGCATGCCGATGGCAATGGTCTCTACCTCATGACCCCGAAGCGCGGCGATGCCTACTGGATGCTGCGCTATACCACCCCAGCTACCAAGCTCCGGCGCGAATACACCATCGGCAAGGTGGACGACTGGTCATTGGCCGACGCCCGTGATGAGGCGGCGAAGCTGAGGTTGGCGATCAAGCGTGAGGGTGCTGACCCGGTTCAAGAGCGGCAGAAGATCAACCAAAACCCCTTCAAAACGCTCAATGACCTGTACGCGGACTACTACGAGCTTCGCAAACGAGAAATCGCGTCTCACCATAAAGAGAAGAGCCTGTACGAACGCGAGGTGGCCTGGCGCATCGGGAAGGTGGAGCTGGAAAAGATCCGGCCAGTGGATATCAGTGAAATTCTGCGCGACGTGGCCAATGGCTATGACGACAATAAGCCCCGCCCAACCCTCTCAAATGACTTGATGCGTCTGTTGAGGAATCTGTTTGATCATGGCATCAAACTGGACGTCACCAGGTTCAATCCGGCCTCGCCATTCCGTCCCAGGGACGCCGGCGGAGAGGAGAAGGCCGCCAACTACCCAATGAATGAAGACGAAGTCACCGAGTTCTTTACCAAACTTAGGGTGATTCCGGCGCAGTTCAGTCGAGAGAACTACTTGGCCTGCGCGTTACTGATAGCGACTTGTACGAGAAAGATGGAGCTTTTGGCCGCGCCTTGGTCGGAATTCGATCTGGAGAACCGTATCTGGTACCTGCCCGAGGAAAGGACCAAAAAGAGAAGGGCCATCGATATCCCGTTGGCGGAACCCGCCGTGGAATGGTTGAATGAACTGAAAGTACGCTCCTGTGGGAGTGAGTGGGTCTTCCCAGCTCGCAGGATCAGCAAAAAAGCACGGACTCCGCACGTATGCGAGAATACGCTCAACCATGCGCTCAAGAAGCTCTTTGAGAAAAAGCTCTTCTCATTTGACAAGCGCCGCGTCCACGATCTTCGCGGCACGGCCCGTACGAAACTGGGTAAGCTCGGCTTTGATGACAATCTGGCCCAGCGCTGCCTGAATCAGCTGCCCGGCAACCGGACTGACCGGGTCTATAACAAGCATGCGTATTTTGAAGAACGAAAAGAGGCTCACGAGGCGCTCTGCGAATGGTTAGCGCCCATCGTGAGAGGTGAAGTTAGTTCTGGAGAGTAAAAGGGGCCAAATCAAGCCCCTTGCTGTTCGATCCAAGCCAACAGATCCGATAGTCGCCACGCCACCGAGTTGCAGCCCAACTTGAGCCGTGCCGGAGCCACTCGCTTTCTTTCCAAAGTCCACCACTGCGTCCGACTGACACCCGTAATCGTTCGACGGTCCGACTCCCGAACCAGCCGCTCACACTGTCCAGAACGAGCCAGAAGCTTGGTGCGCACCTCTTCCGAAGGCGGACTGAAGGTTTTATCAATCATCCTCCTCTACCTCCGAATCACCAGTGGGAATAGTGGGAAACTGGGAAAGTCCATCTCCATCCGGTAGCGCTTCCCAATACGCCTTGATGCGATCAGGCCACAGGGCGAAAAAACGCTCCGATCGATCCCGCAGCTTGATTTTCATGGTGCCACGGCTCTGCTCATTGGTTTCCATGAAATCTCTCTGGATAAGCGGCTCAATTTCCCGAGTGTATCGACTACGAAGGCCAAGCTCCTTGATCAGAGTATTTTTGGGTATCAGCCACTGCGTCTCACCGGCCACTTTGCGTCGCAGACCAATTGCTCTTCCGTAATCCCCCCGCTCTATGTCAACAAGGCGGTGATTCCATTTGTAAATCGCATCGCGAAGGCGAGCCAAAATGCGGTGCTCCTCCGAATTGAAGATGTGACCTCGGCTCCGAAGCCAGGCTCCAACTGCTTGGTGTACCGCTCGAACTGACTCCGCTTCCGACCAGGGGAGTAGGTAGTTCCGGCAGGCTAGGCACAGAGCAGCGGTGATCAGTGCGAACCGCCTGATCACCCGGAGGACTTGCGAAGCCATATGAGAGGTCTTCCATTGGTCCGTCAACCGGGCGACCTCATTCTGGATATAGCCGGGCAAGTCATCCACATCTTCTGTGAGACGCTCAAGCCAGTGCCGGAACAGCGTGCCATGGTAGTGCCTGGTGCGGCTTTTCAACGCGTCCACGAACTCTTGGGGGCTGCTGAAGCCATGCACCTCGTCAAAGGCTCCAAATTTTCCAAAAACGGGGATCTCGACAAGACGATTCTCTTGGCCGGCTTTAACCGACTTTCCTATTTCCTGAAACACTTCCGACAGCCATACCTCACCAGTACTTAACGCCAGCGTTCGCCAGTGCGTTTGTTCAGCAAGATCCCCTGAGATATTCGCGCGCAGCTTACTGGCACCGGTCATTATGTGATACGTCGCCACATCGACATCTTCCGGCCGAGCCAGGCCAATCTCGTCCAACGCTAACAACATGTCGTTGTGCTCAGCAGCGACGGCTGCCAAGCCATTGGCAGTCGCTACCCAGTTCCTCACGAACGTTGGTGCTCCACAAACACTCGCGGCCACCTGCAGCAACGTCGTTTTCCCGGTGGAGCTATTACCAACCAAGTGAAAGGCCCCATTTTCAAGCTCCGCATGCTTTAGCAGGGGCGCCGCGAGTGCCACCCCGACGCTGAGGATCGCCAGCGGGTTGCCGCCACAGAGCTTCCCCACTTGATTCTGCCAGTCTTGAAGAGACCCGCTTTCCTGGAGCAACGGTGAGGTCGATAGCTGCCCTACAAAGTGGTGCTGCTCATCCGCCTGACCTGCCGTCCAGCTGCTCGTCGCGAAAATAGGCCCATGCCAGCCGCTGCGGTCGACGGTTGTGGCCGGAGGCGCCTTTGCCATTTCCTCCAGCAAATACCGCTGCAGTCGTGTCCAGCTAATATTGCCGGGTTCGAGGGGATAGCCGGTGTCCACCAACAGCTCTCGTATCTGACGAGCGTTATCACCGTTCAGAGTCCTCGCATACACCACCTCGCGCAGCAGGACGTTGTCCATATTTTTCCACTGCAGCAGCGCGCCGTGGCCGTGTTTTTTATTGGAGAGGCGGGTTCGGGCAACAACCTCTATCCACCCGCCAACCCTCTGCCACTCTTCAGAGCTGTAGCAGTACAGCCCTGAGTCTCTCAATTGATATTTCATTCGCGCCTCCGTCACAGCCGGTCTAGCCAGTCACGAACATCCTGAATCCGGAACCTGACGGCCCTTCCTTGCGGGCTTGGCTTTATGGGGGCAGGGAAACGACCGGCTTTCACGTACCGTCGAAGCGTGGCTTGCGAAAGCTGGGTGACGGCACAAACCTCTTCATAGGTGAGCAAACGCTCGTTCGTCTCGTTGAAATACTGTCGTTGCATAATCCACTCCTAATTCGTTGTTTAACGGTCAGGAGTGATTATGAATAGTCCTGAATTCACACCAGAACCGTGGAATTGGCCAATTTGGGCGCAAAGAGAAAAAGATATTAAAACGCTGAATTTAAAGGATAAATTTTAGGGTTTAGGCGCTTTCTATGTGGCGGCCATCGGTTTTTGGATAAATTCTGGCGAAAATGTGAACAGTCTCCGCTAGCCGCCATCATCACGGCATCATTTTATGAAGCGGTAACTCCCGCTGACTTTCACATGTGAAAGTCAATGCTGGACGTGATCAAAACAGCCTCTCAAAAAGCCTTGTCGAGACCCTGTTATTTCACGGGACGTGCCTGCATCACACCGGTGCTCCAAAAGGTCTCTTCCAAGCCCCTTGTAAGTACCCCGAGGAAGTAACGCCACTGTATACCGGTGTTGTCACTGAGGTGGTAAGCCAGGGTCCCAAATAAATAATGGAACGCGGACCCTTCAGCCCATGCGAGCTATTTCATGGCGCGTAGGAGCGCAGCGGCAAAGTCCCAAATCAGGTAGTCACGTGGACAGGAATTGGAAAGGTCCCATGGCTTGGAGGAAGAAATCTACCTCCGCCCCCGCCTTTGTGTCCAAAAAGGACAAAAGCACATGGCAGCTCAAAGCACTCGACTGATTACGATTGTTGGCAAATCCATAGCAAGGAGCCAGCCATGAGCAAACGAATGACTCTCCAGGAAATCTGCGAAGAGTGGGAGTCGGTCAGCCGAGCCCAAAATGTGGACCATCGTCGCGGCACCGAAGCCGCCATTAGGCAGTGCCGGCAATTTCTGGCCGTGATTCAGCAACAAGCAGACGTGGAGCAAGCCAGGTATCGCTATCTAGCGCAGCGGCTCTGTGATCACTTCTGGTCCCACAACGTCGCGCATCGTACCGACCAGACACCCGGCTATCCCGGGCACTTCGGCTGCCGCGTTCGGCTCCGGAAAAGAAAGCTGGAGTTGTCCTGGTACTACAATCGCTTTGTGCCGAAGAAGGGTGGTGAAGGCCGCTCGGTGTTCAGTGAATACATCCGCAAAGAAGGCCGGTTCCGCTACCACAAACCGGCCTTCACGCGGGCACAGGATTGGGAGAAACCATTCATCATAGAGACTGAGACCGGTTTTGAGATGTTGCGAAGGCTCAATGCTAACCAGGCGGAGCTTTGTCGAATCGTGCGGAAAAGCGAGCGCCTCCTGAAAGATCTGGAGGAGCACCTCGGTGGACTAAAGGAGGCTACCAGCGGGAGTGCAAGCCCCTCCAATGAGGAGGGGTGAGGGCTGTTAGCGGTAAAAGGCATGCCGCTCACACCGCAGGTGTTGATTGCGTGGGGCTATTGATGGGATCGCCCAGATTTCAGGTGGCTATATATGCCGTTCTTTGCTGGTCTATCCGGGTCAAATCGGTTGAATGCAGCGTGGTACCTCTATATATTGATCAGTCAATGTAGTGTAGGGCTGTTCCGCCCATGAGACCGTGCCGCCTCAGATAAGGTGGCAACACCATCGCCCATAGGAAGCGAAAACATGGCCGAGATGGAAGATCGCTGGTTATCCGTAGACGAAATAGGCAAGCACCTCGGTGTCAGCAATGACACCGTGTACCGCTGGATCGACAAGCACGCAATGCCCGCCCACCGCATGGGGCGGTTTTGGAAGTTCAAAAAAGTCGAAGTAGACGAGTGGGTCAAGGGCGGTGGAGCCGCTGAGACGAGCAAGGGTGAGCGTTCCGAATGACCCGAGGCAGGTATCGCATCTCTTTCACGTCCGGCAGCCTGTATCACCGAGAATCGGTGAAGCTGGCCGATCTGTACCTGTCGCTACGTGACTGGGAAGAGGTGCGTGCTCAAGCGCTGCATGACAACCTGCTACAGGCCAGAACGGAAAGCACTGCAAAGCGCACCTGTAGAGAGGCGATTGCACGCCTGAAGACGTTGACCGAAAGCGAACTGACTTTCCTGGCCGAGGCAAACCACCAGGACCAGGCTCACCTTCTGTGGGTTGCCGTGTGCCGCCTGTACCGCTTTATCGCGGACTTTGCGGTGGAAGTGCTACACGAACGGTTTGTCGCGATGAAGCTGGATCTCAGTTTTGAGGATTTCGATGCCTTCTACAACCGTAAATCGGAATGGCATGACGAACTGGATAATGCCAGCGCCTCAACGCGCGATAAATTGCGGCAGGTCCTGTTCAGAATGCTGCGGGAGGCAGGGTTGTTAGCTAAGGACAAAACCATAAACGCAGTTCTGCTAAGCCCCAGGCTGGTTGAGTTGCTGCGTCAGAACAATCCTGACGAGTTTTTCTACTTCCCAGTCTATGAATCCGATATCAGGGGGATGTCAGCTTGAGAAAAGACATTGCCAAAATGCCGATGCAGGAGCGACTACAGCACCTGTTCAGCGTGGTTTCCGGCCAGCGATTCCTTAACAAACAGGGGCTGGGTAATGAAGTGCCTTTCTTCATCTGTCCCTACCGGCCTGAAGAAGCGGTCGAAATGGAGCGTCTTCAGCGGCAGTTGGTTAACCGACTGGAGCAGGCGGGCATCCGGATCCTGAGCATCAATCTGTATGACTTGGCCGTCGATATTTTGAAAGAAAGAGACATCTGGGAGCAGGTGTTAGAGCTCGAGCCCACGGTCTCAAAGGATCAGTTGAAAGAACTGCTACAGGGGGTGCTGGACCCGGAAGCCCATTTGGTGCCCGCTATTGCGGCAAAACTCCAGTCCGTTGAGTTTGACGTGCTGTTTCTCTCAGGGGTGGGCGAGGTCTTCCCCTACATACGCTCCCACAACGTGCTCAACAACTTGCAGAGCACCGCCAAAGACCAGCCAACGGTGATGTTCTTCCCGGGCTCCTATACCCACTCGCTGGAAACCGGTGCATCTCTGGATCTGTTCGGCAGGCTGCATGACGACAAGTACTACCGTGCGTTCAACATCTTTCATTACGAAGCCTGAGCGGACGATACGATTCGAGGCGTAATCATTAAGGGAAAGTACAATGACATTGAAGAATATTTTTCTAAAGCCCGTTGACCGCCCCATTGAAGGCGTTATCAAAGCCGACGATGAAGCCAGTCTTCGCCTCGAAATTGAAGAATACGTACTGACCAACGAAGTCGAGAAACGCCTCGAAGAGTTCCTGGACGCTTACAATAACTACGAAGGGGCGAACGGGGTCTGGGTATCCGGCTTCTTCGGCTCAGGTAAGTCGCACCTCCTCAAGATGCTGGCCCTTCTGCTTGAAAACCGGGAGATGGACGGTGCTACTACCCTGGACCTGTTCCTTCCCAAGTGCAGTGAGAATGAAATTCTCCGGGGCGACCTGAAGCGAGCTGTCTCAATTCCGGCGAAGAGCATTCTGTTCAACATCGACCAGAAAGCCGATGTCATCAGCAAAACCCAAATCGATGCGCTTCTGGCCGTGTTCGTTAAAGTCTTCGACGAAATGTGCGGCTACTACGGCAAACAAGGGCACATTGCCCAGTTTGAGCGCGATCTGGACGGCCGTGGCCTGTACGAACAGTTCAAAGCCGAGTACGAGGCCATCGCCGGTCGCCCCTGGCAGAAAGGCCGGGAGCAAGCCCTTCTGGAAGGCCCGAATATTGCCAAAGCCTACGCCGCTGTGACCGGTGGCGACCCGCAGTCGGCAGCGGGCATTCTGGACAAGTACCGCAGCGAATACCGCGTTTCAATTGAAGACTTCGCGGACAATGTGAACACCTATATCGAGAAGCAGGCAAAAGAGGGTGGCCACAAAGAGTTCCGCCTGAACTTCTTTGTGGACGAGGTCGGCCAGTACATTGCCGACAACACCAAGCTGATGACCAACCTGCAAACCATTGCCGAGAGCCTCGCCACCAAGTGTCGGGGGCGGGCCTGGATTATCGTCACCGCCCAGGAAGAAATGAAAAACGTGGTTGGCGAAATGGGCAAGCAGCAGGGCCACGACTTCTCGAAAATTCAGGCACGGTTCAATAACCGTATGAAGCTGTCCAGTGCGGACGTGGCGGAGGTCATCCAGAAGCGCCTGCTAACCAAGACCGAAGAAGGCGTCAATCAGCTGTCGGACGTCTATCACGCACAGGCGAACAACTTCAAAACCCTGTTTGACTTCGCGGATGGATCGGCCACCTACCGGAACTTCCGGGACAGGGACCACTTCATCCACAGCTACCCCTTCGTCCCCTACCAGTTCGCGCTGTTTCAATCGGCGATCCAGAACCTGTCGCAGCACAACGCCTTCGAGGGTAAACACAGTTCCGTCGGTGAGCGCTCCATGCTGGGTGTTTTCCAGCAGGTGGCCATCCACATCGGCAACCATGAGGTGGGCCAGCTGGCCACCTTTGACCTGATGTTTGAAGGCATCCGCTCTGCACTGAAATCACAAATACAGCGGGCGATTATTCAGGCCGAGAACCACCTCGATAATGCCTTCGCCATCCGGCTGCTGAAGGCCCTGTTCCTGGTCAAATATGTCAAGGAATTCAAGCCCACGGTGCGCAACCTTTGCGTGCTGATGCTGGATGCCTTCGATCAGGATCTGCCGGCACTTCGCACCAAGGTCGAAGAAGCCCTGAGTCTTCTGGAGCAACAGACCTACATACAGCGCAACGGCGACCAGTACGAGTACCTGACGGACGAGGAAAAGGACGTCGAGCAGGAGATCAAGAACACAGAGGTTGAGTCATCGGACGTTGCGGACGAGTTGGAAAAGATCGTTTTCGACTTTGTCATAAAGCAGCGCAAGATCCGCTATGACGCCGGCTCCTCCCAAAACCAGGGACAGGATTATTCCTATTCGCGCAAACTGGATGATCGTCTGCATGGGCGTGAATACGAGCTCTCGATCAATGTCATCAGCCCGTTCCACGAGCATACTGACAACGAGCAGATGCTACGCACAGCCTCGACCTACAAGGCGGACGAGCTGTTTGTGCTCATGCCGTCGGACGAGCGCCTGGTGCGCGATCTGCTCATGTTCAAGCGCACCGAGAAGTACATCAAGCAGAACATTTCCGTTACCCAGCAGGAAGCCGTTAAGCGGATCCTGAATGACAAGGGCTTTCAGAACCGTGAGCGCGAGGCCAGGCTCCGGCAGCAGGTTCACACCCTCATTGGCAAGTCCAAGTTGCTCATTGGCGGCGCCGATGTGGAAGTGGCGAATGAGGACCCCCAGACCCGCATTATTCGGGGCTTCCATGAGCTGATCTCAAGGGCTTACCCCAACCTCCGCATGTTGCGCGGCGTTTCCTACACGGAAGGCGACATCAGCAATTGCCTCAACCGCACAGACGATGGCCTTTTCGGTAATGACGCCACGGCCCTGGCGGAATCCGAGCAAGAGGTGCTGGCATTCATTCAGAGCAACAATCGGGGCGGTGTCCGCACCACCCTCAAGAGCCTGCTGGAAAAGTTCGAACGCAAACCCTACGGCTGGTATTACGCCGCGATTCTCTGCACGCTGGCCAACCTTTGTGCCCGTGGCAAGGTGGAAGTTCGTCTCGACGGTAACATCCTGGAGGACAGCGAGTTGGAGCGCGCCCTGCGTAACACTCACGGCCACGGCAACGTGGTGCTGGAACCACAGATTGAGTTCACCGCCTCTCAGGTCCGAGCCCTCAAGTCGTTCTACGAGGACTTTTTCGACAGCCCGCCCCGCAGCAGCGAAGCCAAGGCCCTGGGTAAAGAGGCCGGCGAAGCCTTCCAGGACATGTACCACGACCTGGACCGGCGGGTAGCACAGGTCGACCAGTACCCGTTTCTTAATGCCTTGAAACCTGCCCTGGTGGCGCTGAAAGAGGTCGCCGGAAAGCCCTACACCTGGCACCTGACGGAATTGGGCAAGCAGGAAGATCAACTGCTGGACCTGAAAGAGGATGTCATCGACCCCATCCGCAAGTTTATGGGCGGTTCACAAAAAGACATCTATAACCAGGCTCGGTCCTTCCTGCAGAGCCAGGAGCCCAACTTTATCTATGTGTCCGGGGATGAGATCGAGCAGATCCGCACCATCCTGAACGACCCCAACTGCTACAAAGGAAATCGCATTCAGCAGCTCAAGGGCCAGTTGGATAGCCTGCAGGAGCGCATCGACGAGAAAGTACAGCAAACCCGAGCTCAGGCAGAAACGTCCCTGAAGACCATGCAGGAACGCATGCAAAGCATGGACGAATATCAGTCCTTGCCGGAGCCCCGTCAGGAGGAACTCAATAAACCGTTCCGGGATCTGGTCGATTACCTCGGGCGGGAGCGCCTGATTGCCGTGATCAAGGAGCGGACCCGGTACTTTGAAGAAGACGGCTACCAGAAGCTGCTGGGCAAAATGGTGGCGCTGGCCAATCAGAAATCAGCACCGGCAGACGACCCCGATCAGCCCCCAGGTAGCCAGAGTGAAGACCAGGATAACGGGGGGCCTCATGAGGTCAAGGAATCGGCAGCCGACTACGTTCACACCCGCAACCTCCGTGTCGCGTTCGACAAGGCCTGGTTGGCCGACGAGGGGGATGTGGACCGCTATCTGAATGCCCTGCGCGAGGCCCTGCTGGTTGAAGTCCAGCAAGGGCGCAAGGTCCAGATCTAAGCGTGCCGAACCGTCTAATCGGTCAAAGTTGGGGATAGCCATGCACGAAGCCGAACAGGAAATCCAGGCGCTCATTCGCGGCGGCGAAAGCCTTGCCGTCGAGTTCAAGAGCGACGTCAAAAGCCTGCCGGACCGGGATCTGGTGGCCGCGGTGGTGGCCCTGGCCAACACCGAGGGCGGCGACCTGTTCCTGGGCGTTGAAGACGATGGCACCCCGACAGGGCTGCATGCCAACCACCGCAACCTCGCCGGCCTGCCCGCACTGATCGCCAACAAGACCATTCCCTCGCTGGCCGTGCGCGTTGAGGCCCTTGAGCTGGAAGGGCAACCCATCGCCAGGATCCAGGTGCCCAAGTCCCGGCAGCTGGTGTCCACCTCGGATGGCCTGCTGCAACGTCGGCGCCTGAGGATGGACGGCACTCCGGAGGCCGTGCCCTTCTACCCCCATGAGTTTGTTCAGCGCCAGTCCAGTCTGGGGGTAACGGACCCCTCGGCCTTGCCGGTGGAAAACCTGGCGGTTGACGACCTGGACCCGATTCAGCGCATCCGGATCCGCAACGCCATCAAGAAGTACGGCGGCGACCAGAGCCTGATGCCCCTGGCGGACGATGAGCTGGACGGCGCCCTGGGGCTGACTGTGAGCGTGGGAGGCATGCGCCGCCCCACGGTTGCAGGTCTGTTGCTGCTGGGGAGCGACATGCAGCTCCGGCAACACCTGCCCTCCCACGAGGTAGCCTTCCAGGTGCTGCGCGGTACCGATGTCCTGGTCAATGAGTTCTACCGCAAACCGCTGCTGGAGACCTTTGAAGAGGTCGAACTGCTGTTTCGCGCCCGGGTGGAGGAAGAGGAGATTCAGGTCGGGCTGTTTCGCGTGCCCATCCCCAACTTCGACCGCCGGGCCTTCCGGGAAGCCTTTGTGAACGCCCTGGTTCACCGCGACTACAGCGCCCTGGGCGCCGTGCACGTCAAACTGGACGACGACGGCCTTAACATCAGCAATCCCGGTGGTTTTGTGGAGGGCGTTAATCTGGACAACCTGCTGGTGGCTGACCCTCGCTCCCGTAACCCCTTGCTGGCTGACATCATCAAGCGCATCGGCCTTGCCGAACGCACTGGCCGGGGCATCGACCGGATCTTCGAGGGTATGCTCCGCTACGGGCGCACCGCCCCCGACTACTCCATGTCGTCCGCTCACACCGTCTCCGTGCGCATGAGCGCAGCGGACGCGGACGCCGAATTCCTGCGGATGATCGTCGAGCGTGAGGAACAGACCGGCGCCGCCATGCCCATCGACAGCCTGATCATCCTGTCCCGGCTGCGCAATGAGCGGCGCTTAAGAACGGCGGACCTGGCCAAATCCGTGCAAAAGCCCGAAACCGTGGTCCGGGGCACCCTGGAAAAGCTGGTGGAAGCAGGCATGGTGGAAGCCCACGGCACCGGCAAGGGCCGCACTTACACCCTGAGCGCCAAGGTTTACCGGGGGGCGGGACAGAAGGCGGCCTACGTTCGCCAGGCGGGGTTCGATGCCATCCAACAGGAGCAAATGGTGCTGAATTTCATCGATACCCACGGCAGCATCAAACGAGCGGATGCCGCTGATCTGTGCCATATCAGCCCTTTCCAAGCCACTCGGCTGCTCAACCGCTTGAAAGACAAGGGTGTGATACGCCCGGTAGGCCAGGGGAAGGGGACTCGATATGAGCGAAGCTGATAAAATACGTGCGGCGCACGAAAAATACGAGCGGATACGAGCGCCGCGCGTATTTCCGCATGCAAGTGAGGGCAGTGGCCGACCGGGTGCTGGATCAGGGGATAGTGAACAATCGGGAAGTAATGATGATAGACCGGCTTGAACTCAAAAACTTTACGTCATTCGGTGATCTGGACATCGATTTCTCACCCAAGATCAACGTGATCATTGGTGAAAACGGTACCGGCAAAACACAGTTGCTGAAAGCGCTGTATTTCGCCAACAAATCGCTTGCGCTTCAAGATGCGACGTCCGAAGAAATGCTACGGCTTTATCGGCCCTTGAGCAACTCTCTGAAAGGGCTAGTTGGTGATGATGGAAAATCAAAGGCCGAGCTTTCTTGTCAGCTCGCAAACGGCCAAGTCTTACATGTCAATTTTTCAGCGAACTCAAAGCACTTGGCAAAAGAGAGATTTGTCAGCACGCCAGTAGTAGGAGAGCCAAATTTCATTCCTGTAAAAGAGGTGCTCTCATTAATGAAGGGCATCTTGGCAAGTAAAGGGAATAGCGAAACTCTACAGGCTCTATTTGACCAGAGCTACCTCGATATTGCTAAAAAGCTGGCAAAAAAGCCCCCCTTCAAATCAGAAGACAAAATCGACCAAGACCCGAGATTTGGTTCGATCTACCTTAAACTCATTGAGCTACTTGGTGGACGATTTAACGTTTCGGAACTTTCCGGAAAGGTGGCCATTGCGTTTCAAACTGGACATTATGAAAGAGTCAAGGATAAAGAAAGTAAAAACTATAACCAGTTGACATTCCGTGCTAGCCGCCGTGATTCAGCAGACATGACGGCGGAAGGTCTGCGTAAACTAGGGACCTTACAGCTTTTGCTTGAAAATCATGAGCTTGATCCTGGTCGAAGCGGGGTGCTGCTATGGGACGAACCAGAATCCAATCTTAATCCGAAGCTCATGAAGTTGGTCGTGGAAGTATTATTTGAGTTGGCGCGAAACGGACAGCAAGTGGTAGTGGCAACCCATGATTACGTTCTACTCAAGTGGTTTGACTTGCTCCTAGACAAAGGCAAGGAGGACCATGTCCGATTTCACAGTTTATTTCGCGACTCTGATAGTAAACAAATAAAAGTATCGTCAGTTGATGACTATCTAGACATTGCTCCAAACCCCATAGATGAAGCTTTCGGCTTTCTCATCAACCAAGAAATTGAAAATGATATGGGGGACCTTGGTAAATGAAGGTTGTAGCTGCTGACGGCTTTGAGTTCCAGTTCACTGATGCACTGGATGCGTTTGTGTTCGATGAAAAAGATCGTTCAAAACCTACATTTCATGGCGCTCCCATGAAAGGGGTCGACATAGTCGCCGAGTTTGAAGAGGCCTATGTCTATGTGGAGTTGAAAGACTATGACGATCCGTCCATCTATGATGTCCGCAATGCGGCAAACGATGAGCAGAAGAAAGCAAGGCAAGATAGTTTTAAATGGCTAAAAAACTACCTCAAATATAAATTCCGAGATTCTTATCTCTATAGACACGCCGAACAGAAAGTGGATAAACCCGTCCATTATGTCTGTCTTCTCACTTTTGAGAATGCCTTAAATGGCCATATGCAAAAGTCATTGAAGCAGGAGCTACCTGTGGGGAAAGCTTCCTCGCGCTGGGTTCAGTCACTGGCCACCAGCTGTCATGTCGTCAACCTGCAGAAGTGGAACGAAAACTTTCCCAAATGGCCTGTTACACGCTTGGCGGATGCTGAAGGAGCATAATCAGATGGAAACATCGAAACTTAAAAAATTCGCCCAATTCGCTCGCCGCAGCCTCCTCGAACAGGTTACAGCCAAGCTCAAACTAGTACTCGCCGATGAGAGTCCCGCCCGGAGAGAAAGGCCACAAGCGATTAAAAAGCTGGAAGAGGCGGTAACCGACCAAGGCAAAGAGCAGATTATCGAACGGGTGGCCTATATCTGGTTCAACCGCTTCTGCGCCCTGCGTTTTATGGACGTGAATCGTTACAACCGCATTGGCATTGTTTCCCCTGCCGAGGGGCAGTTCCAGCCCGAAATCTTGGCTGATGCCAAAATGGGCCATATCGATGAAGAAATGGTGTCGGAGTCAACCCGCCAGAAGATCTTCGCACTGCTGGATGGCAAAACACCCAGTCAGGACCCCCAGGGGGAGGCCTATCGCCTGCTGATTGTAGCCGCCTGTAACTATTGGTACAGCGCGATGCCGTTCCTGTTTGAGCGCA
This sequence comes from Marinimicrobium sp. C6131, assembly GCF_026153455.1. Taxonomy (NCBI): domain Bacteria; kingdom Pseudomonadati; phylum Pseudomonadota; class Gammaproteobacteria; order Cellvibrionales; family Cellvibrionaceae; genus Marinimicrobium; species Marinimicrobium sp. C6131. The sequence continues at coordinate 3,032,007 of NZ_CP110629.1, forward strand.
TTGACGATTACACCGAGCTTTTGATGCCGGATGACTTGCTGTCAGGCAATTCGATATTGGCCTATACCCGCGAGGCCATGACGCCGGATGTCTGTGAAGATGTTGAGGTGATCGGCTGGCTGTATCAGTTCTATATCTCCGAGAAGAAAGACCAGGTATTTGCTGATCTTAAGAAGAACAGGAAAATCACTCCCGATAACCTCCCAGCAGCGACCCAGCTGTTCACACCGCACTGGATTGTCCGCTATTTGGTGGAAAACTCGCTGGGACGGCTCTGGATGCTAAACCGACCGGACTCTGGCTTGATTGAGCAGATGGATTATTACATCGAGCCAGAGGAAGCCGAAGCCGATTTTATTCGAATTAACAGTCCAGAAGAGATAAAGATCTGTGATCCAGCCTGCGGTTCAGGGCATATGCTGACTTATGCCTTTGACCTGCTTTACACCATATACGAGGAGGAAGGCTACGAGCCTGCTGAGATCTCGGAGAAGATTATCACAAATAACCTTTATGGAATCGAGATCGATGAGCGTGCTGGGGAGCTGGCAGCCTTTGCTCTGACCATGAAGGCGCGTGCCAAGCATCGGCGGTTCTTTCGGAAGCCGGTTCAGCCCAATATTGTCGTCTTGGAGAACGTAACCTTCACCGAGGCTGAAATGCAAGATGTAGCTGCCTTGGTAGGCAAGAACCTGTTCACAGATGAGTTTCGCGAAACGCTGAACCAGTTCGACCAGGCCAAGAACTTTGGCTCACTGATTGTGCCGAAACTTCGACATCCAGCGGATACGCTGCGAGTAGTGAAGGCGCAGAGTGACAACTCCGACCTGCTTATGAGGGAGGTTCAGGCACGCGTGGAAGCTGTGCTGCGCATGGCCGATGCTCTGTCGTCCAAGTACCACGTGGTGGTGGCCAACCCACCGTATGCAGCGGCAAGCGGGTTGAACCCAGGTCTGAAAACTTGGGGGGCTGCACGCTTTCCTTCGGCGAAAGCTGACCTCTTCGCTATGTTTATGGTTCGCGGAATGGATCTATGCGTCGAAACCGGCATGTTAGCAATGATCAATATGCAATCGTGGATGTTCCTATCCGCTTTTGAAAAGCTTCGCTCCCGCCTATTGAAGAAATCTACAATCCTCACTCTCGCTCACATTGGCGAACGTGGATTCGATTCCATCGGAGGTGCTGTAGTTTCAACCACGGCCTTTGTAATCCGTTTAGGTGCAGATAACTCCTTCAATGGCGACTTCATCCGACTTGTGGATGGAAGAAACGAAAAAGAGAAAAGTGAAGCGTTAAAGTCTGCTTTATCCAGGGAGCATTACCGCATCCCTTCGACATCTTTTCGCTCAATTCCCGGAAGCCCAATCTCGTATTGGGCTTCTCCATCAACGCTTCTGACATTTTCGCAATACCCGCCTTTATCCGCTCAAGTGGATACGCGGATTGGACTGATTACCGGCGATAACAATCGCTATATCCGGAATTGGGCTGAGGTGTCTTTCATGAGAGTGGGCATCGGATTCGACAGAGCGTCAGCTGCTGAGAGTGGCAAGAAATGGTTTCCACAGTCTAAGGGCGGTGAATATCGAAAATGGTATGGGAACCATGAGACCCTCCTCGACTGGTCCAGGGATGGACACGAATTGCAAACACGTCTGCATTCCTCAGGGGATCGAACTCTCGCTCACAACTTCAACTTGGATAAAGTCTTCTTGGGTGCTGCCACTTGGACCAAAATTTCCACTGGCCCAATATCCGCCCGCATTCAACCCAAAGGATTCCTCTTCAACGATGCTTCGGCAAACGCGTTTCCTACGGGCAATATATCCGAATTATCAGTTGTAGGATTGTTATGCTCTAAAGTCACCGAATGCTTGTTGCCGCTAATAAATCCGACTCTCAACTATTTGCCAGGAACCATCGGCGCATTGCCCGTAGCGCTGTCACTCGACAAGGAATCAAGTGCGGAAAAGCGTGCAGCGAAACTAATTGACATTGCCAAATCTGACTGGGATGCCTATGAAACCTCTTGGGATTTCTCCGGCCTTCCACTGCTCTTGCGTGATTACCGCGCGGAGACGCTCGAAGCTACTTATACCGGCCTCCGCACCCATTGGCAGGATATGACGAATGAGATGCAGCGACTGGAACAAGAGAACAACCGCATCTTCATCGAAGCCTATGGTCTGCAGGACGAGTTGTCCCCCGAGGTACCGCTTGAGGAAATCACACTCACTTGCAACCCCGCCTACCGCTATGGGGTAAAAGGCTCTGAGGAAGATCGGGAAACCCGCCTGCGTGCTGACACCACGGCGGAACTCATCTCCTATGCTGTGGGTTGTATGTTCGGTCGCTATGCACTGGAAGAGCCGGGGCTGATCCTGGCCAATCAGGGAGAGACCATAGAGGACTATCTGAAGCGGGTTCCGGAGCCGAGCTTCCCGGCGGACGATGACAATGTCATCCCTATGCTTGATGGCGACTGGTTCACCGACGACATCACCGAACGCTTCCGTGAATTCCTGCGCATCGCCTTTGGCGAAGAGCACTATGGGGAAAACCTCCGCTTTGTCGAGCAGGCACTGGGCAAGGATATTCGCAAGTACTTCCTGAAGGACTTCTACAACGACCACGTGCGCCGTTACAAGAAGCGACCCATCTACTGGCTGTTCTCCTCACCCAAAGGCTCATTCAATGCGTTGATCTACATGCACCGCTACCAGCCCCACACCGTGGGCACGGTGCTGGAGTATTTGCGGGATTTCAAAGACGAGAAACTGAAAGCCCGGAAAAACCATCTGGAGGCCGTCAGTATCAGCGCCGGGGCCTCCCAGGGTGATAAGACCAAGGCCCTGAAAGAGATCGAGAAGATCAACAAAATCCTAGCCGAGCTGGATGACTACGAGCGGGATGTACTTTACCCCTTGGCCACCGAACAGGTGGAAATTGATCTCGATGACGGGGTGAAGGCCAATTATCCGAAATTTGGCGAGGCCTTGAAGAAAATTCCAGGCTTGTCCTGAAGCAGTAAGGAGCTGTCGGCATGGCAGGTGAGTACGAAAAGGCCATTACTATCAAAGACGCGATTGATGCCATTAATCAGCGAGACTATCTGTTGCCGGCAATACAGCGGAAGTTCGTCTGGAGCAGCCATCAGATCTGCGTGCTGTTCGACTCCATCATGCGGGGTTACCCCATCAACACATTCATGATGTGGGAAATCAAGGATGATGGCATCAAGAACGACTACAAATTCTACGAGTTCCTGAAATCCTACTGCCAACGTTTCAGTGAGGAAAACCCTCACGTCTCAACCAATGCGAGTTATAAGGATTTCAGGGCAGTTATCGATGGCCAGCAGCGTCTTACATCCCTATACATTGGGCTTTGCGGTACATATGCGTACAAGAAGCCAAGAGTTTGGTGGCCTAGCACTCGCGACGATAAGATGTTGCCGCCCCGCAAACTGTATCTGGACCTGAAAGCACCACTGGAATCGGAAGACGATGAATCACTGATGTATTACAACTTCCGATTCCTCACAGATCGGCAATATAAAGACTCATTGGCTGCAGAGACCCCGGCCCACCACTGGCTTTGCATGCATGAAATACTCAGGTATCCACACCACGAAAGTAGCGATGATGTGCTTTTGGAGGTGGTAATGCCAGAGCTCGAGCGACGAGGACTCAGCACAAATACGTTTGCCCGAAAGACACTGCTGAAAGTTTATGACGTGATCCGTTCCCAGCGGATCATTCACTACTTCAATGAGAACAGTCAGCAAATCGACCATGTTTTAGATGTATTTATCCGAACCAACAGCGGAGGCACCAAGCTGGACTTTTCTGACCTGCTGATGTCGATTGCCGTTGCCCACTGGGATGGAGATTTTCGGAAAGAGCTTGACGACTTGACCCAGCACATCCATCAGAACACGGAGATGGGTTTCTACATAGAGCGTGACTGGTTGTTGAAAACCTGCTTGATGCTCACGGAAGCCGATGTCCGTTTCAAAGTGAGAAATTTCAAGGGCGAGCAGGTTGCTCGAATCCAGCAAGAGTGGCCCGAGATCAAAGAATGTATTACCGAAACATTCCGCCTCGTGCGGCGGTTCGGTATTACGCCGCAGTCCCTGACCTCCAGAAACGCTGTTATTCCGATCTGTTACTACTTGTATAAAAAATGCTCTTCAGGAGAGCCGCTCTTCAGGAAAATTAATAATCTAGCGAAATGCCATGAGCAACGTGCGGTAATCAGCCAGTGGTTTTACATGGCGCTGTTGAAAGGGGTCTTCGGCGGTCAGGCTGACTCCATTTTAAGCAGCATGAGGGATGTTCTAGTAAAACACCTCACCGACGATACCTTCCCGTTGCCCGCCATCATTGAGCGTTACAAAGCGACGAACAAGGATCTGCGTTTCGATGAAGAAACCCTCGATAAACTGCTGGAAACGCAGCACGGAGAGGGGCGCTGCCGCGCGTTACTGCATTTGCTGTTCCCGGAAATGAACGTTTCAGAGGTATTTCACATTGATCACCTTCACCCAAGGGCAGCTTTTGACAAGAAATTGCTAAATAAAGCTAGCTTCTTACAGGATGACGAGCATTTGATGGCGTTTTATCGTAATCCAGTCCACTGGAATGCGATCCCCAATCTTCACCTATTGAATCATTCGCAAAACCTTGCGAAGAAAGACCGCCCTTTGAAGGAATGGCTTTCTGACCAGAATGTGCACCTGACCCCTAGTGATCTGCTCATCGAGAATGTGGATCTGGAATTTACTTCATTCAAGGCGTTCTATCTGGCAAGGCGAGAAGCCCTAAAACAGCGCTTGATATCCCGAGTTTACATGTCCGCGCCGTTGGCGGCGGAGAGTGTGGCTGACAGTGAAGACGAAGAGCTGGAAGAGGTGGTCTCATGAGCAGCCAGATTCAAACGGCTCTGACGCGACTGTTTGATAAGCACCGGATCATTTTCTGGTACGACACCAAGCAAGAGCTGCGCGGTGATTTCGAGACGGTTTCCATCCCGCACGTGGAGAAGCTGGAAATCGCCAACAACGAGTACGGCCTGAAATATCGCATCCTTCGGGAGTCACCGGAACAGAGATTCTTGTTGTACAAGGAGGGGCCGCAACCGGAGGATCTGGATAACTGGTTGCTGGACGTACAGCTGGCCCACGGCGAGTTCCGGACCGACCAGGTGGCCATCTGGCTATCCGAACTGGAATTGGGCCTGGAGTTTGCCGAGGTGGCCCAGGCTCACGCGGAGTTTTTCCAGGCGATCAAGCGCAAGGAGGCGCTGAAGAAGCTGCTGAAATCGGATGACACTGCCGGTCAGCTTCGCCTGAAGATGCTGGCTGTCTGTGCCGGTAGCGAGCCGCGTATGGACTCGGTGGTGGAAACCCTGCTGCAGCAACTGGCGGAAGACCGTGATGATGGCATCCGGCTGATCGAACGATGCGGCTTGGATAGCTTCCTTTGGGAACAGCTGACCCGTTTCTACAGCTACGAGGCCAGTGAACCCAGCCTGCGCGACTTTGTGATCGAGCTGTTCAAGTCCTGCTACGCCATGGGTACCGATGGCGATGTCAAACTGACCGGCGACGCCCTGGTGTTCCTCAAACGCTGGAAAGACAGCCGGCAGTTCGAGCAGGGGTTTGAAACCCTGTCTGCCGAGTGTGCCGAGGTCCTGGGCATTGAGCAGGATCTCGGTAAGCGGGACTTCCGAGACCTGGTTGAGCTCGATTACTTCCGGCTAATCGACCAGAAGATTATCAGTGACCTAGTGCGGGCGGTGGTTGGCCGCACGGTGACCAGCGGTGATGTGGCACTGTGGGTACGGCAGCGGCGCCAGGGCCACTGGTACGGGGAGTTTCGCCACCTGTATGAAGCCATTGAGTTTGCGGCCCGTTTTGTCCAGATGCTGGGTGAGGCTCGTCTCACCATGGATAGCCTCTCCGAAGGCGTTCAGCGATACAGCCGCTCCTGGTTCCAGCTGGATCAGCTCTACCGCAAGTTTACCTACCATGTGCGCATGTCTGGTCAGGCATCGTTGATGGGCGATCTCAGTGAGCAGGTGGAGAATCTGTATTCCAACAACTACCTGCTCAAGCTGGGCGACGGCTTCCAGATTCACGTGGATGCCGCGCCGCGCTGGGAGGCCTATCCGGTCGTTCAGCAAAAAGCCTTTTTCGAGCACTGGGTTCGCCCGTACCTGCGCAAGGACAAGCGGATCTGTGTGATCATTTCCGACGCCATGCGCTACGAGATTGGTGACGAGCTGCTGGGCCTTATCCGGCAGGAAGATCGCTACAGCGCGGAGCTCGAACCGGCACTCTCGACCCTGCCCAGTTATACCCAGCTCGGTATGGCGGCGCTGCTGCCCAACACGTCCTTGGCGATTGCCGACAACGATACCGGCACGGTACTGGTGGATGGCCAAAGCTCACAGGGTACGGTCAACCGTACCAAGATCCTGCAAGCCGCCCTGGATGGACGGGGCCAGGCCGTCAAGGCTGAGGATTTTATGCAGCTCAACCGGGAAGACAGCCGTGAGCTGCTCAAAGGTAATGATGTGCTGTACATCTACCACAACCGCATCGACCACACTGGCGACAAGATGCACTCAGAGGGGCAGGCCTTTGAAGCCGCAGAACAAACCCTGGATGACCTGATTCGTCTGATCAAGAAGCTCACGGCGGCCAACGCCAATAACCTGCTGATCACCGCTGACCATGGCTTTATTTACCAGAACCGTGAGCTGGATGAGAGTGATTTCCTGGGCGATGCCGTTTTTGGCGATGATATTCGCTACCGGGACCGTCGGTTCGTGCTGGGTAAGGGGCTGTCCGCCTCTCCGGCCTTCCATCACTTCTCGTCCGAGCAGCTTGGGCTGGATGGCGAGATGGAAGTGCAGATTCCCAAGTCCATCAACCGGCTGCGTCTTAAAGGCTCTGGCAGCCGCTTTGTGCATGGCGGCGCATCCCTTCAGGAGGTTGTGATTCCAGTCCTGAAGGTTAACAAGAAGCGCCAGAGTGATGTCAGCGCCGTTGAGGTGGACATCCTGCGTGGGTCCAGCTCGGTGATCACTTCCGGCCAACTGGCCGTCACCTTGTATCAGTCCGGACCGGTTACCGAGAAAGTACAGCCTCGCCACCTGCGGGCCGGGATTTATACCCAGTCAGGGGAGTTGATTTCGGACAGTCACGAACTGTCGTTTGACCTGACCTCGGAGAACCCCCGCGAGCGGGAGCTTCAGGTGCGCTTTGTGCTCAGCCGCAAGGCGGACGAGGCCAACGGCCAGGAGGTCTTCCTAAAGCTGGAAGAACAGCACGCCGGCACCTCCCACTACAAGGAATACAAGTCGCTCAGGTATTTGATGCGGCGGTCCTTTACCAGCGATTTTGATTTCTGAGGGTTATAGCCAATGAGCACGCTTGACCAAAAGATCAACGAACACTTCCCAGGGCTGGTGGTGCGCAAAGACCTGGTGAAAACGGTCAAGGGCAACGCCATCGTTCCCTCATACGTGCTGGAGTATCTGCTCGGCCAATACTGCGCCACTAACGACGAGGCCACGATTCAGACTGGTATCGAGACGGTCAAGGAGATTCTGGCCAAGCACTATGTCCACCGGAACGAGGCCGGGTTGGTGCGCTCGAATATCAAGGAAAAAGGGCGCTACAAGGTCATCGACAAGATCAGTGTGGCCCTGAATGAGAAGACGGACGCCTATGAAGCGCAGTTTTCCAACCTGGGGATCAAGAAGGTATTGGTGGACTCGGGAACCGTGAAGGCCCACCCCAAACTGTTGGTGAGCGGTGTCTGGTGCATCGCGGACATCGAATACGTATTTTCTGAAGACCAGAACGTCAGCCCCTGGATCCTGTCCACCCTCAAGCCGATTCAGCTATCTCACTTCGACTACGACGCCTACGTTGCCGCGCGGCAGCAGTTTAGCACCGATGAGTGGATTGACCTGCTGATACAGAGTATCGGCTTTAACCCGGAGATGTTCGGACAGCGCAGCAAGCTGACCCAGCTGGTCCGCTTGATCCCGTTTTGCGAGCGGAACTACAACCTTATTGAACTTGGCCCCAAGGGGACGGGTAAATCCCACGTCTACTCTGAATTCTCGCCCCATGGGATCCTGGTATCCGGTGGTGAAGTCACCGTACCCAAGTTGTTTGTGAATAACTCCAGCGGCAAGATCGGCCTGGTGGGCTACTGGGATTGCGTGGCCTTCGACGAGTTCGCCGGCAAGCAGAAACGCGTCGATAAAGCACTGGTCGACATCATGAAGAACTACATGGCCAACAAGTCCTTCTCCCGGGGCGTGGAAACCCTGGGCGCCGAGGCGTCCATGGTGTTCGTGGGGAACACCCGGCATACCGTGCCTTACATGCTGAAGCATTCGGACCTGTTCGATGAGCTGCCGGACAAGTTCTACGATTCTGCCTTTCTGGACCGAATCCACTTCTACATCCCGGGGTGGGAGGTCGATATCATCCGGGGCGAGATGTTCTCCGACGGCTATGGCTTCGTGGTGGACTACCTCGCAGAAATCCTGCGCTCGATGCGGAACTACGATTATTCCGATCAGTACCGGGAGTACTTTACCCTTTCTTCGGATATCTCGACCCGTGACCGGGACGGTATCAATAAGACCTTTTCCGGCTTGATGAAGATCCTGTTTCCCCAGGGCGGAGCAACCAGGGATGAGGTTGAAGAAGTGCTGCGTTTTGCCATCGAGGGGCGCAAGCGGGTCAAGGACCAGTTACAGCGGATTGACACCACCTACGGCGAAGTCCGATTTTCTTATCAGGATCAACAAGGCCAGGAAATACTGGTCACGACACTTGAGGAAGAAGAGTACCCGGGTTACTACCACCAGACGGTGTCCACCCCTGATGACGGGGGGGTAGACCCTGAGCCAGCAGCAGACGTTAAAGTTGGCGAGCCCAAAGAGCCCCGCGCCTCTGAACCCGTACTGGAGGAAAAGCACCTGACCTTCCAGGAAAATCAAAAAGGCATCTCATTCGACGGTTTGTTTGGCGCATACCTGAAAGGAGCCAGTGAGATCACCGTTACAGACCCCTACATTCGGCTTTTCTACCAGATCCGCAATTTCATGGAGTTTCTCGAAGCCATCGTGAAGAACAAGGCGGAAGAAGATGAAGTGGCGGTTCACCTCGTCACCGTCAGGGACGAGTTCAAGGGTGACCTACAAGACGAGAGTTTTGAAAAGATCCAGGAATCCGCTCGCACCGTGGGCATCGACTTCACCTGGGAGTTTGATGAAAGCGGCACCATTCACGCCCGTCATATCGTTACAGATCACGGCTGGAAGATTTCACTGGATCGAGGGCTGGACATCTTCCAGCACTACGAGATGAATGAAGCCTTCGCGTTTGCCAACCGGCTGCAGCAGTTTCGCTCCAGCAAGGCCTTTGAGGTGACGTTTATTAAAGTTTAGGGAGCGCGAAATGAATATCGAGATTAAAAATTGCAATAACATTGATTGGGCTAGTTTGGTTCTTTCTGAAAATACGCTGAACATAAAGTTCGCACCAAACGGAACCGGAAAAAGCTCAATTGCTCGGGCAATTACCCTCGGTACGACTGAAGGCTCAAATTTAAATGAACTCATCCCATTTAAGCTTAGAAAATCCAATCCAGATGGAATAACACCTGAAGTTACCGGCACAGATAGCATCAATACTGTCATGTGCTTCAACGAGGAGTACGTCAGTCAGTTTGTGTTCAAAACTGATGAGTTGCTCAGCAACAGCTTTGATATATTGATTAGAACAGACGCCTACAGACAGAAAGAGCAGGAAATTGAAAGTTTGATCCAGGACATCAAACAACTATTTTCCGGAAATCAAGAATTGGAAACCTTGATAACTACCCTCAAGGAAATGGGAAATGCTTTCAAGTTGACCAAATCCGGCTTGTCCAAATCTTCGACAGGAATGAAAGGACTATCTTCAGGCAACAAAATTCAACATGTTCCCTCTGGCCTTGAGTCTTATACACCGTTCATTCAAAGCGAAAACAGTGTTAACTGGATTGACTGGCAAACAAAGGGGTACGAATTTTCGAAACTATCTGATAGTTGTCCATTTTGCACCTCACATGTAGCTGAAAAGAAGGATCAGATCAAGAAGGTTGGCGAAGAATATGATAAAAATACGATTAAGAACCTGATCGCCATAATCGGTGTGATCGAAAAGTTGGGCGACTTCTTTTCTAAAGAGGCGAAGGGTAAACTGAAGGCAATTACAGAGCTGAAGGACGGGCTTGAAAAAGAACACGAAGCATTTCTTGCTTCGGTAAAGAGTCAAATCGATAATTTCACTGAGAAGCTAGAAAATCTTAGAACACTTTCTGCGTTCCAATTTAAAGACGGTGAAAAAGTTTCTGAAAAACTCCCTGCCTATAAACTGGACCTGGCTTTTTTCTCGGAGCTTAATTCAGAAAGGATGCTGGAAGCCATCACTCCGATTAACGACTCTATCGACGAAGTAATTGCACAGGCCGGCCAACTTCAGGGAAAGATCAGTCAGCAACGAAGCGAGATGAAGAGAACGGTCGAACGGCATCAGATCGACATTAACAATTTTCTCTCATACGCAGGTTACCGATATAAGGTTGAGATAGTAGGTGAAGGCGAACAGTCACAACTGAAACTGAGACATGCCGATCACGAGGAATATCTCAGCGGCGGAAGCCAACACCTCAGTTTTGGTGAAAGAAATGCTTTTGCCATCGTTCTTTTCATGTATGAGTGTCTGTCAAGAAAACCGGACTTGATCATTCTGGATGACCCAATTTCTTCATTTGACAAGAACAAAAAGTATGCCATTCTCGAAATGCTTTTCCGTCGAAAAGCTGATTCATGCTTGAAGAATAAAACAGTTTTGATGCTTACACATGATGTGGAGCCAATTATCGATACCATTAAGTCTCTTGCGCATAAGTTCAGCAATCAGACTTCGGCATCGTTTCTGAGGCTTGAAGCTGGCCAGTTAATTGAATATGTAATCAGAAAAGAGGATATGCAAACCTTTTCCCAGATTTGCAAGAATGCTCTCGCCTCTGACAAGGATGATGTTATCAAGCTGATTTACATGAGACGTCATTTTGAAATTTCTGACGACAAGGGAGATGCTTATCAAGTACTCTCCAATATTCTGCACAAGAGAGAGCGTGCAATTGATACCAGAGAACCCATAGGGGAAGATAACAATTATCCGGAAATGGCGCCTGCCAAGTTCTCCAATGGATGCAATGAAATATCGGGCTTTCTGAACGGATTTTCATACTCTGACATTTTGAATCGAGTTACTGATGTCAATGCGCTGAATTCGCTTTATAGAGCTTCCGAAAATGGGTATGAAAAACTTCAGATTTTTCGCCTGTTAGATCTGGATATTGAGAATTCTGTTGTTCAGAAGTTTATCAATGAAACATATCATATTGAGAATGAGTTTATTTGCCAGCTTGATCCTGCAAGGTTTGATACAATTCCGGAGTATGTCATCTCTGAATGTGATCGGATTCTGCAGGAGGTCCAGTGAAGCTCCTCCACACATCCGACTGGCACATTGGGCGCACGACACCCGGTAGGAGGCTGGGTAGGTTTTGATCAGTATAGTCCAGCAAGCCAATCACGCTTTCGACTCCTGTTCCCACCAAGCCTGAAACAACTGATCACCACCCGGCAGATAGGTGTGAACCTCCCGGCCATCCCAGTCCAGCGCCAGAACCTGCAAGGCTGCCTGTTGCAGTTCGGTATCCAAGGCCCTGAGTCGGTTCAACTAGAATGGCCAGCGGCTCGCATTATATAGGCCAAGAAGGAATCGCCTGATATGCCGGGCCTGGCCGCCTCCACTATGAGCGGCGTCGATCAGTATTGTGATAGCCGGAAGCCCCGCGTCCTCCCGCAGCTGCCTCCGCTTTTCTTCCTGTTCCAGCAAAAATAGGGGTAAGCGGATTAAATGGTTGATCTTACCTTTGCATGAGAGTGAGACAGACCGGCATCTCATCGGATTATCTGGTTGATGCTTCACCTACTGCTGGTGCATGTTTCCTTCGCTAATTCCAGCAAGAACCCCACACGCCTCAACTTCCCGGTCATCGTTGCAACTCGCTCTCAGTGAAACGAGTTGTTTCTCAAGCGCTTGCAGAGCGGTTATCTGCGACCGCACATGAGAGATGTGATCATCGAGCAAGGCGTTGACGGCGGTACAAGGCTGATGAGGGTCGTCCTGATAGCTCTGTAGTTCGTGAATCTCAGCCAGTGACAGGCCCAGGATTCTGCAGCGACGGATGAAGGCCAGCCCCTCACCATGCTTCTCGGTATAGACACGGTAACCGTTGTCCTGCCGATCAGGCGGCGGCAACAAGCCCTGCTGTTCATAGAAGCGGATCGTCTGTGTTTCGACCCCTACCAACTGCGCCAACTGACCAATGCGCATCAGCCTCCTCCCCAACGGATTCTTTACTCTATTGACCTTATAGTAGCTTTATAGTTTTAAATGGTACCACAACATTGTTCAAGTGGAGTCGTATCATGAGCAAATCCTGTGGTGGCGCCTGTGGCGGTGATGCAACGTCCGCAGCGGATACCGATATACAGGCCTCCTCCGAGGCGCCAGGGAGATGGGTCAGTGTTTATGCCGTGCCGAAGATGGACTGTCCATCAGAAGAACGAATGATTCGCCTAGCCCTGAACGGCTTTGAGGAGATTCGGGCGCTGTCCTTCGACTTGTCGAACCGCCGGCTGAAGGTCGTGCATGACGGCGAGGTCGAGCCCGTCACCTCGAAACTGAAGACCTTGGGGCTAGACGCCTCGCTTCAGGAAACCGTCGCTGCAAATCCGGAGACCATCAAGGCCGCCGAGTTTTCGGCAGCTTCTGCTAAGCAAGAATCCGGGACCCTGCGCTGGTTGCTCGGCATCAATGCACTTCTGTTCGTGGTGGAAATGACTGCCGGTCTGATCGCCCAGTCCACCGGCCTGATTGGAGAATCCCTGGACAATTTTGCCGATGCGGCGGTGTACGGGCTTGCCCTTTATGCGGTTGGACATAGCGTGAAAATGCAGGTACGTGCCGCGCATCTTGCTGGTGTACTGCAACTGATCTTGGCTGTGGGCGTGCTCGTAGAGGTGGTGAGACGCTTTGTATTCGGTAGTGAGCCTGAATCGCTGGTGATGATGGCTATCGCATTCGTCGCATTGATTGCCAATACCAGTTGTCTGCTGCTCATATCCAAACATCGGGAAGGCGGGGCGCACATGAAGGCAAGCTGGATATTCTCGGCCAACGACGTGGTGATCAACCTGGGGGTCATCACCGCCGGCGCCCTGGTCGCGTGGACCGGTTCCAATTATCCGGATCTGATTATCGGCACCATCGCGGGGGGCATTGTACTTAACGGTGCCAGACGCATTTTGGCGTTGAAGGGTTAAATAATGCTCATTATTGGCAAAAAGCTCTCGCCGTATGCCCTATTGTCCATATCGGGCCTGCTGGCAGCGTCTGATCAGGCTGTAAAGTGGCTGGTGCAGCAATCAATGGCCTATGGCGAGTATGTTTCGGTGACCCCGTTCTTTAACTGGGTGCACCTATGGAACACCGGTGCCGCATTCAGTCTTTTTGCGAATGGTGGAGGCTGGCAGCGCTACTTATTTATCGGAATCGCGGTAGTGGTCTCGATTTTTCTGATCAAGCTGATCCTTGAAAATCGTCATAAAGGAGAAGCCATCGCTTACAGTCTTATCCTCGGTGGCGCCATGGGCAACCTGATTGACCGGGTCTTTCGCGGCTATGTTGTGGATTCCTTTGATTTCTATTGGCGAGACTGGCATTGGCCGGCCTTCAACCTGGCTGATATTGCAATTGTCCTCGGTGCCTTACTTTTCGTTTCCAGCAGCTTGTTGGGTAAAAAAGCAAACACCAATGCCGAGCCGGATGGATCTGACTGACACCTACGCCTATACAACACCATGACCGAACTTCCCGACAACATCCTTCACCTGCCGCAATACCAAGTACTGGGCTGCAAATCAACCGACGACGAAATGCACTTCCAGGTGGACGTGCCCGATCCCATCGCCTGCGAGGAATGCGGCGTGCAGGGTGAGTTCGTACGGTTCGGCAAGCGTGACGTTCCCTATCGTGATCTGCCCATCCACGGCAAGCGGGTCACTCTCTGGGTGGTCCGCCGCCGATACACCTGCCGGGCCTGCAAGACAACATTCAGGCCCCAGCTACCGGAGATGGTGGACGGATTCCGTATGACACTGCGGCTGCATGAGTACGTGGAGAAGGAATCCTTCAACCACCCCTACACCTTTGTGGCGGCACAGACCGGCCTGGACGAGAAGACGGTGCGCGACATCTTCAACGCCCGCGCCGAGTTCCTGGGGCGCTGGCACCGCTTCGAGACGCCCCGCATCCTGGGCATTGACGAGCTATACCTGAACAAGCGCTACCGCTGCATTCTGACCAACATTGAGGAGCGAACCCTGCTCGACCTGCTGGCCACCCGCCGCCAGGACGTGGTGACCAACTACCTGATGAAGCTGAAAGACCGGCAGAAGGTCGAGATCGTCAGCATGGACATGTGGAACCCCTACCGGGCAGCGGTCAAGGCTGTGCTGCCCCAGGCCCGTATCGTGGTCGATAAGTTCCATGTGGTGCGCATGGCCAACGATGCCCTAGAGAGAGTGCGCAAGGGCCTCAGAAAGGAGCTGAAACCGTCCCAGAGCCGGACTCTCAAGGGAGACCGGAAAATCCTGCTGAAACGCGCTCACGAAGTCTCAGACCGGGAGGGCCTCATCATGGAGACCTGGACAGGCGCGTTCCCGCAACTGCTGGCCGCCTACGAGCACAAGGAGCGCTTCTACGGCATCTGGGACGCCACCACACGGCTCCAGGCAGAAGCCGCCCTGGACGAGTGGATAGCCACCATCCCGAAGGGCCAAAAGGAAGTCTGGAGCGATCTGGTCAGGGCAGTGGGAAACTGGCGCGAAGAGACCATGACCTACTTCGAGACGGACATGCCCGTCACCAACGCTTACACGGAGTCCATCAACCGACTGGCCAAGGACAAGAACCGTGAAGGGCGCGGTTACTCCTTCGAGGTGATGCGGGCACGAATGCTCTACACCACGAAGCACAAGAAGAAGGCACCGACTGCGAAGGTCTCTCCTTTCTACAAGAAAACCATCGGTTACGGACTGCCGGACTTCGCAGAGGAACTCAACTACGGAGTCGATCTATCAACCATCTGAGGGTGGTATCAGATTGATGGGGTGAAGGTGCCCCATCAACCATTAAATCCGTATACCCAAAAATAGAAAGCTTTCGGGAAGCATGGCTGTTTTGTCCGTCATGTGCATAACCTCATATCGACTTCACGATTATGCTGCCATGGACGACGCAGTAGGCACGGCTCTCAAACTGCCCGTTTTGGGCAGGAACACCGGTTTGCCCCGAATTTATTTCAGATCGCCATTGTGTCGGGGTGATCTTTTTCGGAACTTTCGCTCCAGGAACGCTTCCAGCCGATCGGCGTTGCGGTAGGCCATAACGCAGATAAAAAGTACGACCGCGACAAAGCTCAGAAATGCAATCAGTGTGGCAGCTAGGTTCAGCATATTCAGGTCTCCAATAGTTGATTGCCCTTTCAGGGCACTTTGTTGGTTCAGGCCGCAGCATCGGCCTGTCTTTGTTCTTTGGCGACAGACGCAATCAAGTGCCGGGAGCAGCTCAGCATCTCCTGTATTTCGCTGTAGCTGTGGCCGCTCTTGAGAAGACTGGCGATGTGTTGCCTGCGCTTCAGGTCTGGCTGCCGCCCCTGGTACTTACCCTCCGTTTTTGCTTTATGGATGCCCTGGAACTGCCGGCGCCGACGGTCTTCGTAATCTTTGCGGGCCACGGCAGCCAGCATGTCGAGCATCATGGCGTTGACCGCTCGTAGAATGGAGTCGGTGAAACCGGTGTCGTCCTTCTTTTCCAGGGCGAGCCAACTGGTCGGTAATTCCGGGGAGACGATGGCTAACCGCTTGGCGGCCAGCTTTTGCTTGAGGGAGTCCCAGTCACTCTGTTTGAGGCGAGCCAGCCGATCAATTTGTTCGACCAGAACGATGTCGCCCTCGCCAGAATCTGCGATTAGTTTCATCAGCTCGGGGCGGTGCAGGGTAGCGCCGGACACATTCTCCACGTAGAAAGCGGCAATACGCTGACCGTGGTTGGCTGCGAACTGTACCAGTAACTCCCGGGCTCGCTCCGCGTTCTGTTCCTGCGTGGATGCCCGCAGGTAGGCTCGAATAAACATCGTCGGTTCCTCAGTCTGTTATAAGTGGTTCTCTCTGGCCGGTCTGGTTTAGGTGGTTCTGGTGGCCATTACCCGGCTCGAACACCTGGTTCTCCTGATCTGTACCCATAAGGAACCACCTCAAGAGTCGAGAAACTCCCCGAACGGATCGTCCGCTCGATAAATCTGGTTGATTCTGCCGTCATCGAAGAAACCCTCTGTACCGCCATTGCTCCCATTGCCGGAAGTTGCCTTGTTGCCCGCGCCGGTTGCCTCCTCATCACTGCCTCGACTGAACGACGCCATCTTTTGTTCGAATTCAGGAAACGTCATTTCCCCATCGGGTCCCTTGGCGAAAACCGTCTTGTAGGCATCGACTACGGCCAGTGCGAAGCGAATGAACAGTGCGACCACCCAGAGCACGAACAATAAATACCATGCGTAAAGCGCTGCATCGGTACCCCTAAAGGCGAGCTCCACAACGCCGATCCCGGCGAGCCCCACTGTTACGATTTTTGCCACTCTTACCATGGCCTCAGTCCCCGATAGTTCTTTACTTCGAAGCTACCAGAACCTGAGAAAATGCAAGTTTTGCCCGGCGTCAGGCCGCTGCGGCTTGCCCGGCCAGCCACGGCGATTTCACCTTGCTGTAGGCATCGTTCGTCATCGCCCTCAAGTCTTCCACGTCCAGGTGTGGAACCACCAACGCAGTGCCTTGGTATCGAGCTCGCGGGTAGTTGGTTGGCTGGAATACGCCATGAGGGAGGTCGTCCTCATCACCCAGCCACTGTCTCAGCCGGAGATCGATACACCAGCCCTGTTCGAGCTCGACCCAGCAATGGGGAGCGGTGGTCATTCGGCTCAGTCGGTCCTCCGCGTATCCGATCCGGCATTGATGGAAGATGCCTCGCTCGCTCAGGGCATTGCTGATCACAAAAGTCATGTAGACGCTATCGACTCTCAGGTCCTCCAGCGGCAGCAGTGCCAACTCAAGTTCATCGTGCCAGTCACTCATGGTCGGGCTCCCTGAACATCAGCTGTTGGCCCTGTTCATACAACACCGGATAGGGGAGCGGCTCGCCGTCCTGGATCACGGTGTTCGGTGGAAAGTACATCACTATCCAGGGAGGCATGCCGGCGCTGACAGCGCCATAGAATTCATCTACAGGAAAGGTGAGTTCATGGCCGGACTGCCGAAATACCAGTCGGGAATATTTCTCGGGATGGTTGGCAGCGATGTTGTAACTGGCTGCTTCACCGCCGATGACATAGCTTGGTGTCTTCCAGTGATTCGGTTGTTGGATGTTATAGGCGATGATGCAGTTGCTATCGGCACAGCCATATCGCTCGACTGTTACCGACCACAGCATGAGCGGGTTCCCATCAATCTCCGGCGTATTCACGTCTGTGAGCTTCGTTACCTTTATCGCCATCGACTCGGCGGCCTGGGTGATGGCCTCATCTACGACTGCAACATAGTGGTCATAGGCGTCATCCTCGTTCGCCGCCAGTGATTCCGGCATCCAGCCCATCAGGCTGGGTCGCGCCGAAGGGTTGTCCGGCGTCATCATGATGTCAGTGGCGTTAAATAGCAGTGTCTGGGTGCCCGTAAGATGACGGAGTGGTGCATCTAATGAGGTAGCCAGACTGGCCAGGTCGAGGGCGCCCATCACCAGGCTTTTGCGATAAGAGCGGGTGCCGTCTGGTGAGTCCCGCAGGTCCTGGTCGTAGATGCCCCCGGAACGGGCCAGATTCAGTGCGCGGGATGATTCGTCGTCATATTGTCGAGGCATGGCAGCGCAACCCGCGAGCACGGCTGTAGTTACAGCAAAACAAATGGTCTTCAACTTGGTCATTTTGAACTCCTGCGATTTCTAAAATACTCGCACGAAGTTACAAATATGCAAGAGAAAAATCAAAAAATATCTAATAAAATCAATGGTTTGTTCTGTTAGTACAAACTTCGATCTATTCGCAGTGGTGCATCGGGAGCCGCGCTCTTGCTAGACTTGCCAGCAGGTTTTTTCGGTTGAGACAAGGTGTTGGTAAATCGGAAAAGGATCAGAAATTCCCAGTTTCCCACTTATCCCAGTTTATAATCATGGGTAGTAACCGATTGGGCCGATCAGAGATAAAGTTTCTATCCATGGGTAGTAAAATGGGTAGTATTGGGTGAAGATCGATGCAAAAACTAAGGCAAGCATCTGTTTTTAAAGACTTTTAAATTATTATTCTTCGAGCAGATCCAGAATATTGAGTGACCTTACCTCAGCCCGGGAACAACGCGCGAGCGATGTTGCGCCAGATGAATGTCAGCCCAAAAAAATTCCTCAGCGGACACACACCCGATTTCGCCCCTGATGCTTGGCCTCGTAAAGCGCCCGGTCGGCACGCCCGTAGAGCAGGCTTTTGGTGTCGTCCGGGCAGACTTCGGTAACACCGAAACTCATGGTGACTTCACCATAACGACCGCCATATTGGGCCACCAGTTCGCGCTTGCGCTCGGCGACCCTGACCGCCTGTTCCGCGGTCGTGCTCGGGAGAATAAGCGCAAACTCTTCACCGCCCATGCGCACGAGTGTATCAGTTTCCCTCAGCCCCTGATGCAAGCACTGAGCGACATCTTTCAGCACCCGATCGCCCGCGTCGTGACCAAAGCGGTCGTTGATCCGCTTAAAGAGGTCAATGTCTGTGAGCATCATGGCGAATGGCGTGCGCGTACGATGGAACAGGGCCAACTGTGTCTCTATCTGTTTATCGTAAACTCGGCGGTTGGCGAGGCCGGTCAGCGGGTCTTGTGTTGCCATCCGCTCCAGTTGTGCGTTGACTTCGGAAAGCTGTTCCTGGCGCAGCTTCAGTTCATGGGCGAGCGCTTGCACCTGCTCCAGAGCCTGGGCTTTTTCTTCCTTCGCCTGTTCAGCCGCTTTACGTGCTTGTTGCAGTTGTTCCTCGACCAGGTTGCGTCGCTGCATGGGCAACAGCAGTAATTGATAACCCGGTTCACCCCCGGCCACTGAGGATGCGCTGAGCAGCACCGGCAGGGGTTGCCCGGAAGCGTTGGTCAACGTCAGGCTCATTTCCTCGGCGTGGCCATGCAGGCGCAGCGCCGGTAACACATGCCCCAGATAGTAGATTCTGGAACCACCGGTCATCCAGCTCTCGGGCGTATGTCCGACCAGTTCCGACCCTGCCCGGCCCAGCCAGTCGCAGAGCGTCCGATTGACGGCGGTCACGATGTTGGCCTCATTGAGCACGATAAGGCCGCCCGGCAGGCGGTCTATGTCAGGTTGCATGTTGAGCGCCCTCAATCACGGCACGGGCCACCGCCTCAGGGTTGCTGACCTGAGGGTAGTGGCCCGTTGCGTCGAGCCGTCGGATGCTTCCTTTGGGCAGGGCCCATTCGAGGTATTCGATCACTGCGGGTGGAACAATCACATCCTGTTCGCAGTACAGCATCAGCGTGGGCACCTGAACCTCGGACAACCGATCGCGGATATCACTGAAAAAAGTGGTCTCGGCAAAGCGACGGGACATCGCGGGGTCGGCATTGAGAAAGCTTTGACGCAGTTGCTCGGCAAGGGCGGGTCGGTCGCCGTTGGCCATGACAATCGGCGCCAGATAGCCGGCCCACTCAAAGTGGTTTCGTTCCATCAGGTCCAACAGCTCGTGCACGTCCTCGAGCTCGAAACCGCCGTAGTAATCCGGCGGATCATTGATATAACGGGGTGATGGGCCGATGGCGATGACTTGACGAAACAATCCCGGTTCGACGATCGATGCCAGCCAGCCAATGGCCCCGCTGACCGAGTGCCCGACCAGAATAGGCCGCCGCTCCAGGCCGAGGGCCTGCACCAGCTCAATCAGATCCTCGGCGTAAGCCGATAGGTCGGCGTAGCGCTCAGCATCGAACGCACTTCGATCGGAGCGGCCGCAACCGATGTGATCAAACAGCACCACCGGATACTCCCGGGTCAGGGCATCCGCCACCGACGCCCAGATCTGTTGATCACAGCCAATACCGTGAGCAAGAATCAACGTCGGTCGATCGGTTGAGTCGGGAGCAGGCCCCAACCATGAAGTCTGGTGTCGCCTGAGGATGTCAGCAGATAACATGAGTACCTCGGTCGAGGGCCTCCGGCCCGATACCTCATCAAGATAGCTGATGGTAGCAGAGGCTGCCGTGTATACGGACCACTTTATAATGATTTTTGCGCCAACCTCCGATCGCGCAACGGCCGGTCAGCCAGCGGCGCGCTGGCGTAGTCGCTGCCACTCTTCCTCCAGGGTATTGTCCGGCAGGGTCTCTCCCGCGCGACGATACCAGTACCCCGCATTGCCGAGGTCACCCTCCTCGCGATGCAGATAGCCGTGAATCAGACAGGAGAGGGGATCATCGTGCGCCTGCACCAGGTCGTGAGCGCCATGCCAATCCCCCTCTCGGGCCAGTTCCAATGCTTTGAGCTGCGTGCTCACCCGTAAGCCTCCTCTGTTGGTCGGTCAAGATACCCGTTCAGGATACCCCAGACAGTACTCAGGACTCCACGCCGGCCTCCATCCGCTCCCGTTCCCGGTCCAGCCTGGCCAGGGCCTGTGTTGGGGTGAGGGCCTGAGGTCTGGTCATCAGACTGACCAGGACTCCTGCGCCCATTGCCGTGATGACCGCCGGAATGACCGGATTGCCCCAGAAGGTCATAAACGAGGTCATCACCCAGACCGAAGCAAGTGCCCCTCCCAGCAAAGACGCCAGCGCGCCCTGCCAGTTGTAACGGGGCCAGAAGCGACCCAGCAGGCCACAGGCGAACATGCCCGCCATCAGGGTGGAGATCATGCCGGTGATATAGCCGATCAGGTCATCGGACAGGGACGCCATCAGCCAGGCACTGCCGATCACTACCACCAGCGTGATACGTGAATCTCGCACCACCCTGGCGCGCGATGGCATGCGCCCGGTCACCATCATCCACAGATCACGCATCAGCACCGCCACCCCCGCCATGGCATCGGAGCTGGCGCTGGACATGGTGGCGGAAAGCCCGGCAATCAGCACCACCAACCCGACGCCCACCGGCAGCACTTCCACCGCCAGAAACGGAAAGGCAAAATTGCGATTATCCAGTTCGGGGTTGAGCGCATAGGCGCCCATACCAATGATGGCGGGCACCAGTGAGAAGAACAGATACAGGGTACCGGAAATGACAAAGGAGCGACGCACGGAGCCGACGCTGCGCGCCGAATAAATCCGCTGGCGAAACGACGGCGTGGCCAACACCCCCACGGCGATGACCAATACCAACGACAAGGCCGGCAAACCCCCGATGGACTCCCGCGCCAGAGTCGCGACATTCGCCTCGGGCTGGGCCGCGAGCAACGCACTCCAGCCGCCTGCGGCGTGCACCGCCAGAGCCGCCATCAATATAAAACCACCGAACAGGACAATCGCCTGAAGTGTATCGGTCCAGACCACCGCGCGGTATCCACCGACGATCACATAGATGGCAAAGCTCAACGCCACCACCGTGCGGGCCACATCAAGGTCCATACCGGCGATCCAGGCCAGGTACAGGCCGCCGCCGAGAATATGGGCGCCGAGCCAACCGATGCAGGCGAGAAAAATCAGCACGGCCACGATATTTTTCACCAGGCGGTTGGCCCCCACATAAAAAGAGAGCTCTTCGCTCATGGTCATGAACCGGTACTCCCGCGCCGGCGCAAACCAGGCTGCCAACAACAGAATTCCGATGGCGCCGCCCAGGCCATAGAGCGCGCCGGCCCAACCATTGGCGTAGCCGAAACCCACCGCACCCATGGAGGACCCGGTGCCCACCATGGTCGCTACCGTGGTACCAATGGTAAGAAAAATGGGCAGGCTGCGCCCGGCCAGCAGAAAGTCTTCGCCGCCTTGATGTCGGCGAGTCACCCACCAGCTCAGGGCAATCAGAAATCCCACATAGGCGGCGAAGGTGGAGAGAAACAGCGTGCTGTTCATGCGTCTTTGTAGCAGACCACGCCCACTTCCACTTTACAGTCCACCACCAGATCGCACACAGAACAGATACGGGCGGGCGGATGATCGCCAAAATTCTGCTTGAACACTTTATTGAACGACTGGAAATATCGGGCGTCGGTGAGAATCACCGTCACGTGCACCACATGTTCCGGGCCGTAACCGGCTTCGCGCATGATCGCAAAACAGTTATCGATGGCCAGTTGCGACTGCTCGACGATACCGCCTTCCACCACTTCTCCCTCGCGCATCGGGGTCTGCCCGGATACATACAGCCACCCTGCCGCGCCGGCGGCGCGGGCAAAAGGCAGGGCCTGGCCACCGGTGCCCACACCTCCTTCGGTACCGTAACGCTGAATACTCACACAGGACTCCTTATCATTGCGGTTTAAAATCAGAGTTGAAAACAGGCACGGATGTTCTGGGCGCTATCGCCCGCGAAACAGAAATTCGCCCCGTCGCTCCAGACCGGTGCGCCCGGGTTGATAGCTCAAGGCGCCGTTCACCCACACCCGGTGAATACCCCGGGCGACCTGCTCCGGCTGCTCGAACGTCGCAGTGGATTCAATACGATCGAAATCAAACAGCACCAGATCCGCAAAGGCGCCTTCACGAATAAGACCGCGATCGCGCAGGCCAAACTCCGCCGCTGAACGGCCGGTCATTTTGTGAATCGCCGTTGGCAGGTCAAAGAGTTGTCGCTCGCGACAGTAGTGGGCCAGCACCCGGGGGAAGGCCCCCCACAGGCGCGGGTGCGGATGCGGATCTTTGGGCAGGCCATCGGAGCCGATCATGGTCAGCGGGTGACTCAGAATATTCTCGACATCCTCGACCGCCATACAGTGGTACACCGCACCGGCCGGTTGCAGTCGCTCGGCCGCTTCCATCAGTGAGAGCTTCCACTCTTCGGCAATGGCCGCCAGCGTGCGTCCGCCCTGCTCGGGAAACGCCCGGGACCAGGTAATGAATACGTCGCTATCCGGCGTGACCTGGGACAGATCCAGAGTGCTGGAACTGGCGGTATAGGGGTAGCAGTCGCAGGCGACTTTCTGGTGAGCGGCGGCGCTCTGAAGATGCGATAACACTTCGGTGCTGCGCCCCCAGTTGCCTTTGCCCGCGCACTTCAGGTGAGACACGATCAGCGGCACCCGCCCTTCCCGGGCCGTGTCCAGCGCTTCGTCCATGGCGTCGATAATCTGGTCAAACTCGGTCCGCAGATGGGTGGTGTAGATCGCTCCGAACGCGGTCAACTCTTTGACCAAGGCCAACACTTCCGTCGTGTCGGACTGCTTGGCATTGCGATAGGCCAGCCCGGAGCTCATGCCCAGAGCGCCTTGCTGCAGCGCCTCGCGCAACTCGATGCGCATCGACGCCAACTCCTGTTCGGTTGCGGTACGTTGCAATTCCGCCATGTGGCCAATCCGCAGCGCCGTGTGTCCGACCAGCGCTCCAACGTTGACCGCCGGACGGGCGGACTGCACCGCACGGGCGTAGTCTGCAAAGGTGGGGTATTGAAAGTCTGCCCGTTCGCCCAGCAGGTTCAGCGGGTCAGGCGGCTCGCGGTTGAGTTGTACCGGACTGGCGCTGATGCCACAGTTGCCGACAATCACACTGGTGACGCCCTGGCTGAGTTTGGGCGTCATCTCGGGCTGATGGATCACCGCCAGGTCGTCATGGGTATGCACATCGATAAAGCCCGGTGCCAACACCAGGCCATCAGCGTCGACCATGGTATCGGCGGCGGCGTCAATCTGCTCGGCAATACGCGCCACACGCTGGTTCTCAATCGCCACATCGGCCCGGTATGCGTCGGCGCCGCTGCCATCCACTACCAGCGCGCCGCGAATCAGCGTGTGATATCCCATAACTAGCCCACTGTGATCGTGCGCTGGTTCAGTCCCCCAGAGGCAGGCGATCCTGTCCGCGCTTGTGGGTGTCCAGCGTATGTTTTATCCGACGCAGGGCCTCGCGGCTTCTGCGCTTGTGTTTGGCGGCCAACTCCGTGGCCAGCACATCAATCGCCGCGAGCATCACATAGCGGGATGCACTCGGCTTGAAAATATAATCCGTCTCAAGTGGCTGCATCGGGATCAACTGATCCACGAGTTTTCCGAGCGGCGAATCCGCCACGGTAATGCCGATGGTGCGCGCGCCATACTCTTTGGCAATCTCTGCGGCCTCCTGCACATCGGGGCTGTAACCGCCCAGCGACAAGCACAACACCACATCGTTACTGTCGATGGCCGAGGCGGCCATACGCATCAACATCGGATCCGAGTAGGCCGTGGCCGCAAAACCCAATCGGAAAAACCGGTGCTGACACTCCTGGGCCATCACGGTGGAGCCTCCGCCGACCCCGAAAATCAGTATCTGGCGCGATTTGGACAGCCACTCCACTGCCGGGCGAATGACCGCCTCGGTCACCAACTGGGCGTTGTGGTCCAGCGTGGTCTTGATGGTTTCATAGACACTGTAAATGCCGCCGGGCTCGGGGCGCACATCGGTGTAAAACCGCTGCCCGACCGCTTCGGCTTGGGCCAGGCGCATTTTCAGGTCGCGCACATTTTTGCATTCAATGGCTTTGGCAAACCGGGTGATGGTGGCTTCACTCACCCCGGCGCGCTCGGCCAGCTCGCTGATGCTGGCCTGAGCGGCGAAGCTCATGTCGTCGAGCACCAGTCGGGCAATTTTCTGTTCCGCATCGCGCAGGTGGCTGTACAGTGTATTGATGCGCGAGATGATGTCTGGTTCGTGGCTCACGGCGGTGTCCTGTATCTGGTTATAAGACCGATCCGTCCCCGACCTCGGGCCAGGGAACCCCTGAGCCGATCATACGAAACTTGAGGCCAGTATAGATACCGTGTTTGTTATTTTCAATACTTGACTTTATGTTTTGGTAATTTCTATCATTGGCCTGATGATAGCGGCACTGCGTCGTTGAGTGCTGCGCCTGGGTGTACCCGTTACCGCCCGGACGCCACGCTGCCTGAACAATTCACAAAGGTGTTTTATGAACAGGCCGAACCTTCTGGAAGAAGACCTGCCGCTGCCGGCGGCGGTGGTGTACCAGTCCCGACTCGAGAACAACCTGCACTGGATGCAACGGTTTGCCGAACAGAACGGTGTTCTTCTCTGCCCTCACGGCAAAACCACCATGACCCCCGACTTTTTCCGTCGCCAACTGGACGCCGGTGCCTGGGGCATTACCCTGGCTACCGTTCCCCAGGTGCAGGCCGCGGCCGAGGCGGGGGTGCCCCGGGTGCTGATGGCCAACCAGCTCGTCGGCAAAGCCAACATGGTTTCGATCAGCCAGCTATTGAGCGGCGGCCTTGACTACTACTGCCTGGTGGACTCACCGGACAACGTACGCGCCCTCAATGATTTTTTTGCGCCGCAGGGGCAGACCCTCAAGGTATTACTGGAGATCGGCGTGGCCGGTGGGCGCTGTGGTTGTCGCACGGCCGAGCAGATCGATGCGGTATTGGACGAACTGGCAGAGGCGCCGGCATTGCAGTTGGCCGGAGTGGAAACCTATGAAGGCGTGATCCACGGTGGCGACCCGGACGCGCTGGTGCGAGAGCACCTATTGAAGGTGCGAGACATTTGTCTGTCGCTGTATCAGCAGGGGCGGTTTGCGACCAACACCGTGATTCTCACCGGCGCCGGATCGGCCTGGTACGATATGGTGATGGAAGTGTTCGGCCCGGTCCGCGAAACGGCGGGTAAACAACGCATTCTGCCAGTCCTGCGCCCGGGCTGTTACCTGATTCACGACATGGGCATTTACTGGGACGCCCAGAGCCGGATCATGGCGCGTCTGCCCCGTGACTGTCAGCCCGGAGGCGACCTGCAATCGAGTCTGGAGGTCTGGGCCTATGTGCAATCGGTGCCCGAGCCGGGCGTGGCCATCCTGACCCTCGGGAAACGGGAGGTGGCCTTCGATGCGGGGCTACCGCAACCGGTGCTGCATTATCGCCCCGGCGATGCGGCTCCTCGACGTGCCCCGGCGCTCTGGCAGGTCGACCACATCATGGACCACCACAGCCGGCTGAGGCTGCCCGAAGACGCCGATGTGCGCGTTGGGGATATCATTGCCCTGGCCACCTCTCACCCGTGTCTGACCTTTGACAAGTGGCGTCAGTTACTGGTCATTGACGATGATTATCAGCTACTTCGCCGAGTGGAGACCCGCTTTTGATTCGCCCACGTTCAACGAGCCCGCTATGTTCAAGAATAATAAATGCTCCATCGCTCTGACGGTTCTACTCTGTTTAAGCCCGCTAACGCTCGGCGCCGAGCCGGACGAGCTGCCCCTGATGCCCTACCCGGCTTCGGTGGAATATGCAGACGGTGCGCTTTCCCTGACGCCGCGCCTGACGCTTCGTCTGATGGGGGCCACCGAGTCGTTACCCGAAGGTACGCTCAAACGCTTCGCCCAGCGCCTGAAGCAGCAGACCGGCCGAACGCTGGACAACTCGGGGGAAACCGGCACTGCGCTGAAGATTCATATCGATCAGCCGGCCCATCGTCTGCGCTCCTCCGAGCAACTGGACCCGAACCTGGAAGGCTATCAACTGCACATCATGGACAGCGGCATTCATCTGCATGCCACCACCCATCTGGGTGTGCAACACGGGCTGGAAACCCTTCTGCAATTATTGGCCGACAACCCGGACCGCCTGCCGGCCATGTGCATCGATGATCAACCCCGATTTGGTTGGCGCGGGCTGATGTTGGACTCGGTGCGGCATTTCTTTTCGGTGGAAACCATCAAACGTCAGCTCGACGGCATGGCCGCGGCCAAGCTCAATATTTTTCACTGGCACCTGACCGACGATCAGGGCTGGCGACTGGAGTCCCGCGCTTACCCCAAGCTTCACCAGGAGGCCTCCAACGGACAGTATTACACTCGCGAACAGGTACAGGAAATCGTCGCCTACGCCGCCGAGCGGGGCATTCAGGTGATGCCGGAAATCGATATGCCCGGGCACAGCAGCGCCATCGCAGTCGCCTACCCGGAACTGATGTCCGCGCCCGGCCCCTATAAACCGGAAGATCGCTGGGGCGTGCACAAGCCCTTACTCAATCCCGCCAACGAGGCGGTGTACGAATTTGCCGAAACCATTCTGCGCGAAGTGGCCGAGCTGTTTCCGTTCGATTATATCCACGTCGGCGGCGATGAGGTCGATCCCGAGCACTGGTTGAACAACCCGGACATTCGTGCCTTTATGGACAATGAAGGTCTGGAGAATGCCGAGGCGCTGCACGCCCATTTCAATCAACGACTGTCCAACATTCTGACCCGACTGGATCGCAAAATGATGGGCTGGGATGAAGTGCTGCATCCGGATCTGCCTCAGCACACTGCCGTGCAATCCTGGCGCGGTGTCGACTCGCTGGGGCAGGCGGCACAGGCGGGGCATCCCGCGGTATTGTCCACCGGTTTCTATCTGGATCAACCTCAAACTGCCGGCTATCACTACCGGGTCCGCTTTGAACCCGAACCCCTGACGATAGAGACTCAACCCACTGAATCGGAAATTCACCAAAGCTGGGCCTTTGAAATGCCACGCAAACGCGGCTCCGCAATCACCGGGTATGTCACCGTCATTCAAAGACCGGGTAACCAACGCCGAGGCTATATCGACTTCACTGGGAAATCCCGAAAAACACTGCACAACCTGATCCTTGACGGCGACCAACTCCGATTCGATGTCGACACCTGGATGGGCCCGGTGCGCGCTCGGCTGGTAAGCCGGGGCGATGCGATCAAGGGCGATATGGTGGTAGGCAACGCCGCTTATGCGGTCTCTGGCCAGCGCGTCGAACAGTCCCCAGAGCCTCTGACCAAACCCGTATTATCCGACAGTGACAAAACTAACATTCTTGGTGGCGAAATTGCCCTCTGGGCTGAATTGATCGACGAGCAGAGCATCGACCTTCGCCTGTGGCCTCGCGCTTTCGTGGTTGCCGAGCGGCTATGGTCTCCCGCTCAAAGGCGGGATGAAACATCATTGTATCGCCGGCTGCCGCTGATCTCGGACTGGGCCGCCAAATCCGTGGCGCTGAAACACAAAGCGCAAGCCCGACAGGCGCTCGAGCGACTGGTGGGTTCTGACTCTATGGTCGACGCAGAAATGCTCATCGAAGCCTTGGAACCGGCCCAGTACTATCATCGACACCACGAAAAATCCCAACTTGAAAGCTACTCCCGACGCGATTCGCTGGACCGGTTTGTGGACAGTCTCCCCGCCGAGAGTCAGGCGGCACGTTCACTGAAACAAGACATTGAACAGCTCCTGGCAACCCCCGGTAATGACGCTTTAGCCAGCTCCATTGAATCCCGTCTGACCCGCTGGCAACAAAGCGCTCAAGCGTTGATCTCCAGGCTCGATGCCACTGGCGCCACGTCAGAAGTTTACCGGCAAGCAGAGCGCGTCGTAACCGTCACCCAATGGGGCCTCACACTGCTGCCCCTGTGGCGGGAACATACCGCGTTGTCGCCATCGGTTCGCGCATCGGCGCGGGACAGCTTGCGTCGCGCCCAGGGTATAGAGCATGAAATCGTGGTGGCCGCCGCCTACGCCATCGAAATGCTGCTTGATGCGATTCCGGAGCCACCGGCCACCGTCGACTGGATGCCCGACGACAGCTTTCCCACCGGCATAGAGGGTCCGGTCGTCGGACCGGAGGGTTCACTCTACGCCGTCAACTTCGAACGCCAGGGCAGTATCGGTAGAGTGAGGGAACAGAATCAGGGCGAGCGCTGGGTGGATCTACCCGAGGGCAGCATCGCCAACAGTCTTCGCTTTGATACCGCAGGCCAACTCTGGGCGGCGGATTACACCGGGCACAACCTGATTCGACTGAACCCGCGCACCAGCGACATCATTGCCACTTATCATGAACCGCGCATGCACCAGCCCAACGACATCGCCCTCACCCGTTGGGGCGCTATCTTTGCCACCGATCCTGACTGGGCCAACAACAGCGGCCAGCTCTGGCGCATGGACCCGGGTGGCGAGTTTACGTTGCTGGAAACCGGAATGGGCACGACCAACGGCATAGAGCTGAGCCCGGATGAACGTCGACTGTACGTGAATGAAAGTGTCCAGCGGCGGGTGTGGGTCTATCGGGTATCGGCCACGGGAGAGCTGAGTGACAAGCGTCTGTTCTATCAGTTCGATGACTACGGTCTGGACGGTATGGCCACGGACCCGGAAGGCAATCTGTATATCGCCCGCTATGGTGCGGGTACCGTTGCAGTTCTGTCACCCCACGGGGAGCTGATTGAAGAGATTTCGCTGAAAGGGCGGTATCCAACCAACATCGCCCTGGACCTGCGCCAACAACCCCGCGCCTTTGTCACCCTGCAGCAACGCGGGGCTATCGAAATGTTTGAGTTGGCTCCCCGTCTTCATCAGGAACACAGACCCGCGGCGGAACAGACGCCTGTCGCCGAACTATTATCCCGCAAGCAGTTCAACAGCCTGTTTCCCGAACGCAATCCTTTTTACGATTACGACGGCCTGCTCGCCGCCAGTCGACAATTCCCCGCTTTCGCCGGCGTGGGCGATCGGGATACCCGCCTACGGGAGCTGGCCGCCGCACTGGCCAACTTCGCCCACGAAACCGGCGATCTGGTCTATATCGAAGAAATCCACAAAGACGATTACTGCTCCAGCACCGACACCCTGTGTGGTGTCTGCGCCCCGGGGAAACGGTACTTCGGTCGGGGCCCGATTCAACTGAGCTGGAACGGTAACTACTGCGCCGCGGGGCTGGCGATGGGTGTCGATCTCTGGGCCGAACCGGAGCGGGTCGCGCTGGATTCCGCCATCGCCTGGCAATCCGCGCTCTGGTACTGGCTGACCCGGCTGGGCCCGGGCACCATGACCGCCCACCGGGCCATGGTGGACGGACACGGCTTTGGAGAAACCATTCGCACCATCAATGGCCGCCTGGAATGTAACGGCGGCCGGCCAGAACAGGTCCAGAGTCGTATAGAACGGTACCGGGTCTATACCCGGATTCTGGGGGTAACCCCGGGCGATAACCTGGACTGTTAAACCACCGCTTGTTCAGCGACAGCGGGCGCCAGCAGCTCGTTGTGAGGACGGAAGTTCAAGGCGCAGCGGCGAATGAAGTCCGCCAACTGATCCTGCTCCTGCGATGCCTCAGCCGTTGGGCTGCCGGTGGAAGAGCGCAGCGGGGGAAACACCCCATAGCCAGCCAGAAGGCAGGCCCAGGACTTGGGCTGGTAGCTGCCACCGAGGTGATTGGCCTGCATTTCCTGCGCGAAGTTCTCACTGTGTTGCCACAGATACAGAATCCGACTCAGATGCTCCGATAGTTTGGTGTTCGCCGCATTGTCCCGCCAGTAGGCGGTATCCCGGCGCTGATTGACTTTGTAATGACAGACGATGTAATCCCGAATGCCTTCAAATTTGGTATTGATCTCGCGATTGAAATCATCCGCACCCTGGTTGGTGAAACCGCCCCGCTCAAAGTGCAACATGAATCGCCGGACAGTCTCGAAGGATAGCGCAATGGCGGTTGCTTCGAGCGGCTCGATAAAACCCTGAGATAACCCGACCGCCAGACAGTTTTTGGTCCAGTGAGAGGCCACCCGGCCGACTTTCATGTTCAGATGCCTCGCCGGAGTATCGCTCTCGAGCAGCCCCAGGTTCTGTCGCAACTCGGTTTCTGCCCGATCCGCGTCGATATGACTGGAGCTGTACACATAGCCGTTTCCATACCGATTGGTTAACGGAATTTTCCATGCCCAGCCATTAGACAATGCCGTCGATCGGGTTTCCGGCGGGATGGTGGTTGAGATCTCACTGGGCAGCACCACCGCCGCATCATTGAACAGGTTATCTTCAAAACCCAAAAACCGCGTTTTCAGGGCACCCTGCATCAACAGCGATCGGAAGCCGGAACAGTCGACAAAGAAATCCGCCTCCAGGGTGTCATTGCCCGCAAGCCTGACGGAAGAAATTGCCCCATCGGTGCTCAGCAACACTTCCGTCACCGTACCGATAATGCGCTTTACCCCTCGCGCAACCGCTTTTTCTGACAGAAATTCCCCCAAAAGCTTTGAATCAAAGTGATAGCCATAGGCGGCGCCGAATGGAAAACATTCGTCGGCCAGGGGGCCCAGGTTATTCTGGGCAAGGTAGGTTTCCAGAAAATAGGAATCCGGATGCGCATGGGCATAGTCACCGCGCAGACGGGCCTGAACGTTACGCAAAAACAGGGGCACGGTCAGCAGGTCATCGGTCTGCGCGGGAAACGGATGAAAGTAGAATTCAAACCCCGGAATCGAGGACCAGCCGTGAAACGAGATACCGTTTTTATAGGTCGCGTTGCACTTGGGCATCCACTCGGATTCTTCGATACCGACGGCGTCGAAAAATACTTTCAGGTGCGGCGTGGACCCTTCCCCAACACCGACAATGCCAATATCGCGGGACTCGAGTACGCACACCTCAATATCCGGCCAGCGTGAGATCAGCAGGCAGGCGGTCATCCAGCCCGCCGTGCCGCCACCGACGATCAGAATTTTTTCGGGCTTTCCTGTTGTGGTCATTCTGGTCATTCCACCAATAGTTCTCTGATCCGATTCCGTACGCCTTACCGCTTCAACTTTTCGACAAAGTGATCCTTGATCGCTCGGGCATAATCGGGGGAAATCGGCCCCAACACATGCTGCTGATGCTCGGGAATATAGGACGCCGGATCAACGCCCTGCTTGAACAGATAGTGATCAAACAGATGACGCCAAGCGTTGCGCTGGGTCTGGGACAGGTCGCGCATGGCCAGCAGCGCAATATTCAGGCTGTCGATCGGGCTGGGAGGTGTGGCACCTTTCGCTGACGATCCGTTCCACCAATAATTCATCAGGGCATTCACCTTTTCCAGTGACTCCACATGGTGCCACCAGAGCATGGGAATAAAGATCGCATCGCCCGGCCCCAATTCCGCCGAATAGGCGTTGGCCAGGGCGGTTTCAAAGCGGGGGTAGCGCTCAAAATCCGGGTGGTTCAGGTCCACCAGGGAAGTAGGCGCTCCGGCTGGGGTGAAGTTGAGCGGGCCGGGGTAGAGGTTGCCGGTCTGCGCCGGAGGAAAGAGCACAAAGCGTCGGCGGCCGGCGACCACGCAGGCCATATTGTCCGCACCGTCGTAGTGGGCGCTGACAATACCCTCGTTACCGACCCAGAGCCTTGGTGTCACATCCGGGAAAAACGGCGTTGGATTATCCTCCACCAGACCGGGTAACAGATTTTCCGGCGCGCCATTCTGCAAAGAGATGGCGGGATAGACCGACCGGTCCATCAGTTCCAGTAACCGTCCCAGAAACAGGTCCACGCGCTCGTCACCGGCCAGATAGTTCACGCCGGTCATATCGCCGTTGTAGTAA
Source organism: Marinimicrobium sp. C6131 (assembly GCF_026153455.1). Taxonomy (NCBI): domain Bacteria; kingdom Pseudomonadati; phylum Pseudomonadota; class Gammaproteobacteria; order Cellvibrionales; family Cellvibrionaceae; genus Marinimicrobium; species Marinimicrobium sp. C6131. Next base: position 3,064,768 of record NZ_CP110629.1, read on the forward strand.
AAGCGTTTGTTGGCCTCGGGTGGGGCCAGGAGAATTCTGGCTTTTTGCCCCTGGTAGAACTGCAGCAGATAACGCACCCAGTCTTCGGGGGACTGCTGGGCGGCCGTCACCAGCGGCCAGTGCCGAGCGAAACCCCGGATCACCACCGGCTTCTGTTCGGGCGCGATCTGATCAAAGAACTGGCCGACAGAGAGATCATTAAACTCCGGAATCTGCCGATAGTCCGCCATCTCAGGAAACCTCCCCCGAGGTCCGGACCCGGCTCTCAACGCCGCAGTGCTGCCGAATATAATCGCCATGACTGGGCATCTTCATTACGGTAGTGCGGATATGGTCCGCCTGTTGCCGCAACTGCGCCGCCAGACGCTGACTGTCAAAGGCGTCCATCAACGGGTGGTATTTTCTGGGCCGGATGTTCATGCCTTCAAAGATGGAACACCAACTGTCCCGGCTGAAGAAATCTCCGCTGTTCGATTCCAGTTCGCCGCGCTCTCGAAACCGACGGATTTTTTCCCGCAGAGAGTCCGGCACCGGAAGATTCTGGCAATTCTGCCAGAAAGGGGTATCCCGTCGCCCCGCGGTACAGTAATGCAGAATAATGAAATCGCGGACTTCGCGATAGTCGGTATTGATCTTACGGTTGAACGCCTGTTCGATACCAGGATCGAAATCCCGATCCGGAAAATGACGGATAAAATGGATCAGGGTTTTGTACACCAGGTGAATGGCTGTGGACTCCAGAGGCTCCAGAAAACCGGAGGCCAGCCCCAGCGCCAGGCAGTTGTGGTGCCAGATTTTCTCGCGCCGCCCGGTCACAAAGGGAATCACTCTCGGCTCGTTCAGCACTTCGCCTTTCACCGTCGTCAGCAACGTCTGTATTGCCTGATCATCGCAGCAGTGCCGACTGGAGAATACATAGCCATTCCCGGTGCGATGCTGCAAGGGAATCCGCCAGCTCCAGCCCGCGGCCCGCGCGGTCGCCTGGGTATAGGGCACCGGGCCTTCGGTGTTCCGGGTTTGCACCACCACCGCCCGGTCACAGGGCAAGTAATCCGACCAGTCCCGATAACCCACATTCAATGCCCGGTCGATCAACCGGCCCCGAAATCCAGTGCAGTCGATGTAAAAATCGCTGGTTACTCTGGTACCGTCATCCAGACTCACGGAGCGAATGAACTGCCTGTCATCAACGGCAACGTCGTTAACGGTGGCTTCAATTCTGGCCACACCTCGCGCAAGGCACAGGTCACGCAGATAGCGGGCAACCAGAACCGCGTCCAGATGCAGGGCGTAGCTGTAATTTCGAAGCGCCCAATCGTTCGATCTCGGCGGGCGCAGCATGAAGCGCGAGTGTTCCGCCATGATGGCGCCGGGTGACTGGTCCAGCCAACGGGTTGCCTGACCCTCACTAAGCGTTTTCAGCCAGGCCTGATAAAACTCAAAACCATTGATATCCTGCCCGACACGGCCAAAGGGGTGAAAGTAGTGCTCGCCAACTTCCCGCCAGTCATCAAAACGGATCCCCAGTTTGAAGCTGGCCGATGTGGCTCTGATAAAGGCGTTCAGGTCGATCCGGCAGGCCCGGAGAAAATCCAGGATGGAGGGCACGGTGGATTCGCCGACGCCCACGCTAGCAATATCCGGCGATTCGATCACGGTGATCTTGATACCGCTGCCCTGAAGCGCCGACGATAGCACACTGGCGGCCATCCAGCCGGCCGTGCCACCGCCCACGATACACAGTGAATTCAGGCTGTTCTGCATAAGCACGAAAAAGGCGCTCCGCACAGCGGCGACGCGCCTTCCCTATTACCTCCAGTCAGTCACCGGTCAGAATACCGCGCGTACGCTCAGTGCGTATCGGCGGTCGGTGGTGAAGCTCAACGCGTCAGTTCGGTCACCGGCCTGGTTCAGCTGATACTGGGTTTTGGTCTCTTCATCCAGCAGGTTGCTGGCTTCCAGACCGACACTCCAGATATCGCTGATGTCATAGTACAGGCTGGCATCCATCATGCCTTGCGCTTTGGCGTACGTCGGTACGAACTCCTCGGATTCCCGCATCGTCAACAGATACTCCGAGCGCCAGGTGTAGGCCAGGCGGAACCGGATATCCTCGTACTCATACATACCGACGATATTGGCATTCTGATCCGAGTAGCCCACCAGCGGCAGACCGGTGAACCGACGGAAGGAGTTGCGGTTGTCGGTAATCGGTGTGCCATCACCACTATAGCGTATTCCCTCGGATGGATTGCTGTTGGGGTCTTCCAGGCCATCCTGATCGATATAGGTGAAGTTCAACTGCATACCCAGGCCGCTCCAGGCTCCCGGTAACATATCGTAGAACTGGGAGTATGAAAATTCGACCCCGCGGATCGTGCCGGATCCGGTGTTGGCCGGACCGTCGGCGGACACCGGATAGGTATAACCCGCGTGCTCAACCTCGGTGTCAAACTGGCGGTTGCGGATGATGTTATCCAGGTCCTTGTGGAACAGACCAACCGTCAGAGAACCCACCGGGGCAAAGTACCACTCGGCACTCAAGTCCAGGTTAATGGACTCTTCCGGTTCCAGGTAGGGATTGCGCGCATTGGCGCTGATCTCGATATCCGTCAGATCGACTACCGGGTTGGTCTCTTCGTCTTTCCCCTCGCTCGGATCCTGCAGTACCTCGGTGTAATCCAGACTCACCACCATGCTGTTGCGGGCGTCGGTCAGGGTTGGGTAATACAGTCCCTTGGAGGCGCCAAAGCGCAATACCACATCTTCGGTGAGGCCGAAGCTCAGGTTCAGGCTGGGCAGAACGGTGTCGTAGTCGGTGCCCTGAACGGTACTGAGCATGGAGTCTCCGGAGGCGAGTGCGAAGATTTCCGGATAGTCGTCTCTCATCACCTGATACAGTGATTCATCTTCGCTGGTACCGCGCCGAGCGGTGGGCGGCAGAGTCACATTGCCCGTAGACGCCAGTTGATAGTTCACATAACGCAGACCGACATTACCGGTCAGAGGAACCGCCCAATCGTCAAACTCGAAGTTCCCGCGAACATAGAATTCACTGCGCTCTTCGTTGGTCGAGCTGATATGACGCGGCGCGAAGTGGCTGTACAGACGATCGTCCAGGTCTTCATAGGGTAGGGCACACTCGCCGCTGCCGTCCATGGCGTTACCCAGTGCACTCCAGGAGCCACAACCGTCGCGCAGGGTCTGAATATAATTTTCGGACAGATCCATTCGGGGAAACAGGAAGCTGTTGTTCGGCCCCTGCACTACTTTTCCGTCGTACTGATCGGCAAAGCTGACCCGCTCAAACAGCTCCGGCGCCACTTGCGGCGAAGCGTTGTAGGAGCCTTCAGCGGACCAGGGCGTACCCAGCGCCTGCCAACCCTCATACTCGGTATCGGCAATGGCCAGGTCTTTTTCCGAGTAGTAGGCACCCGCTTGGATGGAGGTGAAAGCGCCGTCGAAATCGTACTGGAAATCCACCTGGAAGCTGTCCGATTCGGCGCTGGCATCCACTTCCTGCTGCATGCCATTGCTCAGCCGCAGTATCGGGTTGGTGTAGGTGCCGTCCACCGGCCCATCAACTTCGGGCGGGTTGGAGGTGTTCGAGTTCAGATACTCAAAGGTCGGCGTATCGCCTCGCAAGTCCATAAAAAAGGGCGCGTGCTCAAAGGTCTGGTTGCCGTTGATGCGCGAGGTCAGGTTGTAGTTGTGGACCACCTGCGTCGACTCCACCCGCTGATAGTCCAGCGACAGGGTCATGCGATCAGAGGGGTTCAACTGCACATTGAGCGAGGTGTCTTCCACCGTATTTTCGTTGTAGTTGTAGCGCGAGCGGAATTGCAACGGCATTTCCGGATGGTTGGCACGGCCTACGCCCGAGGTCAGAAAGCCATCCCCATCGTAATCGGTCTGGTTATTGACGGTCAGCGGCCGGCCCTCATCGCGCTCATCAAACCACTGAATGGTATTGGGCACATACGGCAGGAAGCCGCGGTCCCCCGACGCAATCACTCGCTCGCGCCACTCCAGAGAGGCTTTGGAGTTGATGTGTTCCAGTGTAGCCACGATGGTTTCATCGGTATTGGCCCACTGCAATGAGGTGGTAAAGCCCGTGCGCTCACGGTCATTTTCCGCGGTGCTGATGTGGTAGTTGGCCGGCGCATACCAGGTGACCCCGTCGGGCTGACCTTCCAGCGCCTCGCCCTCGTAGGGCGGCACAAAGGCGGCGGCATCTTCGGCATCGTATTGGACGGTGTCTTCAAAACCCAGGGCATCACAGGCACGCCAATCAGAGGCGCCCGGAATACAGGGGTTGGAATACTGGCCTTCAATCACCCCGGGAGTAGCGGTGCCCCACTCGTCATAGGAGAAGGTGTCCAACACACCACGGCTGTGGTAATTCCCCAGGCCAACGCCATCGCCGCGGGTTTGGTATTCAGACTGGGAGCCCGCGATCAGAAAGCCGAACCGACCCGCACTGGTTTCCCAGTTGTCGGAGAACAGGGCCGAGAAGGACGGCGTCACCTCCTCCCGGTAGTCCCCATAGTGGCCCTTCGCATTCAGGGAGACGAGCCGTCCTTCAGAATCAAAGGGTTTGCGGGTGATCAGATTGACCGTCCCGGCAATGCCGCCGGAAATCAAATCGGCGGTCTGGTTCTTGACCACTTCCACGGATCCCAGCAGCTCCGCCGGGAAATCCTCATAACTCAAGCCACCCCAAGGGTTCGCGCTGAAGGCGTCACGGCCGTTGATTTCACTGCGCACCCGATCCAGGCCCCGCACCAGCACGCCCGTGCCTTCGTCGGCGTAGTGCTTGGGATCATCGGAGGAGGCAAAACGCTCAATGGTAACCCCCGGCACCCGCTGCAGCGCTTCGGTCACGCTACGATCCGGGAGCGCGCCAATGTCCGACGCGGTAATGACGTCCTTGAAGGTATCCGCATTGCGCTTGATGTCCTGGGAGGTTTCGATACTGGAGCGCATTCCGCGCACCACGATTTCCTCCAGTAGCGCCTCGTCCCCCTGCGCCACGGCGGGTTGGGTAGTCGCCACGGCGGCACTGCAGACCACCAGGCTGAGCAGCTTTTTATTGAACACGGTTGGCATGGTTGTGTATCCCCTATTGGCGTGTGTCATGCATTTTTTATGTTTGGCGGAGTATCACCTCCTGGATGTCCTTCCCCAGCAACGCCACCTGCGCTCCGTCCCGGAGCCGCCGGGCACTGGACCCATCCAGTGCCCGGCAGTGTGATGAACATAACAATCGTGAAATAAAATATCAATAACTATTTATTTTTATGAAAACAACTTTCACGGCCCTCGGCGCCAATTGCCCGGACAAACAAGCGAAGCCTCTGCTTTTTCCCGTATTTGCTCATAAAAACGTCAATTCGATATTGCCAATTCGTCTAAATCATCGTCGGAAATCCAGTGGTTGACCTGCATCAATGCACGCTCCGGAATATGTGCTACCCTTTTGGTAGTCAACCTTGAATAACGAGATCGAAGCACGGAGTCGCCATGTCAGTCGACACGCACCCATCCGAAGTAGACAACTCGCAGGAAAAACGTCGGGAATGGCGAATGTTCGCCTTCATCGTGGTTTTCCTGTTCCCGATACTCACCGTTGCCCTGGTCGGCGCCTACGGTTTCGCCATCTGGATGTACCAGCTCCTGGCCGGGCCTCCCGGAGCGGGTTGATTCCCGCAGCGCTCTCAACGCCACCCACTTTGAACCACCACCAGGAGGCTTCTCATGGCCGTCATGCACCATGAGCCCGACCATCAACAGATACCCGTCACGACGCTGCCGGTGGAGTGGCACGTTGCCAGTGTGATCGTGCACACCCAGCCCGCGGCACTGGCCGCTACCGAAAAGTGGCTGCGCGAGCTGCCCAAGCACTGGCCGGACGAGACCCTCAAATGCGCCGAAATACACGCCCAAAGTGATCAGGGAAAGCTGGTATTGGTGCTCGAGAGCACCGACGCACAAGCGATTCTGGATGTGATTGACCAGACCAGCGCGCACCCCGGCGTTGTCAACGCCGCACTGGTCTACCACGAAGTGATTCCGCCGGAGGAACAACCGCAATGAATCTGACCCGCCGCCAATTTGCCAAGGCCAACGCCGCTGCGGTAGCCGCCGCGGCCATCGGTATGCCGCTGCCCGCCAGCGCCAGCAACCTGGTCACCAACCGCGAGCTGACCAACCTGAAATGGAGTAAGGCCCCCTGCCGGTTCTGTGGCACCGGCTGTGGCGTTATGGTCGCCACCCGGGACAACCGGGTCGTGGCCACCCATGGCGACGTCAAAGCCGAGGTGAACCGGGGCTTGAACTGTGTGAAGGGCTACTTTCTGTCGAAAATCCTGTACGGGCCGGACCGGTTACACAAACCGCTGCTGCGGATGCGCAACGGCCAGTACGACAAGAACGGCGACTTCCAGGAAATCTCCTGGGACCAGGCCATGGACCTGCTCGCCGACAAGTTGAAGCAGTCGATTCGCGAACATGGCCCGGAAAGTGTCGGGCTGTTTGGTTCCGGGCAGTGGACCGTGTGGGAAGCCTACGCGGCCAGCAAGCTATTCAAGGGCGGGCTGCGCAGCAATAACCTCGACCCCAACGCACGCCACTGCATGGCCTCGGCGGTGGGCGGCTTCATGCGCACCTTCGGCATCGACGAGCCCATGGGCTGCTATGACGATATCGAGCACGCCGATGCGTTCGTGCTGTGGGGCTCGAACATGGCAGAAATGCACCCCGTACTGTGGAGCCGGGTCACCGACCGCAAGCTCTCCTACGAGCATGTTCAGGTGGTCGCCATGTCCCCCTACGAAACCCGCAGTTTCGATCTGGCGGATCTGCCCATAATTTTCAAGCCTCACACCGACCTGATCATTCTCAACTACATTGCCAATTACCTGATCGAGAACGACAAGGTCAATCACGAGTTCGTCAACAAATACACTCGCTTTGTGAAAGGCCAGGACGATATCGGGTACGGCCTGCGCGCCGAAGACCCGCGGCAACAACGGGCCAAGGGCGCCGACAAAGCCAACACCTGGAGCGATATCACCTTCGAGGAGTTTGCCGAATTCGTCAAACCCTACACCCTGGAACGGGCCGCCAAGGAAACCGGCGTCCCCAAGGCCCGCCTGGAGCGGCTGGCGAAGATCTATGCGGACCCGGACATCAAGGTCATGTCCTGCTGGACCATGGGCTTCAACCAGCACACCCGCGGGGTCTGGGCGAACAACATGATCTACAACATTCACCTCCTGACCGGCAAAATCAGCGAGCCGGGCAACAGCCCCTTCTCGCTCACCGGTCAGCCCTCGGCCTGTGGCTCGGCTCGGGAAGTGGGCACCTTTGCCCACCGCCTGCCCGCCGACATGGTGGTCACCAACCCCAAACACCGGGCCATGACCGAGAAAATCTGGAAGCTGCCCGAGGGCACCATTCCCGACAAGGTGGGCTTCTCCGCTGTGGAGCAGAGCCGAAAACTGAAAGACGGCGTGCTCAAGGTCTACTGGACCCAGGTGACCAACAACATCCAGGCCGGCCCCAATACCAGTCAGGAAACCCTGCCCGGATGGCGCAACCCGGATGCGTTTGTGGTGGTCTCCGATGTCTACCCCACCGTCTCGGCCCAGGCCGCCGACATGATTCTGCCCAGCGCAATGTGGGTGGAAAAAGAGGGCGCCTTCGGCAACGCCGAGCGACGCACCCAATTCTGGCACCAACTGGTACCACCGCCCGGCGAAGCCCGCTCTGACCTCTGGCAGTTGATGGAAGTCTCCCGGCGCATCAAAACCGATGACGTCTGGCCAGCGGAGCTGCTCAACAAAGCCGGCGACCTCAAAGGCAAAACACTGTTCGATGTGCTCTTTGCCAACGGCCAGGTCAACCAGTTCAGCAACGACGACCGGGCCGAGGGCTATGACAACTACGAATCCGAAGCTTTCGGCTTTTATGTGCAGAAGGGCCTGTTCGAAGAGTACGCCCGCTTTGGGCGCGGCAAGGCCCACGACCTGGCCAATTTCGATCGGTACCACCAGGAGCGGGGCCTGCGCTGGCCTGTGGTGGACGGCAAGGAGACCCGGTGGCGCTTCCGCGAGGGCCACGACCCCTACGTGGAAGCGGGCAGCGGCGTGCAGTTCTACGGCAAACCGGATAATCGGGCCCTGATTTTTGCCCTGCCTTACGAGCCCCCGGCGGAGTCGCCCGATGAAGAATACCCCTTCTGGCTCAGTACCGGGCGGGTACTGGAGCACTGGCACACCGGTTCCATGACCCAGCGGGTCGAGGAGCTGAACCTGGCCGTACCCCACGCGCTGGTGTACATGAACTACGAAGACGCCCGTAAGCAGGGCTTCCGCCGCGGCAGCGAAGTACGGGTGATCAGCCGGCGCGGCAACATCCGGGCACGGGTAGAAACCCGGGGCCGGATCAAGCCACCGGAGGGGCTGGTGTACATTCCCTTTTTTGACGCCAACCGGTTAGTCAACAAGCTGACACTCGATGCCACCGACCCGATTTCCCTGCAGACGGATTTCAAGAAGTGTGCCGTCCGCCTCGAACTGATCAGCCTTGCATAAGGGAGAGCCCATCATGATCAAACTGATTAGACGCAGCATTCTGATGGCAGGCCTGGTGATGCCGCTGATCGCCTCAGGTGAACCACCCCAGGAGGTCCCGGCACCGGATGGTGTGCGCCAGGGTGGCACGCTCAGCCAGACGGCCGAAGCGCCTCCGCTGGCCAATGTGCGCTCGAGCATGCGCCGGCCTACACGCAATTACCCCGAGCAGCCGCCGATGATTCCGCACACTATCCGCGGTTACCAGGTGGACACCAACTTCAACCAGTGCCTGAGTTGCCATAGCCGCAGCGCCACCGAAGTCAGCGGCGCCCCCATGGTCAGCATCACCCACTTTGTCGACCGGGACGGACAGACGCTGGCCTCGGTTTCACCGCGCCGCTATTTCTGCGTGCAGTGTCATGTGCCCCAGCACGACATCGATCCGGTGAAGGTCAGTACCTTCAAAGGGATTGACCAGGTGCTGGAAGATATCATCAAGCGCGGTGAGTAGCGGGGGACGGTTATGTGGAAAACACTGAAAGCGTATTGGAAAACGTTCAACCGACCCGCAACGCACATCAGCCTGGGGGTACTTACCCTCGGTGGTTTTATCGCCGGCATCATTTTCTGGGGCGGCTTCAACACGGCTTTGGAATTCACGAATACCGAAGAGTTCTGCATCAGTTGCCATGAAATGAAGGCCAACCCTTACGAGGAGTTGATCCCGACCATTCACTACACCAACCGATCCGGTGTTCGTGCCACCTGCTCAGACTGCCACGTTCCCCACGACTGGACCTACAAGATCGCCCGAAAAATGGAGGCCTCCAAAGAGGTGTGGGGCTGGATCTTCGGCACCATCGATACCCGGGAAAAGTTTCTGGACAAGCGCCGCATGCTCGCCGAGCGCGAGTGGCGCCGGCTGAAAGCCAACGACTCATTGGAGTGTCGCAACTGCCACAACTTCGAGTATATGGACTTTACCCAGCAATCACCCCGGGCCCGGGAAATGCACTCCACCCTGTTGGCCAGCGGCGAGAAAACCTGTATCGACTGTCACAAGGGCATCGCCCACAATCTGCCGGACATGCGCGGCGTGGAATCGGGCTTTCATGGTGACCTTAGTGAGGTCTACGCCCCCGGCAGCACGGCCGTGGCCCGGTTCCTGTTGACCGAGGAATAGCCTTCGCTCACAATTCCGGAACCGACCAGGAGACCGAACTGTGAGCGACAACGTCATAGCCTTCAAACGGCCCAGCGCCCAAGAAAAGCACAAGGGTAAAACCTTGTGCCGCAGTGGCTTTCATAAGTGGAAGGTGGTTACCGAACGGAAGTTTGATGTCAAGCAGGGGAAGTTGGTGACCCAGCTGAGGTGCACTCGGTGCGGTAAAGAGAAAGTGGAAGCGCTTTGATACTAACCGGCTACATCAATAAAGCTGTTAATTGATAAACGGCCGGTGAGCGGGTCGGGGTCCGGATGAAAGTCGGCTTCGATGCACCCCGAATGAAGGATATTTCTAGGATAGACCACCATCCGATTGAAAACACCTTCAACGCGACCGATTTCTTCGAACAATGGCGTAGATCCATTGATGTAGGCACGGCCGGGCATATTGGGACCATCATTCTCCGACTCCAATGACCGCAGGTAGGCCACTTTCCTCGCTTCGGTGAGACGCTCAAAACCAGTTTTTCGATGTCGATAGAACGCCGTGCCACCATATCCGGATCGAAACAGGTAGTGGATGGCCGCCAGACCTTCCGGTTCCAGAGAATCGAAATGGGGAATACGCTGCAACAGCGACAGCCGCTCCGGCGGTGTCGTGACCAATGAATACTGGCACATGGTAAACTTGAGGGTCCTGCCAGACAGGCCAAACGCATCCGCTATGGCCTCCTGAAGACTCTCCAGCACAAAGCGCTGGTAAGAAAGAGAGACAGGCGCTCGAATTCCGGGGAAGAAGCGCGACTGGGTCGTAAAGTTCAAATGACTCGCTTCTGCCCGCAGCCGCTCGGGTTGCTCCACCAGTTGGTCAATGATCATTACCGGTGTATGTTCTTCCCCGACATGTTCGATCCGAATCGACCGATCAGGCGAAGGAGCCCATACAGAATCAACGCTCACGACAGTACTCCTTAACAAATGCTCCATGCTGGGGAAGCTTCTCTACCCCAGATCTCACCTGTCGCCTGAAATCGTCCAACGTTTTTTGCAGTCGCTCATCGCCCATAGCACGGACAATCGGGTGGTAGCGTTCTGGGTGGATTCGTTGCCCCAACATGACCTGCACCCAGGAATCAAGGCGGAACAGTTCGTTCGGTGCCTGGTAGGCATGCCCTTGCTCCCGAAATAGGGCGATGCGCTCCTGCAGTGACTCCGGAATGCTCATGTTACTGCAGTGGCGCCAAAATGGGCTGTCAGACCGTTCCGTGGCGTGATAGTGAAGAATGATAAAGTCTCGGATCTTTTCCAGCTCGTCTTTTGCAATCCGGTTGTAATGGCTCACCAATGAAGGCGTAATACCGTCAAAAGGAAAAAGCTGAATCAACCGTGTCATGCTGATCATGATCAGGTGGATTGACGTCGACTCCAACGGCTCAACAAAACCGCTGGACAGCCCCACGGCCACACAGTTCTTGTTCCAGGTCTGACGTCGCCGTCCAGTACGAAACCGGATCAGGCGTGGTTCAGTCAGTGGCTTCCCCTCGATACTGGATAAGAGCCGATCCCGCGCGGCCTCATCGCTTGAATACCGGCTGCAGTACACCAGGCCATTCCCCACCCGATGCTGGAGTGGAATACGCCACCGCCAACCACTGTCGTGAGCACTGGACAGAGTGTAGGGTGGTGGTGGGCCGACGGACTCTGTCTGTACCGCCAAGGCGCTGTCGCAAGGCAACCAATGGCTCCAGTCCTCATACCCCGTGTGCAGAGCTTCCTCAATGAGTAACCCCCGAAACCCGGTACAGTCAATGAACAGATCTGCATCCACCGATTCTCCGGACGCCATTTCCAGCGACTCGATATAGCCTGAATCAGGGTTCAGGTGCACCTGCTGAATCTTGCCCTCGATTCGCGTAACACCCTCGCTTTCACTCTTGGTTCGCAAAAAGGCGGCGTATCGGGTCGCATCCAGGTGATAGGCGTAGTTCAGGCTGCCGTTTGACGAGGTGGCAAATTTTCCCTCCCGAGCCGCCTCATGTTCCACGCAGTACTCCCCGAATTCTCCCCCGAAACCCTGTTCCCTGGCACGTAGCCAGAAATGCTGGAAGTCAGCCATCCAGGTTTCTTTACCGGTCTTTCCGAAAGAGTGAATATAGCGGTCACCGTCCCGGGCCCAGTTCTCAAAGGCGATACCCAATTTGAATGTGGCTCCTGTGGCCGCCATAAACTGTTGCTCATCTACACCAATCAGTCGATGAAAGTTGCGCATGGGCGGGATACTGGCTTCACCGACACCAACGGTACCAATGTCCTCGGATTCGACCAGCACAATATTGAGCAAGTCGCCAAGCTGCGACGACAATGCCGCCGCGCAGACCCAGCCAGCAGTGCCACCACCTGCGATTACCACTTTGCGTACAGGCTTGTTCACGGTGTTCTCCTGTAAAACAGGTTCATTTTATAGAAACCATACCACGGTTTTTAGAGAAACTCATTGGCAAAAAAAAGGCCGCTGCAAGCAGCGACCTTCTTCTTACCAGGGACCAAGCCGGAAGGTTGGCCCAAGTTTTCACGCAACCTTTAGAAGGCGTAGCGAGCACCGATCTGGTAACGAGCGCCCTGATCTTGAAGATCCCAAAGCTGGTTCTCAGAGCGACCATGCTGACGGATGTTCTCTTCGGTCAAATTGATGCCCTCGAAGAACACACTCAGATCGTCCGTCACATTATATGCAACGTTCAGATCAAGCTGAGAGTATTCCTCAACGTAAACCGGGTTCCGCGAGTTACCACGGTTGGTTTCGTTGAGGAACTTGTCACGCCAGTTGTAGGCCAGACGCACGGTGAAACCGTAGTTCTCATAGATACCAACGAGGTTAGCGGTATCACTCAAGCCCAGTAGCGCGAACTGTGCTTCCGAAGGATCGCCCAGATCATTAAACGCTACGTCGCCCCGCACTATGGTGTAGTTGGCCTGAACACCGAAACCGGTATCGCCAAAGAAATGCTGTGCGGCGAGTTCGCTACCGTAGAGCTTGGCTTCACGATTGTTGACTGGCGTTGCGGTGTTGAAGATCATCAACGGATCTTCGGAGTTGGGGATCAGGTCGTACTCTGTCGCCACATCCACTGCGAAGTCTGCGTCGTCTGTATAATCCGCCGCCCCATTCGGGAAAGCATCCGGATTATCCAGCACGGCGGTCATGACAAACAGAGAGGTATCGTTGATGTCATAGCCACCATCAGAGAGCGCCTGTGCCGCTTCTTCTACGCGAGGACCGTTGGTGACATCACGCAGACCGAAGTGGCTTTCCGGAATCTGGTCAGTACCAATAAAGTTACTGACTCGCTTCTCAAAGAAACCCGCTGATACATAGCTGGAGTCGTCGTAGTACCATTCAACCGACAAATCCAGGTTGTCTGATTCCAGCGGTTTCAGAGCCGGGTTGGTCGCGTTGGCGGTCGGAGTCGAGCCAAGATAGGTAGAACCCACGTTGCCAAAGCCACCCACGGATGCTGCTAACTGGCCGTAACCGGCGCGAGCGATGGTTTTGCTATAAGAGAAGCGAGCTTTGACGTCCTCTGCCAGCAGAATATCGAAATCCAGGCTGGGCAGCAGGTTGTCGTAGTCAGACTTGACGGTAAACGCTTCAGTGGTATCGCTGTAGACAGTCTGGAAGTCGTTGTTGTCTTGCCACACCCGGTAGGCCGGAATCTGAGTGAAGGACGTGGAAGTCACATCGGTAGTTTCATAGCGGAAACCGGTCACCAAGTTGGTTTCCATGCCACCGAGCTCGCCCTGAATAGTAACCTGGGCGAAAAGTGCGTTAATGTCTTCTTCAATCAGATTGTTATTGGAGAAGTTCGGGTTATAAGCCACTGCATAACCGTTTTCAGCCGTACCGTATTCGCTAACAGCCCACTCAGCCAAGGCTACCGGGTTGCCGCGGGCACCGCCCTGGAAGCCACCGCTAGTGGGATAATCGTCGAACTGTCCCAACAGGCTGAACTCTTGCAGCAAGCCATCGGGAATTTCACCCGGGTTGGCTACACCCCAGTCACCCAATGCCATGTAGCGATCCGAGTTCTGCTGCTCCATTTCCACAGTGCGACTTTCGACACCGAAATCGAAACGGCCATCGTCAAACTCGAAGGCGCCATCCAGCTGCACTTGGGTCACATCAGTGGTCTGACCGGCGTACCAGATCCGAGCAACCTGGGAGCCGAAGTCATCCAGACTGAAGCCATTTTCATAAGTCGCCTGAGTCAACGGCAGATCGCGGTCCCAATCAGTCACCTGCGAGGTCTGGGTCGGGTTGGCTACACTCACGTCGATAGAGCCTGCATTACCCGGGCCATCCGGCAGGCTTTCCATGGTGGAGTCATGGACGTCGAAGTTGAAGCTCAAGCGGTCGTTGACCTGCCACTCGGCGTTGAAGCCAATAGAGGTCAGCTCGTCGCGCTGTTCACGCCATTGCTGCTCGTAGCCGTTATCCTTGTTGGCCAAGGTTTCAGAGTAAATCGCTGGCGTAGCAACCGCAGAGTCGTCAAACACCAGGCGATCAACGGTGTTGCCGTTGGCATACCAGAAGGTCTGCTCGCCACGATGCTCAGTAAGATAGTTCTCAGCATATACCAGATCACCGGTCAGGGTGAGGTTGTCCTGGGGCTGGAACTGCAGGGTCAACATGGCGTTGGTACGCTCACGATGACGATCGGATACAGAGTAACGAACGTCGTTGGGACGGCCGTAGAGTTGGCCCTCTTCAGGGGCATTTTCAATCACCGCATCATCGGTGAACGAATAGAGTTCGTCCTCGCCCCAGCGCCCAATATTCCAGTCGTTGGAGGTGGCTCCGGCGGCTCCGGAATCGCGTTCCTGAAAGCTGGCGGCCAGGCTCACACCAAAGGTGTCAGAATCATCGGTCCAGCTGAAAATACCGGAGACTTCCGGAGTCAGGTCATCACCGGTCAAGGTGGTAGTGTCATGAACGGCTTTAAAGCCGACGCTACCCTCGGTTCCGCGATCCAGAGGACGGGCGGTCTTGATGTTGATGGTACCGCCGATACCACCGGTCGCAATACTGGCACGGCCTGTCTTGTACACTTCCAGTCCGGAAACGCTTTCCGAAGCCAGGTTGGCAAAGTCAAATGCGCGGGTGCCACCACCACGGGTACCACTGGCACCACTACCACCACCGAAGGTGCTGGCTGCGGGAAGCTGACGACCATTCAGGGTCACCATGTTGTTGTCGCCACCGAAACCACGGATGGTAACCGAGGAACCCTCGCCGTTGCGACGGTCAATGGACACGCCGGTAATGCGCTGCAGGGATTCAGCCAGGTTAGTATCGGGGAATTTACCGATGTCTTCCGCAGAAATGGCATCAACGACACCAGTGGCATCGCGCTTGATGTCCATCGCCTGCTCCAGGGAGCCGCGGATACCGGTGACCACCACCTCTTCCAGCATGGGCTCGCCCTGCTGCGCTAATGCACCACCGCTGAAGCCAGCCAGGGCCGATGAGGCCACGACTGAGGCGATCAGGCGCTTTTGAAAACTCTTACGATTGGGATTCATGGAACTCTCCTTACTGAGACCAGGTTATTATTGTCGGCACACGAAGTACCGCAAATCATTTACCAGCAATCCGTAAATAGCTGTTGTACGGTTTTGGTTGATCACCACCGCTGAGCCAGGGGCAGAGTCCCTTACTGTTGTAGTCATTTCCTGCTTCGGCATCCAGACGCTCTCACTCTCCGAAAACCGATCACCGCAAACCCAATTCGGCGTCCGCTCACACGGCACGGATCTCTAATTACCATTTGGAACAAAAAGTGTACTCTTTATTCCTAAGCACGACTTGCCGCGTCCGATGGCGCTTAGATAATCTTCTATGTGCCGCCTAAAACCACACTAGAGTTATAGTGACCATAAATATTAGTCTTCTAGACTATTACACTCCCGCCCATACCTTGTCAACATCCAATTGCATAGACGAAACAGTCAGTTATGAGCTCTTGCTGAGTTCTTGTTCAGACTAGTCGGGCCATGACCAAAGCGCAAATAGAAAGAACCGAAAAGTGACCCGATGCGCAAACACCACTTGTACTACCATAATACTTTTTGAGCATCAGATTTAGGTCTGCCACCATCCGCAAACGCGCTCCCACACCGGACCAAAACTCCAGAGCCGCGCTTGCCTCATTCTCGCGCACCTCAAACCCTACCCGCCGTACCAACTTGGCGCACGCTTTGTGTCGCCATGCCCGCGCTTGAGGCAACTGCCCCAGGATTATGCTGATCCACAATGATGCACCCCTCTGTTTTTCGATCCACCGATGTGCAAATGAACCAATCCTCGCTTCATTTACGGGAAATTTCCTCAATCTATTCAAACTTCGCTTCCTTGGCACAGCTTTTGAATACACCAACACGTGCACCCGACATTCAGTTGTCCCCATAGTTTGCGATCGTGAGCCAAGCCTTCTGACTGTTCCTGTCGCCCATTCAGCGACCCGGAACGATCAGTTCCGTCATCCGTGTTGTTTCACTTCTCAGGAGTCAATAATGAACACATTTTCTGACGCGCTTCGCTCTTTGCGTCGCTCATTACGCCGCCCTCTATCTTATTTATTCTGTCCGATCTCAAAACGGTTAGGCGTTGCGTTTATTGCTTTAATAAGCCACTCCACACTGGCCGTAGGACCACCAGAGAAAGCAGACCTGCGGTTTGGCTTTATCAAGCTGACCGATATGGCTCCTTTGGCCATTGCACTGGAAAAAGGGTACTTCGAGGATGAAGGTCTTTTTGTCGAGTTGGAAGCCCAGGCGAACTGGAAGGTGTTATTGGACGGTGTCATCGACGGACAGTTGGACGGTGCTCATATGCTGGCCGGCCAGCCACTGGCCGCTACCATAGGCTACGGCACCAAAGCCGATATCATCACACCTTTTTCTATGGACCTGAACGGCAATGGTATTACCGTTTCCAACCAGGTTTGGGAGGCAATAAAGCCCCACCTACCAACCGACGCGGATGGAACAATACAACACCCGATCCACGCCGATGTCCTGAAACCGGTCATTGAATCCATGGCCAAAAATGGTGAAAGCTTCAAAATGGGAATGGTGTTTCCCGTGTCCACACACAACTATGAGCTGCGCTACTGGCTCGCCGCCGGCGGTATACACCCGGGCTTCTACGCTCCCCACAAAGGTGACACGTCAGGACAGAAACAGGCCCAAGCCTTCTTGAGTGTAACGCCGCCACCCCAGATGCCTTCGACGCTTGAAGCAGGCACTATCCACGGCTACTGCGTCGGTGAACCCTGGAATCAACAGGCGGTTTTCAAAGGCATCGGTGTACCCGTCATCACGGATTACGAAATCTGGAAAAACAATCCCGAAAAAGTATTTGGGATAACCCGGGAGTTCTCCGAAAAGTACCCCAACACCACCATCCGCCTGACCAAGGCGCTGATTCGGGCGGCCAGATGGTTGGACGCGGACGACAATGCCAACCGGGAGGAAGCGTCGAAAATTCTTTCTCAGCCCTACTACGTCGGTGCCGACTATGAAGTGATTGCCAATTCCATGACCGGCACGTTCGAGTATGAGAAAGGCGATACCCGAGAGGTGCCCGACTTCAATGTATTCTTCCGCCACAACGCGACCTACCCTTATTACTCGGACGCCATCTGGTACCTCACGCAGATGCGACGCTGGGGGCAGATCAGCGAATCCAAACCAGATCAGTGGTACTTCGACGTAGCCCGGCAGGTATATCGCCCGGACATTTACGCGCAGGCGGCCCAGGCGCTTATTGCAGAGGATTATGCCGACGCCACTGAGTTCCCTGACTTCGCCAGTGAGTCCGGCTTCAAGCCCCCGCAGGATGACTTCCTGGATGGCGTTACTTACGACGGGACAAAACCGACCGACTACATCGAATCACTGGAAATCGGTCTGAAACAGAACGACACCCTGTAGTTTGGCATTTATATCTGTTGGGCGTCGCAGAGCGCCCTACCTGACCCGGAGGACGTCACCATGACTTCCACAGCCTTTCAGAAACCCAGGTGGTTTCGCTGGCCCATCAGCGGCGACCGGCTGACGAACATCGTCAGCGCCATCACCTTGCCCTTGATTGGGTTGGCACTTTTTATCGGCGTCTGGCACATCGGCGCCCAGCAGGTGAACACCTCACTGGGCACCTTTCCCGGGCCCGCTGCCGTCTTTGAGCAGTGGCAGAACCTGATCGATGAACACCAGGCGGAGAATCTTCGGGCGCAAGCGTTCTACGAACGACAGGAAAAGCGTCACGATCGGCAACTGGACAAGAACCCGAATGCACAGCTCACCTTTCGGGACTACAACCGTCGTCCGACATTTTTCGATCAGATAGTTACCAGCCTGTTTACGGTGATGACCGGTTTTCTTCTGGCTACCGCGGTGGCTATTCCATTGGGGATAGCCATCGGCCTGAGCACTACTACCTATAGGGCAATCAATCCGATCATCCAGATATTCAAACCGGTATCGCCCTTGGCATGGCTACCCCTCGTTACCATGGTGGTGAGCGCGGTTTACGTCAGCGATGACCCGATGTTTGAAAAGTCTTTTATCACCTCGGTGATTACCGTAGCGCTGTGCAGCATCTGGCCAACCCTGATCAACACCGCCGTGGGCACCGCCAGCGTTAACAGCGACCTGCTCAATGTCAGTCGGGTGCTGAGCCTGAGCTGGTTTACTCATGTAAAAGCCATTGTGCTGCCTTCTGCCATTCCCATGATGTTTACCGGGCTTCGGCTGTCACTGGGTATTGCCTGGATGGTATTGATTGCTGCGGAAATGCTCGCCCAAAACCCGGGGCTGGGAAAATTTGTCTGGGACGAATTCCAGAACGGGTCCTCCAACTCCCTCGGACGCATTTGCGTCGCAGTATTGATGATCGGGTTCATCGGCTTTTTGCTGGACCGTTTTCTGCTGCTGATTCAGAGCCGCGTCAACTGGGATAAAACAGCGATCTCTCGCTAACCAAGGAGTTTGATATGAGTCAAGTTCACCTCGAATTAACCCAGGTCGGGATCGATTTCCCCACCCCCAAGGGTCCGTTCAACGCACTCAGGGATGTAAACTTGAAAATCGATCAGGGCGAGTTTGTTTCGCTGATCGGCCACTCAGGCTGTGGTAAATCCACGGTACTCAATATTGTCGCCGGTCTGTATCAAGCCACCAGTGGTGGCGTGGTGCTCAATGGCAGGGAAGTGAACTCTCCTGGACCCGAGCGTGCGGTGGTGTTTCAGAATCACTCGCTGCTTCCCTGGCTGACGGTTTACGACAATGTCGCTCTCGCGGTCAAGCAGGTCTTCAAGGGTCAGAAGTCCAGGGCGAAAATGCGTGACTGGATAGAACACAACCTGGCACTGGTTCAGATGACCCACGCCATGCACAAGCGCCCCGGAGAAATTTCCGGCGGCATGAAACAACGGGTCGGCATTGCCAGGGCGCTGGCCATGGAGCCGCAGGTACTGCTGATGGATGAACCTTTCGGCGCGCTCGATGCACTGACCCGCGCACACCTTCAGGACTCACTGATGGACATTCAGGCCACTCTGGGCAACACGGTCATCATGATCACCCACGATGTGGATGAGGCGGTTTTACTGTCCGACCGGATTGTGATGATGACCAACGGCCCATCAGCCACCATCGGAGAAGTTCTTCCTCTCTCCCTGGAACGCCCGCGGAGCCGACTCGAGCTGGTGGACAGCCCCGAGTACAACGAATGTCGCAGTGCCGTTCTGCGTTTTCTATACGAGAAACAGAAAAAGATTGAATCCATTGACGCCAAACGAAAGGCCAAAAAAAGTTGGGCGCAAAAATTGAGAATTACCGGCTAGCTCCTCTTTAGACAAAAACACCCTGTACACAACCCATTACCCGATTACAGAACTGGAGAAACCTGCAATGCACAGAATGACTTACCCCCTGAGCGCCTCGCTCGCCCTCTGCCTGAGCGCCCCGGCCGCCGTTGCACAAAACGGTATTGTCGAAGCCCTGCAAAGCGGCGATACCCAGCTGCATCTGCGCACCCGCTTCGAGGATGTGGACCAGGACGGCGTGGAAGGCGCCAGCGCCTTTACCCAGAAAACCCGCCTGACCTATGCCTCCGGCCGCTATGAAGGCTTCAGCCTGCTGCTGGAGATGGACGACACCACCGCAATCACCGACGTCGACTACAACGACGGCACCGGTATCAATCCGGGCACTGCCGTCATCGCCGACCCGGAAGGTACGGAGATCAATCAGTCCTACCTGGCTTATCAGGCTGGCGCCACCCAGGTTAAATATGGACGCCAGCGCATTCTGCTGGATAATCAGCGCTTTGTCGGTGGCGTCGGCTGGCGCCAGAACGAGCAGACCTACGATGGCTTTTCGGTCAGCAGCAAAGCGGTGGACCAGTTCGAGCTGTTCTACGCCTATGTGCACAACGTGAACCGCATTTTTGGTGAGAGCGTGGCCGGTGGCGATCACAAGCATCAGAGCCATCTGCTCAACGGCAAATACACGGGGCTGAATGCCGGCACCCTGGTGGCCTACGCCTACCTGCTGGACAACGAGACGGCGCCGGGGCTGGCCAGTGATACCCTGGGGTTGCGCTGGCAGGGCACCCTCAACGAGACCTTCAGCTACAACCTGGAGTACGCCACCCAAAGTGAGGCGGGCGACAACCCGACCGACTATTCCGCACGCTACCTGATGGCCGAAGGGCTGGCCAAGGTGGAGGGATTCAATCTCAAACTGGGCTACGAGGTGCTGGGCTCGGATGATGGCGCCGCGGCGTTCGCCACACCCCTGGCCACGCTGCACGCCTTCCAGGGCTGGACAGACAAGTTTTTGGCAACG
The DNA here is from genome assembly GCF_026153455.1 of Marinimicrobium sp. C6131. Classification (NCBI taxonomy): domain Bacteria; kingdom Pseudomonadati; phylum Pseudomonadota; class Gammaproteobacteria; order Cellvibrionales; family Cellvibrionaceae; genus Marinimicrobium; species Marinimicrobium sp. C6131. Next base: position 3,085,423 of record NZ_CP110629.1, read on the forward strand.
CCCGCCACCGGGGTAGAGGATATGTACTTCAGTGTGGGGCGACCGGTCGGGCCCGTGAACCTGACGCTGGTGTATCACGACCTGAGCGCCAATGAGGGGGATGCCGATTATGGCTCGGAACTCGGGCTGGTGGCCGGCACCAAGGTGGGTCCGGTGGGGCTGACGCTGAAGTACGCGGACTACAGCGCCGATGAGTTCGCCACCGACACCCGCAAACTGTGGTTGATGGCGGCTGCCACTTTCTAATCGATCGATTCGTCAGGCGTTATCTTCCGGGCCCAGTTCCTCATCAATCAGCCCGATCACGGTGCCCACACCGTTTTCGCGCAACCGCTCCAGGAGCTGGGCCAGGTCGTCGACTCGCTGCGGGTCAAGCAGCCCCGCCTCGTCGGGCACCAAGCGGCCTTTGTCGATCATCCGCTGTACGAAGGCCTCGCTGGCATTCAACCGCTCGGCGGCGGCCGCTTTCGTCATACCTTGTGTCACATTCACCTCATTGGTCGTTTTTCACCGGAGCACGGTCGATGAACCCCGGTTAAAGCTGTGTCATAATGCCGTTTTTTAGCGCCAAAGTCGCCCTGCATTGCCGGCGTTACCCACTTAACCCAGACCGACCCGAGAAGAGCAGCTTCATGAGCAGCAAAGGCATTCTCTACACCGTTTCCGCCCCCTCCGGTGCGGGCAAAACCAGCCTGGTCAACGCCCTGGTGAAATCCAGCCCGGAAGTCTGTGTCTCGGTGTCCCACACCACCCGCCCCATGCGTCCCGGCGAGCAGGATGGCGTAAACTACCACTTTGTGGACCACGCCCGCTTTGAAGCCATGCTCGCCGAGGGTGCTTTTCTGGAGCATGCCCAGGTGTTCAGCAACCTCTACGGCACCTCCCGTCACTGGGTGGAAGATACCCTCAACCAGGGGCTGGACGTCATCCTGGAAATCGACTGGCAGGGCGCCCGGCAGGTTCGCGAGCAGCTGCAGGACACCGTCAGCCTGTTCATTCTGCCCCCGTCGCTGGCGGCCCTGCGCCAGCGCCTGACCGGCCGCGGTCAGGACCAGCCGGAGGTCATTGAAGCCCGTATGAACGAGGCCATCAACGAAATCTCCCACTACCGGGACGCGGACTATCTGATCATCAACGATGACTTCACCACCGCACTGGCCCAGTTCCAGGCCCTGATCACCAGCCAGCACCTTAGACGCGACCGGCAGGAACAGGTTCACAAAGCCATGCTGGACGAGTTATTGGGCTGACGCACAGCGCGCAAATTGTGTACAATATCCGGTCCGATTCCCGAATTTCCCGGCGCCGGCGCCCGGACCCCTTGAAGGTCCAGGATACCGACGCCATATCAATACTGTGAGTACGAGACACTATGGCACGTATTACCGTTGAAGATTGCTTGGATCACGTCGACAACCGTTTCGAACTGGTGATGGTCAGCGCCAAGCGCGCCCGCCAGCTCGCCGTGGGCGGCAAGGATCCGCATGTTCCCGAAGAGAACGACAAGCCGACCGTGATCGCGCTGCGCGAAATCGAGGAAGGTTTTATTGACGCCAGTATCCTGCTGGAAGCCGACGAGCCCATCCGCCAGGAGGCACCCAGCGCCGAACACATTCAGGAGACTGAGGCCCAACCCGGCAACGAGTAAGCGCCTCACCATTTAGTACCGGCCGGGTCCGAGCCCGGCCTCATTTGGAGTAAGGCCTTGCAGACGATCGAAGCCTTGAGTCACAGGCTTTCATCCTACCTCGAGTACAGCCAAATCAATTTGGTGAAGCGGGCCTACTTTTACGCGGAACAAGCCCACGACGGCCAACGGCGCCGAAGCGGCGAAGCCTACATTACCCACCCCCTGGCCGTCGCCGACATCCTGGCCAGCATGCACATGGACCATCAGAGCCTGATGGCCGCCATGCTGCACGATGTGATCGAAGACACCGGCATCAGCAAAAAAGCCATCGCCAAGCAGTTTGGCGATACCGTGGCCGAGCTGGTGGATGGGGTGAGCAAGCTGACCCAGATCGAGTTTGAATCCCACGCCGAAAAGCAGGCCGAGAACTTTCAGAAAATGGCCCTGGCCATGGCCAACGATTTGCGGGTCATTCTGGTGAAACTGGCGGACCGGCTGCACAATATGCGCACCCTGGGGGCCATGCCGCCTCACAAGAAACGTCGTATCGCCAAGGAAACCCTGGAGATTTACGCGCCTATCGCCCACCGTCTGGGTATGAACGACATCCGCCTGGAGTTCGAAGACCGCGGCTTCTACGCCATGTACCCCCTGCGGGCCAGCCGGCTGCAGGCGGCCCTGAAAACCGCCCGGGGCAACCGCAAGGAACTGGTCGAGCAGATTCAGACCGCCATCGAGAAGCGGCTGGAACGGGAAGGGCTGATCGCCATGGTGATCGGCCGGGAAAAGCATCTGTACAGCATCTACGAGAAGATGCGCCAGAAAAAAAAGTACTTCAAGGAAATCATGGATGTTTACGCCTTCCGCATCATCGTGGACAGCGTGGACACCTGTTATCGGGTCCTCGGCGTCATTCACAACCTGTACAAACCCATCGCCGGAGAGTTCAAGGACTATATCGCCATCCCCAAGGCCAATGGTTACCAGTCTTTGCACACGGTACTACTGGGTATGCACGGCGTACCGATAGAGGTGCAAATCCGCACCAAGGAAATGGACGAAATGGCCAACAACGGCATCGCCGCCCATTTCCTGTACAAGAATAGCGGTGACGAGAGCATCAGCCACAGTCGCGCCCGCCAATGGGTTCAGGGCCTGCTGGAGATGCAGCGTCGGGCGGGCGACTCGCTGGAGTTCATTGAGAACGTCAAAATCGACCTGTTCCCCGACGAAGTCTACGTGTTCACCCCGAAAGGACGCATTGTCGAATTGCCCCACGGGGCCACGCCGATTGACTTCGCCTACGCGGTACACACCGACATTGGCCACAACTGCGTCGCCTGCCGGATCAACGGCCGGCTCGCGCCCCTGTCTCAGCCGCTGCAGAGTGGCCAGAAGGTCAATATCATTACCTCGCAAGGGGCCCAGCCCAACCCCAACTGGCTCAATTTTGCCGTGTCCGGCAAGGCCCGTAGCGCCATCCGCCACTTCCTCAAGCACCAGCGCCACCACCAGTCGGTCGCCTTGGGCAAGCGGCTGCTCAGCCGCTCCCTGGGGGAAGTCGGCCTCAAACTGGACCAATTGAGCGAAGAGCAGGAAAAGCAGCTGCTCACCGCCACCCAGATGAAGTCCATGGAGGACCTGCTCGAGGATATTGGCCTGGGCAACCGGGTCGCCCAGGCCGTGGCCAAGCTGCTGCAGCCGGACGCCGAGGTCAATCCCCCCAGCGGCAGCATCTACTCACCGCTGACCATCGATTCCGCCGAAGGCATGATGATCACCTTCGCCCGCTGTTGTCGCCCCATCCCGGGGGATCCGATCATCGGTCACATCAGCTCGGGTAAGGGCCTGGTGGTCCACCAGGACACCTGCCGCAACATTACCGAGCTGCGCCACAAGCCGGAGAAAATCAGCTACGTGAACTGGGCGCCCACGGTCACCGGCGAGTTCCTGGTGGACGTGCGGGTGGAAGTGGAGTCCGAGCGCGGTATCATCGCCACCCTGGCCACCCGGGTGACCGAGCAGGGCGGCTCCATCGAGCACATCAAGGTCAACGAACGGGACGCCCACAACAGCGTCATCAACCTGTGTATTGGCGTACACAACCGCATCCATCTGGCCAATATCATGCGCCGGGTGCGCAATTTGAGCTTTGTGCTGCGGATCAATCGAGCGAAGAACTGAAGCCTAGGCCCCTTCTGGCAGGCGCCAAGGGCCTGTCGGAAGGGGTTTCCGCTATTGGGTTAACCCCGCCTCTTTATGAATCCGGACAAGCTCTTCTGGCGAGAGTTTTTGTACCTCACGGTCGTAGGTTAGAATGCCATTCAGCTCTGTCTCCACATCGGACGTTTGCGTGTACACGCCCGCCGCAATTCCTTTACGTTTCAGTTCACCCAGAGTGTTGATCGAGCGGCGGTAACGCTCCTTGAACTCTGCCAGCGAGTCGGGCATATCGCCGTATGCGAACCGCGCGCCGCGCGGGGCCCATTCATGACCCGGCACCGCCCATCCATGTCCGCCAAACTCTCCGATCACCTTGATGTAGGGATCGTAAAGCGACTCATCAAACCGAAAAACCGGTTCGGGATAATGATGGGCGTCGGCCACGTGCCCGATCGGGAAAAAGTTTCCGCCACTGGCAATGTTCAGATAACGGGTCGGATCGCGTTGTAGTACGAACTCGCCAACGTCCATGGTCCGGTGTTGACCCCAACGTTCATTAAACGTGGTCCACATGACCAGGCTGGGATGGCTGTATAATGTATCCACCATCATTCCCAGTTCCCGCATGAACTGTTCATGGGCCCAGTCCGGCCAGTCAGCCTCCACGTTATGCGCGTCCACCCGGTTCTCATACGACTTGCTCGCTTCATACCAGAATGGCCATTCCGCTTTGTCACCATGGCTGTCGACGCCGCCAGACACATGATCCTGCCAGACCAACATACCCAGGCGGTCGGTGTGGTAGTAATAACGACGGTTTTCGACTTTCTTGTGCTTGCGGATCATGTTAAAGCCAGCATCCTTCAGGAACCGGATGTCTGACACCATTGCGTCATCACTCGGCGGGGTCAACAGACCGTCGGGCCACCAGCCCTGATCGAGCGTTCCCCAATGAAAAATGACGTCGCCGTTCAACGTGAAGCGCAGATTACCGGCCTTATCCGTGGTGGTCCCGAGCGTCCGGAATCCGGTGTAGGACTTCACCGAATCCACCAGGGTATCCCCCTGATACAGGTTTACCGCGACATCGTAGAGCACTGGTGAATCGGGCGACCAGAGTTCGGGGGTCTTCAGCTGCAGTGTCAGATCGGACTGCATTGATGACTTTCTGGCCACCTCCTCTCCCCTCAGGGAGACCGCCACTTCCAGCCTCTGGTTCTGCTTCGGATGACGGATATCCGAAACAACCCGGAGCGTTCCATCACTTTCCGCGACCAGCTCCAGATTCGCCACATAACTTTGCGGAACCAATTCCAGCCAGACGGTTTGCCATATACCGGAAACCGGGGTGTACCAAATACCTTCGTTGTTTCTGGTCTGCTTGCCCCGTAGCTGATATCGGTCGGCGGCATCCGTGTCATCAATCACCCGAACGGTAACGGTATTGGTGCCATTCGTCGCCGCCTCAGTGACATCAAAGCTGAACGGCAGGTTGCCGCCCCGGTGACTCCCCACAAACTGATCGTTTACCCAGACTTTACAGGCGTAATCGACGGCTTCGAAGTGCAGCAACGCTCTCTTTCCCGACAGAGAGACATCAAAATCCCGCTGGTACCAGAGCGCCTGGCCGTTGGTGATCCGCTCACCAACGCCGGAAAGCTCACTTTCGATGGCGAAGGGAACACGTATTTCTCCATTCCATTCACCGGGTTCGCCGGACGATCTTGATACAACGGCGTACTGCCAAAAACCGTTCAGATTGATCCAGTGGTCACGTCTCAGTTGGGGCCGCGGGTATTCCTGCCAAGGCTGCGCCTCAGAGATCTGCTTTCCCCAGGCTGTGATCATTGGTTCGTCTTCCGACGCGAGAGCACCCGCACTGACGAACAACCCGAAAGCCAGAAAACCGGTCATCAAGCGATGTATTCGTTTCATACTATGCACTCCTGCTTTCGGGGGCTTATTGAGGCGCTGGAATGGGCTCACCCTTGTCAACCGGCGACCCGAAATCCGGTGTGCCATCCGTATTCCACTCAAAGGGCTGCATGCTCACATCGCGGTCCCAACCCGCTCCCTTGTACTTGGCACTGTGATACACAATCCAGTGTTCACTTCCGTCAGGCGATAGCGTAAAGGACGCGTGCCCGGGGCTGATCACGTTGTCTGTTCCGGAGAAAACGGGTTCATCATGCTTGTACCAGGAATCGATACGCAGGGGGTCGTCGCTCATCAATTCCAGCAAGCCCAGACTGTAGTGATCTGTCCAGCTTCCACTGGCGGAGTACACAACAAACACCCGACCCTCGTGTTTCAGCACTTGCGGGCCTTCATTCACGTAGGGAAAATCGGGATGATCACCGCCTATCCTTTCCCATTCAAACTCCGGCTCGGAGATCAGAACCCGGTCACCGCTGATCTGCGTGGGGCCACTCATCGGGGCGATGTAAAGATTCTGTTGTACGTTTTCGTCCCCCGGCCAGCCGGACCAGATGAAGTATCGCTGATCATCGAGCTCCAGAATCGTTCCATCAATCGCCCACCTGTCCGAAGGGTCCGATATCTGCCCCTCGAAACGGTATTCGCTTAACGGGTCGGCGTTATCACTGCTTAGGACATACATTCGATGGTTGGCATTATCGCCATCGTCGGCAGCGAAGTAGATGTACCATCGATCGTCGAGAAAAAACAGCTCGGGTGCCCAGATACTTTCGGAGTAAGACTCTCCTGGTGGTGGCGTCCACACCCGAGCTCCCTCAAATTGAACCACCTCTTCAAGCCGGTCGCTATCATTGATCCAGATACTTCCCTGATGCGAGTATATGTAATAGTAATGGTTCTGGTGTCGGACCACGAAAGGGTCGTGCCCTTCAGGAGCTACCGGATTGACGATCATCCCATCCGGTACCGAAGAGGACGAGGCGCTACTTGATCTGTCTTCGCCGCCGCCACCCGATCCGGAACAGCCCACCAAGGCAAGTCCGGTGACCAACAGAAGTATTCTTATACTGATAGTATTCATACATTATCCCCAGATATCGAAAAGGCTCGTCCCTGAGCAAACCTCCACGTCAGTTGTCAGACAGGAAGGCTCTCGCCCGGTCATCCGACAGCATCTCCCACAGAGAGGGAACAACCCAGCCGGGGGCGAAGAGGTCGTTATAGAATCCCTTGCCGAAGTGCCCGTAATCCCAGTTGGTGTGCTGAACCACCTCCGGGTGGTAGCCCACCTTGGCGATGTTCACCATATGACCTTCACGCGGCAGGAGTTGGCTCTTCATTGACGATTCAATCACCGCCGCGAAATCTCTCAAACGTGGGGAATCGCGAGTATCCGAAAGCCAACGCAGTACATCCAGGTAACCGAAAATGAACACGTCCACGTGATTGTTTTCCACCGACACATTACCCCAACCGCGGGTTTTAAAGCCCACATCGCCCAACATCTGTCCTTTCGCAAAGGGCACATCCCACGTGTAGTACCAGGACATCACAAAGTAGTTGGCCTTTTCAGCCAGATCGGTATAGCGCTCCCGCTGCTCCCCTTCCGATACCAGCGCGAGATAGTAAAACGCCGTAGCGGTATAAAAGCTCGCCTCTTTGTCGACGCTGTTCGCATCCAATGTCGAGGAGAAATAATCGGCATTCTCAACAATAACATCGGCGAGGTAACTCGCCGCCTGCTGCGCGGATGTCAAATAGCGGTCGTCGTCGAAGTAACGATAGGCCATCACCAGAGAAAGGACGGCTGACGCGCTGCTTCCGCCTGACTCATCAATGATGGTCTTGTCACTGCTGAATTTCCTCGGAAAGCTGCCATCATCGCGCTGCAAAGAGACAAAGTTATCCAGAAGGGCAGTCAACCGTTCCTCCCACTCTGGATAAAATCGGCCATGATTTTTTTCATACTGAAGATACAGCAAGGCGGCGTACACACCTTCGGACTGTCGGCGGATGGAACGTTCTTCCGAACTTTCACCGTGCTCATAGTCAACGTATTCGCGAATGAATCCATTGCCGTCAAAACCGTGCTCGAGATAGGAATCGAACACCGATCTCGCGATTTCCTCCAGCTCATCGTTATCAGTAGAAACGCCATACTCCAGGGCATTGAATGCGTTAAGTAACACTCGGCCGATAAAACCCACTTCAAAAATGGGCCGCTTCTCCGCCTTGTCAGTCAGGATGTGGATGCCCGAAAACCCTTTTAGCTCATGATCACCGATATAGCTTTGAGTGTAAAACCGGGAGAGAATCTGCTTGACCTCGTCGGTCGGCAGGGTAGATTTGAGCGGTTCAGGCTTCAGGCTATCGTAGCTGTATTCCCAGGTCGACCTGACAAAGTCCGAGAAGTTGTCAGCCCGATCTTCCTTGATTTCATAACCCAAACTCAGTTTCTGCCCCTTCTCCATGGTCAGAAAGGTCAGGGACGCGGGAGCCAGGGTCAGCTTCCTCAGGTAGGTTTTTGGTGTTTCCACATAAGGGTAGCCGAACTGCAGGTAGACGCCCTGAGCGTCCCGGCCAAACCCCAGACTGCCCAGGTCGGAATGTCCGGAAAGAATCATCTCGCCCTCTCCCGGCAACGCAATCGCATCCGTTCTATGACGATCGGTCCTCAGGATTGTCAGCGTCTTTCCCCCGGAGCGATCATATACGCCCGTCAGAGGGGTGCTCAAACGATCTTCCCGAAAACTCCAGCTATCGCCTTCTCCCAACTTGGGTGAATTGTCGGAGGAGCGAACGTTCTTTTTATACCAGAGCCCCGGCATCAAGAAATCGCTCTGCTCATAGTCCATTCCGGTTTTGAGGTAGTTCTGCAGATTGAAATGTATCTGTCGTTTCGCCGCGACACTGAACAGGTAGCGATCGTCGCGCTTTCGAACCGATATATCGACGCCATCAACCTCGTCCGACATGAGGCGCCAGCGGTTTTTCCCCGATTCTTTCCAGCTGAGCGAGTAAGATTCGGCGGGATTGCCCGGCGTTTTCAGATGCAATACCGATTCGATATCCGCCCCCCAGGCAGCCGTCCCGAACAGATAGATGAATAGTATGAGTAGTCGTTTCATAAGCTGACTCACTGTCTTGGAGCAAAAAGAACGGGCTGGCAATGCCAGCCCGAACAACCTTTTAGAATTGGTACGAGGCGCCGATCGAGATGGTTCTTCCCGGGTCACGACGATCCCGTGAGCGCTCCGGGTGCCCCCAGTAGTTGTAGAACTTCTCGTCATTCAGGTTGGTACCATCCACCGTTACGGTAAAGTTGTCAGTGATGTTGTAGCCGATGCTGGCATCAACCCGTCCGGCGGAACGAACATTGCTGGTCTTGGGTTCCTGTATACCCGGCGTCGTGAATGATTCGATGTAATCACCCCGGTAGTTGTACGCCACGCGCGCAAACAGATCTCCGGTCTCGTAAATCAGCACGGCGTTACCATTGTGCTCTGCCACCTGAGCCAACTCTGTGGTGAACTCGCCCCCCTGGCCATCCGGCAAGTTGACTTCGCCGTCAATGAAGGTGTAGTTCAGCTGAACACCCAGACCATCAAACGGCTCCGGTAGCTCGGTAAAGAACTTGGTATAGGCGATTTCCGCCCCTTCCAATGTGCCATCACCGGAGCTGAAGGGTCGACTGATGTTATAACGTTGGCCGTCGATGACCTCTTCCTGGGAGAAGATGGAGATGTAACCCTTCACATCCCGATAGAACAACGCAACGGAGGCGATACCACCATCTTCCATGTAGTACTCGAGGCTCAAGTCATAGCTGATGGACTCAATGGGATCCAGGTCGGGGTTACCGCCGCTGCCACTACCCACAGGCGTACCGGGGGCCGGAGGAAAGGTGAACAGGTTCGGGTTCAGATCCGAGAATGCCGGCAGACTGATGGTTTTGGACACGGAAGAACGCAGGATTGTCTGATCATTGAAATACATATTCAGGCTGGCGTTAGGCAGAACCTCGGTCGTGGAGGTATCGTCGACAAACTCGGTACGGACGCCATCCTGCTCCCCAAACGAACTCATTGTCCGGTCCAGATTCATGGCCCGCAAACCAAGCATACCGTCGATGTCGTAGCCGAAGAGCTGATTTTCGTAGTGCGCCTGTACATAGGCCGCCAGGGTTTCTTCCTGTGCATCGAAATTGCGCAGCGGGTCCGCTTCGGGACGATCCTCTGAAATGCCGTAGACTCGGCGGATGTCGGCTTTGTTGTCCAGCATGTACTCATAATCGGCAGCGACAAACCCCGGCAAGTCCAGATAGGTGGCTCCTCCCATATCAACCGGAATCAGGTAATTGTCACCGAAGGTATCGCCGGTCAGGCCTGCGCCGTCAAACGCCGCCATGTCGCCCGCGCGGAATTCCCCCTCCCGATCGGCAAAGCGAATACCGGACTGCAGGCGGGTGAAGGCGCCGGCATTCAACTCGTGCTCCACATCCAGAGTCCACGCCAGTTCACTGCCGACCGAATCATCCCAGGGTTGAAACAGACCGCCCGATACGAAGTTGTCCGGATCTGTGGTACCACCACCGACGACATCAAAGTTGGTGTGGTTATTGACGTTGGAAACGAAATTCAGGTTGATCCCGTAGTAATGCCAGTCCTGAATGAAATTTTCGTACTGGCGGTCCGTATCGGTGTAAACCAGTTCGGATTTGAGCTTCGTATCGTCACTCAAATCCCATTTGAAGCCAGCGGCGCTTTGCGAAATGTCGACGTTGGACGTGATCGCGTGGGTACCCGCCAGAAATTGAGTCCCATTGGCGGTACCCGAGGCGACGTAGCACACCGGCTCTGTCTGGCCGATGTCAGTGCACAACTCGGGGTTGCTGTTGAGTGTTACGTTGGTCAGATCATTGCCATCAATGAAACCAATGCCAAAGATGGTGTGTTGCTGATGATCGAGCCCTGAATACAGGCTGTCGAAGTACAGCTCAAGCTCGTCGTTGGGCCGCCACTGTAGGGACATGTTGGCCTGGGCCCGCTCGCGCAATCCCTTGTCACTGACAATACCCACCGACAGCGGAATACCGACCGTCTCACCGCTGGGAGTCCGGTCAGTGGGCAGGGTTTCAGCCGTAAAGGTATTCGATTGCTGGAAATAATCGTCAATCAGAGAGACATTGAATAGCGCGCCGAATTCACCGTCGCCAGCCTCCCACCGGTTGCTGACCAAGGCACTGGCCACCTTGTCGGTATCCTCGGCATACTCATCGTCGGTAATCCGGCCGCTAACCACACCCTTGAAGCCATCAAAATCAAAGGGACGGCGCAGGCGAAGGTTGACCAGACCGGCGATTCCGCCCTCGACCTGTTCTGCACTGCGGGATTTGTAGACTTCAACCCCGGCAAGCGCTTCGGCCGGCAAGTCCTGAAAAGCGAAGCCGCGGCTCGTCGTTGAGAACATGCTGCGGCCTTCAATGGTCGTTTTCACATTGGGCAGGCCGCGCACGACCACATTATTGGTTTCGCCTGCGCCCCGGGCAACCTGGACACCGGGCACACGCTGAAGCGCATCCGATGTGGTCAGATCGGGAAATTTACCGATGTCTTCAGCCAGCACCACATCCACCACATTGGGCGATGAGCGTTTTTGCTCAAGGGCATTGATCAGGTTTGCACTATAGGTGCCCGTAACCACAATGGTTTCGAATTCCGGCGGTGCCTCGGCTTCCCCTGCGCCATCCTGGGCCAGTGCCACAAAGGGGGATGCCCCCAACAGAACGGTTGCTACGGATTTGCTCAGAATATTCTTTTTGAAGTTCATGTTACCTCCACCTCACTCGTCTTGAGCCGCGGGTAATAGCTGGGCTGTCGCGGCGCCATGTTAGATTTATTAACTGCGTGAAACATATCGAGGAACGCTACCGCTACACCGTCATGGATTCGTATGATTTATCCAATAAATGTAAACGTTATACCCGAATATACACCTAGTGAAATCGTCTGTAAATACAATTTAATGTAAACGTTATACTTAAAATGAACGCACTACCTCCTGACTATCGTTTTTATGAAAGGCCGCTCTTTAACAGCTGGTTTTTAATAACTTTTAATCCGCGTTGGCATCCTGGCCGTCACCACCAGGCGCCATAAAACGCCACCAGAATGATGACAACCGCCAGGGCCGACAGGTTGAAACCCGGCCGGGTCGAAAAGTTGATGTCCTTCAGCTCGACCGATCGTTCTGTGGCTGGAGCCTGTCCCAACAGGGATACCAGAATGGCGACCATGACGCATAACACGAAAACCACACCGACCCGGTCGATGAAAGGCAGTTCGGGCCAGAGCAGCTTCAGAGCCACACTGAAGAGCGCGGATCCCAGCGCGGCCACCAAGCCGCCGGTGGCGGTGGTGCGACCCCAGAACATCCCCAGCACGAAAAGCGTGACAATCCCCGGCGTGAAGAAGCCGGTAAATTCCTGGATATACTGGAACGCCTGATCAAACTGCCCCAGTAACGGCTGAGCGACCAGCATGGCGACCGCCAGGGCCGAAAAGCTGGCGACTCGCCCGATCAACACATAGTGGTGCTGGCTCAGGCCCGGCCGGTACTTCGCGTACAGGTCCATGGTGAAAATCGTCGAAATACTGTTGGTCATCGACGCAAGAGAAGAGACAATCGCCGCAATCAACGCGGCTATGATCAACCCCTTGAGACCCGAGGGGGCGAAGCTCAGCAACGAGGGATAGGCTTGATCCGGCCGTTCCAGGTCTGGTATCAGTACAACAGCAGCAATACCGGGCAGCACCACGATCAGAGGCATCAGCAACTTCAGAAACGCCGCGAACGCAATGCCTTTCTGCGCTTCATGAATACTTTTTGCGGCCAGGGCGCGCTGAATGATGTACTGATTAAACCCCCAGTAGGACAGGTTCATGATCCACAAACCCCCAATGAGTACCGAAAGGCCCGGCAAATCCTTGTAATGCGGATTTGACGGCGCCAGAATCATGTCAAACTTTTCGGGCAACTCCCGGGTTAGCGTGACAAACCCGGATACCACGCCGCCACCGTCACCGATCAGGGTAAGAACGGTATAGGTAAGAAACACTCCGCCGACGACCAGTAATACCACCTGTATGATGTCGGTCATGGCAACGGCTTTCAGGCCGCCGTACAGGGAGTAGGTAATGGAGAACAGCGCCAGAAATATCATTCCGTAAAGGATATCCACACCGCTGATCGTATGAATTGCAAGTGCTCCCAACCAGAGCACCGCCGTGAGATTGACGAAGATATATACACCCAGCCAGAACACGGCCATCACCGAACGGACGCGATGGTCGTACCGCTGCTCCAGGAACTGGGGCATGGTATAGATCTGTCGTTTAAGGAAGATCGGTAGGAAAAATTTGCCCACGATAATCAGCGTGAGTGCGGCCATCCACTCATAGGACGCGATGGCCAACCCGATCTGGTAGCCCGATCCGGACATGCCAATGATCTGCTCCGCCGATATATTGGCCGCAATCAGAGAGGCACCAATCGCCCACCAGGGAAGACTGTTGCCTGCCAGAAAATAGTCATTGGTATTTTTTTCGTGCCCCGCCTTTTCACGGGAAACCCACCAGGCGATGCCGATGATGGTCAGGACATAAGCGACAAATATGCTGATATCAAGAACGCTGAGCTGCATAAGAAAACCTTTTTATTATTACCGTAACCACGCGTATAAATAGGGTCAGGCGCTTTCGCTGAATGCCCCTTGTTCCGCCGTGCAGATATACAGACTTTCCCGAATGCCGGTGCGCTTGTGGTACTTATCCGACACAGCCTGCTCCACCGCGCCCACCAGCTCTCGGGGAACCAGAGCCACCACACAGCCTCCGAAGCCGCCACCGGTCATGCGCACTCCGCCGCGCACGCCAATCACCTGGGCAATAATTTCCACCAGCATATCCACCGGTTCGACGGTGATTTCAAAGTCCTCACGCATGGAGCGGTGAGACTCCGCCATCAGTCGACTGACAGCTCCATAATCCGACTCCTCAAGAGCGCGAGCCATGGCAAGCGTACGCTCGTTCTCTGAAATGACATGCCGAGCGCGTCGAAATACAGGGTCCGAAAGGTGCTCCGCGCTCGATTCGAGCTGTTCCATAGTCGCTTCCCGCAACGACGTCACGCCCAGTCGGTGCGCCGCCTCTTCGCACTGTTTACGCCGCAGGTTGTACTCACTGTCCACCAACCCCCGTTTGACGTTGGAGTTCACAATCACAATCTGATAATTCGGGTTGATCGGGTGGTACTCATAAGCCAGCGATTGACAGTCAATCAGCAAGGCGTTACCGGCTTTTCCCACAGCGGAAATCAGCTGATCCATAATGCCGCAGGAACAGCCGACAAATTCGTTTTCCGCCCTCTGTCCCATCAGTGCGGCATCCACGCCACTTAGCGGCAGATCGTACAAGCTCGCTACGGCTTTGAGCACCGCGACTTCCAAAGACGCGGATGAGCTCAATCCGGCTCCCTGCGGTACATTTCCGGTGATCGCCATGTCCAGTCCTTGAAAGTCAAAGTGTTCAGCGAGAATTTTCAGCACGCCGCGCACATAATTGCTCCAGGGTTGCGCCTGATCGAACCGAATGTCATCCAGATTGAAATGGCAGGTGCTGCCCGAGTAATCCAGCGCTATGACCGAAACGGTACGATCGTTTCGTTTGGCAATCGCCACGTCTGTACCGAAATTAATGGCCGCCGGAAAGACGAACCCCTGATTGTAATCCGTATGCTCACCAATCAGATTGACGCGTCCGGGCGCGTGCACCATGACATCAGGCACACGCTGAAAGGTGTGCTCGAAGGCCTGGGCCAACTTGCGGGAATCAATCATGTTGTTGCTCGCTCTTGTAGTGAATCGCGGAAAGGGATCGCAAACGCTCTGCGGCCTGCTCGGGTGTCAGATCGCGCTGGGCCTCTGCCAGCATTTCGTACCCCACCATGAATTTCCTTACCGTCGCTGAGCGCAATAACGGTGGAAAAAAGTGGGCATGAACACGCCACTCCGGATGATCCTGATGATCAAACGGCGCACCGTGCCAGCCCATGGAGTAGGGGAAAGACACCCGGAAAAGATTGTCGTACAGAGTGGTCAGCCGCTGTATCGCCTCGGCCAACAGGTGGTACCGATTGACGTCCAGATCGGACAGACGGGTCAGCTCGAAACGTGGCAGCAGCAGTGTTTCAAATGGCCAGGCCGCCCAGTACGGGACAACCACCAGCCAATCCTGGTTCTTGAACACGACGCGCTCGTGCTGATCAATTTCGCGTTCGACATAATCGGCCAACATGGCCCGACCCTGTGCCTGATGATAGGCGGTGAAACGTTCCAGCTTACGTGCGGCAAGGGTTGGCAACTGTTGTTGCGCCCAGATCTGTCCGTGAGGATGGGGATTCGAACAGCCCATCATGGCACCCTTGTTTTCGAACACCTGCACCCAGCGATACTCACGGCCGAGCTCCTGTGTCTGATCCCGCCAACAATCGATGACCGACGCCAGCTCCGGGATGCTCAACTCGGGCAGCGTTTTTCCATGGTCCGGGGAGAAGCAGATGACCCGGCTGCACCCCTGCTCGGACGCCATGGTAAACAGCGGATCATCCGTACTGACTTGCGGCGTGTCGGGCTTGAGTGCGGCAAAGTCGTTATCAAACACGAAGGTCGATTCATAGGGCGGATTCTGCTCGCCATTGACGCGCCGGTTGCCAGGACACAGATAACAATCCGGATCGTGAGATGGCCGAGCCTCGATATCCGGCGTTTCGGACTGTCCTTGCCAGGGCCGACGAGCCCGGTGCGGAGAGACCAATACCCAGTCACCGGTCATGGGATTCAGACGACGGTGAGGATGCTCTGTCGGATCAAATATGCTATTCATGTCCTGCCCGCTGTGTTGTTCAGTTCAGTACACAGATGATTCAACGCGCCGCTGAAAAGCGGTAGATCACCTGCTGCGTATAGGTTTCGCCGGGACGCAAAATCGTATCGGGGAATGCCGGCTGATTGGGAGAGTCCGGAAAGTACTGAGGCTCGAGGCACAGCGCCGTTCGATGCTCATAAGTACGCCCCTCCTTACCCTGGGTCGAGCCGTCGAGAAAGTTGCCCGAATAAAACTGGAGACCCGGGCTGTCAGTCAGCAACGTCATCTCCCGACCGGATGCCGGATCACGAAGTACGGCGGCAACACTCACAGCGTCACCCGGATTTCTCGACAGCACCCAGTTATGGTCGTAGCCCATCCCATGCGCCAACTGCTCATTTTCGGCATCAATGTCTTCGCCGATTGGCTTCGAATGTGTGAAATCGAACGGAGTGCCGGATACCGCGCGGATTTCACCGGTGGGAATCAGGCCCTCATCCACTGGCGTGAAATGGTCAGCCTGAATGAGCAGCTCATGATCGCCAATGGGGCCCGAGCCTGCCAGATTGAAGTAGGCATGATTGGTCAGGCTGACGGGGGTTGCCTGGTCGGTTGTCGCTTCCAGTGTCAGGTGAAGCTCGTTATCGGTCGTCAATTCGTACACCGCCGTGGTGGCCAATGTACCGGGATAGCCACCTTGCCCGTCCGGACTCACCAACCGCAACCGAACGCCGGCGGTTTCTTCGGTCGTAAACAGTTCGGCCTGCCACACCTGTTTGTGGAAACCGGTGCTGCCGCTGTGCAGATGATGGCCGTTGTTATTGCGCTCAAGCTCATAGGTTTTCCCATCAAGCTCGAAACGTCCGTTCGCGATACGGTTGCCATAGCGACCGATCAACGCACCGAAATAGTTTTCATCACGCACATAATCATCAAGGGTGTCATACCCCAGCACGACGTCATCGAGATTGCCCCGAGCATCCGGGACCGTAATCGAACGAATGATGCCGCCGTAATTGAGAATGCGGACCGTCATTCCCTGATCGTTGCTGAGAACGAACTCGGATACCGCCTCGCCCCCGGGCGTCGTACCAAAATCAGAGACACTGACGGTCACCGCCGACCGACTATCTGAACACGCTGTTATCGAGAGAAGCCCGAAAGAAACCAGGAGTGGTTTCCACCAGAGATCCAGCCTGCACCCTAGGTTAATCATGATCCGACCTCACGTTTCGTGTATTTATTGAAGTGACCGCCAGCCAGGAACTACCGGAAGCCTTCCGGGTTGGCCGATTGCCAACGCCAGACATCCTCCGCCATGCGATCAATACCCAATTCCGCCCGCCATCCCAGGTCCCGCTGCGCTTTGGTGGGATCGGCCCAGCATTCGGCAATATCTCCGGGTCGTCTGGGTGCAAACTCATAGGGAATAGGGCGACCGGTCGCCCGCTCGAAAGCGCCCACGATGTCGAGAACGCTGTAACCACGTCCGGTGCCCAGGTTATAGATGTGGACACCAGCGTCCTTGTGGCAGAGTTCCAGTGCCGCCAGGTGGCCCCGCGCCAGGTCCACCACGTGGATGTAGTCACGCACCCCGGTGCCATCTTTTGTGGGGTAGTCATTACCAAATATCGACAGTGAAGGCCGTCGTCCCACCGCCACCTGAGCGATGTAGGGCATGAGATTGTTGGGAATGCCGTTGGGATCTTCCCCGATCAGACCGCTCTCATGGGCACCACCGGGGTTGAAATAGCGCAACAGAATGACACTCAGGTCGGGCTCAGCCCGTGCCACATCCTCGAGCATCTGTTCGACCACCCACTTGGTGCGGCCATAGGGATTGGTCGCCGACAAGGGGAAATCTTCCCGGATCGGCACCGATGCCGGATCACCGTAGACGGTGGCGGACGAGCTGAATACGATACAGGACACTTTGTGGGCCAGCATGACCGACACCAATTGCTGAGTACCGTGGACGTTCACGTCGTAATAGTCCAGAGGAATCCGGGTGGACTCACCGACGGCCTTTAATCCGGCAAAGTGCATCACCGCATCAAAGGTGTGTGTCCTGAATATGGCCTCAAGCGCGGCCCGATCACGGATATCGGCCTCATGAAAGGTCGGCCGGTGACCGGTAATCTGCTCCAGGCGATCCAGCGCCGAGCGCTTACTGTTCGCCAGATTGTCCAGAATCACTATCTGGTGGCCCTGGGAGAGCAACTCCACACAGGTGTGGAGGCCAATATAACCCAGGCCACCGGTGACCAGAATCTTCATGTCCCGCCCTCTTGTTATTCGGGAATTTTTCTTAGGTTATACGTTTTCCCTATGGATTTAAAGTCATTCTGCAAGCCTACAACCACCCACCCAACGCTATTAAACATCGGTAATTATCGAAAAATGAGCAGTTAATGCCATTTTTTATCGATTTTATGCCTAAAAACCCATTAAATATTATTTATATTAATTTTACGTTGCGATATCAGTTATCGGCCGCCGGGACAAGATTTTTTGCCAAAAACAGCCCGAAAGTGCATTATTATCAGCGGAAAGGTTAAACGATTACAGAAGCTCCACGGCTCAAGCTGCGACACCCCAGCGGATCTGGTATTGTTACCGCTTTTTCAGGAACAGGTTTACTCAATGGCCACTATCAAAGACATTGCCAATGCGGCGGGCGTATCGCTGGCCACGGTTTCCCGGGTCATCAACGACGGCCCCAAGGTTGGCAAGGCCACCCGTGAACGCATCAAGAAAATCATGGACGAAATGGGCTACCGGCCCAATGCCAACGCCCGAGCCCTGGTCAACAAACGCAGCGCCTCGTTGGGCGTCGTGCTTGCCGAACTGTCCGATCCATTCTTTGCGACCCTGGCCCATGGCATTGAGGCCACCACGCGCAAGCAAGGCGTCCAGATTCTGATGAGTTCCGGCTCCATCGAGCGAGAGACCGAGCGCCAGGCGATCGAAACCCTGCTGGAGCATCGCTGCGAAGCCATGGTGGTGCACAGCAAGGCGCTGGATGACGACACACTGATCGATCTGGCCGGACAGGTGCCCGGCTTTGTGTTGATCAACCGCTACATCCCCGAAATTGCCAATCGCTGCGTCTGGCTCGACAACGTCGCCGGTGGCCGAGCCATGGCGCAATATATGCTCAGTCAGGGCCATCGGGATCTTGCGGTGATCAGCAGCCGCTACCAGATTGAAGACCCGGTGCAGCGGATTCAGGGCATTCGGGAGGCGCTGGAGCAGGCGGGCATAGCACTGCCCGATGCCAATATCGAGTACAGCACGCCGGATCAGGAGGGCGGGGAAATCGCGGTCCAGAATCTGCTCGCCAAGGGTAAGCAGTTTACCGCCGTTCTCGCCTACAACGACGCCATGGCATCCGGCGCCATGACCATTCTGCAGGACCACGGCATTGACGTACCCAATGAAGTCTCGGTAATCGGCTACGACGATGTGTTGCTGGCGAAGTACTGTCGCCCCAAACTCACCACCCTACGCTATCCGGTGGAGGTCATGGCCATGCGCGCCGCTGAGCTGGCGTTGAGTTACGCCTCGGGCAACCGCCCCGAGCCCGGTGTCACCTTCAAATACACACCGACGATCGTGAAGCGCGAATCGGTGGTGAAGCGCTAGGCGACCACAGCACTTCGCCGCTCCATTCGCAAGGCCAGGGCAAAGAACACCAGCCCCGCCACGGCGGTTGTGGCGCCGACATATCCCGTGGAGCTCCAGCCAAAGCCCGCCGAAATGGCCAGGCCACCCAGCATGGGACCAATGGCATTCGCCGTGTTGAACGCCGCGTGATGGGAGGCGGCGGCCAGGGTCTGGGCACCCACCGCCACATCCATCAAGTGGGTCTGCAGCGGCGGTGACACCGCGGCCACCGTCCCCACCAGGAAGGTCATCATCAGAATGCTCCACAGCTCGCCCGTGGCCGACGGGAATACCAGATAGACCGCCAGACTCCAGAGCAGCGCCCCGCCCACGGCCTTGAACTGAAACTTGTCGAACAGCCAGCCGCCGAAAATATTGCCCAGGAAGCCGCCCGCGCCAAAGGTCGCCATGGCAATGGGTATCCAGCCTTTATCGACCTCGGTCACATAGAGCAGCGTAGGGGCCAGGTAGCTGAACACACAGAAAACGCCGGCAAAGCCGGTGGCGCCGATCATCAGCGCCAGCCACACCTGGGGCCGGTGAAAGGCTTTGAGCTCCGCTGCCGGGCGGTTGCGCGGCTGCTGCCGGTCCAGAGGCAAATAAATCACAATCAGAATCACCGTCAGCATGGACACCGCCGACACCAGCACAAAAGCATAGCGCCAGCTGATGGACTGGCCCAGCCAGGTCGCCAAGGGGTTGCCGATCAAGACCGCCAGGGTCAGGCCGATCATGACCCGGCTGACCGCCTTGCCCCGGTCACTGGGCGGCGCCAGGCTGGCCACCACCAGGGCGGCGACGCCGAAATAGGTACCGTGGGGCAGGCCGGCAATAAAACGGAACGCCAATAGGGACTCATAGGTGGGCGCCAGGGCACTGGCGATATTGGCCAGGGTGTAAAACCCCATCAGACCAATCAGCAAGTGGCGCCGGAACAGGCGCGCACCAAACACCGCCAGTAGAGGGGCGCCGACAACCACGCCCAGGGCGTAGCTGCTGATGACATGGCCGACCTGGGGCTCGGTCACCCCCAGCCCCTCGGCGATGCCCGGCATCAGGCCCATGGTGGCAAACTCCCCGGTGCCGATGCCAAAGCCGCCCACGGCCAGGGCAATTTCGATCAGCCACATCTGGGCTTTGGTCAGGGTCGGACTGGCAGAAGTGGTCATTGGCGTTCCGTAGTGCTGGGAACAACACAACCCCGCCGCGCCGCCGCTGGAGTGGCGCAGAGTAGGCAACCGTGTTGTTGTGATTGTCGTTGTGGGGAAGAGACTGAGGGTGGCCTGCCCCTCAAACGCGCGCATTGTACCGCATTTGACGAACCAGCGCGGCCCGGCTATTTCTGGCCCTCAGCCGTCCCAACCACTATACTGGTCGGTTTCCCGATCAGCGTAATACTGAAGGATTCTGTTATGACCAACCGCGCCGTGATTCATACCGATAAGGCCCCGGAGGCCATCGGCACTTACTCGCAAGCCGTCAAAGTCGACAACACTGTGTATCTGTCGGGCCAGATCCCGCTGAACCCCGAGACCATGGAATTGGTAGACGGAGACTTCGAAGCCCAGGCCGAGCAGGTTTTTAAAAACCTGGCGGCGGTCTGTGAAGCCGCCAATGGCAGCCTGAACCATATCGTCAAACTGAACCTGTACCTGACCGACCTGGCCAACTTTACCGTGGTCAATGAAGTCATGGCACGCCACTTCCGCCAACCCTTCCCGGCCCGTGCGGCGGTGGGCATCAACCAGTTGCCCAAAGGCGCGCTGTTTGAAGCCGAAGGGGTCATGGTGCTTTAATCAGCCATCAGCGTTTTGGCGCCGCGGAGCATGGCGTGGACCAGCTCCTCGGCGTCGAACTTGGTCAGCGCTTCGTTGGCACCGACCTGGTGGGCATAGCTGACACTCATTTCGCTGTTCAGTGACGTGTGCAGAATGATGTAAGCGTGACTCAGCGCCTTGTCGTCGCGCACACTGAAGGCCAACTCATAACCATCCAGCCCCGGCATTTCGATATCACTCACCAGAATATCAATGGCGTTGTTGTCCTTCGCCGCCTGGTGCATTCGCTGCAGGGCTTTTTCGCCATTGGTCAGCACCTGATAGGGAATATTCAGTCCGTCCAGGGCATCCTGCAGTTGCTTGCGAGCCACATGGGAGTCATCCACCAGCAGGATATTCAGCGGTTTGAGCTGCTCGCGCTGGACATCGGTCAGCACCGCCCGACGGCGGCCCGGCGGGTCGGGGTAAACCTGGGCAAATAACAGCTCCAGGTCGATCAACTGAACGGCCTGATCCTCGTGCATATACAGACCGGTGACAAAGGCCCGCTTGCCCAGCATCTGCGGTGGCGCCTTCACCTCTTTCCAGTTGGCATCCACAATCCGGTCGATACCGCGCACCAGAAAGCCAATGTCCTTGCGCTGGCAGTCGGTGATGATGATTGACCCCCGGCGCATTTCCTCGTCGGACAGGGGTTTGTAACCCACCGCCGCCGCCATATCGATGACCGGAATGGTCTTGCCCCGCACGGTGGTCGCGCCAAGAATCGCCGGATGCTCCTGAAGGATCCGGTTGAAGCGGGTATAGGGAATGATCTCACGCACTTTGAGCGTACCCATCGCAAAGCTCTGGGTGGGTGTCAGTCTGAAAAGCAGCAGCTTCTGGGCGTGTTGGGCCTTACCGTTCATGGGCAATCTCGGAGTCCGAAGTGCGTCTGATGTCAGTGGGGTACACTAGCGTATCGGCGGTTTGCGCGTAAACCGAAGGGAATCAGGCAATTTTTTGGGCCGGCCCGGCCGCCGGGTCTTCGGGAAGCGCCTCGGCAAAGGCTTTCATCACGTAATCCACCCGGGCCTCCGGCGTTTTATGCAGACCGGCCTTCAGGGACTCAATGTGGCGCAGCCGGGGCAGCAGCCCCAGGCCATTGGCCACCTGAATCGCCAGCCCCGGACGGGCATTGAGTTCCAGCAGTTGCGGTCCACGGCTTTTGTCGAGCACGATGTCGGTGCCGATGTAACCCAGCCCGGTCATTTCATAGCAGCGCGCGGCCAATACCAGCATGGAGCGCCAGTCGGGGACCTTGATTTCATTGAGGGGCTTTTTGGTGTCCGGGTGCACCGATACCCCCAGGCCGAACTGGACCGCTTTCAGGCAGCGTCCCGTGGCAATATCCAGCCCCACGCCCACGGCCCCCTGGTGCAGATTGGCTTTACCATCGGAGGCGTGGGTGGCCAGGCGCAGCATGGCCATCACCGGGTAGCCTTTGAAGACCACCACGCGGATGTCCGGAACGCCCTCGTAAGAATAACCTTCAAAAATATCGTCGAACTCAATCAGGTCCTCGACGATCACCACATCGGGCTTGCCCCCAAGAGAATAAAGGCCGGCCAGGGTATTGGACATGTGCCGGCGAATTTCCTCAATGTCGATTTCCGCCCCCGAGGCCTTCACAAATTTGTCACCTCGACGGCCGGTGATCACCAGAATCCCCTTGCCGCCGGAACCCTTGGCAGGTTTCACGGCGAAGCCGTCGAGCTCGTAAAGCTGTTTCTCGATGTGACTGATCGCATGCTGCTCCGACACCACGAAGCGCAGTGCCGGTGTTGCCAGGCCATATTCCTCGGTGAGCAGTTTCGTTTTCAGCTTGTCATCCACCAACGGGTAGCGCGAGCGGGAATTGTAGCGAGCAATAAAATCCCGATTGCGGGCATTCATACCGAGGATACCCAGCTTTTTCAGTCGCCAGGGGCTGATCCACTTCATGATTTACCCGACTCCGCTGCCGCTTCCTGCTCCAGCGCCATGGCCCGGAACCGGCGCAGCTCGGACAGTTTATAGCCGGTGTACTGCCCCATCAGCATGATCAACGCCAGAATCACGAGGTTCAACTCCGGAAAGTTGAAGCTCAAGTGATTGGCCAGCGGCAACTGCATCAGCAAGTACGCCATCACCGCCACCAGCAGGCTGCCCCCGCCCTGAATCACCACCTCGTGCGCGCCTTCCTCTTCCCAGAGAATCGACATGCGCTCAATGGTCCAGGCAATAATGATCATCGGGAAAAAGGTAATGGTCATACCCGTACTGAATCCCAACTGATAACCGAGCAGGCTCAACATGGAGATCAGAAAAATCACCAATACCACCAGTGTGGCGATCCGGGATACCAGCAGCAGGTTCAGGTGCGACAGATAACTGCGCAGCATCAGCCCCAGAGACACCACGACGACAAAGCTGATGAGGCCGGGCAGCAGGGAAGTCTGCAGAAAGGCCAGGGAGATCAGGACCGGCATAAAAGTACCGGAGGTTTTCAGGCCCACAATAATGCGCATAAAAACCACAACCAATGCCCCCAGCGGCAACAGGAAGAGCATCTTGAACATACTCTGCTCTTCGATCGGCAGTTGCTGGACCCCCAGCAAGGCGAAAGCGCTGTCACTGAACTGGGCAATGGCCAACTCCTCAGCGGGCACGGTCTGGCGGATCATGGAAAAGCTCACACCGGAATTGCGCCCCCCGGTGACGTCGATCAGCGACTCTCCGCCACGGTGCCACAGTACAAGGTTCTCGGGGACGCCCTGTTCACCTGACTGCGGGTTGAACAGTACCCACTCCTCACCGTTGTAGGCTTCCACCATCGGGGTCAGTGTCTGGCGACGGCGGGCATCTTCCAGAAACAGTCCCATCACCTGGCGGGCGGGAATATCTGCCTGATTCAACAGCCGCTCAAGCAACAGGGAGCGGCTGCCCACCTCTTCGATCAACAGCGAGGCATTCTGATCACCCGTCGGATTGTTCAGCCGCTTGATCAACTCGCGGGTCAGACTCTCGGGGGAGCTTGAGGTCTCCAGCGCCTGGGACAACAGCTGGCTGGCCGCCGTATCCTGCGGCTCCTCCCAATACAACGACTTCGGTTTTGGTGTCGGGCCCGGGTCTTGGCTCTGATTCTGTTCCGGCCCCGGCAACGACTCGGTCCCCGGCACACCACCAATCAGTTGCGCCTTGTAATACAGGGTCTGAGGACCACTGGCATCGCGCTTGGACCACTCCCCCCGCCGGTCACCACGTTCCTCAATGATCGAAAACCCGTACCCCGGTGAGGTGGCGTGTTCGGTGTGCAAACGGAAACCGGGGGGGTTGTCCGGAAGATCCAGACTCACCAACACCTGACCGCCCGTCGCCTGAAAGTCCACCCTGGCCTCGACCAACCAGACCGGACGTTGCTCACCGGGCCAGAACGGCAGCTCCATTTCCACATGTCGGGCCCAGGCGGTCGCCAGCCCGGCCACCACCAGACTCACCACAATCAGGTAGAAAGGAACGCGGGATTGGGTCATTCGTCGGTGCTCTTGTCAATATCCGAGGGCTTGGGCGGCTTGGGTTCGGTAATATTGTCCCGCGCGACATCCACCAACATGACATCCCGCAGAACATTTCGGCCAATCAGCAGGGGAAATTCCATATGGCTGCGGTCCGACAGGGTGAATTCCGCGGTCTGGGTCAGTGAGCCCATGGTAATGCGCATTTCCACCACGGGTCGCTTTTCGACGTCTTCACTGCTGGCCTGGATGATGCGAACTTTACGCGACCGCGGCCGCTCCAGTTCGACCAGCTGGTCCAGGTCCGGGTCGTGGATCTTGAAACGCACCCACTCCTCACCGTTGCGCTCGAAAATTTCGATATCCCGGGCATCCATCGAAGACGTGGTTGCCCCGGTATCCACCCGGGACTGCAGGACAATACCCAGATCCGTGAGCAGCACCCGTTCTTTGGCGCCCACGACTTTTTTGTCCATCGCATCACTGGGCACGGGTAACGCCAGACCCTGCGGACAATTATTGTTTGACCGCCCCTCCTCGCGTCCCTCGCGCACTTTGTCCATCAGGTCGCGCAGTGCTTCGTCATCGTGCTGCTGCAACTCAATACTCTGGCGCAACAGATCCAGCGTCTCGGCAATCTGTTGCTGCTGCTGTTCAAGGGTCAGATCACGCTGCTGCTGTGCCAATAGACACTGGTTGGCTGCTTCCATATCCGCCTTTTTGACCATCACATGATGGGAGCTGCAGGCCGACAGGGCGGCCAATAGCGGCACCAGGGCTATCCACTTCAGAGGATGGGGGTTCATGTTTCCTTTCCGGTTATTGATGGAGTTCATATAGTGTACCTTAGCGGAGCACCGGGCGATGCCACCGGGGCGCTTTACGAAGGTTAAGGCCTGTAAATTCAGTAACGGGGTGCATAATCCGCTGGCAATCGGCGAAACCGTTTGTATTCCCACTGGTATTGGGTGGGCGCTCTGAGCACACAGGCTTCCACGCTGCGATTCAGGCCGGCAACCGACTCCACCACATCCTCCGCGTAAATACGCTCATCCGCCGGCAGCAC
This sequence comes from Marinimicrobium sp. C6131, assembly GCF_026153455.1. Lineage (NCBI taxonomy): Bacteria > Pseudomonadati > Pseudomonadota > Gammaproteobacteria > Cellvibrionales > Cellvibrionaceae > Marinimicrobium > Marinimicrobium sp. C6131. The sequence continues at coordinate 3,111,123 of NZ_CP110629.1, forward strand.
CACCATTTTGAAGCCGCTTGGCACACGCTGGGCAAACACACTCACCACCTTGCAGCCGGTGCGCTGAATCAGGCTGTGTACCAGCGTCATGGTCAGCGCGGGCTGCCCGAAGAACGGGGCCACTTGAGCGCCGTTGCCCGGCTCGGGCACCTGGTCCGGCAGAATGCCGACAATTTCGCCACGTTTGAGCGCCTTGAGCAACTGACTCACACCCCGACGATTGGTCGGTGCCATATCGATGTTGTCTTTGCTTCTGCCGCGCAGAATCATCTGGTCCAGAGCGGCCTGACGGGGCGGCTGGTACAACGCCGTCAGGCGCGCATAACTGGCCAGAAACGGGGCGACCACCTCCCAATTACCCAAATGGGGCGCCAGAACCAGCACCCCTTGCCCCTCGGCAAGCGCGGCGTTCAGCGCTTCATCATTTTCCACTGCCACAATACGGCGCTGCAACCACGACCAGGAGTGAGTCCAGACCGCTGCCGCCTCAGCCACCGTTTTGCCGGTTTCAGTCAGGCTCTGGCGCACCAGTCGCTCCCGGGCCCGATCTTTGATATGGGGCTGACACAGTGCCAGGTTCTGCCGGGTAATCCGCGCCGAGCGACCACTGCTGAGCCACATCAGCCAACCCGCGAAGCCGCCGAGCGCACGACCGACGGACAACGGCAGGCGCCCGAGAAGCTTCAACATCCATACGGCGAACCGTTCTTTCATGCCTAAACCACCGTTAAATCGCCAAAGTGCGCGCAGTTTACGGCAACCAGCCGTACCAATCACCCCCCAACTACCGCTATAATTCGCGGCTGTTTTCGCTCAGGGCCATGGTGTACCACCAGCGTCCTCGCGACTGGCGCGTTATATAACGCGACTTCAATTTCTCGACCTCATGCTCGGAGGCAGGTTACCCGTGTCAGACAGTCAAACCCCCGCCGGCGCCCACTCGCCCGATGTCAGTACCTTTCAGGGGCTGATTCTCGCCCTGCAATCCTACTGGGCACGCCAGGGCTGCGTGATCCTGCAACCGCTGGACCTGGAAGTGGGTGCGGGCACCTTTCACCCGGCCACCTTCCTGCGCTCAATCGGCCCGGAAACCTGGAACGCCGCCTACGTGCAGCCCTGTCGCCGGCCCACCGATGGCCGCTACGGCGAGAATCCCAACCGACTGCAGCACTATTACCAGTTTCAGGTGGTGATGAAGCCCTCCCCGGCCAATATTCAGGAGCTGTACCTGGGTTCACTGAAGGAGCTGGGCATTGATCCGGCCATCCACGACATCCGCTTTGTGGAAGACAACTGGGAATCGCCCACCCTCGGGGCCTGGGGACTGGGCTGGGAAGTCTGGCTGAACGGCATGGAAGTCACCCAGTTCACCTACTTCCAGCAAGTCGGCGGCCTGGAGTGCTACCCGGTCACCGGGGAGATCACCTATGGTCTGGAGCGTATTGCCATGTACCTTCAGGGCGTGGACTCCATTTACGATCTGGTCTGGACCGTCAATCCCGCCGGCGACAAGGTGACCTACGGCGATGTGTTCCATCAGAACGAAGTGGAAATGTCCAAATACAACTTCGAGCAGGCCGACACCGAGTCGCTGTTCAACAGTTTCGATGTCTACGAGCGCGAGAGCGAGCGCCTGATTGGCGAGGGGCTGCCCCTGCCGGCCTATGAAATGGTGATGAAGGCCTCCCACGCCTTTAACCTGCTGGATGCCCGCCACGCCATTTCCGTGACCGAGCGGCAGCGCTTTATTCTGCGGGTGCGCAGCCTGGCCCGGGCCGTGGCTCAGGCCTACTTCGACGCCCGCAAGGCCCTGGGCTTCCCCCTGGCCCCCGAAGCCCTGCGCAATGAACTTCTCGCGGCAGAGGGAGACGATCAATGAGTGCCGATTTTCTGTTTGAACTGGGCACCGAAGAGCTGCCCCCCAAAGCCCTGAAAACTCTGATGAACGCCCTGCGCGAGGGCATCGCCGGCGGCCTGGACGCCCAGGACCTGGACTACGATGTGATTCACGCCTACGCCAGCCCACGCCGCCTGGCGGTACTGGTGAAAGAGCTGGCCGAGCAGACGCCGGTGAAGGAAGTGGTCACCTACGGCCCGCCGGCGAAGATCGCCTTCGATCAGGACGGCAACCCCACCAAGGCCGCCGAGGCCTTTGCCAGCAAAAACGGTCTGAGCGTGAGCGAGCTGACCACCGAAAACGACGGCAAGGCGGACAAGCTGGTAGCCCGCTCCAAGGCCGGCGGCCAGGCCGTGGTCGAACTGCTCGGTGATATCGTCAATGACGCCCTGGCCAAACTGCCCATTGCCAAACGCATGCGCTGGGGCGCCAGCCGCACCGAATTTGTCCGCCCGGCCCACTGGCTGGTAATGCTCTACGGCGATGAAATCATCGACGCCGAGGTGCTGGGCCTGCGCGCCAACCGCTGTACCCGCGGCCACCGCTTCCACTACAACCACGAGCTGGACCTGTTCAACCCGAGCGACTACCTCGAAAAGCTGGCCTCCACCGGCTATGTACTGGCCGATATGGACGCCCGTCGGGACCTGATTCGCGAGCAGGTGGACGCGGAAGCCAAAAAAGTCGGCGGTACCGCGGTAATCGACGACGATCTGCTGGATGAAGTGACCGCTCTGGTGGAATGGCCGGTCGCGCTGCTGGGCAACTTCGAGAAGCGCTTCCTGAACGTGCCCGCCGAAGCGCTGATCGCCTCCATGAAAGAACACCAGAAGTACTTTCACCTGGTGGACGCTCAGGGCAGGCTGATGCCCCACTTCATCACCGTGGCCAATATCGAAAGCGACGATCCGGAACAGGTCATCGATGGCAACGAGCGGGTGATCCGTCCGCGTCTGTCCGATGCCGCCTTCTTCTTCGACACCGACCTCAAGCACACCCTGGAAAGTCGCCGCGAGCAGTTGAAGCCCATCGTGTTCCAGAAACAGCTTGGCAGCGTGTTTGAGAAAACCGAGCGTATCGCCGCCCTGGCCAAACAGATTGCCGCGCAACTGGGGGCCGATGAAACACTGGCCGAGCGCGCGGGCACTCTGTGCAAGTCGGATCTGGTCACCGAAATGGTGCTCGAGTTCGACAACATGCAGGGCATCGCCGGCTACTACTACGCCCGCAATGACGGCGAAAACGAAGAAGTCGCCCAGGCCATGCAGGAGCAGTACCTGCCCAAGTTTGCCGGCGACGCGCTACCGGAAACCACTACCGGTGCGATCATCGCCCTGGCGGATCGCCTGGATACCATTACCGGCATTTTCGGCATCGGCCAGGTGCCCACCGGCTCCAAGGATCCCTTCGCGCTTCGTCGTGCCAGTTTAGGTGTATTGCGGATTTTGGTGGAAAAACAACTTGATTTGGATCTAATGCAACTCTTAATTGCGGCCCACTCGCAACTCCCTTTGCGAGGGAATGACCCAGTTGCTGATGTTACAAAGGTCCTAGACTATATGCTCGAGCGCTTCCGCGCCTGGTACGAAGACGCCGGTATTCCGGTGGAAGTGTTCCTCGCGGTGAGCGCACGCAAAGTGAGCAATCCGCTGGATATCGACCAGCGGGTGAAGGCCGTGCACGAGTTCTACCAGTTGCCCCAGGCCCAGGCACTCGCCGCGGCCAACAAGCGGGTGGCCAATATTCTGGCCAAATCGGGCGCGCCCACCGGTGCCCTCGACCCCGCCCTGCTGCAGGAATCCGCCGAGAAGGCACTGACCGAGGCCGTGCAGACGAAAGCCAAAGTGGTCGAGCCACTGTTTGCCAAACGCGCTTACACCGAGGCGCTGACGCAACTGGCGGACCTGCAGGAGCCGGTGGATGCCTTCTTCGATCAGGTGATGGTCAACGCTGAAGATGAGCAACTGCGCAACAACCGCCTGGCGCTGCTGCAGCAACTGGGTGACCTGTTCCTGGCGGTCGCCGATATTTCCCTGCTCGCTCCGGCGAAAGGCTGAGCCATGAAACTGATCATTCTGGACCGGGACGGCGTGATCAACGAAGACGCCGGCGATTACATCAAGTCCGCCGAGGAGTGGCAGCCCATTCCCGGCAGTATTGAAGCCATCGCCCGGTTGAGCCGGGCGGGCTTCACGCCGGTGGTGGCCACCAACCAGTCCGGGCTCGCCCGGGGCCTGTTCGATCTGGACGACCTGGAGGCCATGCACGCCAAACTCACCGCGCTGGTGGAAGAAAACGGCGGCAAGCTGGAGGCGATTTTTTACTGCCCCCATCACCCGGACGACGACTGCAAATGCCGCACACCCAAAACCGGCATGCTCGATGCGATTGAGGCGGTATTCAACACCTCGGTACAGTCGGCCTGGTTTGTGGGCGACACCATCACAGATCTGCAGGCCGCACTGACCAAGGGCTGTCAGCCCTGTCTGGTGCGCACCGGCCGCGGGCGCGAGACGGAAGCCGAACTGGCTTCGTTTCTGGACACCGCCGAGCGGGAGCAGGTGCGCATTTTCGACCACCTGGAGGCCGCGGTGACAGCGCTGCTGTCAGAGCCCGAACAGGCCGACGCCGCCCCCTCCGATCCGCAAGACCACGAAGGACAGCGTTAACCGTGTTGTACAAAGCCTTTCTCTACGTCCGCACCACGATTTTCGATATTGGCTACTACGGATCGGGGATCCTGTTTGGTGCCTTGAGCACACTGATCTGGCCGTTTCTTCCCTACCAATGGCGCTACCGGCTGATCAATCAGTGGAACCGCTTTGTGATGTTCTGGCTCTGGTTCTGCTGCAATATCCGCATTGAGGTGCGGGGCGATATCCGCAAGGACCTGCAACCCTATGTGGTGATGTCCAAGCACCAGGGCGTGTGGGAAACCCTGTACCTGCAACTGTTCTTCCAGCCCATTTCCACCATTCTGAAAAAAGAACTGCTGCGCATCCCGTTTTTCGGTTGGGGCCTGGCCGCACTGAAACCCATCGCCATCGATCGGAGCAATAAAACCCAGGCGCTGCGCGATGTGAAGAAGAAGGGCGTTCAGGCGATCAAGGATGGCAACAACGTCCTGATTTTCCCGGAGGGTACCCGCACCCGTCCCGGTCAGGTGGTGCCCTACGCCCGCAGCGGCGCCGATATCGCCTGCACCGCCGGCTGCCCGGTCATCCCGGTGGCCCACAACGGCGCCGAGTGCTGGCCCCACAAGGACTACCTGAAGTACCCGGGCACCATCACGATGGTGATCGGCGAGCCGATTTACAGCGAGGGGAAAGACCGCAAGCAGTTGACCGAGGAAGTCCGGGACTGGATCGAGTCCACCGCCAAAACCCTCCCCGTCGGCCGCAAAGACGGCCGCCGCCCCTGGCTTGAATCATCACCAGACCAATAAATAACAGACTTATCGATTCGTAACGTCCGTCCCGCCATGGGTGGGGAGCACCGTTTGTAGACCCGCCGTGAATCCATCCATGGAGGCTTCTCATCGGCATCCATGCCTCAGAGAGTCTACAAACGGTGCTCCCCATGCCGGCCCTCAGTGCCATTAGCACGTATCGACACAACCGGCTATCTCCAAGCAAGGCTCCGCTCGCACCAGCGGAGGGTAGGTATGCCATTGCGAGACCGTCACCCGCCTGGACGGCGGGTGCGCGCTTTACGCTTACCACGCCCTACGCATGTAGCGAACTACCGTTGAGACGAACAATCGGGATAGGGGGGAACCATCAGGTTCCGCCCCTCCCACACCACCCGGCATGCGGGTCCGCACCGGGCGGTTCAAGAAGTTGAGGTTTCACGCGAGTCGCGGCACACCCAACCGATCGAAGTAGGCAACGGTTTGCACTGTGTGGATGGCGGATAGACTGTTGTGCCACCAGCGACGGCTCAGTGCCGCCACCGATTGCGCCACCTCGGGTTTCGCCCCAAGCCTTAGAAGCTCCCGATAGATCGTCTTGCCCCGACGCCACTGCCTCAGTTGCAGGGCTCTCAAGCGTCGGCGTATCCACTTATCCAGCGATCGCCAGATACGCGGTGTTTGCGCCAGCCTGAAGTAGCCCTTCCACCCCAACAAGTAACGACAGAGCGTTTCCACCACCTGCTCCATGCTGCGCCCCACTGACCCTCGGGTCAGTTGCCTGACCCTGAGCTTGAACGCCTGCACCGCCTTGGCCGATACCGCGCGCCGGACTTCTCCTTCTCTCGTTTGCCATAGGGCATAACCGAGGAACTTGCGACCGAACACACTGGTCACCGCGCTCTTGGTTTCATTAATCACCAGACGCAGCTTCTTGTAGCACCGGCGTAGCAGGCGCATGACCCGCTCGCCCGCTTTGTAACTGCGGACGTAGACGTTGCAGTCATCCGCATAGCGGGCGAAGCAGTGCCCCCGGCGTTCCAGCTCTTTGTCCACCTCGTCCAGCAGGACGTTGGCCAGTAGCGGCGACAGTGGCCCGCCCTGCGGCGTGCCTTCGTGCCGCTCCATCACCACACCACCGTCCATGATGCCCGCGTTCAGGTACGCACGAACCAGCCGGATGACACCGGGGTCGTTCACGCGTTTCTTCAGGCGGTCAATCAGGATGTCGTGGTTGACCCGGTCGAAGAACTTCGACAGGTCGACATCCACCACGATGTGGCGACCTTGCTGGGCGTAGCGTTGCGCCGCCAACACGGCGTCGTGGGCCCGGCGGCCCGGACGGAAGCCATGACTGTGCTCGCTGAAGGTGGGATCAATCAGCGGTTGCAGCACTTGCAACAGTGCCTGTTGAATCAGACGGTCGGTGACGGTGGGGATTCCCAACTCCCGTTCACTGCCATCCGGTTTCGGGAGGCCTACCCGACGAACGGGCTGTGGCCGATAGGTGCCCTCCAGCAGTTGCTGTTTGAGCGCCGGCCATGCCCATCGCAGGTGTTCAGCGCTCTGGGCAATGTCCAGACCGTCCACCCCGGCCGATCCTTTGTTGGCCTTCACGCGCTTCCATGCCCGCTGCATATTCTCGCGTGCGAGTGCCTGCACAAGCAGGTCTCGCCCTGCGCCCTCCGACTCTTGTCGCGGGAGTCCTGTTTCATCGCTGGTCGCCTTCGCCAAGGCTTCACCTTCGCGTTGTGCGACCCGCCCCGCTGGCGCGGGCATCTGATGCCGTACAGTATTCATCGACAAGGCGTTTGACGCTCCTTCTCGTTTGGCCCTTCGCCCTGTATTAGCAGCTACTATGGCCTCTGCTGACTTCTCGCTCCGTGTTGCCACGTCGCCCTTTCAGGCATAAGGCGAGATCTCCCCGGGTAAGAACACACTCCTTCACCGCACAACCGCCGGATATACACCCCCTCGCCTTGGCCACAAGAGCTTCGCGGCTTCTTGCCCGCTCGCCCTGCTTGGCGGTGCCTCGTATCCGATTCTTGTTCATCGGCTCACGGTTTACGATCCACGCTTCCTCCCCACGGTCGGTCGCCCTTCCGCAGTTGCGCTTCACTTCGTTCGCTGTGGCCAGCTCACGGGAGGACTTGCACCTCCAGGAGTGCGCCCGTGCCGGGCGCACAAAAAAAGGCCGACACAAAGGTCGGCCCGTCAAGCGAGGGGATTCGCCGTCGTTAAAAATCGACGGGTTTACTGACAGGGCACCTTGCCCAGACTCAGTACGTAGTAAACATCGCCCGCGAGTGGCGAATTGAACGGCAGCTCGCCATACTTGCCGGCGGTCGCGCTCACGTAATCAATCAGATCCTGTCCCGCATCCAGCCGGAAATCATTGATCGTATCGCGAGACGCCACGGTGTACTGCTGAGACAGGTCACCGACACTGCCCGACGCATCCGTCAGCGCACGCTGGGTTGAAGCGTTAATATCGCACGCGCTGTTACCGAACCAGAGGTAGACCCCGTCGGCACGGTAGTTGCCACCGCTGACATCCCGGGTCAGGTTGCCCTGCAGCTCGTCCAGCGCGCTGTTGATATCGTCTTTCTCCTGGAAGTCGCCATTGATGACCAGCGCATTGTCCTCCCACAGAAGGTCGGCGCCCACGCGGACACTGATGATGTCTTTGCGGTAGTTCATGAACAGGTTGTTCCACATATGGGACGTACCCCGGCGGATCAGCGGTACCCGGCGCGCCGTGTTGCCGAACTCGAAGTACAGATCATCCCGGGTCACAAAGGCATTGTGATGCATGGTGGTGGTGATGTTCTCGTTGATCTCACGACTGTCACTGGATCCGTGCAAAGCGGCACGTTTGACGTCCACCACCCGGTTGAACGACATGGTGATATCGTAGGCTCCGACTTTCACGTCAAACGCCGAGTCACCGGTCAGGTCAAAGGTGTTCTTGTGAATCCAGATATCGTGGGACGCACCGGTAGAGCGAATCATGTCCGGGTCCAGTCCATGGTCCTCGGTATGGCCGGCGCCGCGGAAATCCAGGTGGGTCAGAATCACACTATTGGCGGTCTGGGTCGGCTGACCGGAGCTGTCCTGCCCGATGGCAAAGCCACTGAAGCGGAAGTAGGCATTGCTCATCCGACCATCGATAGTGGTGTTGGAGCTGATCACCGGGTTGCGAATGGGAAGGTCCTTATCGTCCAGACGATTGTTAAAGAACTCTTCCAGACACTGATTGTGCTCGTTGTAGCCGCGATTCGAACACCACTGACGGTAATCGACACACTCCGCCTCGGTACCACCGATACGACTCAGGACATCCGAATTGCTGCAGTGCAGCCGATACATGCCAATTTCGGTTTCCACCGCGAAATCGTTCTTGTCGAACACAATCCAGTGATGATCTTCACTGCTCATGGCATCAAAGATCTGCTTCTCTACCGAATCACTGCTGCTTTTGGTGATTACGGTCAGTGTGCTGTTGCCATTGGGATCATAGCCGCCCAGAGCGTTTTCACCATAGCCCACGGCACGACCCAGGGTCTGCGCCAGGCACTCGACGATCTCCTGGTCCGTCTGCAGTGCGGTATCGCGCCAGTTGACGCTCGGGTTGGTGGCCAGTTCGACACAGTCGTTGCTCAGGGGGCCGGAGTAATCCGGGAAGCTGCTGCTCGATTGACTGCTTGAGCTGCTGGAATCACTGCTGGAGCTTTCCGATGATGAGGCATCACTGGACGAACTGTCGCCGTTGTCGGACGAGCTGGACGAACTCGAGTCACTACTTGAGGAACCGCCATCGGATACGTTCCCGGTGGCGTTGTAGATTTCAAACTCGGCGATCTGCGGCGCACTGCTGGCGCTGTCGATGATCAGATTGACTTTGTACAGGTCACGGTCACCGAAGCCAGTGATGATCCGTTCGCTGCCCAAAGTCGAGCCGTAGGCCAGCACTTCACCGGTGTCGTGATCTTCCAGCCGCCAACTTTCCGTGGCGTCGTTAAGTTCGCGGATGATCACGGTGTTGAAGATACCGCTGAAGTTTTTCACTCCGATGCGTACACCACTGGTGCTACTGGGCTGCCAGTAGCTGGCCAGATTGCCATCGTTGACGTTGCCATAGCTGGTACCGCCACCCTTGCTGGAACCGTCGGCGCCACCACTCAGAGCCAGATTACTGCCCAACTCAACCGGCTCGCCGCTATCACTGGAAGAATTATCGGACGACGAGCTCTCTGAAGAGGATTCACTGGAGCTGTTCTGACTGCTCGACGACGAGCTGGATGACTGATCGCCACCGCCGCTGACCGGCGCGTCCAGACAATCGGTCACGATGCCGGCGCCCGCATTGGCCAACACGTGGGCCTTGGTGTCCGCCGCAAACAGACGGCTGTAGCTGTACGGGGGGAGATAGCTGGTGGTGGACTGAACATCAGGTCCGGCAATCACCCCATCGCTGGGATACTCGACCCAGTTGACGTTATTGAAGGTATTGTCCTCAACGTCCCAGTAGCCCAGCTCGCTGCTGTAGAAAGAGACGATCGGGTTCTGAGCATCTTCGAACACATTGCCCTCAATGCGAAGCGTGGCTCCCATGCGCGAATTGATTCCGGTACTGATCACGCCATCATAGTAGTTGTTGACGATATGCCCCTCCCCGAACCGGAACAGCGGCAGGCGCGAATTGGCGTTTTCCCAGTGATTCCCCCAGAAGGTGATCCGGCGACCGTAATCGTCACCGTCGCTGCTACCCCACAGGGAGGTTTTCCAGCTATCACGCAGGATGTTGTAGCTGATGGTGATGTTGTCGATCTCGCCTTTACCACTGACCAGCTCATCGTAGTAGTCCTTGTCCACGTCCAGCGAGTTGTAGAAGGTATTGTGATCAATCCAGATATTGCTGGACGGACCGTCAATGGTAATGTGGTCTTTATCGCCAATGCGGACATAGCGCATGGTGATATTGCGCACAATCACATTGTTGGCGCGCCAGATCTTGATACCAATACCATCGAACAGGGCGTTGTTGCCCACACCGATGATGGACACGTCGTTCATGTCCTTGATATCAAATTTGGTCACATTGGAGTTGTCCGGGGTAATGGTGCCATCCACATAGATGGTCAGCGGAACGCTGCCTTTGTTGCCGAGCGCCGTTGCCAGTTCGGTGCCGGTGCTGACCGTCACCTCATCACCGCCCTGACCACCGGTAGTGCCAGCACCCAGCGACGCAAAGCCCTGAACGGTGTTGGCCCGTTCACAGGAAAGCACTTCACCGGGTGTGCCGGGTTGTGAACTCGACGAACTGCTGGACGAACTTTCAGACGAGCTACTGCTTCCCGGTGATGAGCTGCTTGAAGAGCTCTCAGAAGACGCGTCCGAACTGCTGCTTTCGGCGCTGGACGACTCCGAAGCGGAACTGCTTGATGAGCTGGACAAACTCGACGATGACGAGCTGGAGCTCGCCATGTCCGTTGCACTGTACACTTCGAACTCCGCAATCTGCGGTGCGGCACTGGCACTCTCGATTACCAGGTTGATTTTGTACAGGCTCTGGTCACCGAAACCGGCAATGATCCGTTCGGAACCGAGTGTCGAGCCACTGGCAAACACCTCTCCGGTATCGTGGTCTTCGAGACGCCAGCCGGTGGTGGCACCGTTCAGCTCGCGAATGATGACGGTATTGAAACTGGTACCGATGTTTTTCACACCGATCCGTTCATCACTACTGGAACCCGGCTGCCAGTAGCTCGCCGTGTCACCATCAATGGCATTGCCATAGCTGGTACCGCTGGCTTTGCTGGAGCCGTCGGCCCCGGCATCCAGCGCCAGGTTCGGCCCCAGATCGGCTTGAGCGATGCAGGCGAAAAATATTGAGGAATAAACGACCTTGGAGGCGTATCGGCCGATACGCCCGGACTGGTTGATGATTTTCATGTGCGTAACCTTGTTAAACGTTATGGTTTTTTGGTTTGCGTCCGTTCAGCACCACTCCTGTCTCTCACCGGGGATTCAATCACATTCTCCGCCAACCAAAGCGTGAACCACGTCACACTTCGCAGGCCGCCATGAAACCGGTTAGATAAGTTTGAAATAGTGAGAGGATCGCGATATCAGGAATTTGAATGAAACACCCGCGGAGCGAACTCCGCGGATGCCAGCCTAAACCCGTTTACGATCGAATGGGATATCGATCAGGGAGCTACGCAGTTGCTGATCACACCGGCACCGGCGTTGGCCAGAACGTGCCCTTTGGCATCCGATGCCGGGAGCGCGGCATAGCTGTAAGGCGGTGTGTAGCTCACCGTTGACTGGACGTTGGGACCGGCAATCACATCGTCACCGGAACCTTCCTCCCAGGTGATATTGGAGAAGATGTTGTCCTGGACATCCCAGTAGCCAATCTCGTCACTGTAGAAAGAGACAATCGGATTCTGGGAGTTTTCGAACACATTGCCTTCAATCCGGATGGTCGCGCCCATCCGCGAGTTGATGCCGGTGCTGAGTATGCCGTCGTAGTAATTGTTGATCACATGCCCTTCACCAAAACGGAACAGCGGCAGCCGCGAATTGGCATCCTCCCAGTGGTTGCCCCAGAAGGTCACCCGACGATGGGAGTCATCGCCATCGCTGCTGCCCCACAGGGAGGTCTTCCAGCTGTCGCGCAGGATGTTGTAGCTGACGGTAATATTATCGATATCGTTTTTACCACTGACCAGCTCGTCGTAGTAATCCTTGTCGACATCCAGCGAATTGTAGAAGGTATTGTGGTCAATCCAGATATTGCTGGACGGACCGTCGATGGTGATATGGTCCTTGTCCCCGATATTGACGTAGCGCATGGTGACATTGCGGACAATCACATTGTTGGCACGCCATATCTTGATGCCGATACCATCAAACAGGGCGTTGTTACCCACACCGATGATGGACACGTCGTTCATATCCTTGATATCGAACTTGCTCACGCTGGAGTTTCCGGGCGTGATGGTACCATCGACATAAATGGTCAGCGGGTTGCTGCCTTTATTGCTCAATGCCGCCTCCAGTTCCGTTCCGGAAGACACGGTCACAACATCGCCGCCCGCACCACCGGTGGTACCGCCACCGAGGGAAGCAAAACCGCGCACGGTATTGGCCTCCTGGCAGGACAGTACTTCACCGGGATCACTGGGTACCGAGCTGGACGATGAACTGGAAGACGAGCTCGAAGACGAACTGCTGGAGCTGGAGGAATCATCTCCGCCACTGACTTCAATGTAGTCGAAATTGGGCCCACCTTCGGATACGGTGGCATCAGCGCGAATCACATTGCTGCCCGCCGCCAGACTGACGGTCACGGTCTGGGTATCCCAGCTCGACCAACCCCCGGTGCCCTCGAAGTCAACGCTCGAGTGCGCGACCTGGCCATTGACGCTGACCGTCATCGGGCGGTTGGCGGTAGTGCCATTGGCGTAGCGGAACGTCAGGGTTGCGGAACCGCTGTCCGCCTGATTCACAATCCACTCAATATAGCTGTTGCCGTCGTTGAGCAGGTCGACAAAACCGCTGCCGCTGTAGCCCGAATGATTGGACGCGATGACACCGTCATAATCGAGCGCGTTTTCCGCTTCATAGCGAACCGTTTCGCCACCGGCATCCGAAGAGCTGGATGACGAGCTGCTGGAGCTGCTGGATGAGCTGCCCCCGCCATCGGAATCGTTGTAGATTTCGAACTCGGCAATCTGGGGCGCGCTGTTGGCACTTTCAATAATCAGGTTGACCTTGTACATCTGTCGGTCACCAAAGCCGCTGATCACCCGCTCGTTGCCCAAAGTAGAGCCTGACGCCAGCACTTCGTTGGTATCGTGATCTTCAAGGCGCCAGCCGGTGGTGGCGTCATTGAGTTCACGGATGATCACGGTATTGAACGTGGCATCAAAATTTTTCACGCCGATCCGCTCACCACTGGTGCCACTGGGCTGCCAGTAGCTGCTCAGGTCGCCGTCATTGACGTTGCCGTAGCTGCTGCCACCGCCTTTGCTCGAACCATCCGCGCCGCCGCTGAGGGCAAGATTGCTGCCGAGATCGGCGTGGGCGATGGTGGCCAGGGAGCTGCACAGAGCCACGGCGAAACACCGGCGCAAAAACCGGTTGGGGTTGATAGTTTCCATGATGCTTGAACCTTTTGATTAACGTTATGGTTTTCGGTTTAGGCTGTACGCATCCTTTCAGCACCGCTCCTCTCTCACGGGGCGATTCAAGCACGAACGGAAAATTCAAAAACGAGACCAAGATCACAGTTTCATGCAGTCAAGACCGGGGCGGAAACGGATTTCGTCAGAATCTTTTTTGCTTAGACAGATTTGAAATGCTGAAGATTTTTTCTATTAAAAATGTTTAGATCAATTATCAACACGCCACGCGGTTGATCAAGCAAAGGCCCGGAAGGTCACCCCGTTTCGACCGGCGGCTTTGGTTTCATAGAGTGCCTGATCGGCGGCATTGACCAACTTGGTCGTTAGCACGCCGGGACCGGCATTGGCGGCAGTCACCCCGATACTCAGGGTCAGGGGTATCTCCACGCCCTCGACGGTCATCGGTCGAGCACTGACCCGTTCGACCAACCGCCGTGCCAGAAACTGTCCCATTTCCGCCGGGCACTGAGTGGCAAACACCAGAAACTCGTCACCCCCATAGCGCGCCACGACATCCTGCGGGCGCACTACACTGCGCAGTCGCTGTGCCACTTCGCGCAGAATTTCATCGCCGACAACATGACCGTACTGGTCATTGACCTGTTTGTAGTGGTCCACATCCACCAGCATCACACACACATCGGAGCCCAACCGCTGCGCCACCGCCAACTCCCGTTGCAAGAGTACGTCCATCCCCTGACGGTTCCAGGCCTTGGTCAGTGGGTCGATCAGGGCGTTCCGCCGGGCTTCATCCAGCTCCTCGAGCAACTGGGTCTGCTCCGCACTGAGCGCTTCCACCCGCAGTTCGTTCTCCACCCAGCCCGCCAGGCTACGCAGAATGTCTTTCTGCTCTTCATCCAGAGAGGCCGGTTCATAATCGACCAGGCACAAGGTGCCCACCAGCTGCCCCTGATATTGAATCGGCTGGCCCGCGTAAAAACGGACATGGGGGTCGTCGGTAACCGCCGGGTGATCGCGGAAGTCCGGATGCTCTCTGGCGTCTTCCACCAGCAGCAGTTCATCGTGGTTGATGGCGTGAGCGCAGAAGGCGATGTCGCGCGGAGTCTCCGACACCCCGACTCCCTGCGCGGACTTGAACCACTGCTTGTCCCGGGAAATCAGGGTCACCAGTGAAATGGGCACGTCAAACAATCTGCACGCCAGGCGGGTAATCCGGTCGAAACGCTCTTCTGCGGGCGAGTAAACCATCGCCAGAGCGTCAACGGCGGCTGTACGCTCAGCCTCATTGGCGGGAATGGCTGGTTTTTTCATGGAGAGACTGCCTTTGGGTTTTTGTCGGGTTACGCTTTGCTAACCCGACCTCTCATAACTCAGTCAAGTCCCTTTATTTAATCATTTTACCTGCCTGTTGGGCACACGAGTCTGCTGGCATTGCCTGAGTCGTTGACGCACATGCCGGTGGTACTCGTGTGTTTAGCCTGTGTGCCAGCTCGAAGGCCTCCCGGATGAACGTCCATGGGGTCAACCGAACCTCTCGCATCGGATGTCCGCCTGGCGGCATCAACTCAGTTACCTTGGGTATCGCGTTCCATGGATCATCCCGCGGGCTGCCTCTTGACTACTTAGGAGCCTCAAGACTGGGCTAGAGGTCGGATCGAAGGTCAGCCCGAAGGAAGACTCGTTGCCAGCGTGTTACGGCTGGATTAACTCATTGCTCGCTCCTGTTGCTCGTCTCTGTTCGTCCTCATCGGTCGACTCGGTGGTGCTTATGCCACTTCGGCCCGGGGTGGCTCGGCAAAGAGCTTGGCCGGATCGAACCGCTTGCCTTGAGCCACATGCCACAGCGCCTTGGCCAGCTTGCGCATCAGCGCGATGATCAGTTTGCCCTTGGGGCCTCGGTGTCGGGCCAGCTTGGCGTCATACCAGGCTCTGGCCGGGCCTGATTGACGTATCAGGCGAAGGGCGGCGAAGTACAGGTAGTGGCGCACCACCCCGGGCCCTCGCTTGGTCAGCTTCAGCTGCCCTTTGTGTTTGCCGCTGGAGCGCTCTTTGAGGTTCAGCCCCGCCGCTTTCAGATAGCTGGCCGCACGCGGGTAGTCATTGGCCGAACCCAGGGCACAGTAAAGCACCACCGCGCTGTTATGGCCCAGTGCCTCGGCCATCCAGGCCAGCTCCCGGGTGTGCTCGACGTGCTCGGACAGCGCTCGCTCCAGCTCGCGGGACTGCGCCCGTGTGTCCAGCATCTCCTGGGCCAGGGCCCGGATGAGTTCGTGTTCGGTCTCGACCACCGGCACGCCCAAGGTCGTGGCGGCACTGCGCAGCAGGCCTTCGCGCTTGGACGTCTTAAGCATGTGCCCACCGACTCGGCGCAGCAGTCGGTCCGCCTGCTCCGGCTGTGCCGTCACCCGAACCGGGTCGCCGTACTCGGCCAGCAGGTGCAGCAAGCTGGCGCTCTGCAATGTCAGCCAGCACAGCGCCTCCGGCCAGTGCCGGGCCAACAACGCTTCGAGCCGATTCAGTGCCCGCTGGTGGCGCTCCTGTACCTGCTCCAGCCGATTCAGTAAGGCTCGCAGAGCTCGACGCGCTTCACTCGGCTCGCGCCAGCGCTGACTGATGCCATCCAGGTGCAGCCGGCCGATCAGGTAAGCCGCCTTGGCGTCGTGCAGGCTCGGGACCCCGTCATACACTTCAGCGGCGTCGTGCACCCGCTTGGGGCTGACCCGGTAGATTTCGGCACCCAGAGCTCTCAACTGGTAGCGCAAGGCGTCGCCATAGGTACCGGTCGGCTCCATGACCGCCTCCAGGCGCTGAGCCTTGAGGTTCGCCAGTTCCCGCAGCAGGGCCGGGCTCTGTTGCGGATGCTCCCAGCGGATGGTCTTCAGAACCGTCCGGTCCGGCTTCATCAGCGCCACGTAGAAGTCCTTCTTGGCCACATCAATCGCCAGAATCAACCGCTCGCCCGCCGTCTGCTCACGCAGTTGATCCCAGTTCACCTTCTGGAAATTTTGGGCACGATAGTTATACTTGCGCATAAGGGGACACCTCCAATGCTCTCGGTTCTTCGCACCTTGCTGTTACAGCAAGTTACCGAGTTATGAGGGTCCCCTTTCTTTTTTCTACCTTATAACTGACTACTCTGAATTTACGGGACGGTTTGAGACTACAGAGCCGTCAACCGTTCTTACATCGTTAGCTTAACGGGTTAATGGGTGTTGTGCGAATCGTCGCGGGGCGTGAGGCGGTTCTTGGCCTCGATCCACTGGCTCATATACTGGGTGCTGCGGTGCTGATGATGGCGCAGCATGGTGCCGACGATATTGGCGCGCCGGTGTGTGGGAAGCGTCGAACGAAGCTGTTGCACCTGCGCCAGTAAACGCCCCTGAAACGCAAGCGCAGAAAAACGCCGCGCCAGGACGTATCCGGCCTGTTCATGAGCCTCACGCCACTGCGGGACATTCTGATACAGCGACAGGGCGGCCCGAACCAGAGTCTGCGTATCATTGGCCACCGCCCCCGGCCAGTCGGCTTCATCGGCCATGGCTTCGGCGCCAATTGAAGTGGTCACGCTCGGGGTACCGCAGGCCATCGCGTCCAGCAATTTCCCTTTCAGCCCGGCTCCGAATCGCAGTGGCGCCAGACAGACCCGCGCCCGGGCCATGACCCCGCGCGCATCTTCCGTCCAACCGAGCACCCGAAAACCCTGACGGGGATTGTTGAGCGCCGTCGCTTTCGGCGGCGGGTAAGCGCCGTACAGATGCAATTCGGCATCGGGCCGGGCGGCTCGGATGCGCGGCCACAGATCGTGTTTCAGCCACAGCACCGCATCCCAATTGGGCGCGTGTCGAAAATTGCCGATACTGACAAAGTGTTGTCGCGCTTCAAAAGGAAGGGGGTTCGGCTCGGGCGAGGCCCAGAGAGGCAGGTACATCAGCAACGGGGCCGGAACCTTGAAGGTCCCCGTCAGCAGTTGCATTTCAAACTCGGAAATCATCAGGCTCAGATCACTGCGATAAATCGCGGCCAACTCGCGCTGCAGCAGATCACTGTCCGCCATTTCAGGAAACAGTTCGTCCGGGCCGGCCAGCTCCGGGGCCACGGACTGACGCTCGGCTTCCGGGCCGGCGAGGGCCTGGCGACGTTTCAGCAATGCCTGCCGGGTGGCACGCAAGCTGTGCAGGTCCTCGGTATCAAGAATCCTCAATGCGTTTGGGCAGGTTCGCTCGACCCGCCAGCCGAACTGCTCTTCGGTCATGAAGCGATCGAACAACACCGCATCAGGCGCCTGTCCGGCAAGCCAGTGATCAAAGCTGTCCGCGTTAAGCGCCACCGACGCCTCGGCGATACCCCGTGCCGGAAGGTCCAACCGGTGCGGGGAGGGCAGGGCGGCGCTGGCAAAGGTGATTCGCCAGTCGGCTCGCTGAAACTCCTCCAGCAACTGCACCATGCGGGTACCCGCCGCCGAGGAGTTGGGTTCGGGCCAGACGCTGCCGAGGACAATCAGGTGAGGCATAGCAACACTTACAGTTTCCAGCCCAGTTTCAAAGCGCCGAAACGCTGTCGGGCACTGGCGTTTTTGTCGAGCGTACTGTTATTCACGAAACTGAAGGTCAGACTGAAGCGCTCCCAGGCGTAAGAGGCGCCGATGTAGCCCGCGTACTGATCGTGACGCAGATCACCACTCTGGCCCGAGCGCAGGCCGCCGCCACTGACAAAGATCTGGTTGTACACATATTCCGCGCCGCCACCGATATACACACTCCAGCCACCGTCAATGGCCATCGGTGTGCTGACCCGTCCGACAATCTGGGCCGCGGTACCGAAGCTGCGATCCAGACGCGTTCCATAGCGCAGAATGATGGCCGCCCCGGCAGCGCTCTCCAGGTTACCCAGCGAACCCGAGCCCACCAACAGCAGATCCGCATGGGGCTCCTCGGTCGGTGCCGGACCAAAGCGCCAGACCCGGGTGCGCTCAACCTGCCCGACCGGTTCGTCTTTGACCTGGTAGTCCCAGCCGCGGGGCTTGGTCGCGCCCACCATCTTGTGCACGGCTCGCTGCACTTCGTCCGCCCCGGAGGAGGGACCGACAATGCCCACCGTGACGCCGAGCGTATCGGCCACATCGTCCCCGATCACGGTATAGGCCGCCCGCAGTTGCAGGAGGCCGGCGTAGGGCGCGTCATTGGGGTCTGGCACCGGCTTTTCGATTTCCTTCGGGGTCAACATGGCCTGGCCGATGGTGAACTCAGTGACCTGCAATTCACCGTAGGGATCGGGCAACAACCAGCCCTCGAACGGCCCAATCAAAAACGGAACGTCGTAGCGCTCCCGTGCCGTTTCAGCCAAATCAAACCAGGAGACATAGAGACCATTGGTGTAACCGCCGCCATCGGTGCCGGCAAACAGATCGTTGTGCCAGACGCCGGTAATCCAGTCCATGTCGGCGTGCGCAGGCAGGGTCAATAACGCTGAGACGGCGCCGGCCATCAGCTTGGGTACAGGCATGCTACCACTCCACAGAAGCCGATCTGAAAGCCGTCGGCGAGTTCATCGTTCACAGTGAGGTACGCAGGTTGCGGCGGGCTGGATGCGCCGCCAACACCGAAGCGCCAGGGAGGCTAGCACAGGCCGGGGTCACCTTACCGTTAAAAAGTGTTAACGGGTAGTCTCAGTGCAGAGGTTCATCCGGACGTTCATTGGCGATATAGACTTTATAATGTTCCCGATAGTCTTCCAGATCCGCGGCCAACTGCTCGCGGAACTGGCCGCTCAAAAACGACAGAGCCGAAGGAATTTCATCGGTGTACTCCTTGCGATCCAGTGATGAGGTCGCCACCACAAAGGCACTGAAACGGGAGCAGGCCTGGAGCAGGGCGGCGGATACCAGCGCCGGGTCGCCGGCCTGATCCACCGCCTGATTGGCGTTTTCAATAAATTCGTCCACCAGGTTCCAGAAGGTGTCTTCATCGTGAGGTTGGTTCATTCAAAGCTCCGTCGCGATCAATCTCTACACCCTGACGCCGCGCTCTCCAGGCCGACCAGCGCTCGCCAAAGCGATCCGCCGCCAGGTACAGGGTGGGCACCAGTATCAGGGTTACCGTGGTGGCAAAGAGTACCCCAAAGGCCAGGGAAATGACCATCGGAATCAGGAATCGGGCCTGTACGCTCTGTTCCGCCATGATCGGCATCAGGCCGATAAAGGTGGTGACCGAGGTGAGCACAATGGCCCGGAAACGGTCCCGCCCGGCCTGAAGCACCGCCTCCAGCACCGCCAGGCCCTGATGGCGCAGGCTGTTGATCCGGTCCAGCAGGACCAGGTTGTCATTCACCACCACCCCGGCACAGGCGATAAATCCGAGCATGGACAGCATGCTGATTTCCCGGTCCATCACCAGATGGCCGATGACCGCACCCATAAAGCCAAACGGAATGGCGGTCAGGATGATCACCGGTTGCCAATAAGAGCGGAAGTTGACCGCCATGATGCCGTAGATCAGGAGCACCGCCAGGACAAAGTTCTTGCTCATCGAGCTCATGAAGTCCGCCTGGTCCTGCATATTGCCATCGGGAGACAGAGTCAGCCCCGGGAATCGCTGCTGCCACTCGGGCAGGTGTTGGCGCAACAGCTCCGCGACAATGGCGTTGGCGTCTTCACCCTCTTCGACGCTGGCGCTGATACCGATGGTGCGTTTGCGATCACGGCGCTCAATGGTGGAGTAGCCGGGCACAAAGTCGATGCGGGCCACCTCGAGCAGGGGAATCTGGGTGCCATCGGCCAGACGGATGCGCATCCGGTCCAGTTGGGAAATATGCGCGCGCTCCTCCTGCGGGTAGCGCACCAGAACCCGCACATCCTCAATGCCCCGGGGGATGCGTTGCACTTCGGCGCCGTAAAACGCCTGACGCACCTGCTCGGCCACCTGACCGAGGGTCACACCCAGAGACTCCGCCGCCGGACGCAACTCGATATTGATTTCCTGGCGGGCCTTCTCGATGGTGTTTTCCACGTCATACACCCCCGGAAACTGGGCCAGTACCCGACTGACCGCTTCGGCGGCCTCGCGCTGGGCATCCAGATCGTTATCGGCGATGCTCAGGTTCAGGTTGATATCGTCCCCGGCGGCATTGATGGTGAAGTCCAACCGGAATTCCTTGGCCTCCGGAATCTCACCGATCAGCTCCCGCCAGCGGCGGCTCACCTCCGGGCTGCCGATGTCCCGCTCCTCGGCGCCGACCAGGCCCACCGACACATAGACGTTTTCGCCCCAGGCCCAGGTCTGGATGCCTTCAATGAGGTCTTCTTCACTCCCGCCGGTCAGTTCCTCATCCTGATCCAACCGCAGGGCCGCCGACTCGACCTGACGCATGATGCGGGTGGTTTCATGGAACGGCGTGCCCTCGGGCAGGGTCACCCGCGCTTCCAGATAATCCGAGGGCACCATGGGCATAAAACTCACGATCAACCAACCGCCGATAAACACCCCCAGGGACAGCAAAAACGCCACCGCAAACCCCGCCAGGGTGGCCAGCTTGTGCTCCAGCATCCGGGTGAGGTAACGCAGATACACCCGGTCGGCGAACCAGTCCAGACTGTCCGCCACTTTCTGGCGGGCGTGGGTCAGTTTGCGCAGCAACGGGTTGCGACTTTCCCGCTCCGGTTTCAGGTGGGAGAGGTGAGAGGGCAGAATCAGCAGGCTCTCAATCAGGGAGAACAGCAGGCACAGAATCACCACCACCGGGATGGCGAAAGTGACGGTGCCCATGGCGCCGGGGACGGCCATCATGGGGGCAAAAAAGATCATGGTACTGATCACCGCCAGAAACACCGGGGTAGCGACCATTTTTGCACCGCTGGCCGCGCTGGACGTGCCCTTGAGACCATGCTGATGGCGGGTGTAAATACTCTCACCTACAATAATGGCATCGTCCACTACAATCCCCAGAACCAGCAGAAAAGCGAATAGGGAGATCATATTCACGCTCACCCCGACGTAGGGCAGCAACCAGATCGCACCGGCAAACGCGGTGGCGATACCCACGCAGACCCAGGCCGCCAACACCGGGCGCAGGAACAGCATCAGCACCACAAACACCAGCAGCAGGCCGGTAATGGCGTTTTCCAGCAGCAGGTTCAACCGGCTCTCATACAGGGTCGACATATCCCGCCAGACTTCCAGGGTCATCCCCGCCGGCAGAATGTCCCGGGTCCGCTCAATATAGGCTTCCACCTCCCGAGCGGAGGCGACGATGTCCGGGTTCTCGGTAATCGACAGGTCCAGAAAGACCGCCGGTTTGCCGTTGAACTGAGCGAATACGCTCCAGTCATCAAAGCCGTCCCGAATCTCGGCCACATCCCTGAGCATCACCTGGGTGCCATCCGCGGCGGTGATCACCGGGATTTTGCCGAAATCCTCGGCGGTGTAGGCCTGGTTCCGAGTCTGAATCTGGATATCTCCGCCGTGGGCGCGAATCACCCCGGCGGGCACATTCAGGGACGAGCCGGCAATGGCATTAGACACATCCGAAAAGCTCAGGCCATAGCGACGCAGGCTGGCTTCGGACACCTCGATACCCATCTCATAGGGGCGGGTGCCGTTGAGCTCCACATGGCTGACCCCATCCAGCAGTGTCAACTCATTGCGCACCCGCCAGCCGGTTTCCTTCAGGGCCGCCTCACTGACGTCCCCGGACAGCGCCAGGCTCATCAGAAAACTGCGCCCGACAATCTGCCGGGTCACCGGGCGCTCGACGTCACCCGGGAAGGTACTGATGGCATCCACTTGGGTCTTGATGTCGTTCAGCACCCGCTGGGGGTCATAGCCTTCCACCACTTCGGCCCGCACCGAGCCCCAGCCCTGGTTGGAGGTGGAGGTGATTTCCTCGATGCCGTCGATATCGGCGATGGCCTCCTCGATCCGGATGGCCACCTGTTCTTCCACTTCCGAAGGCCCGGCCCCGGGGTAGTTCATGGAGACTTCAATGAAGTTGAGCGATACCGTCGGGAAGACTTCTTTATCCAGTTTGCTGGTGCTCACTAACGCGCCGATGAAGATCAACACCATCAGGAGGTTGGCGGCCACCCGGTTCTCGACAAACCACTGAATCAACCGGTTCATACGCCGCCCTCAGCCTCCGGCTCCGCCGGCGCGTCTTCGTCTTCCGCAGGTTCGGGGGTTGGCTCCTCCTCACCGGCAATCCGGACCGCCACGCCCGGGCTGACATAGCCCTGGCGGTCGATGATCACCGGCTCGCCGTCGCGCAGACTCCCCTTGACCCAGATTCGTTCCCCGTCAATGGTCAGTACCCGCACCTGCTTTTCCACCACCTCGCCGTCATCGCTGACACTGTACAGCCGGTCGCGCTGAAACACGGCGGTGATCGGTAAAGAAACGATATCGGTCAGCGGCTTGCCTTCAATCTCGGCGGTCACAAAGGAACCCATCAGCAGCGGCGCGCCATGGCGCTCAGTGTTGAAGGGCTCCGGCAGTTCCGCCACGGCGTAGAGCATGCGCGACTGCGGGTCCAGGCTGGCCTCGGTGCGCACCAGGCGGGCCGACCACTGGTGGTCTTCGCCCAAGGCTCGCCCGTGCAGGGTCACCGACGGCTGGGCCGCTTGGGTCAGTTCATCACCAAACGGCAGGTTGAGCAGTGCCGCCTGAGCATCGGTCAAGGGCAGGCGCACCTGGGCGAGGGTGTCTTCATAAACGTCCGCCACGGGCGTGCCCGGCCCGATAAACTGCCCCTGATCGGCCATGGTCTGTCGGATGCGACCATCGAAGGGCGCGCGTACCTCGGTGCGCTCCAGGTCTAACTGGGCCTGGTCCCGCGCCGCCCGGGCGGAGGCCACCGCCGCCTCGGCCGCGGCAATCTGGGGCTGGCGCAGAAACAGCGCATTGGCCTCGGCATTGCCCAGATCCCGCCACTCGCGTTCGGCCTGACGGGCCCGGCCGCGCTCTTCGGCCAGCACTCGCTCCGCCTCACGTAGCTGGGCCTCGGCCTGGGCAAGCGCATTCTGGTAATCACGCGAATCCAGCCGAACCAGCCAGTCGCCTCTCTTGAACCGCCCTCCGGCCACAAAGGATGGCGCCGATTTGACAATCTGGCCACCGACCTGGCTCACCAGTTGGATGTCCCGACGTGGCGTCACGGTACCCTGTGCCTCCACGGTCAGAGCCCGGCTCTGCAGTTGAACCCGCTCTACCTGCACCACGGGTTTGGGCGGTTCCGGTTCCGGGCGGGGCTCGGGGCGGGGTTTCAAATTGAGCAACGCCATAAAACCGGCCACGCCCAGTACCAGAATAATCAATGTCAGCGGCGTTCGCCGCAACCAACCTCGTTGTTCCAAACCGCTCTCCTTTATTCCGTATTGATCGCGCACCGGAGTGAGCGCCACCGGATGGGCGGCGCTCCTCTGTCACGGACATTAACGCCCTTTGGTACGCTCCGACTCAATCAGCCGTTCCCGCTGGCGCTGGTATTCTGACTCGTCCAACGCGCCCGCCTCAAAGGCCCGTTTCAGGTCCACCAGTTCCTGTCCCAGGGTCGGCGGGTGGATGGTTTCGTGTGTGCCACCGTGGATGGAACAGGCGCCCAGCGCCAGCGCCATGACCAATACGGCCGAGATACCCCATTTGCTGCTCATAGTGTCATTCCTCGTTAATGTTTTCATCACCAATGTGTCCTTGTTGAACACGGTACCGCTTACAACTCATACCGGTAATTACGCAGCCAGATAGCACCGACGGTAAAGCCCGCCGCCACTACCAGACCCGCCCAGAACGCCGGTTCGCTCAGCGTCTCGCCCCACTGGCTTAGCCAGGCTTCGGGTTGTGCCTGGGCCCGCACCAGCCCCTCGAATGACCGATGGGTGGGCACCCAGACCGCCTGCCACAGTTCCACACTGCGCAGTATCCACAGCTCCAGCACCATGGCCACCGCCGGTACCCCAAAGGCCACCAGAAACGGGGATTTTTTGGCGTAAGCGGACGCAAGCATCAACCAGGCCCACACGGGCAGGAACCAGAGGGAGAACTGCAACCATCCGGACACCAGCGCCAGGCTGTGGCCCAGAAAAGTCCCGATCAGGCTGCCCATATCCGGTAAGTCCACGCCCAGTTGCCAGCTGATATAACCCAGCAACATCAGCAGATGCAGCAGGCCCACCAGCAGCGAGGCGCCGATAAAGATTCCCGGCCCCACCAGCGCACCGAACGCCAGCTTGGTCAGCACCACCCGGGTTTCCGACACCGGCAGGGACTTCCAGAACAGAATGCTTTTATCCCGCCGGTCCGCATACAGGCTACCCAGCAGGTAGACCTGACTGACCAGAAGCAGCGTCAGAATAAAGGGGATGGCAATCGCCGCCAGCGCCGCCCGCAGCACCTGGGGATGGGTGCTGAACAGATCTCCGGACATCAGCGCGCCCACCAGATCCGCGCCGTCTTCAAACTTCTGCAGGTTTTCAGGCGCGCCGCGCAGCTCGTTAAGCGCCGCATTCAGTTCGATATTGCCGGTGATCATGCCCATGACCATCAGCGCGGCGATCACCGCCGCCACCCACAGGGGCGTGCGCAGGAAGGTACCCCGGGATTCCCAGAATTCGCGCTGGCATTGCATCCACACCGGACGCCATTGAGTCAGGTTCATCAGGCGGCCCTCCCCGGTTGTACCCGTTCCAGCTTGGCGACAAACAGATCCGCCAGCCCCGGGGCTTTCACCTCGCCCAAGGGTGCCAATCGCTCAGCGCTGACCCCCTCAAAAATCAGACACTCACCGCCCAACATGGAACGCTGGTGAATCGGACCCAACGCCTGGGCCTCCGCCAGCCGGTCGCCAGTGACCCGCAGCTCGACAAAGTCCTGCTCCAGTGCCTCCATGGAGGTATTCAGGCGCAACTCGCCATCGCCGATGAACACCACGTCGGTCAGCAGATGCTCGATCTCCTCCACCTGATGGGTGGTGACCAGAATGGTTTTCTGTTCGTCGAAGTAGTCGTTCAGCAGGCTGGTGTAGAACTGCTTGCGATAGAGGATATCCAGCCCGAGGGTGGGTTCATCCAGCACCAGCAACTGGCTGTCGATGGCCATGATCAGCGCCAGATGCAGCTGGGTGACCATGCCTTTGGACAGCTCTTTTACCAGTGAGCGACGCTCGATGCCGGTTTTCGCCAGAAAGCCCTCGGCCTTGGTCCGGTCGAACCGGGGATGCACCCCGGCCATGTAGTCCAGCGCCTCACTGACCTTGAGCCAGCCGGGCAGAATGGCGGTATCGGCAATAAACGACACCCGCTCCATCAGGGCGGTGCGCTGGCGCTGGGGGTCCAGCCCCAGCACCCGCAGATGCCCATCCACCCGGGCCAGACCGAGAATGCCCTTGAGCAGGGTGGTTTTACCCGCGCCATTGGGACCGATCAGGCCCATGATCCGGCCCGGCTCCAGGGTCAGGTCGATGCCTTTCAATACCGTTTTGGGCCCGTAGGCCTTGCGCACACCATGCGCTTCAATCACCGCTGTCATGCCTTATCCTCCCGTTGATAATCGGCCAGAGCGCGCTGCAGCGCCTCGCCCTCAATGCCCAGACGACGCGCCCGTGCCACCACCTCGGGCAGCTCCTGCTCCAGGAACTGCTTTCGCTCGCGCGCGAGTAAGTGCTCACGCGCACCGGCCAGAACAAACATCCCCAGGCCCCGCCGCTTCTCCACCAGCCCCTCATCCACCAGGGCCTGGTAGGCTTTGGCCACGGTGAGGTGGTTGATCTGATAGTCCGCCGAGAGCTGCCGCACCGAGGGCAGGGCATCCCCCTCGGCGATCTCCCCCTGCAATATCAACCGCACCACCCGCTCATAGAGCTGGCGGTAGATGGGTTGGTCGTCATTCCAGATATCGGCCACAATGGCCCCCTTGGTGAACTGGTGTTATACATAACTATAACACCAAATCGCAACTTCACAAGTACATTTGAGCATCACGACCGGGCCGGGAAGGGGTAGACCTTTTCAAGACACGCCGTAAACCCATCCCTGGGGGCTCGCCTCGCGGAGTCCCTCCGCTTACGGTCTTGAAAAGGTCTACCCCTCCCCGTCCCTCAGTGCCAACCGGAAAGTTGTTTGGTGCGGGTGCTAGTTCCCGAAACGTTATGTTGCCGCCGCGGAGGCTGGGTAACCCCTTGTGAGACCGTCGCCTGCCTGGACGGCAGGCGATCGAGCCTACAGGGACGTATTTACGGCGTGTCTCACAAGGGGTTACCCAGGCGGAGCACTCTCTTCGAAGTCCCTAAAATCAGAAACCCGATCTAGCCGCTCTCACAAAAATTTCCCAAAAACAAGACTGGTCTACTGGAGCCAATTGCGGATAATGAGCGGCCTTGGCAATTTGTTTAACCGAACCCTCAGGTCAGCGCATGAACAGCATCTCCCAACGCATCGCCGAAGAACTCAACTGCCGCGAACAACAAGTCGCCGCCGCCGTCGCCCTGCTCGACGAAGGCGCCACCGTGCCCTTCATCTCCCGCTACCGGAAAGAAGTCACCGGCGGGCTGGACGACACCCAGATGCGTAACCTCGAGGAGCGCCTGCGCTACCTGCGGGAACTCGAAGACCGCCGTGAAGCCATTCTCAAGAGCATCGCCGAGCAGGAAAAGCTGACTCCCGAGCTCGAGCGGGACATCAAAGCCTCGGACACCAAGACCCGACTGGAAGATCTCTACCTACCCTACAAGCCCAAGCGCCGCACCAAAGGCCAAATCGCCATCGAGGCGGGCCTGGAGCCGCTGGCCGAGACGCTGCTGGGGGACCCGAGCCTGGACCCCGAAGCGGAAGCCGCCAAGTACCTGAACCCCGAACACAAAATCGACGACCCCAAGGCCGCGCTGGATGGCGCCAAGTACATCCTGATGGAGCGCTTCAGCGAGGACGCCGAGCTGCTCGGCAAGCTGCGCCACTTCCTCAAAAATGAAGCTAACCTGAGCGCCCGGGTGGCGCCGGGTAAAGACGCCGATCAGTCTCAGGAAGTGCAGAAGTTTCGGGATTATTTTGAACACGATGAGCCGCTCAAGAGCGTGCCGTCCCACCGCGCGCTGGCCATGTTCCGGGGTCGCAACGAAGGCATTCTCAACCTGTCTCTGACCCTGGGCGATAAGGAACCCGAGCGCACCGAAGCCCACCCCTGCGAGGCCATGGTGGCCGATCACTGGCAGATTCGTGACCAGGGCCGGGCCGGGGACAAGTGGCTGGGCGAGGTGGTGCGCTGGACCTGGCGGGTCAAGCTGCTGACCCATCTGGAAACCGATCTGCTCAGCGAGCTGCGGGAAGTCGCCGAGGAGGCTGCGATCAAGGTGTTTGCCGCCAATATGAAGGACCTTCTGCTGGCGGCGCCCGCTGGGCAGAAAGCCACCATCGGCCTGGACCCGGGCCTGCGCACCGGGGTGAAAGTGGCGGTGGTCGACCCCACCGGCAAGGTGGTGGACCACGGCGCCATTTTTCCCACCGCACCGCAGTTCAAGGTGGCGGAAGCCGAAGCGGTGATCGTCGCCCTGTGCAAAAAACACGATGTGGAACTGATTGCGATCGGCAACGGCACCGCCTCCCGGGAAACCGAAAAATTCGTTCAGGAAGTGCTCAAGAAACACAAAGACCTGAAGGCCAAGAGCGTGATGGTGAACGAGTCCGGTGCCTCGGTGTACTCGGCCTCCGAGTTTGCCGCCAAGGAGTTCCCGGATCTGGACGTCACCATTCGCGGAGCCATTTCCATCGCCCGTCGTCTGCAGGACCCGCTGGCGGAATTGGTGAAAATCGACCCGAAATCCATTGGTGTCGGCCAGTACCAGCACGATGTATCCCAGACCCAGCTCGCCCGGGAGCTGGACGCCGTGGTGGAAGACTGTGTAAACGCCGTGGGCGTGGAAGTGAACACCGCCTCGGCGCCGCTGCTGGCCCGCGTGTCCGGTCTGAACCAGACCCTGGCCAACAATATCGTGGAATTCCGCAACGCCAATGGGGTGATCCGCTCGCGCAGCGAACTGAAAAAAGTGCCGCGTCTTGGGGAGAAAACCTTTGAGCAGGCGGCGGGCTTTTTGCGCATCGCCGGCAGCGACAACCCGCTGGACGCCTCCGGCGTGCACCCGGAAGCCTACAGCGTGGTGGAGAAGATCGCCCAGATCAACGCCCGCGAAGTGAAGGGCCTGATCGGCGACTCGGCGTTTCTGCGCAGCCTGAAAGCGGCGGAGTACACCGACGACAAATTCGGGGTGCCGACAGTCACCGATATCATCCGCGAGCTGGACAAACCCGGCCGCGACCCCCGTCCGGAATTCAAAACCGCCCAGTTCCAGGAAGGTGTGGACACCATCAAAGACCTGGAGCCGGGCATGATTCTGGAAGGCTCGGTGACCAACGTCACCAACTTCGGCGCCTTTATCGATATCGGCGTCCACCAAGACGGGCTGGTGCACATCTCCGCGCTGTCCAATACCTTCGTGAAGGACCCACGGGAAGTGGTCAAGGCCGGCGATGTGGTGAAAGTCAAAGTGATGGAAGTGGACGTGCCGCGCAAACGCATCGGCCTGTCCATGCGCCTGGACGATGAGCCGGGTGAGAAAACCGAAGGCCCCAAAGGCGGCCCACGTCGCGCCCAGAAAACAAACGGTGGCCAAAGCCGTCAGGGCAATCGCGGCGGTCAGGGTGCCGGCATGGGTAGTATGGGCGCCTTGTTGCAGGAAGCGTTGAAGAAAAAGTAACTAGGTTTCGTCCCTACCGGAACGGAACGACAGGCCTGCCGTTCCGGTAGGATGACAGGGGTTTCTTCCTCCAGAGCGAGTCCGCCTGCCCCGCACAACCGGGAAACTTTATGCCTAGACCGGGCATCAGCGCTCATGCGCTGCTTCGGATAGCATTTTCCTGACAGGTGACAGTAAGTATTCAACCACGGATCTAGAGCCTGTTCTTATCTCCGCTGACACTTGCATCCCTGGCCTTAAATCAAACTGTATACCTTGCTTTTCCAGCTTCTGACTTTCGAGTGTAAGAATTGCCTTGTATCCGAACTGACTGGGTGTTGATGTACCATCACGATTTTGGCCATTTATGGAATCTGCACTAATATTTTCAACAGTAGCGTTAATCATTCCATAACGCTGAAATGAATAGGTCGATAATTTAATCTTCACATTCTGCCCCGCCTCGACAAAACCAATATCCTTGTTGTCGATAAAAACTTCAGCTTTTAACGGCTCGTTTTAATGCGCTCTGAAGGAGGTCATTTTTCTCAGCCTGGGTATCACCTTCGTATCTTTGACTTAGTGCGGTTTCTATTTGTTGTAGATATTCTTGTTCATGCTCGTTTTCTGAGTTCACATCAAACCCAAAAGCCTTTAGCACTTCATCTCGTACAGATCCGACTGTCAAATCAAAGCCAACACCAATAGTCGGGATTCCTTGCGAGTCTACATAGGGCAGCTCCTTTGCATCCCCATTCTCTTCCACATCCACCAGGATATTAAACCGGCGATCACTGTATTCGGTTTCGCTTAACTCTGTAAAGTTACTGATCATTTTGTAATCTCCTTATCTAATATACTGGTAGGTGCATATGGGATGGTTGCTAAAACCGAACTTACCTCTTGGAGCGAAAGTTTTGTAGACATACAACTTTTCTTGTGATTCTTTCTTTTTTAAGCCCCTCCAGGACGAAAGATACGAATTTCCTTTATATAAAAATACATCAAAGGTGTATCTCGTTATCCTTTCAAAATCTTCGTTTATATCATCGGCACTCTCTGTTAGTACATATAAATGAGGGTCAGGAGCATTATAGTCATAGTATTTGTTTTCCCCACATTCAGAATCTTTCAGCATTAATAGAGTTTCTATACTCCCATCATTATCTATATCGACCTTTGAGGCCCACAAAATAGTTCTATTGTTTGCTAGATCTTCAAGCTCCTCTTTTCTTTGGATCCACTTTTCATAGCGTTTTTGTCCTTCATAAGACCCTCCCTCATTTCTAGAGAAAATTTTCTTTATTATATTCCACGGAATATCGTCTTTTTGATAGGGAATCCAGTTTGGCTCTTCCACACCGAACTGGGAATTGTACTGTCGACTACATACCATAGGTCCACTATCTTTGTAACTGTTTAAGCTCTTTAGAAGATCCTCACAAAGGTTGTCATAGACAACCCCATTAACGACCACGTCTCTCTTCCTAACTATTTCGTACCGTTGATCATTTCTATTTGATGATCGGTTCACGTCGGTAAAATTATCTTTTTCCGCGCTCAAAGCTCTACTATTTGGTTCAAACTCGCTTTGATCAGAAGAGTAACCGCAGGCACTAGCGGAAACTAGTATAAGTAGAAGAACGTTTCTGCTTAAAATATTCATATCTTACCCGCATTATTCAGCCGTATTGTGCGTTTCTACGCCACTCTAGGCCAGATTTATCCCCAGTTTTATGCTGCCGTCGGCGCTGGTGCTTCCTTTAAGGACATCCAAGCTCCCCCCGCCTGTGAAGCCATCTTTTTTTCTTCTCCCCAAAGAACGTCATTGCCTTTGACGCCTTTCAGGTCAGAGCCACTGTTACTTCTAACCAGAAGATCGTTCTCGTCACAGCCGGACATGGTCGGAACGCCGTCACCGGAGCCTTGGGAGTCTCCCTCGTTGTCCAGGCGGTCTACCCAAATGTTCTGAAAATCAATGGTCTCTGTCAGGCTTTCGTCCAGGCTGGTGACGTACTCTTCCATTAAATAGCCCGTGGCGGGAGACAGCGCCTCTTCCAACGTCGGGATATCGGTACCCGGAGAATAGTCTTCATTGGCTTCCGCAATCATATTCCGGTTGCCATTGCTCCCATCCGGGTTTACACCATAGCGGGATTCATAGTCGAGAATATCGTCTCGCCGCCGATTGAACATTCTATATACTTGGCGAGCTTGATCATTAGTGATTGTCTCAGCGTCCACACCTTCATCGTATAAACCAAAGATGTGACTTTCATGATATCGTCTTTTGGCTATACCAGCGTCATCTCCACCGTTGCTGGCATACCTAATCTCGTACCATGCTTCTGCCCGATTCCCCTCATCTAAAGCACTTGAAAGCCCGGGGCCTATCAGAGTATAGTTTGTGTAGACCAATGAGGTGAGTGCCACTAACTCATGAGTCTCCGATAAATTGGTAAATATTTCAGCGGCTCTTTCCGGATTCAGGTGTCGAGCCAATTGATCCTCAATAGCGTTTTCCGCTCTCTCCCTTTCAGCATCAAATAAACTGTTCGCTTCATCTTCATCAACAGTTAAATCAAATTCATAGTCATCCATTATCTCTTCGGCTGTAGTTTCTGTATCTCCATTTAAAGCCGACGCTATTTGGTCCAGAATCAACTGATCACCCAATGACAAAGTCACGCCCAGCGATTCGAGATCATCCTCCAATGTACTTTTAACAACCCAATTATCACCATTATCTATTATTAACGCGTAACCGTATCCAATAGTAGGGATATGGTTAACACCGTCGTCATATACCGTGCGCTCAAATCCTTCGCCCTCGGTAATCACTGACCTGACTTCATCTTCATAGTTCTGTATATCTCTATAGTTTATAGTCATCACAAATTCATCCTTCATTTATGTGTTGTGCAGAGCAGATATTCTTACCAATAGACATATTATGCAAATCAAAAAGCCTAATTAGGTACGTATTTTTCGAACCTATATTTGCTATCAAAAGTAGGTATTTTTCTCCCCTGTAATCAATAATACTGCTTTTTCTTATTGCGTCATCTTCACTAACTAATGGTGACGAACTTTCATTAACTGAATCCTTTTTTTTACAACTATCAACTTCCACTTCGTAGAACGTGCCCGAATAAACAAATACTTTCTTCAGGCCTTCCCTGCGACCCTCACTAACGTATCCAATTTGTCTCTCTGAAAGCCGATATTTAGGTCCGGTATAGAAAATTATCGAATTACTATTAGGACTATCCCAGACTGCATACTCATCCTTTGAGTAGAAAAATTTTCCCGAAGAAATTCGTGAAGAGTCGCCACCTCCGGTTTTAACGTTTTTGTGTTCCTCATTTACGGTGAAGTCATTTTTATCGCATTTCCCAATATACTTTTGGATATTCACGTTACCCCAATCATCTGCTTCAACAACTGGAGGGACAATACGGATTGACTTCTTACTATTAGTTAGATCGCTGATAAAGTCATTACATATATCGCCATGCCTCATATACGATGGAATCTTCCACTTTAAAGACGACAACAATTGAATCATTTCATCGACTTCATTGTCTTCGGAGTCAATACCGTGCGAATGCTTCAAACTTCTTGATTCATTCGCCGAACACCCAAAAGACGTGAGTGCCATAAAAATAAGTATCAATAAAGATTTCTTCATGATGGTTCGTGCTCCAAATTTGAACTGCGGGGTGTTTTAACTTGATCCTTTCTAGCCACGGCTAGATGGCACTCAGCCTGGCTTCCAAGCGTTACCACTTTATCCACCATTAGTCCTTTAGGCAGTTGGTGCGTAATAAACAGCAAAGTTACTTTTCCCCGTAGTTTATTAACGGTTTTTGCAAATTGTTCAGCCGTGACCTGATCAAGAGCGCTAGTGGCTTCATCAAATATCAAGACGCCCGGACGTTTAAGCAATGCGCGAGCAATGGCCAGTCGCTGTTTCTGGCCTCCCGATAGGCCAACACCACGCTCACCCAGTTCGGTTTGGTAGCCCTTTGGAAGCTGCTCGATAACCTCATGAATTTCCGCCATTCGACAAGCCTGAGTGATCTGTTCAAAAGTAGCGCCCGGGTTTGCGACTATGAGATTTTCATGTACCGTGCCAGAGAATAGCTGAGTCTCCTGAGGTACTACACCAAAGTATTGCCGCAGCTCGTTGGCTGCGAGGTGCCTGACATCCCGGCCGTCGATTTTTATCCGTCCATCAGACGGACGATAGAAACCCTGAAGTAATTTGGCCAATGTACTTTTACCAGAGCCCGAGGGCCCCATAATTGCAACGGCACTACCTGACTCTACAGTTAGATCCAGTTTCTGGTACAAGTAGGGAAGGTCTACACCGTACCGAAAGCTTAGGGATTGACACTCAATATGACCTTTGTCGGATTGGGTCCGGACCGGAGTAACTGCATAGGGCTCAGCCGGGGCGTCCATTACATCGCCCAGTCGTTTGACGGCGATGTTTGCCTGTTGGAATTGTTGCCAGAGGCCCACCATACGCAGCATTGGCTGAGAGAGGCGGCTGGCGAACATCTGGAAAGCGACGAGCATGCCTATCGTCAATGTATCGGTGGTCATTACCAGCCAGGCACCTACGCAAAGCACTGCGAGCGTCTGAAACTGTTCGAGCGTATTCGCGGCAACGTTGTAGGTATTGGACAAACTGCGTGACTTAAAGCTCGCCTGCAGGTAAGTAGATAAGAATCCACCAAACCGCTGGCGCAACTGAGGCTCCATTTGAAGTGACTTCACTGTCTCCATGCTGTTGATGTACTCGGTGAGGAACGCCTGATTTCGGGCGCCGTGTTGAAACTGTTTATTCAAGCGTTCGCGCAAGGTGGGAGTAATCGCCAGACTCAACACACTGATCGCAAGGATCACGGAAAGCACAATCAAGGTAAGCTGCCAACTGTAGTAAAACATTATGGCCAGGAATATAAAGAGGAAAGGCAGATCCAGAATAAGGGTAACCGCCGCACCCGTTATGAACTCCCGGATAGTTTCCATTCCCTGAATACGGGCTACCAAGGTCCCGGTCGGACGATGTTCGAAGTACTTAAGCGGTAGGTTGAATAAGTGACTGAATACATGGCTTCCCAGTATTGCGTCTATGCGGTTACCTGTGTGCAGCACCAAATATTGTCGCACCCAAGTCATCGCTGCGGTAAAAATCATAAACATACAGAGTGCAACACTAATAACAATCAAGGTATTGATGGTATGGTGGACGATTACTTTGTCGATGATCACCTGAGTAAATATGGGCGTGGCTAGGGCGATGATCTGGATCGCAAGTGACGCCAGCAACACGTCACGCCAGATGGGCTTGTACTTGACCAATTCCGGGATAAACCAGCGGTAGCCAAATTTCTTGGCCTGGCTGTCCAGTTCGTCTTGCTTTGGCTCCTCTTCCACAACAATGCAGGAGAATTTCCGGGTAGCTGCGCGGGGGGTTGGGTGCGGTGCGCGACTTTGGTAGCCATAGCGGGGCTTGCAGTAAATCGTACCCATAACGACCAATCGTCTTTTGGGCTCTCGATAGGTCTCTAAGTATGAAAATGACTTCGCAGTCCGATTTTCGTAGTGCATCCGCTAGCGGCAGGAGTCTGTTTATATGGCCCAGATCAGCTCCGAGCTCCCAGACAATTACGACCTTTTTCATTTTATCCCTTAATTTTTATTCATTCCTATTGTTCGATCCCGACCTTCTTCTGAGCAGGGGTTCTGCCGACTGAACAAAGCTTCAGGCTTATAAATAGGCTATCAGCAATTAGCTGGCTTGTCACCGGTACCCTAACCCAATGTTGGCCTTTAAAAGTCGACCGGGAAAATGCCAATCAGTCACAGTCTTCCGCCGAAAGACCGTTGATCCAATCGCGCAACAGCGCTTCGCCGTCTTCATCCACTCGATTGCTGCCGATCGGTGGCATCTGGTCGGCGTGGTCGCGCAGTGCCATGCGGCCGACCAGAACCGAGGCATCGGCATCGCCCGGGTCCAGGCGCAGCGCTTCCTCATCGCTGTTCTGAGCGGTGACGTTACAGAGATTCATGTCCGCCAGAACGGTGGTATGGCGCAAATCCATATCCAGGTTGGTGGGCCCGTCCGGTCGATGACACTGGGCACAGTTGGTGTGCAGGTAGGCTCGCGCCCGGTCTTCCAGATCCGCCGTTTCGTCATGGGGGTCCGCCAGTTCCGGACGCGCTGGCGCCTGTGCCAGCACGCCGATGGTATGCAGGGTGTCGAGCTGGTGGCCTTCGCGCCCCGTGCTCGGGTAGGTGAAGTCGCCGTTGAGCTGGGCACTTTCCAGCCCCAGGGTGCGGCCCGCCGCCCGGGTGTGGCACTCCAGGCACTGACTGCCGCTGGGATAGATCCAGTCCTGCCCCTGGCGCTCCACCACCTGACCGCCGTCGACCCTTTCGGCGTCGGTGCCATCCTCATTCCAGGCGTAGGTGTAACCCGCCCAGCGCTCGTCCGTGTGGTGCATAAACAGACGGGTTTCAATCAACGCGTCGGCCAGGTAGAAATTTTTCACCACCACGCTGCCCGGCGGCAGTTCCCAATCCTGCTCACTATCGATCTCAATGGTTTCTCCCTCCGGCAGGGCCAGCCAGCGCTGTTTGTCCGCGCCGTCGGACCAGAAGGGCGCCTTGACGGTGTAGGGGATCAGGCCCTCGGCGGGCTCCCGGGGATCGTCCGGATCGACGCAGCCGGTCTCGGACAGCCACTGCGGCATCGGCTCGCCTTCCTCGTCGCCGGAGGGCACCACCTGATACAGGCCGCCGCTGTAATCCGCCAGGTAGACTTCCCCCGCCCGGTCCTGGGCGAAGGAGGCGATATTGAGGCCGGTTTGCTCATCCAGGCGCTCGATCTCACGCAGGCCATCCTCGCCAGTCTCATCGGTGAGAGCGTAAAACCGGCCGGTGATATAGTCTCCGAACAGATAGCGCCCCCGCAGAGAGGGGACGGCGTCGCCCCGATACACCACCCCGCCGGTAATGGAGCGGAACTCCGGTTGGGGCACTTCCGCCACCGGGTCGATCAATCCGCCGGTCTCGCAGTCGTCGGCGTTGTAACAGTGAGCGCCCTCGCGGATATTCCAGCCGTAGTTGCCGCCCCGGCGGATGCGATTGACTTCCTCCCATTCGCCTTGGCCGACATCGGCCAGCCAGAGATCGCCGGTGGCCCGGTCGAAGGACCAGCGCCAGGGGTTGCGCAAGCCCCAGGCGTAAAGCTCCGGGCAATCACCACCGGTGGCCTGCTTGTCCTCCATTTGCGCCTCCGAGTCACAGAGAAAGCCCACCTGGTCGGCAAAGGGGTTGTCTTCCGGTATGGCGTAGGGCGCTTCGCCATCCACGTCGATACGGATGACACTGCCCCAGAGGTTGGCGGTGTTCTGAGCCCGATCCTGCGGATCGCCGGCGCTGCCGCCATCGCCAATGCTCAGGTACAGGTAGCCCGCCTGGTCAAACCCCAGGTGACCGCCGAAGTGGTTTTCATAGGGTGCCGGAAAAGACAGCAGCACCTCAGCGGAATCCGGATCCAGGGCCGTGCCCTCATCATTGACCCGATAGCGCACCAGTTGGTTGACGCAGCAGTCATCCTGGATCGGTTCCTCGGTATCCCGGGAGACCTGGTAGTAAAGAAAAACGTCGCCGTTATCCGCATAGTCGGGGTGGAAGGCCATGGAGAGCAATCCGGATTCACCGGAGCCTGCGCTGTTGTCCACCCGGTCGCGCAGGTCGGCAAATTCATCGGCGTCAGTCACCTCCGGGTCGTTATCGAACGCGACAATCCGCCCGGCCTGCTCCAACACAAACCATCGGCTATCGTCGTCCGGCGCCTGCAACAGGGCCACCGGCTGATTGAAAGACAGCTCGGGATAGACCCGCTCGAGTGCCACTCCGCCGCCGGCGGGCGATTCGCCGGCCAGGCATTGTTCGTTGACCGGACGTTCGTCCAGCCCGCTGCGCTCCGGGTCGGTGGAGGAGGCACTGGACTGACTGGAGGTGCTACTGGACTGGCTGGACGCGTTACTCGCACTGCTGCTGGCGCCGCCGGAGCCCCCGGAACCACCGCAGGCCGTCAGGAACAGGGTTGCCATGATCAACGATGCCGGGAAGCGCATGGGTGTCTCCTTCAGTCGGGAAGTCGCCCTCTGACTCTAGCACCGGACCGGACACCATGCCGTGCGACAATTCATAGTCCCTGAATTCCATCCCTGAAAGCCGTCAGGATACCTTATGAGGACCACCCTGGAAGCTGCAAAAAAATCAGCGTTCACGAGCCGCCGATTCTGAGGCGCCTGGTTTTAGTGTTTACAGTGGGCGCGTGTGGTGTGCGCCGGATTACGGCGGATGCGGGCTTCGCCCTTATGCCGCCCTACGCAACCGTCGACGTTTCCATAAACCACCGGAATCGGTGTTCGTACCAGTGGTGTGGATCCGTTTTGCGTTTAACGAAGCCGGTGTGACCACCGTTTTTGGCAAGCTCCAGATAAAGATGCGGACTGTCTTTGGCCAGATCAACAGGCAGCTGATCGTTATCGATAAACGGGTCGTCCTCGGCGGTGAGAATGTAGGTCGGAACGGTGATGTTTTTCAGGTGCGGCAGGGACGAGGCGTGTTGCCGATAGTGTTTTGAGCTTTCGAAGCCGTGCATGGGGGCGAACAGACGATCCTCAATCTGGTCTACCGTCTTACACTCACGCACCCACTCCAGATCCACTTCTCGTCCGAAATCGATGTAGTCGGTCTTACGTTCGAATTTATCCAACAATGAACGCACAAAATGGCGCTGGTACAACCAGTTGTTCAGAGGCTTGGTCATGGCCTCATGAAACGAGTCCAGTTCCAGCGGTGGCGATAATAAAAAGGCGCCTTTGACGACCGGGTTTACCTCCGGGCTGTCCTTCCCCAGATAATTCGCCGTGATGGTACCGCCCAGACTGACGCTGACCAGATAGATCTGGCGATAATGTTGGCTGTAGTGGTTTACCAGCGCCTTTAAATCCTGATAGTCATGGCCGAGGTAAAACCAGCGGGTGTGGTTGAGCCGTTTTCCGCAGGAGCGCATGCTCCAGTTCAAGGTATGACAACCCCAGCCGGACACTGTGTGGGCGAAACTCAGCAAAGGCCCATCTTTGGCATGACTTTCCAGTCCGTGGGTAAAGATCACCAGGGTGTCACTCTCGCCCGGCCGATACCAGAACAGTTCCAGCTCGTCTCCATCATCGGTGGTAAATTGATCCGGCTCAGGTCTTTGCGTCGGCCGGTGCCGGAACAGACGCAGGGACAGGGTCTGCAGATGACCATTGCGAAACAGCAGAGGAGAACGGTATTCAGATTCAATCACAGGCATAGCTCGGCGCCTCACTGAGTGGTATCGGTCGAGTGTTGGATTCGGGAGCGAAAGGCCGATCGACGACACAACGGTTGGCAAACGCGACGAAGCAATCGATCCAGATGATCGATCCAGTAATAGATAGGTACAGTGCGGGTGTAACAGTGTGCGGGAATCAACGGTTCCAGCGCTTTGTGTAACTGCGGCAACTTTGACCAATGAAGACCACACTTATGGTGATGTGCCGTGTGGTATCCGATATTACCGGTGAGGATGTTCAGCCACTTGGAGTCCACCACATTGCGGCTGGCCGCCATGGGGTCTTCCAGATCGA
This sequence comes from Marinimicrobium sp. C6131, assembly GCF_026153455.1. Lineage (NCBI taxonomy): Bacteria > Pseudomonadati > Pseudomonadota > Gammaproteobacteria > Cellvibrionales > Cellvibrionaceae > Marinimicrobium > Marinimicrobium sp. C6131. The sequence goes on from NZ_CP110629.1 coordinate 3,150,000, forward strand.
GCTCAAGGTGGTGGTAATAGGTGGCGCGCATGGTCACGATCAGCGACGCCAGCATCGGCAGCCAGAACACAAACAGGGCCGGCAGCGGCCGGTAGGTCGTCAGTGCCAACAAAATGGCGAGGCTGACCGACAATTCCAGAAGGTACTTCCGCAACAATTTGGGTCGCCGACGCCCAATGGCGATCGCCCGCGGATAGGTCAGAAAAATTCCCTCGGCAATATAACGCCAAACGCTGATGGTCTGACCATCGGCTTGCCAGCGCGAGGTGTCTTGCGCTTGATCAAGATAGTGCCGGTGATGACCGTGAATGTGATGCAGGGTCCAGGTGCTGGCAAGCATCCCGGTCTGAAAACCGTAGGCAATTTCCAGCAGGCGATTCAGCCAGGGGTTGTGAAAGGTTCGACAGTGATGGTGATTGTGATTCCATACGCAGACATTGGTTTTCGGAAAGATGCCCAACAAGAACCACACCGTCAGCCAACCGATGCTGTCCACGGTGGCATAGACCCAAAGGTCCAGCAGGAAATACAACAGAATGATACCGACCGGAAGGCGGTCCTGAGCGTAGCGGAACGCACTCATCGACACCCCCGGGGATCTGGGCGTTGTATCGAGGGCAGTGCGGGCAAAAGCGGGTTGGCTCGGGAAATAATCGGTATTGAAAAATACGTCACACATCACTCCTTGACGATCGTACGAAATGGGCTACTCCATTAGCGCCAATGGTAACGTGAATCGTGCGTCACTCACAAGGAAGTAGTTCACGGTTCACCGCGGGGTGCATTGTCACCCCTCATGCGTCAGATTTTTCATCCAAAGTCGCTTGCCGATCCGTTGCCACATCGGAAAAAATTTAAGTGCATCCTCCAAAAACATCAGTCCATAGACGATCAGAAAAGGCCAACCAAAACCGAAAATCGCCAGGGCACACAATGGCAAACCGACACCCCACATCACCGTAACATCGGTAATCAAAACGAAGCGGTTGTCGCCGCCGGCGCGCAGCACACCGATGATGCGTATCATGTTCAGCACTTTCATCCACACCAGGGCGCAGAAAATTGCCAGGGTCGCACGCAGCAATTCAGCGGTATCCGGCTCCACATTCCCAAACGCTTTGAGTATCCAGGGACTGGCCAGCCAGAGTGTGAGCGACAGACTCAGCACCAGAATGAGCGTCAGGCGATCAAACACCTTGTGCAACCGCCAGGCTTCCTCGGTGTTATCCGCCCCCAACGTGCGGCCCACCATCACCGCGCAGGCACTGGCCAGGCCGACAAACAGTGCGAAGAAGGCGCTTTCGATGGGCACAATCACCCCCATGACCGCCAGAGCGTGGGTGCCGGTGAAGCCGGTCATCACATGATAGGTGGCGTTGCCCAACCCCCAGAGCCCGTAGTTGACCACCAATGGTAAAGAGAACGCCAGAAAGCGCCGGGCTGGCTGCCAGGCAAGGGCCGGTTTGAATTGCGCCCAACGCAGAGCAAAACCGTGGCGGCGGCCGTAGACCCAGCCGAGGATAAACAGTAACTGGCACAGGCGGGCGATCAGGGTACCCCAGGCCGCCCCCGCCACACCCAGGGCCGGGAAACCAAGGTGGCCAAAAATCAGCACATAGTTGAGCGCCACATTGATCAGAATCGACAGGGTGCCGGCCACCAGCGGCATTCCGGTGTTGCCCAGCGCCCGCAGGGAGGCCTCGTAGATGACGATCCACTGGGTCAGCAGCAATGCCGGTGCGGTAATCACCAGATAGCGGGCGGCGAGGGCTACGACTTCCGCATCCGGATTGAGCCAACCAAGCCAGATAGCCGGGCGCACCCCAAACAGCAACAGAAACGGCACCATGGTCAGGCTGCCCACCATCAGGGTGACGCCGAGAGTGCGCTGGCAACTGGCAAACTTGCCCGCGCCACTGTACTGGGCCACCAGCACACTGCAGCCAGTCGCGAAGCCACTCATCAATACCAGCAACAGAAAGTGGAGTTTTGCCGCCAGCCCCACGGCGGCAATGGCTTCGGAGCCCAAGCGGCTGACCATGACCACATCGGCCATGCCCAGCAGCGACTGCAACAACATCTGCAGGGCAATGGGCAGGGCGAGCAGGATGACCGCCCACCAGAACTGGCGGTTGTTCGGGCGAAGCTCCGCGGTCATTCAGGCGTGCTTCCGGCGGGCATTTTTCTGTAACCAGCGGTCGAGCTGATCGGCGAATTGCTTGCGATCGGTCTGGGAAAATCCGGAAGGACCACCCGTGATTTCACCCGTGCTGCGCAGCTCTTCCATCAGGTTGCGCATGGCCAGGCGCTGACGAATGTTCTCCCGGGTAAAGGGTTGGCCCCGTGGACTCATGGCCACTGCGCCTTTTTCCACCACCTCGGCGGCCAGCGGGATATCCTGGGTGATCACCAGATCCCCGGGTTGCAACAGACGCACGATTTCATTGTCCGCCACGTCAAAGCCCGCCATCACCTGCCGGGTTTTGATAAAGGGCGAAGGGGGCACACGAATGCCCTGGTTCGCCACAAAAGTGGTGGTGATTTTCCAGCGGTCCGCGGCCCGACAGAGAATGTCTTTCACGACCACCGGACAGGCATCGGCATCGACCCAAATTGGCATAATGTCACTCAAAATAAATGATCAGCCGCCATTGTAGGCAGTGTCCTGCGCTTTCACCAGCGCGTGGGGTCAGAAAGCGTTGCGCCCTGCCCCGTGGCGGTTTAGGCTTTGCATTGATCGCCCCGTGCGACCGACGTTCAGGAATCCGATAAACCATCACAGGGAGCCTCCCGCCATGTTTTTTCGCCTCATCCACACCCTGCTGCTCAGCGCCGCGCTGGTGGCTGTCAGTGTCGCCCGGGCAGACACCACACTGTATACCGTCAGTAAAGGTGATCAGAGCTTCTTTCTCGGCGGCACTATCCACCTGTTGCACCCGGATGACTTCCCTCTGCCCGAGGAATTTGACGCCGCCTATGCCGAAGCGGATGCGCTGTACCTGGAAACCGATCTTGGCGTCATGCAGGACCCCGCCTTTGGCCAGAAGATGATGCAGGTCATGATGTACCCGCCCGGAAAAACCCTGAACACTGAGCTCAGCCCGGAGGTGTGGAAGGCGCTGCAGGAATATTCGCAGGCTCATCAATTCCCGGTGCAGCAGTTTATGGGTTTCGATCCCGCCTTTGTCAGCATGATAATGACTGTGATGCTCGCTCAGCAGAACGGCATTCAACAGGGCGTTGACGCCTATTTCTACCAGAAAGCACAACGCGATGGCCTGCCGCTGGGTGAACTGGAAACGGCAGAGCAGGTACTGGATTATATGAAAGTGATGGCTGGCCACGACGGCGACGCCATAATCCAGGCAACCCTGACCGACCTGAAGCGCTTTGACGAGCTGATGACCGAGATGGTGGATGCCTGGCGCACCGGGGATCTGGAAACACTGGACCGGGAAATGGGGCAACCCATGCGGGAGCAGGCACCCGGGATGTACCGGACACTGCTGACCGAGCGCAACCACGACTGGCTGCCGGTGCTGGAATCCCTGTTTGAGCAGGCGGGTACTGAACTGGTTCTGGTGGGCTCGCTGCACCTGGCCGGAGACGATGGTCTGCTGAATACGCTGGAACAGAAAGGTTACGAGGTGACGCCATACGCACTGAGCGCCAACCAGTAGTCCCTCGCGATGACGCCCGACGCCAATACGCGGTTTTATGCGTCGGGTCACTTTACAGAACCCGCTTGAATCAACAACACCCTATCTGACAACGTCAATGGTGGCGCGGGTTTACCCACCTTGGCACAGTCCCTGCTTCAGCACCTGCGATGCCGAATGCTCGAGCCTCGGCACGGACACAATATGCTGTTCGATTCAAGTAGGTACCTATCATGAACATTTTATCAAAAGGACTTCGTTTCGCTCTGGCCACGGTAATGGTGGCATTTGCAGGCCATGCACAGGCCCTTCTGTTGGGGCCGGGGGATGCAGACTGGACCAGTAACTCCACATCCAACCTGAACGGAACTCAGGTGGCAGACATTGTAGGAACCAGCTCGATATTGGAGCTGTATTACAAAAAAGATTACGACGATGGTGCTGAGAGTGGCGGCTTTACCGGCTCCTACGACACCACTTTTTCGGGCGACCCCAACAACGCGTTGATTACTTATGTTGGCGGACCGTCGATTGTGTGCCCGGAATGTTATTTGATCGTCAAGGATGGTAATCAACCCCAGTATCTGTTCAATCTCGCAGACTGGGACGGCCTGGAAGACCTCGACCTGCAAGGTTTCTACCCCAATAAAGGTGCCATTTCCAATGTCGCCATTTGGGGTAAAACCGGAGTCAGCGTACCGGAGCCCAGTGCTCTGATACTGATGGGATTGGGATTGATCGGCTTGGGAATGGCCCGGCGCCGGGTAGCCCGCTAAGGAGAGGCCAATCAGCAAGGAGGATTACCCAAATCAGGGACGATGCATTTTCTACGAAAAAGCCCGCAAGGAACCGCGGGCTTTTTTCTTTTTGGGGCCGGCTTTTGAAGCGTTTTCAGAACGCCATGGACTTGCAGTCGTCCCGTGTCACCTGCTGGTAGAAGTCGCCCATCCCCCCCATTCGGGTGCTGTCGAGAATTTGATCATCCCCGATACCCCGCGCTTCGGCGCAAGGCTTGCACACGATGATTTCGGCATTCTTGTGGGCGAACACCTCGGCAAACTTGGCCGGTGGGCCGCAGGGCACCACCTTCTCGTGACAGCCCGGCACCGCCAGGGTCACGGCATCGTGAAACAGAATCAGGGTGACGGTATCACCGGCTTCCAACGCCGTGTTGGCAAAAATAAAGGGAATCGCCGCCCGGGTGGTATCGCTCGGCCCCCAGGTGGTGGAAATGGCATAGTGCATGTTCAACTCCTGTTTCGATTACATTCAATATTGGCACCGAATGGGTGCCCTGGTATGTTTCGTTTTGGTTGCGGCGGATGCGCCTTCGGCTTATCCGCCCTACGTCGCCAAATCATTTTGGTAATGGTACGCGTAGTAGACCACCGGGATCACCAACAGTGTCAACAGCGTGGACACCGCAATACCAAAGATCAAGGACACCGCCAGACCGCTGAAAATCGGATCATCCAGAATAAAGAAGGCCCCCATGGTCGCCGCCACCGCCGTCAGTATGATCGGACGGGCACGCACCGCCGCTGCGTCAATTACCGCTTCGGCCAGGGGCTTACCCGCCCGCTGTTGATGCTGAACAAAGTCCACCAACAGAATCGAGTTGCGCACGATGATGCCCGCCAGGGCGATCATGCCGATCATCGAGGTGGCGGTGAACTGTTTGTCCAGCAATGCGTGGCCCGGCAGGATGCCGATCAGGGTCAGGGGAATGGGGGCCATGATGATCAGCGGCAGGCCGTAGGAGCGGAACTGCGCCACCACCAGCAGGTAAATCAGGATCAGCCCCACCGAGTAGGCGATGCCCATATCCCGGAAGGTTTCGTAGGTGATCTGCCATTCGCCGTCCCATTTCAGGCTCCAGGCGTAGGGGTTGTCCGGCTGGTCGGTCCAGAACTGGGCCAGGGGAGCGCCCTTGATCGGGGTTTCGTTCAGCGTTGAAACCACATCCAGCATGCCGTAGAGCGGGCTGTCGAGCGGGCCCGCCATATCGGCGTAGACGAAAGTCACCGGCAGCAGATCCTTGTGATAAATGGTCTGGTCCCGGGTGGTTTCCCGGAACTGCACCACTTCACTCAGGGGCACCCGGGTGCCGCTCTGACTGATCACCGAAAGCGAACCCAATAACGCCTGATTGGCCTTATCGGCTTCGTTCAATTCCAGTCGGATCGGAATCGGCGCCTTGCTGGCGGTGCCGTGCAGGTAGGTCACATCGGAGCCGGACAGCGCAGCGCTCAGGGTATCGGCAATGGCCTGCTGGCTTACGCCGAGGCGCGCCGCCCGCTGGCGGTCCACTTCCGCCACCAGTTTGCGCTGGGGCGCCTCGATATCATCGTCGATATCCACCAGATCTTCGGTGTTTTCAAACACCGCGCGGACCTCCTTGGCCACGTCCATCTGGCCGTGATAGTCCAACCCGTAAATCTCCGCCACGATCGGTGCCATCACCGGTGGGCCAGGGGGTACTTCGACAATCTTGACTGTCGCGTTGAGCTCGCGGCCGATGTCCTGCAGGGGCGCCCGTACGGCTCGGGCAATATCGTGGCTCTTGCGATCGCGCTCCTCTTTTGCCACCAGATTGACCTGAATGTCGCCCTGATGGGGTTCGCGGCGCAAGTAATACTGGCGCACCAGGCCGTTGAAATTGATTGGCGAGGCGGTGCCACTGTAGGTCTGGTAGTCCAACACCTCCGGCACAGTTTCCAGATGATCCCCCAGGGCATTGAGCACCCGGTTGGTCTGCTCCACCGGGGTGCCTTCGGGCATTTCCACCACTACCTGGAACTCGGATTTGTTATCAAAGGGCAGCATTTTCATCACCACCGCCTGAAAGCCCACTAACGCCATGGAGCCGCCAATCAGCACCAGTAGCACCACCAGCAGGCCCACCCGGGCACCGCGGCCCTCGCGGGCGCGCAGGAAAGGAGTCATCAGTCGTTCGGACAGCCGGTGGGCAAAACCGGAGCGATCGTCTTCTTCCGGCGCCTCGTGGTGGGTCACCCGGGCAAACAGCCGGCGGTAGAGCCAGGGGGTGAACATGAAGGCGACAATCAGAGAGATCAGCATGCCCATGCTGGCATTGATCGGAATCGGCGCCATGTAGGGGCCCATCAGGCCGCTGACAAAGGCCATGGGCAGCAGGGCGGCAATCACCGTAAACGTGGCAAGAATGGTCGGGCCGCCCACTTCTTCCACCGCGTAGGGAATACGCTCGGTCATGGTGTTCAGGCTGCCGGTGGCACGCCGGTGAATGTTTTCCACCACCACAATGGCATCGTCCACCAGAATCCCGATGGAGAAAATCAGCGCGAACAGGGATACCCGGTTGAGGGTGAAGCCATAGGCCCAGGAAGCAAACAGGGTGATGGCAAGAGTTACCACCACGGCAGCGCCCACCACCAGGGATTCGCGCCAGCCCAGGGTGACCAGCACCAGCAGCACCACCGAGGCGGTGGCAAACAGCAGTTTCTTGATCAGGGTCTGGGCCTTTTCGTTGGCGGTTGCACCATAGTCGCGGGTCACGGTGGCGTTGATGCCCTCGGGTACGAAGGTACCCTGCAGGTGCTCGAAACGCTCGATCACCTGCCGCGCCACGTCCACCGCATTCGAACCCGGCTGCTTGGCCACGGCGATGGTCACAGCGGGCTGGCGGGGCAGGGACAGGTCGTGGGCGGGGCCCATGCCGAAGCTGACGTACTGTTCGGGCTGGTCCGGCCCCAATTCGATTTCAGCCACGTCTTTCAGAAACACCGGGCCGCCCCGGTTCATGCCCACCACCAGTTCAGCCACCTCGGTGGCACTGCTGAGGAAGCTGCCCGCCTGTACCTGAATGACCCGATTGTCCGCCACCACATTGCCGGCTTCGCGGGAGACGTTGGAGGCCATCAGGGCCTGACTAAGCGATTGAATATCCAGGCCATAACCGGCCAGCTTCTGCGGGTCCAGGCGCACGTTGACCGCCCGGGTGGGGGCGCCAATGGTGTCGATATCCCGGGTGCCCGGCACCCGCTGCAGCTCGGTCTCGATGGTGTGGGCCACCCGCGTCAGTTCGTGGGCGCCCACGGCCGGATCGTCACTCCACAGGGTGCCGGCGACGATGGGCACATCATCAATGCCCATGGGTTTGATCAGGGGCTGGCCGATGCCCGCATTGGCGGGTACCCAGTCCTGGTTGGAGTAGAAAGCGTTGTACAGTCGGACGATGGTTTCTTGACGGGTTTCTCCCACCTCGAACTGAACCGTCAGTACCGCCATGCCGGGGCGGGAGGCGGAGTAGATATGCTCGACCCCGGCAATTTCCGACAGAATCTGCTCCGCCGGCGTGGCCACCAGTTGTTCCACCTCCCGGGCCGAGGCGCCATGGTAGGGAATGAACACATTGGCAAAGGTCACGTCGATCTGGGGTTCTTCCTCCCGGGGCGTGACCAGCACTGCAAACAGCCCGAGCAGCAGGCCCACCAGGGCCAGCAGGGGGGTGATTTCAGTGGTCAGAAACTGCCGGGCGATTCGGCCGGACAGGCCGAGACGGGGTTCCTCACTCATTGCGCCTGTCGCTCCTTCAGGGCGATGCCCGCCGCAATGGGATCCAGCGCCACCCGCTCACCGGCGGCCAGTCCCGACAGGATGACTCTCTGGCCCTCCGGGGTCAGCTCGCCGGCACGGACCTGACGCAACTCGATGCGATGATCCGGGTGCACCACATACAGGCCGGTGACCTCACTGCGCTGCACCACCGCCGGGGCGGGCACCCGCAATAGCTCCTGCTCACCGCGTTTGAACGCAACTTTGACCAGGGTACCGGGAAACACCTGATGATCGCCCTCGGGCAGGGTCACCCGGGTGCGAAAGGTATGGCTACCTTCGCTCGCCGCCGGCGAAATACGCACCTCGGTGGCGTCCAGGCTGGTGCCGTCGGGCAGAACCACCCGGGCCTCGCCGTGCTCCCGCAAGGGGCCCACCAGGGATTGAGGCACTTCCACCACCGCGCGCAAGTGCTCCAGAGACAGGCCGGTCATCAGGGGCTGGCCGGCACCGGCGGTTTCCCCCAATTCGATATGCCGCTCTTCCACAATGCCACTGTAGGGTGCCCGGACCACCGTGCGCTCCAGGTTTTCCTGGGCGGCGCGCACGCCGGCCTCGGCCGCCCCGGCCCGCGCCTGGGCCGATTCAAAGGTGGAGGTCAAGCGGTCGAACTCAGCCCGGGCAATCAGCTCCCGCTCGATCATCTCCTGCCCCCGCTCGTAGGCCTGACGCGCCTCGGTCAACTGGGCGCGGGCCTCCTGCAGGGTCGCCTGGGCGGTGGCCATCTGCGCCTGCTGGTCGGCATCGCGAAAGCGCACAATCACCTCGCCCTTTTCGACGTAATCGTCCACATCAAAGGGCAGCTCCATGACCCGGGCGCTGACCTCCGAGGAGACGGTGGAACGGTGCACCGCTTCGAGCACGCCATCCAGTCGGGTCTCTTCGGCTACCGTCACCGGTTCCGCCAGGTAGGTATCCAGATCCGGCGCCGACCGGTCGGTGGAATCAGCCACTGTCGGTTCCTTTTCCGAACAGGCGGACAGTAACAGTGACACAGCGGTCAGGGCGATCCATCGGTTCATGATGTGGCTCCGGGTTGTCAATTGTTCGCAGAGAGAAACCAGTCTCACAGTATGCTTAGCCTTATACCTTCAGTGCTTGATATGCATCAAGGTTTGCCAACCCTTGCACTCGCATACTGAAGTGGTCACGACGCCCGACAGGGACGCAGGGAATGGCCTAAGCATAGACCACATCTTCCCCGTTCACTGCCTGGCTCATTCCTGATTCAGAGGGTAAGGTTATGGCAACCATAGCGGTCATGGGAGCGGGGCTTGGCGGTATGCAGGCCGGCTACGATGCAAAGAAAATTCTCGGTGCCGGGCACCGGGTGGTACTGATCAACCCCAGCCCACACTTTCAGTTCACGCCCTCCAATCCCTGGGTGGCGGTGGGCTGGCGTAAGCCGGATTCGGTCACGGTGGACATAGGCCCGGCGGTCAGTGCCAAAGGGGTCGAGTTTATCGCCGCCAGCGTGACCCACATCGATCCCAAGGCCAACCGGCTGACCCTCTCCAACAACGACCAGGTCGAGTTCGACTACCTGATCATCACCACCGGCCCCAAGCTTGCCTTTGATGAAATTCCCGGTTTCGGCCCCGAGGGTTTTACCCAGTCGGTGTGCACTAACCCCCATGCCCAATCGGCCTTTGCCGCCTACGAGAAATTTCTGGAAAACCCCGGCCCGATCGTGGTCGGTGCCGTGCAGGGGGCCAGTTGTTTTGGCCCGGCCTACGAGTTCGCGTTTATCCTCGACGCGGACCTGCGCAAGCGCAAACTGCGCCACAAGGTGCCCATGACCTATGTCACCAGCGAACCCTATATTGGCCATATGGGCCTGGGCGGTGTGGGCGACTCCAAAGGCCTGCTCGAATCCGAGTTTCGCCAACGGGATATCCGCTGGATCACCAACGCCAAGGTGGATGAGGTCACCCGGGAACACGTCAAAGTGACCGAACACAATCTCAAGGGCGAACCGGAAAAAACCCATGAACTCAAGAGCCGCTTTACCATGTTGCTGCCCGCCTTCAAGGGCGTGGATGCGGTGGCCGCCGTGCCACAATTGTGCAACCCGCGCGGCTTCGTGCTGATTGACGACTACCAGCGCAACCCCACCTATCCGCATATTTACGCCGCCGGGGTGTGCGTGGCCATTGGGCCGCCCGAACCCACACCGATTCCCACCGGTGTACCCAAAACCGGCTATATGATTGAATCTATGGTTACGGCGGCGATTGAAAATATCAAAGCCGATATCGAGGGCAAGGAGTCCCGCGCCCAGGCCACCTGGAACGCCGTCTGCCTGGCGGACATGGGCGATACCGGCGCCGCCTTTGTCGCGCTGCCACAGATTCCGCCGCGCAACACCACCTGGGCGAAAAAAGGCAAATGGGTTCACCTGGCCAAGGTGGCCTTCGAGAAGTATTTCCTGCACAAAATGCGCAGTGGCAACACCGAACCCGTTTACGAAAAGTATGTCCTGAAGGCGCTCGGTATTGAGCGCCTGAAAGAGCAATAGCCGTTGATATCCGAGGAGCCTGTCAGCGCCATGATTCAGACCCTGTGCCCCCACTGCCTGACCCCCAATCGGGTCGATCCGACCCGGCTGGGCGACAAACCCAAATGCGGCAAGTGCCACCAGCCGCTGTTCGTCGGCGCACCCCTGGCCGCCGACGATACTCAGTTCCAGCGGCTGCTCAGCAAAGAGCAGCTCCCGTTGGTGGTGGACTTCTGGGCCGACTGGTGCGGCCCCTGCAAAGCCATGGCGCCGGTGTTTGCCAAAGTGGCGGCAGAACAGGAACCCCGAGCGCGATTTGTCAAAGTCGACACCGAACGGGCCCGTCAGGCCGCGAGCCAATTCAACATTCGCAGCATTCCGACGCTGATGATTTTCAAAAACGGCAAGCCGGTGGCCCAGCAGGCCGGGGCCTTACCCTATCCGAACCTGGTGCAGTGGTTAAACAGCGCCCTGTAATGAAAAAGTCTCGATTCGTTCATGGTGGAACGCCCTCGGACGCGCTACCCTATAGGCCTTTGCCTGCATCGGTAGAGGCCCGACTTTGGACACCAGACCCCACGTCGCATCTCTGGATGAAGTACTGGACCGGGTGGCAGACATCTGCGACCACCGGCCGAAAGTCTCCATCGACGCCATCATGGACGCCATTGGCCAACGCTCTTTTGGCCCGGTGCTGCTGCTGATTGGCCTGATCGTACTCGCCCCCATCATTGGCGATATTCCCGGCGTGCCCACCCTGTGCGCCCTGATGGTGCTGACCATCTCGGTACAGCTTCTGCTGCACAAGGAACACTTCTGGCTGCCTCGGTGGGTACTGGCCCGCTCGGTCACCACCGCGCACCTGCTCAAAGCCATCCGCGTGTCGCGCAAACCGGCCCGTTTTATCGACCGGCTGGTCAAGCCTCGGCTGATCTTCCTGATTCGCGGCTACATTCCCATGCGCTGTGTCGCACTGTCCAGTATGGCCGTGGCGCTGATGATGCCGTTGATGGAATTTATCCCGTTCAGCGCCAACCTGGCCGGGGCGGTGCTGACCTTTTTCGGACTGGCCATTATCGGCCGGGACGGGTTGTTGGCCCTGTTGGCGTTTGTGTTTACCGGGGCCAGTGGGGCGGTGATTGGGTGGGCGTTTTTGGCGTAATACTGCCAACAAATCCTATCTGCTACACTCGACCCCTTCCAATCACGCAACCTCAGTGCCTCACCATGACCCTGTTTCAAGCCTCCGAACTCGAGTGCGCCGTTCACGTGTCGCGCCTTCAACCCGAAGATCCCCTCGGGTGCACCATGCATCGTCCGTTCGAGCTGGATGGCTATGAATGGCCTACGGCTGAGCATTACTACCAGGCCATGAAGTACCCGGGACGAAAACGGTTTGATGAAATTCGTCAGGCCGAGACGCCCGAGCAGGCTAGACGCATCGGCCGCGGCTGGCTCAAGCGACCCCGCCCCGACTGGGACAAGGTGCGTACCGTGGTCATGACCCGCGCCATTTATACTCAATGCCAGATGTATCCGGAGTTCTCCGAAGCCTTGTTGGCGACGGGAGAACAGCAAATCGTTGATGTGAGCCAGTACGATTACTTTTGGGGACTCGGGAGGGATCTTCGGGGCGAGAATCAGTATGGGAAGGTGTTGATGGCGGTTCGGGAGAAAATTTCTTCTCCCTGAAAGCCGGTGTTTCAATCAACGAGTCTGACCCCTTTGGCTTCCGAGGAGTCACCCACCATCCTGCCGTTGGCGTCGTCCGAGTAGCTCTGGTCGTCGTTGGTTTTACACAGCGCGTGGGGGCCTGCGCCTTGCTGGCACTTGGAGCCATAGGTGTAGCTGCCCACATCAGACTTGTTTTTGATGTTGCCCAGAGCGTCGTAGTCGACATTGACCTTCTTACGGCCACTGACCTTGGACCACTTCAGGCGGTTGAGCTTGTCGTAACCAAAGTCCTCTTGTACCGGCTCTTCACCATGGTGGTCATAGCGGTACAGAAGAGTGCTCAGATCTTCCTAGCAGTGCTCCCGACGCTACATTGCACGAAAAAAACAGCGCGAATCAACGACTTTTTGTTCCACCTCCAATTTATCTTTCTATAATTCCAACCGGACATCCAATATCTGCTTGACATTTCTTTTCCACTTTTCTCCCATATTACCGCTACAATTAATATCAATTATTATGCTCGAGGAGTTAACCAGATCGTTTCTTAAAATTATCCCATCAACAGCATCAATACTTTTAAACGATACAAGGGCATTAGGCTCTCTGCCGCTAGGCTCCTTCCCTATGACGATGTCTAATCCACCCAGGCTACATTCATTCACTTCTCGCTGGGAAATTGTAATATCTGTCAAGGAGGGAGAATTTATGCTAGTAAGACTAATAATAACCCCAAAATCCTTTGCTTCAGCTACATCCGTGGAATAAGTTTCCGAGCACGGTTCTGGACCACAATCAGCAGTTTCTGCAAAAACACTGCAGTGGAAACCAGCCATAAGCAGTAAAGGGTACTTGCACATGAGCAAGAACTTCTGAACGAACTTCATTTTTCACCTCCAATCCACTACTGAGTGTTTCGATACCTTTCCAAAACTTTTTTACCGAAAAAATTCGCACTGATTTCAGATGGCTTTCTAATGTGCGCAACCTCATGACCAATGATAAAAACTCCAGCTTCAAGTCCTGAGCTTATAAAACCAAATTTGAAGTCATCAAACCCCCTTCTTGATAAATTAATTGCTCGAATATCGGCAGAAAAAGCGGTTCTATAAATAGTTACTCTCCCACCTCTTTCAACTCCTCCGAATATTCCATATCCAGACCTCCGAGCTTTAGCTGCTTGATTAAAGTCTTCGAAAAACTCCGCTTCTCCAGTCTCCGGATTGATCAGAGCATACCTGTTATCCAAATTAATTTTGGCTGGATCGACATGGGCCGCTTCCTCCACGGATAAAACAAACGCCTTTGCTTCCTGATACAATCTTTCAGCGTCCTCTTGTGAGATCTCATTGAGACTTCCAAAACGAACTGATTGCTCTGAAGCTCGATTTTCCTTAATCTTCTGTTCCCCCAGCGCCACCGCCCAAGAGAAAGCCGCATAGGCCGCCCCATTTGCAAACTTACCACCGGTCGCCTCCGATATCGATCCGGCGATTACGCTGGAGGCGATCAGCTCGGCAGCGGCGTTATCTAATCCTTGAACGAATCCGCCCGTTACAGCCCCCGTATACGCGCTGACAAAGCCATGGCCGAACTTGCCGCCCCGGAGCGAAGAGGTAATGCCTCCCGTGACGCCAAAGACAAACGCCTCGCCGCCACTAAAGCCGCCCCCACTCGCTGCGAATCCCTTCCCCATGCTGGCCATCACATAGGTACTGAACGCAGAAACAGCGACATCAAACGCATCGCCACCGTAGTAGGCCGTTGTCGCCGCCGCTAACGCGGTGCCACACGGAATACAGTGGAAGGTGACAATGGCCTGAATGACGGGCTTCAGGAAGTTGTCCCTGAAACGGGTCCAGGCTGAAAAGCCGCTGGGGTCGGTCGCGTTGAGCGGGTTGTTGTGTACATAACTATAGCGGTTATAGCCCTGTGTGTCCGTAACACCGTCGATCAGCGGATCCGCCTGCAAAAATCGGCCCAACCGCGGGTCATAAATCCGTCCGTTCATATGGATCAAACCCACCTCATCCAGCATCTCGTGCCCGGTGAAGCCTCGCTTGGTGATGCCGGTGATGTTCGTTTCGAGTTCGCTTAACGCCTTACCCACCAATGGGCCCCAGTCCAACGGATCACGGCGCTGGCCCCAAGGGTCGAAGCTCATCCGCGCGACCAATTGACCGATCTCGTTGCTGATGATGTCGATCGAGCCCAGGTGGTCCATATGCAGGTAGTGGGTGGTTTTGCCCGCAGGTTGACCGTCGGCACTGCGACTGTAGCTGATCAGCGCGCCACCGGGCAGGCGGCGCTTGATCTCCAATCGACCGTCCGGGTGGGTGATGCGCTCCACATTACCCAGGTAGCGGGTGAGGGTGGCGGCATCCTCCGCGCTCTCGTCCGTGCGCAGGTTGCGAGACCGGCTCGGACTGTAGGCAAAACGGGTGGTGTGGCCGCCTTTGCTGATTTTAGTGGGCTTGTCGAAGCTGCTGTACTCAATGGTCCGGCCCGAGGAGTCGCCCACCATACTGCCGTTGGCGTCGTACGAGTATGTTGTTCCGTCGCTGGTTTTACACAGCGCGTGGGGGCCGGCGCCTTGCTGGCACTTGGAGCCATAGGTGTATCTGCCCACATCGGACTTGTTTTTGATGTTGCCCAAGGCGTCGTAGTCGACGTTGACCTGCTCACGGCCACTGACCTTGGACCACTTCAGGCGGTTGAGCTCGTCGTAACCAAAGTCCTCTTGTACCGGCGGCGCTTCACCATGGACGTCGTCCTCCTGCACCGGCACTTCACCATGATAGTCGTAGCGGTGTATGAGGTTGCCCAGCTCGTCCCATTCGTACTCCTTATCCTGCAGATCCCCGAACAGGCCATTGAAGAGGTCGGCGCGCTGGGTCCGGAGTCGGCCGGTGGCCGAGTAATAATTCCGTTCAGTGGTAATGCCGTTGCCTTGAAGCGAGCGAAGTAGTGCTCCATGCGACTTCGAACATCTAAGCGCTCAATGCTTTCTCTGCCGGTTCGTGACTGAGAGACGGCTTCTATCGAGCAGTGGTGGCCTTCATTGTTACCAGAGCCGAGGTTGAATTACCCACTGGCCCCTTTCGCAGCGATAGTACGGCTTTTCGGAAAATTATCGATCGCCTCTGGAGCCGACTTCCTGCGCAAACGACTCCACACAGCTATCCGGCTTTTCAGTCTGCGGTAAACTGATAATCCAGCCTCTTAAATTACGTAACACCAGATCTGAGCAGCTCTCTTGGACAGTGACGCCTCGCTCCAGTCGCAGTACGCCGTTTACCTGATGCCGAAAGGTTTCAGGTTGCCGGCTATTTGTCTGCAATTGTCCCCGGATATCATCCAGCGCCAGTAATACCGATTTCTGATAAAGCGTCTTCACGGCGTCTTCCAATCCTGTTTCACCTGGGTGTGCTTCAGTGTAATCAGTGATTGGGGCATCAGACACTATTTCTACTACGTTTTGGTAGACAGGTTGCTCGGTCGCCCTGCCGGGCTGGCGAAGAACAACCACGTTTTTCAATGACAGGTTTTCAAGATTTTCTGTTACAAAGAAGATCGGGTGGGTCTCCAGATATAACTCTAACGGGTCCGATTCCTTCAATTCTGACTGAACGATAAAATGGCCCGGCATCGTCAGAGCACCGGGATCCAGGCTCTGCAGCGCCTCCACTTCCTCAGAAACAGGCTCCAGCGCCCGGTTTGCCCGCTCCCGTTCATTCTCCAGTTTTCGATCTTGCGCATCCTGGACCATCACGGCATGAGCGGCAATCTGGGCCGCGACACCGCCGGCCCCCGCTGCACCTGAATAAAGAACGTTAGCCGAGCCAACGCTGTCATCACTGGAGGAAACCCCCCGGAACTCAATGCCGAGGGGGTTAACAAACCGCACCGACACCGGGCCCTGAAGACCAGACGATGCGTTCACATCATGGTGGTACAGTGCATAATCGTCTTGCTCAACCGTCGCACAGCCTGCGGCCAGCAGTAACCAGACGGAGATAATTAACGGCAACCCACGAATCACGGATTGCCTCCAGCGACCTCAACCGGCGCCTCTCCAGTGATCGCATCACTGATCTGGATTTTCGCCCGCTCAAGCGCTTCGAAATAAGCCATCGTCAACCCCGGATACTCCGGTGGCTCATTCCACTCGCCTTCAACCGGTACCCGAATATGTATCGGGTCGAGCAGATAGTATTCATTTGTGCTCAGGTCAACCATATACAGCTCGCCCGTAACGGCACCCTGGGGCGAACTGGTGGGTACATAGTTCGCATAAAGCCGTTCTACACCGATATGGCTGAATTCGATGACCAACAGGTGATCGGCCTCTACCACTTGCTTCAAGGCTCGGTAATCTTTCTTCGGATAACCGGACTCTTCGGTTGATGTGAACTTTGGCAGGCGTGTCATAGGTTCTTCAATATCAACCCAATCGACGACCATGCCTTGCTCTTCAAGGGTTGTCTCTATCCTTTTTACAGCGCTTGACAGCTCTTCGGTACTCAAGGTTTTGGTATGACCAGAAACTGCGTCGTTGGCTACCGCCGCAGCAGCCAAGCACAAAAGGCATGAAGCCCCCGGCATGGTCATACGGGCGTTTTCAGGGAACGATTTCTGATAAATTGCCACTTTTGCCGGCTTTTCATAAAAATCCGTGGTCAGGGCAATAGGGTCCGGGGGCGTCATTGCGCAACCGGTCCCGATGAAGACAAACGCCAATAAAAGCATCAGTTTAGTTTTCATGAATTTTCCCCAAGTTATTATGTGTATGTGTTCCCGAGCGTACTGATGGCGCAGCGCAACTAGAAGGCGCCAGTCGCATCGGGCGAATCCCTATATAAGAATAAGAGCTACAGAAGGCCGCCACAGAGTGGCAGAACGGTTCGAAGGGGAGTGAGAGGAGTTTTTTGTGACACAGTTCACATCCCTGCGATCGCTGACTTCATGCTTATCTTATTTACGCATTTTTCCTCATTGACACCAAAAAATCAATAGTGCCAAGCGCCGCGGTTCAGCTGCGTGCGATGAGCGTGGGCGTTGGGCGCCTTTTTACTTTTTCTGCGCCCGCGGATGCGCTTTATCGTACACCTTCGCCAGATGCTGAAAATCCAGATGGGTATACACCTGGGTCGTTGAAATGTTGGCGTGGCCTAACAGCTCCTGCACCAGACGCAGATCGCCGCTGGATTCGAGCATATGGCTGGCGAAGGAGTGGCGGAGCATGTGGGGATGGACCGGCTCGTCCATGTTCTGTCGAATGCTGAGCTGCTGCATTCTCAGTTGCACGGCGCGGTGCGTGAGGCGCTTGCCGCGCTGGCCGATAAACAGTGCGGTTTCTTCCGGGGGCGCCACCAGGGCGCGCTCCGGTAGCCAGGCTGTTACGGCGTCGCGGGCCTGCTGGCCCACCGGCAACTGCCGGGTTTTATTGCCTTTACCGGTGACCGTGACGGCGCCTTCGCGCAGGTCGATGTCGTTCAGGTTGAGGCCCACCGCCTCCGCCAGGCGCAGGCCGGAGGAGTAGATCAGCTCCAGCAGGGCGCGGTCGCGTTTGCCCAGAAAACCTTCGCCCTTCACTTCCACAAATTGCCCGGCCTGATCCACGTCCAATACCTTGGGCAGCTTCTTTTCCACCTTGGGGGCCTGCAGTCCGTCAGCGGGGTTGGTTTTCAGCCAGCCGCGGCGGATGCCGAAACGGAAGAAGGCGCGCAGGGAGGAGAGCCACCGGCGCAGGCTTTTGCCGGTGAGGCCTTTGCGATGCAGCGATGCCAGGTTTTCCCGCAGGTGGTGGACGGTGATGGCGGACAGATCGGTGATCTGTCGGGTTTCGCAGTAGGCGAGGAATTTGTCCAGGTCCCGGGCGTAGGCGTCTTCGGTGCGCGGGGAGAGGTGTTTTTCCGTGCGCAGGTAGGTTAGGAAGGCGGTGCGTTCGTCGGTGAAAGGGTGGGGCATGAGTGTGGTCCGTTATGGGGGACGGCGGATGCGAAAGCAACGGCGGATGCGCCTTTGGCTTATCCGCCCTACGGAGACTTCTGTGCTAGGTTAGCGCGGGAGGTGTTCGGGGAGCAAGCGGTTGAGGACTTCGGCGATGTAGCCGAGGAACAGGGTACCCATGCTGGAGCGGTAGTAGTGGGGGTCGCGGTTGCCGATGGCGAGCAGGCCATAGGCATTGCCATGCACCAATGGAACGGTGGCGACGGAGCCAATCTGATGGGCGTTGTCGCCAAACAGAAACTGCAGCTCGCCTTCGCCCAGCGTGCCGCACATGGCGCGGTTGTTTTTCAGCAGGGGCGCAATGTGCTGGCGCGCCTCACCGATGGTGACCACCCGGGCCTGACTGCTGGGAATGCGATCTTCGTGACCGAACAGCAGGATGCTGGTGTAGTGAATATTGAAGTCCTGGTCGAAGCTGAAACACAGGGCGTCGATGATATCGCCCATGTCCCGACCTTCGAGCAGGGCCAGCACCAGACGCTTGGTTTTGTCGAACAGCTTGTCGTTTTCCCGGGCGTTATCCAGCAGCTTGCTCAGCCGGTGGCGCATGTCCATATTGCGCTCGCGCAGTACCGACACCTGACGCTCCACCAGAGAGACCGCCGGGCCACTTTCGTGGGGTAACTCCAGATCGGCGAGCAGTTTGCGATGCTGGACAAAAAAGTCCGGGTGCGCTTCCAGGTATTGGGCGACCTGTTCGTCGGTCAACGGGCGGGATTCGGTGCGTTGCTCGCTCATAATGGCCTTATATTTTTACCTGTCCGTGAAACACCGTGGTGGCGGGTCCGGTCATGATAACCGAGTGGCCGGGACCGGGCCAGGTGATGCTCAGGCTGCCGCCGGGCAAGTTGACCTTGACGGTTTCTTCCAGCAACTGACGCAGCCGGCCCGCCACCACCGCCGCGCAGGCGCCGGTGCCGCAGGCGAGGGTTTCCCCGGCGCCGCGCTCGTACACCCGCAGGTTGATCTCGTCGGGGGAGACCACCTGCATAAAGCCGGCATTGACCCGACGCGGGAAACGCTCGTGGCTTTCAATCAGCGGCCCCAGTGTTTCCACGGGGGCACTGTCGACCTTGTTGACCATCAACACGGCGTGGGGGTTACCCATGGACACCGCCGAAATGTCCAGCGTCTGCTCCGGCAGCACCAGGTCATAACGGATCGCTTCGGCATCGGCCTGAAAAGGAATCTCCTCCGGGTTCAGGCGGGGTACGCCCATATCGACCTGAACTTGGCCCTGCTCGGTGACGTTCAGAGTGATGTCGCCACCGGCGGTTTCCACTTTGATGGACCGCTTGCCGGTCAGCTTGCGCTCAAGCACAAAGCGGGCGAAGCAACGAGCACCGTTGCCGCAGTTTTCCACCTCGCCGCCGTCGGCGTTGAAGATGCGGTAACGAAAATCGATATCCGGTCGGGTTGGCGTTTCCACCAGCAATACCTGATCGCAACCGACACCGAAATGCCGATCCGCCAGGTAACGGATTTTCTCCGTGCTCAAACGCACCTTCTGGGTCACGCCGTCAATCACGACAAAGTCGTTGCCCAGGCCGTGCATTTTGGTAAAGCGCAAACGCATGAAACTTCCTTACTCCGAGTCGGGGAGCACCTGCTCACCGCGCAACTGGTCATCAATGGTTTCCCGGGCACGCACCAGGTGCGCGCGATCGCCGTCCACCAGCACTTCCGCCGGCCGGCCCCTGCTGTTGTAGTTGGAGCTCATCCCGAAGCCGTAGGCCCCGGCGGAGAGCATGGCCAGCACGTCACCGGCCTGCAGCGCGAGCGAGCGGTCTTTGCCCAGAAAGTCCCCAGTTTCGCACACCGGGCCGACCAGGTCCCAGGTTTTTACCTCACCCCCATGCTCCCGCACCGGCACAATGTTCTGCCACGCCTGGTACAGGGAAGGACGGATGTTGTCGTTCATGGCCCCGTCAATGATGGCAAAGTTCTTGTGCTCGGTGGGCTTGAGGTAGAGCACCCGGGTCAGCATGACGCCGGCATTGGCGGCAATGGAGCGGCCCGGTTCAAACATCAGGCTGAGTTTGCGATCGCCGAGTCTGGCCTTGATCGCGTCCATATAGTCACTGACCGGCGGTGGGGATTCGTCCCGATAGGTCACTCCCAGGCCACCGCCCAAGTCCAGATGATGGATGTGGATGCCTTCACCCGCCAGCTCGTCGACCAGCACCAACAGGCGATCCAGCGCGTCCATAAACGGGGCGAGCTGAGTCAGCTGGGAGCCGATGTGGCAGTCCAGCCCCTGCACGGACAACCCGGGCAGCTCTGCGGCGCGACGGTAGACCGCCGGAGCGCGCTCAATATCGATGCCGAACTTGTTTTCTTTCAGCCCGGTGGAGATATAGGGGTGAGTCTGGGCGTCCACATCCGGGTTGACCCGCAGGGAGATATTGGCGGTTTTGCCAAGCTCACTGGCCACCTGTGAGAGCTGCTCCAGCTCCGCCTCGGATTCGACATTGAAGCAGAAGATCCCGGCGTTGAGCGCCCGGGTCATTTCCTCGCGGGTTTTACCCACCCCGGAGAACACCACCCGCCTGGGGTCGCCACCGGCGCGCAGAACCCGCTCCAGCTCGCCACCGGAGACAATATCGAACCCGGCGCCCAATCGGGCCAGCAGGTTCAGCACCGCCAGGTTGGAGTTGGCCTTGATGGCATAGCACACCATACCCGGGTGATCACCCAGGGCCTGGGCGTAGGCCAGGTAGTGCCGGGTAAAGGCGGCGCGGCTGTAGACGTAGGTGGGCGTGCCGAACTGCTCGGCGATGCGGGCCAGGGGGACGTCTTCCACAAACAGTTCGCCGTCACGGCGTTCAAAAGGCTGCATATCGGGTCTCAAATCGGGGGTTATTCGCTCTGGCTGCCTTCCGGCGCGGGTTGCTCGTTCCGGGGTTCACCGGAGTCGGCATCTTCGGGCAAGTAGAGGGGGCCTTTCTGACCACAGGCTGCCAGCCATAAGGTGGACAGCAATACCGCACTCAAGGTGGCGTAACGGGGGGTCATGGGCACTCCTGCAGGGCTCGGGCGAAACAAGGCGGGCAGTATAACCCCGGGGTAGTCGGGGCTCAACAAAGCCCCCCAACGGGGGGTCAGGGTGCCGGGAAGATTTTGTCGAGTTTGGCCGCATAGCGCTCGAAGGCTTCGAACTGCGGCATGTGCCCAATACCGTCCAGCTCGTGGAGGGTGGCGTCCGGGATTGTGTCCGCCGCCGACTTACCCAATCGGTCGTAACGCCCCAGCTCATAGTCCACACCCGGTTTTTTCCACCCGCGCCCGGGGCCGGTGGTATCGCGAGTACCAATGATCAGGTGAGTGGGTACGGCAATCTGGTCAAATTCGTTGACCACCGCCCCGGTGAAAATCAGGTCGTAAGTGAGGGCATTGTTCCAGGCAATACGCTCCCAGTTCGGCCCATTGAGCCAACCAGCGTGTATCTGGATAAGCGCCTCGTAGGCATCGGACCACTTGCCATCGTAATAATGTTTGCGCTGATAGGCCCGAACCTGGTCGATGGTCTTGTCCTGCTCATTGGCGTAAAAAAATGCCGGATCCCGATATTCAACGTAGCGCAGATAATCCTCCAGACCAACCGGATTGACCAGGACGAGTTGTTCGGCGCTGTCGGGGTATTGGAGTGCAAAGCGGATGGCCAGCATGCCGCCCATGGAGTGGCCCATCACCACAAGCTGTTCCAGTTCGAGCGAGTCTGCCAGCTCGCGAGTGTTGGCCGCCAGAGCTTCGAAGGAGAACTGGTAGTGCTCGGGTTTGGAGGATTTCCCAAAACCAACCTGGTCCGGCATCAGTACCCCGTAACCTTTTTTCTGTAGATGACGGGCGGTTCTTTCCCAATAGTCGGCGGCGAAATTTTTCCCGTGTAACAGCAACACCGTAGGCCGGTCCGGTTCCCCCGGTAAATGCATGTAGGCCATTTCCAGTCGCTGGCGCTGGCTGTCAAAGGCGAAGGTGTGAACCTCGAAGGGGTAGGGGTAGCCGGTCAGCCGGGCATCGTATGCCGGGGCCTGATCGTCGGCCAGGGCATGGCCGGCCGCCGTAATGACTATGGCGGTAATCAGGCAATGGATCCAGCGGTACATGAGGCGACTCCTTGAAGGCCGGGGTGAAGCTATGACCTTAAAGGGATTCGGGAGAGGGAGCAACGGTGGATGACGGGCTATCGTCCTTATCCATCCACCGTTACCTGACCCTGAATCAGGTCGCCCAGGCCCGATCACCTTCCTCGTAAGGCATGCAACCGTCGTAGCGGCCCGGAATGGCGATGTAGCGCAGCACCTGGGTGGCCCCCACCTGGGAGGTGAAGAAACCGAACAGGGTCAGCTGCTTCATCATGGTGAAGTAGTGCGGCGGGGTGGTGCCGGCGGCGGCCACCGCTTTGGCCTCGGCATCCAGCGCCCGGATGAATTCGGTGCGCTGCTCGCCGCTCAGGTTCATGAAGTCGCGGCCGTACTGCTCGTTGGCCGCGGCGTTCAATTGATCCATGCCGCTGTGGAAGATCGCCTGCTCGGCCTCGGTGTAGCAGTCCCGGACAAACACGGTCATGAACTGGCCCACTTCGGCGTCTTTGGCCCCCGGAGTGTCGGTGCGCGGCAGGATGGTTTCCGCCACTTCATCGAGCAGGAACACGTCCTGTTCGGTGAAGCTCAGGCTCGGGGCCGCCTCCTCTTTGGAGGCGCAGCCGGCAAGGACCCCGGTACTGCCGATCATGGCGGTACCGGTGGCGGCGGTGATCAGTTTGAGGAGTTCACGTCGATTCATCACAGATTCCCCTTCTTCAGTTCATTCACCGCGTGGTCCACGGCCCGGGCGGTCAGCGCCATATAGGTCAGGGACGGGTTCACACAGGAGGCGGAGGTCATGCAGGCGCCGTCGGTGACGTAGACGTTGGGTGCGTCCCACACCTGGTTGTGGGCGTTGAGCACCGAGGTTTTCGGATCGCGGCCCATGCGGGCGGTGCCCATTTCGTGAATACCCATGCCCGGAGCATAGCCCCAATCGCCGCCCTGAACATTTTTCACGCCCGCGGCTTCAAGCATGTCCACCGCGTCCTGAATCATGTCCTTACGCATTTTTTTCTCGTTGTCCTTGATCTCGACGTTCATTGCCAGCACCGGCAGACCCCAGGCGTCGGTGACGCTGTGGTTCAGAGAGATCCGGTTATCGTGGTAGGGCAGGATTTCGCCGAAGGCGGTCATGCCGATCGTCCAGGCACCCGGTTCGCTGAGTGTCTGCTTGAGATCGGCACCAATCTCCAGCTCGGCCACATCCCGATTCCAGTTCTGGCGACTGGCGGAACCCTGGTAACCAAAACCGCGCACGTAGTCGCGTCGATCATCGCCGACGTTGCGGAAGCGCGGCACATAGAAACCGGCGGGGCGTCGGCCGTAATAGTATTTGTCATCGTAGCCTTCCACTACGCCGCTGGCGCCGGCCCGGAAATGGTGGTCCATGACATTGTGGCCCAGCTCGCCGGAGCTGCTGCCCAGCCCGCCGTCCCAGACATCCCGGGCGGAGTTCATCAAAATCCAGGTGGAGTTGAAGGCCGAGGCGTTCAGGAACACCACATCCGCAGTGTACTCGTAGGTCTGGTTGTTTTCGGTGTCGATCACCTCCACGCCCTTGGCCCGCTTCTTGTCCTTGTCATAGAGGATTTCCTTCACCAGCGAGAAGGGCCGCAGGGTCAGGTTGCCGGTTTTCATGGCCGCCGGCAGGGTGGAAGACTGGGTGCTGAAGTAGGCGCCGAAGGGACAGCCCAGCCAGCACTTGTTGCGGTACTGGCAGTTGACTCGGCCCTGCTCGGGCTTGGGTTCGGTGATGTTGGCGGTGCGACTGTGGATCATGTGCCGCTTGCCGCCGAATGCCTTCTCGATACGCGCCGCCACGTCTTTTTCCACACAGTTGAGCGGAATCGGGGGCAGGAACTGGCCATCGGGCAGGATATCCAGGCCCTCCCGGGTTCCGGCGATGCCGGCGAACTTCTCGACATAGTCGTACCAGGGGGCGATGTCGTTGTAGCGGATCGGCCAGTCGATCGCGATGCCTTCTTTGGCATTGGCTTCAAAGTCCGCCGGCGCCAGGCGGTAGCTCTGGCGACCCCACAGCAGGGAGCGACCGCCCACGTGGTAGCCGCGGAACCAGTCGAAGCGCTTTTCTTCCACATAGGGGTTTTTCTGCTCATCCGCCCACATACCGAAGGTGGATTCGTTGAGCGGGTAGTCCCGGCTGAGGACCGGGTAATTTTCGATCATTTCCTGGGTCGGCTTATCCCGGTGCGGATAGTCCCAGACTTCCTTGGTGGCGTTCTTGTAATCCTTGACGTGTTCGATATTCCGACCGCGCTCCAGCAGGAGCACTTTCAGGCCTTTTTCGGTCAGCTCTTTGGCGGCCCAGCCGCCGCTGATGCCGGAGCCGACCACAATTGCGTCGTAGTGGTTGTCTGCCATAATTACATCTCTGTCTCGTTATATTATTGACCCGGCGGATCAAACATCGCTAATACGAATTGCCGATCTGAGCGATTCGGTGACTCTGCGTGAGTACCCCGCAGGGGAGGGCCGTCGTACTTGTATGACGAGCCCCCGCGTAGCCTACCCTGCGCCCGCGAAAATTTCCACGGGCCTCACGGTTCTTAACATAAACGTTTACAGATCCAGCAACGCCCCATTGAGCCGCTGCTCCAGTTGGGCCTTGATGTCCAGGTAGTGGCTGAGCTGAAGTCCCAGTTGCGGTGCCAGCAGATCCCGGCACTGGCTGAGATCCAGGTCGGTGATGTAGCAGGGATAGCGCTCTTTGGCACGACGCATGGACAGGATGTAGCGCGCCACTTCGATGAACAGCTCGTCCCCGTAATCCAGCGCGGAGAACTCCCGGTCATTGCAGTACACGGTGTACAGAATATCGCCATCTGGCGCCGGCTCGGCAATCACCTGAATGTTGGTGAAGGTCAACCGGCTGAGGTCTCCGGCACTGGCCCGCTCCTCCAGGTAGCCGCGTCCCTGGTCCACCCGGCCACACAACTCGAACAACCGGACCGGCGGATTGGGCGAATCGCCGCCCTGATCGGGGCTCGCGCTCTGGCGGGCCACGACGGAGCGCAGAAAATGATGCAGGGGCCGCAGTAGCGTGGTGTGGCTGAAAAACGATAGCCGGATCACCAGCAGAGATCCCAGCTCATCAATCAGCGTCACCTCGGCCTCCTCTCCCTGCACCTGATAAAACAGATAGACCCCCGGCTCGCGAGCCTGGTCGGCCATCAATTTCAGAGGACGATTTTTCAGCGCGTGCCGATCGACCACGATGGGGCTGTATTCCAGTTGCGCGTTGGTCAGCCTGTCGATCAGGGCATCGTAGCTGCCATAGCGGGTGACGTGGGGTTGCTGCTGCAGAAACTGGATCAGCACATAGCCTTCGGCGGTCTCCAGCACATAGCGGCTACTGGCCGGACGGGTGCCGGAGTAATAACAGCCGACCAGGTCTTGCCATAGCTCTTCCAGACGCTGAACCACCAGACTCCCCTGTGAGCCCAGACAACGGATCGTCACCTCCGGCGGAGCCAGCCCCCGCCCCGGAGGCGCCAGACGCAGGTAGTACTGAAGGCCGTTGATCAGCGCATCGGCGTCATAGTGACGGCACAACACCTCGCGCCAGCTATTGATCTGGACCAGATCCAGGGTCAGCACCAGATTGTCGCGCAGGCCGCTGAAATCAAGCGCATCCCGTTGGGCGCTGAGCATCTGCAGGCCCCGTTCGTGAAGATTGGCCTGGGGTTCGACGCCCAGATTGAACAGCAACAGCAGGCGTTCCGCGCGAGCGGCCCGCTGAAAAGGCTCGTGGGCCCGGGTCACCAGCGGCAATGGCAGCCACTGATGCAGCCATTGCCAGAGCTGCTGGCGCTGGGGGGCCGTCAGGCTGATCCGCTCGCCCTGCACATCAAACCAGGCACCGGCGCCGAGCACGCCATTGCCATAGGTCCACAGCAGCAGCTCCCCCAGATAGCGCGCCCGTTTGAGCGGCGCACCGTCCGGCTGGCCTTCACGGCTGCGAAACACGGCCCAGAAGCGGGATCCTTCGGGGGTTGCCTCAGGCTCTTCGACAAAGATCAGCGCCGGCTCGGCGATGTCCTGGGAGATATCGGGGTTGAGCCATTCCACCTTGCCCGCCTTGCGCTCAAACGCCGCGTGCAACTTGCGCCCCAACACCATCAATTCATCGTCGCTGATTCGGGTTTCGGAGGACTCCTTGCTGATGGCATTGATCAGTCGGTAACTGGCACTGAGTTCCGCGACCAACTGGCGTCGCTCCTCCATCACATCCGGCACCTTCCAGTGTCGACGCTGATCCAGCCGCTCCAGTTCGGTGCGGCTCCATCCCCACTCTGCCACCATTTGCTCGAGCTGCTCCCGCTGCCAGGATTTGCGCCCGCTACGGGGCGGGCGCGTCAGCGGTTTGTCCACTTTGAAATACAGGCAGCGCCGGGCCAGGTTGAGGCGCTCTTGCGCACCACCCGCTTCGGTCAGGTACTGCTCCAGGCGCCGATAGATCATCACATAGGCATCGAGGCGGTCCGGATGAGGGGTGTGCTGATAGACCGCCTCCTTGAAGGCAAGCGCCAGCGGGCGCCGGTCCCGCCCACGCAGGTAGGCCTCCAGAAGCATCAGTTTCAACACCGATTTGTGGGGGGATTCAATGCCTTTATACAGATGCCAGATGCCCGCACCCACAAATTCATCGGTGGGAATGTCCGGCAGGCCACCGAAGTCGATCACCTCATCGGCTCGCAGGAACCGCTGCCCGAGCAGAGTCTGGGTATAGGCGGTGTACTCGCGCTCACAGGCACTCGGGACAAACCACCACAGAGGCAGTTTGCCCCCCAACCACAGGGCGGTACGGTAGAACTCATCCAGCAAGAGAAACCGTTGGGCTGAGCCACTGCCTTCGGTGCTGAGCTGACCGAGTTGACCCGTGCGGAACGGGTCGGGCTCCATCAGAAAAAAGTGTACCTCCAGGCGTACCTGCTGTTCCGCCCAGAGAGACAGCTGGCGACACTTGCGCCGGAGCTGATCGCGCGCCTCTCGCTCCAGGCCCGGTCGGTGGCACACCCAGACGTCCAGGTCGCTGCCTTCGCTTTGGGCGATGGTACCGACGCTGCCCATGACAAAGAGCGCATCAATGTCACAGGTATGAGCGCTGACATCCCGCTGATAATGAAAACTGCGGGTCAGCCCGCGCGCGCGGCGCACCTGATCCCGCTCGGGTTCATAGTGACTCAGACCGGCGGGGGTGGCGCCCGAGACGTAGCCGGGGAGCATGGGGTGATTGACGTGAAACAGCAGGGGCAACAGAACGACCAGATCCTGCTGTCGGTCGCTCAGTCCTTCGAGCATGCGTTGATGGCGCGCCCGATTGAGATCGAGAAAGCGCTGTCTGAGCCGTTTGAGCTGTTTCCGGTCGAGCCCGCCATCGCTATGATCAAGCTCAATGACGTCTGAGCGTAGGCCCATCACTTTCCCTGGGGTGTGGTTGCCGCCTGAACCACCTCGAACAGGGTCTGGTAGAGCAGGGCCGGTTTGATGGGTTTACTGATGTAATCGTTCATGCCCTCGGCCAGGCAGCGTTCGCGGTCGCCCCGCAGTGCCTGGGCGGTCAGGGCCACAATGGGGATGTCCGGCCTCTGATCGCCGGCGCGAATCCGTCGGGTCGCTTCATAGCCATCCATTTCCGGCATTTCCAGGTCCATCAAGATGACATCAAAATAATCGACGTCCCGATAAAAGTGATCCAGGGCCTCTCGCCCGGTCGCCGCCAACGTGACCTCGACGCCACGCTTGCGCAGAATGCCCTGGGCAACCTGCTGGTTCACTCGATTGTCCTCCGCCAGCAACACTTTCAGCCCATCCAGCGAAACCTCGGCAGCGGACGCTGCCGCCTCGGCCCGATCGTCCAGACGACCGCTGAATAATTGACTCAGGGCATCGAACAGGCGCGACTCGCTGACCGGTTTATTCAGGAATCCGTCGACCAACTCGGCGTTCTGCTCGCCGTCAAAGATTTCATCGCGATGATAAGATGAGATCAGCAGGACCTGCGGTGTGTGGACCAGCGCGGGGTCGGACTTGAGTGCTTCGGTGGCTTCCAGGCCGTTAACCAGCGGCATCTGATAATCCATCAGCACCAGGTCGTAAGGTCGGCCGGCCCGCTCGGCCGTGCGCAGTTGCTGGATCGCTTCGTCGGCGGACGCGGCGCAGTCGGCGCGAAGCTGCATACTGTGCAGGGTTCGCGCAATGATCTCCCGAGCCAGAGCGTTATCGTCGACGATCAGGGCGCGAAGGTGCTCGAACTGGTCGGGGCGTTCTTTCAGTGTCCGGGCCCCGATCTGGCTGTGTTCAAACCAGGCGGTAAAGCTGATCCGGCAGCCCCGGCCCGGCTCGGTATGAATGTCCAACCGGCCCTGCATGAGCTTGATCAGGTGATAACAGATGGTCAACCCGGTGCTGGTGGCCAGACCCACTTGCCGGGGAAAGTCGCCCCGGGCCATGGCCTCGAAACTCGCTTCCAGCGCCGCCACCTGTTCCGGGCTCATCCCCACACCGAAATCGGTGATGCAGAATTTGAGCTCAACCCCCTCTGGAGCCGCTTTGATCTGGCGGACGCTGAGCAATACCTGATCACTGGTGGAGTACTGCATGGCGTTATTGACCAGATGGCTCAGTATCTGACTCAGGCGGGCGGTATCGCCCCTGAGAAAGCGGGGCACGTCCGGGTGAAGGTCATAGGTGATATCCACCTGCCGGTGGATGGCGCTGACCTCGAATAACCGGGCCAGCTTTTCGAACACCTGCTCCAGATCGAAATGAGCGGATTCCAGCACGATTTTGCCGGTTTCAATCTTGGAAAAATCGAGCACCTGATTGATGATATGAAGCAGCGAGTCGGCCGCCGCGCCCATGCTGTCCAGATAGCTGCGCTGCTGGTCATCCAGCGGCGTATCGCCCAGCAAGTGGCCCAGACCGATGATGGCGTTCATGGGTGTGCGGATTTCGTGGCTCATGCGGGCCAGAAACTCACTTTTGGTGCGGTTGGCCAGGTCAGCCTGGGTCTTGGCGGCAATCAGGGCGTCCTGGGCGCTGGAGAGCATATCCGGTGCCTGCGAGCGAGCACCGTCGGGCTCTGAGGAAGCCACTCGGGCTTTCAGCTCTGCCAGTTCCTTCTCCAGCGCGCGGATGCGCTGTTGCACAGAGGGGTCATGTGTCGCCATTACCAAGGCACCGCTGGCTATTATCGGATAGGGCGGCGCCAGCGCCTGCGCGCTTCAGACGGCCCGAAGCGCCTACAGGGTATATACTTCGAGAGCCGTCGGCGGTCTGCTGTCGCCCGAAAAGCCCGCCCAGACTACGCTGGAAACGGGACCACAGCCTCTAAGGCTAGTGCATTTTTGACGCTATGCCAAAGAAAAAATCAATGTCCGGTTATCACCACTCAAAGAGGCCCGTCTTGCCCGATATCCGACCTCTCATAACTCAGTCAAGTCCCTTTATTTAATCATTTTACCTGCCTGTTGGGCACACGAGTCTGCTGGCATTGCCTGAGTCGTTGACGCACATGCCGGTGGTACTCGTGTGTTTAGCCTGTGTGCCAGCTCGAAGGCCTCCCGGATGAACGTCCATGGGGTCAACCGAACCTCTCGCATCGGATGTCCGCCTGGCGGCATCAACTCAGTTACCTTGGGTATCGCGTTCCATGGATCATCCCGCGGGCTGCCTCTTGACTACTTAGGAGCCTCAAGACTGGGCTAGAGGTCGGATCGAAGGTCAGCCCGAAGGAAGACTCGTTGCCAGCGTGTTACGGCTGGATTAACTCATTGCTCGCTCCTGTTGCTCGTCTCTGTTCGTCCTCATCGGTCGACTCGGTGGTGCTTATGCCACTTCGGCCCGGGGTGGCTCGGCAAAGAGCTTGGCCGGATCGAACCGCTTGCCTTGAGCCACATGCCACAGCGCCTTGGCCAGCTTGCGCATCAGCGCGATGATCAGTTTGCCCTTGGGGCCTCGGTGTCGGGCCAGCTTGGCGTCATACCAGGCTCTGGCCGGGCCTGATTGACGTATCAGGCGAAGGGCGGCGAAGTACAGGTAGTGGCGCACCACCCCGGGCCCTCGCTTGGTCAGCTTCAGCTGCCCTTTGTGTTTGCCGCTGGAGCGCTCTTTGAGGTTCAGCCCCGCCGCTTTCAGATAGCTGGCCGCACGCGGGTAGTCATTGGCCGAACCCAGGGCACAGTAAAGCACCACCGCGCTGTTATGGCCCAGTGCCTCGGCCATCCAGGCCAGCTCCCGGGTGTGCTCGACGTGCTCGGACAGCGCTCGCTCCAGCTCGCGGGACTGCGCCCGTGTGTCCAGCATCTCCTGGGCCAGGGCCCGGATGAGTTCGTGTTCGGTCTCGACCACCGGCACGCCCAAGGTCGTGGCGGCACTGCGCAGCAGGCCTTCGCGCTTGGACGTCTTAAGCATGTGCCCACCGACTCGGCGCAGCAGTCGGTCCGCCTGCTCCGGCTGTGCCGTCACCCGAACCGGGTCGCCGTACTCGGCCAGCAGGTGCAGCAAGCTGGCGCTCTGCAATGTCAGCCAGCACAGCGCCTCCGGCCAGTGCCGGGCCAACAACGCTTCGAGCCGATTCAGTGCCCGCTGGTGGCGCTCCTGTACCTGCTCCAGCCGATTCAGTAAGGCTCGCAGAGCTCGACGCGCTTCACTCGGCTCGCGCCAGCGCTGACTGATGCCATCCAGGTGCAGCCGGCCGATCAGGTAAGCCGCCTTGGCGTCGTGCAGGCTCGGGACCCCGTCATACACTTCAGCGGCGTCGTGCACCCGCTTGGGGCTGACCCGGTAGATTTCGGCACCCAGAGCTCTCAACTGGTAGCGCAAGGCGTCGCCATAGGTACCGGTCGGCTCCATGACCGCCTCCAGGCGCTGAGCCTTGAGGTTCGCCAGTTCCCGCAGCAGGGCCGGGCTCTGTTGCGGATGCTCCCAGCGGATGGTCTTCAGAACCGTCCGGTCCGGCTTCATCAGCGCCACGTAGAAGTCCTTCTTGGCCACATCAATCGCCAGAATCAACCGCTCGCCCGCCGTCTGCTCACGCAGTTGATCCCAGTTCACCTTCTGGAAATTTTGGGCACGATAGTTATACTTGCGCATAAGGGGACACCTCCAATGCTCTCGGTTCTTCGCACCTTGCTGTTACAGCAAGTTACCGAGTTATGAGGGTCCCCTTTCTTTTTTCTACCTTATAACTGACTGCTCAGGGGAAATGGCTCAGTTTACTGCTCGGGACCGCCGGTGTGCTGTTGGTGACCCTGGTTCCAGCCCCCGGCGATCTCTCCACTGACGCCTGGCGCGCTCTGGGGCTGGCATGGCTGATGGCCGTGTTCTGGATCGCCGAAACACTGCCTCTGGCCGTCACCGCGCTGCTGCCCATCGTGCTCGGGCCTCTGCTCGGCCTGACCAACCCGGGGGTCGTGACCCGTGACTATGCCCACCCGCTGATCTTCCTGTTTCTCGGCGGGTTTGTGCTGGGCCTGGCCATGGAACGCTGGCGCCTGCACGAACGAATTGCCCTGTGGATACTATCCGCCATGGGCGGCACGCCAGCCCGGGAGCTGGCGGGTTTCATGCTGGCCACCGCCTTTTTGAGTATGTGGGTCAGCAATACCGCCACCGCCATCATGATGCTGCCCATCGCGCTCTCCGTCATTCAGGTGAAAGGCGTCGACGATGCCCGCTCGGGGAATCCCTACGCGGTGGCGCTGCTGCTGGCGATTGCCTACTCCGCCAGTATCGGCGGTATTGCCACCTTGATCGGCACCCCGCCCAACGCCTTGCTGGCTGCCTACCTGTCCGAGCAACATGGCATTGAGCTGGGGTTTGGTGAGTGGATGATCATCGGCCTGCCCATCAGCCTCGCCATGCTGGCCGCTGCCTGGCTGTGGTTGGCTCACGTTGTGGCCAAGGGGCGGACAGCGGGCACTGGCAACGCGGAACATCATCCGGCAGACCACAGCCTATTCCGGCAGCGCCTGGCCGAGCTCGGGCCCATGACACCGATGGAACGGCGGGTCGCGGGGGTGTTTGTCGTGACTGCGGCCGCCTGGATCTTTCAGCCCCTGCTGGCCCGGTTACTCCCCGACAGCGCGCTGACCGACACCAGCATTGCCATCGCCTGTGCCATCGGATTGCACGTACTCCCCGCCGGCGATGGAAAAGGCTCACGCCTGATCGATTGGGAGACCAGCCAGAAACTGCCCTGGGGGGTATTGCTGCTGTTTGGCGGCGGGTTGGCGCTGGCCGGCATCATCCAGGACTCGGGATTGGCCGAGGCGATTGCCTCGGGTCTGGAGGCACTGGACCGTTGGTCCCCGGCCCTCATTGTTCTGACCGTGACCGCAACCATCATCTTCCTGACCGAAATCACCAGCAACACCGCCACCGCGGCGGCTTTTCTGCCCTTGCTCGGCGCGCTGGCCATCGCTCTCGGCCTACCGGTCGAGGCGCTGGCGGTACCCGCGGCCATCGCCGCCAGCTGTGCCTTCATGTTGCCGGTAGCCACCCCGCCAAATGCCATCGTGTTTGGCTCCAATCAACTGTCGATAAGACAGATGGCGTCCGCCGGGCTGGCGCTCAATCTGATCGGTATCGTTCTGGTGGCGGCGCTCGGCACGGCGCTGATTCACTGGCGGTTGTTCCACTGACGCTCACTGGTTACCGAACCCAAAAAGGGATATAGTCGCGCTGACCGGATGACAATAATTAACCTCGTCTGAATCCAAACCCGTTGCTGCCAGCGTCCCGGCATTCAGCGAGACGGGTGTGCCAACCGCCAGCCTTCCAGGGCGGTTGGCATAGCGACTTCAGTACGGGCTACTCAGCCAGGAAGCCACTAACGGACAGCGTCATGATCAAACTCGACAATATCCACAAGTATTACGCCACCGGCGATCAGCGCCTGCATGTGCTCAAGGGCATCAACCTGCACATTCGCGAAGGCGAGCTGGTGTCGATCATGGGCTCCTCGGGCTCCGGAAAATCCACCCTGTTGAACATTCTGGGCATTCTCGATACCCACGACGAAGGCGATTACTTTCTCGCCGGGCGAGAGATTCGCCACCTGAAGCAGAAAACCGCCGCACAACTGCGTAATCAACTGCTCGGTTTCATTTTTCAGTCTTTCAACCTTCTGCCCTTCAAGAACGCTCTGGAGAACGTGGCCCTGCCACTGTACTACCAGAATGTCGGGCGCAAGGAGCGCAACCGGACCGCCGCCCGCTACCTGGAGATGGTGGGGCTGAGTGACCGCGCCCTGCATATGCCCAATGAGCTTTCCGGCGGCCAGAAGCAGCGCGTGGCCATTGCCCGCGCACTGGTCACCCAGCCCAAGGTCATTCTTGCCGACGAGCCCACCGGCGCACTGGACAGCAAAACGACCGAAGACATCATGGCGCTGATCAAGGAAGTGCACAGCCTGGGCAACACCATCATCATCGTCACCCATGAACAGGATGTGGCCAACCAGACCGAACGGCAGATTGTGCTCAAAGACGGCCAGATCATTACTGCCGCCGCTCTGCACAGATCGGCCCTGGAAAACGCGTAAGCGGCGGGGCGACACATGGACGGATTACAGGAAATTCTCTATACCCTCCGCCAGAACAAGCTTCGCACGGCGCTCACCGCCTTTGGGGTGTTCTGGGGCATTTTCATGCTGATCCTGTTGCTCGGCGCCGGGCGGGGCATGCAGAACGGGGTGTACGACAGCTTCGGCACCGACGTGCGCGATTTTATCGTGATCTGGTCCGGTGAGACCTCAGTGGCCCATCAGGGCATGTCGGTGGGTCGGCGCATTCAGCTCACCACCGCCGATCTCACGGAGATCAAACGCCAGATTCCGGGCGTGGGGTTTATCGCTTCGGAGAACCGAATCAACAACGCCAGTATTCGCGCGGGCAACAAAACCGGCAGCTTTTCCCTGCACGGCATTCCCGATGATTTTTTCCGGATCAAGGGCGTGGAGCCTTTTGATTTTGGCCGCGAGTTGAACCGCTTGGACCAGGCGCAGCTGCGCAAGTCGTGCCTGCTCGGACGCACCGTGGTCGAACGGTTGTTCGGCCCGGGAACAGATCCGGTCGGTCAGGAAGTCACTGTCAACAATGTGGTGCTGACCGTGGTGGGTGTGTTCTACGACCGGAACAATCGCGGGCAGGATTCGGAGCGCATTTATATCGCCGATACCACTTACCGCACGGTCTTTGGCGGCGGCGACAACATTCAGACGCTGTGGCTTCGGCCGGCACCGGGGCACGACGGCGTTCAGGTGGAGCAGCAGGTAATCGAGTTGCTGAAGCAGCGGCATCAGGTGGCCGACGAGGACCGGCGGGCGATTCAGTCTTTCAACATGGCGGGCCCCGCCAAAATGGTCAGCGGGCTTTTCCTGGCGATCAATGCCTTCATCTGGTTTGTCGGGCTGGGCACGCTCACCGCCGGTATTGTGGGTGTGAGCAACATCATGATCATTACGGTAAAAGAGCGCACCCGGGAAATCGGCATTCGCAAAGCCCTGGGCGCAACGCCGTTCAATATTGTGAAAACCCTGCTGCTGGAATCCATTCTGGTCACCAGCATCGCCGGCTATGCCGGGCTGGTCTTGGGCGTGGGCCTGATCGAACTGATGGCCTTTGGGCTGCGCTCGGTGGGCGCCAACCTGCCGTTCTTTCAGAACCCAGAAGTCAATTTCCAGGCGGCGATCACCGCCATCGTACTGCTGGTGATTGTGGGTGCCCTGGCGGGTCTGGTGCCGGCACTGAAAGCGGCCCGGATCATGCCCATTGAAGCCATGCGCGCGGAGTAGCCACCAGTGATTATCGATACCCAAAAGTGGCAGGAAATTTTTATCACCCTGCGCCAGCACAAACTGCGCACCGGGCTCACCGCCTTCGGGGTGTTCTGGGGCATTTTTATGCTGACCGTGCTGCTCGGCGCGGGCAGGGGACTCGAGAACGGCGTCATGGAAGGCTTCCGCGGCGTGCCCAATGCGGTTTGGATCTGGTCTCAGGGCCGCACTCAGGTGCCCTATCAGGGTATGCCCATCGGCCGCCAGATTATGCTGCGGCCCGACGATCTTCCGGCGATTCGCGACAATATTCCCACCGTCGATCGTCTCTACCCCCAGAATAGTGTGGGTATCTGGGGCGGCTCACCGGCCTACACCGTGTACGAGCAGAACAGTGGCAGTTTTTCCGTGCAGGGCGCCATGGCCGGTATGGCCGGAATTTATCGGCAGCGGGTGGTCGAAGGGCGCTACCTGAACACGCTCGACGACCGGGAACGGCGCAAAGTGGTGATCATCGGCCAACGGGTCAAGGACCAACTGTTCGCTCCGGGCGAAACCGCCGTCGGACAGTATCTGACCATCGATGGCATCAGCTTCCAGGTGGTGGGTGTGTACGCCAGCACCTCGACCGAACCCGACAGCAGCGAGGAAGAGCGCATTTACATGCCCAACGATACGCTGCGTCAGACCTTCAATCAGACCAGCTGGATCGGCAGCATGGTGGTGATTCCAAAACCGGGCGTTCACGCCGCCGACGTCGAGCAGCAGGTCAAAGCATTTTTGCACGAACGCAAGCAGGTGGCGCCCGATGATGTCGGCGTGCTGGGCAGCTTCAACCTGCAGACCGAGTTCGACAAGTTGAACGGACTGTTTACCGGTATTCAGGTATTCAGTTGGGTTGTGGCCATCGGCACGATCATGGCCGGTGCTCTGGGTGTGGGCAATATCATGTTGATCGTGGTCCGGGAGCGCACCCGGGAAATCGGGTTGCGCAAGGCGCTGGGCGCTACGCCAACATCCATCGTGGCCATGATCGTGCAGGAGTCCATCTTCATCACCGCGGTGGCCGGCTACACCGGTCTGGTGGCCGGCGTCCTGCTGCTGGAAGGCATCAACGCTCTGCTCGCGGCGACCGGCGGCCGGGCCGGTATGTTCAGCAATCCGGAAGTGGATTTCACCACGGCACTGATGGCGTTGGCCGTGTTGATCATTTCCGGAGTGATTGCGGCGCTGCTACCCGCCGCCAAGGCGGCCAGTGTCAACCCGATCGTGGCCCTTCAGGACGAGTAATTTTCACAGTTTGCTTCACAACGAGATCGTTACCATGAAAAAGGTATTCACAGTTCTTCTGCTCGGTTTTATCGCTCTGGTGTTTATCAGCACGGCGGTGTTTCTGTACAACAAATCCCAGGCCAAGCCGGTGGTATACGACACCGATACGCCTGTGATCATGGACATTGTCCAGAAAACCGTGGCCACTGGCCGGGTGGTTCCCCGCAAGGAGGTCAACGTGACCTCCCAGGTCTCAGGCGTGGTGGATACGGTGTATGTCACCGCCGGACAGAATGTTCGCAAGGGCGATCTGATTTCGCGCATCACCCTGGCCCCCAGCATGGTGATGCTGAACAACGCCGAGTCCCAGCTCGACTCCGCACGGATCAGCCTGGCCAACGCCGAAGAGGAACTCGAACGCCAGCGCCGCCTGTTTGAGAGCGGGCTGATTCCCGCCTCGGAGTTCAGCCGGTTCCAGTTGGACTACGAGCTCAAGCGCGAAGCGGTTCGCTCGGCGGAGAATCACTTGCTGTTGATCAGCGAAGGCGCCACCAGCGATTCCGATCTGGTATCCAACGTGATCCGGGCACCGGTCGATGGCATGATCCTGGATATTCCCAACAGGGAAGGGGCCTTCATTGTCGAATCCAGCACCTACGGCGCCGGCACGCCGGTCGCCGTGATGGCTGACATGAGCGATATGATTTTCGAGGGTAAGGTGGATGAAGCGGAGGTCGGGAAAATCGAAGAAGGTATGTCACTGATCCTGCACGTTGGTGCGCTACAGGATGAGACCTTTGCCGCCACACTTGAGCACATTGCCCCGAAAGGCGAGGAAGATCAGGGCACCATCAAATTCGAAATCCGCGCCGCCGTGACCCTGGAAGACCAGGTGTTTCTACGAGCCAACTACAGTGCCAATGCGGATATTGTTCTGGCCGAGCGCAAAGACGTGTTGGCCATCAATGAAGGCAACCTGATCATTGAAGGCGATGAGTATTTTGTCGAAGTCGAAACCGCCGATCAGGTGTTTGAAAAACGCCCCGTCGAGGTGGGTCTGTCCAACGGTATCCACATCGAAATCGTCGAGGGTTTAAAGCAGGACGAAAAGATCAAGAAACAGTCCTGATCCACGTAAAGGCAGCAGCCGTCGGGTTACGCGCAGCGCGCTAACCCGACACTGAGCTCAATCAGCTCTGCAAGGTAGCGCGCGCTCGCTGGACTGCGGCGCGCACCTGATCCGGGGCGGTGCCGCCGATGTGGTTGCGGGCCGCCACGGAGCCTTCCAGGGTCAGCACGTCAAACACATCCTGCTCGATGGTATCGGAGAACTGCTGCAGTTCCTCCAGCGTCATTTCCGACAGATCCTTGCCGGTTTTCAGGCCGTAGGCCACGGACTTGCCCACCACTTCGTGCGCGTCACGGAACGGAGTACCCTTGCGCACCAGGTAGTCCGCCAGGTCGGTGGCGGTGGAGAAACCGCGCTTGGCCGCCTCATACATATTGTCTTTACGCGACTCGATGGCCGGAATCATATCGGCGAACGCACGCAGGCAATCACGGACGGTGTCGACGGCGTCGAACAGCGGTTCTTTGTCTTCCTGGTTGTCCTTGTTGTAAGCCAGAGGCTGGGACTTCATCAGGGTCAGCAGGCTGATCAGATGGCCGTTGACCCGGCCGGTTTTACCGCGCACCAGTTCGGGCACATCGGGGTTTTTCTTCTGCGGCATGATGGAAGAGCCGGTACAGAAGCGATCGGGCAGATCGATAAAACCGAACTGGGCCGAGGTCCACAACACCAGCTCTTCACTGGCACGGGACAGGTGGGTCATCAGAATGCTGGCGAAACTGCAGAACTCGATGGCGAAGTCCCGGTCGCTGACCGAGT
Source organism: Marinimicrobium sp. C6131 (assembly GCF_026153455.1). Taxonomy (NCBI): domain Bacteria; kingdom Pseudomonadati; phylum Pseudomonadota; class Gammaproteobacteria; order Cellvibrionales; family Cellvibrionaceae; genus Marinimicrobium; species Marinimicrobium sp. C6131. Next base: position 3,188,488 of record NZ_CP110629.1, read on the forward strand.
CCAGGGAGTTTTCGGTGGGCTTGTCAAAGCCCAGCAGCTCGGCGGTCATGGCCCGATCGATGGGGTAGGTGGTACCGGCCAGCGCGGCGGCGCCCAGGGGCGACTGATTCAGGCGGGCCCGGCAGTCGCGCAGGCGGCCGTGATCGCGCTGGAGCATTTCGAACCAGGCCAGCAGGTGATGGCCAAAAGTGACCGGCTGGGCGGTCTGCAGGTGGGTGAAGCCGGGCATGATGGTGTCGGCTTCGCGCTCGGCCAGATCCAGCAGGCCGGTCTGCAGACGGCTCAGCTCGCCGCTGATCACATCAATGGCATCGCGCAGGTAGAGACGAATGTCGGTAGCTACCTGATCGTTGCGTGAGCGGCCGGTGTGCAGCTTTTTGCCGGCAATGCCAATGCGCTTGGTCAGGGCCGCCTCGATGTTCATATGCACATCTTCCAGGCTCACGGACCACTCAAATTTGCCCGCTTCGATATCGGCACGAACCCCCTCCAGGCCCTCAATAATCAGGTCCCGCTCGGCTTCGGTCAGCACCCCAACCTTGGCAAGCATGGTGGCATGGGCGATGGAGCCCTTGATGTCCTGAGCGTAGAGGCGATAATCAAAACCGACGGAGGCGGTAAAACGCTCCACAAAGGCATCGGTGGGCTCGGAGAAGCGACCGCCCCAGGACTGGTTGGTCGACTCGGTGTTTTGATCACTCTGGCTCATGAAGACACTCGCTGTAATTGGACGTAGATAATAATTGGTTCACAAATTGGGCGCGTAAATCGCCCCAGGACGCGCAAAACGCGTAGGATAGCGGCACGAAAGGCGCACAGTATAACGTAATCGAGGCCTACTTTGACGGATCACCCAACAGCCAGACCCGCCTCCGGCGAGAGCACAAGCTTCCTGCCCAACCTGTGTGCACCCCAGGCGGTGCTGCTGCTGGTGTTGGTGGCGGAGCTGCTGGCGGTGTTGCTGGCCATGATCAACCGGGGCTTGGCCCAGCTCAGTTGGGATTCCATCGCCCTGTACTCCTTTCTGGTGCAGTGGATCGTGCTGGTTAGCGCGGTTCTGCTGTGCCGCCTGCAACCACGCCTGAACCGCTGTACCCCAGTGCGGGCCGGCGCTCTCAGCTACGGGCTGGTGCTGGCCGTGACGGTCATTTTCTCCCTGCTCGGGCAGTGGCTCTTGCAGGCCTTTCTGGGTGCCGAGCTTCGGCTCGACGGCTGGCAACTGGCGGAAAATCTGCTGGCCGCCGCCATTCTGGCGGGCATCGGCTTGCGTTACCTGTATCTGCAGCAGCAGCTGCGCAACCAACAGCAGGCCGAGCTGAGCGCCCGGATTCAGGCCCTGCAATCGCGCATTCGTCCCCATTTTCTGTTCAACAGCCTCAACAGCATCGCCAGTCTGATTGCCACGGCGCCGGACCGGGCCGAGCGGGCCGTGGAGGATCTGGCCGGCCTGTTTCGCGCCAGCCTGGCCGAACCGGCCCTGATTCCCCTGAACCGGGAGTTGGCGCTGTGCCGGGGCTATCTGGCCATGGAGCAATTGCGCCTGGGAGACCGATTGCGGGTGGATTGGCATCTGGACGAGCTGCCAGAGAGCACGCCCATACCCGCCCTGTTGCTACAACCGCTATTGGAGAACGCCGTTTTCCACGGCATTGAGCCGCGCCCGGAAGGGGGCGACATCCAGATTCAGATCGCCCGCTCCGGCGACCAGTTGGCAATCCGGATTGACAACCCGCTACCCGCCGACCGCCACCCGGAGCGGGCCCGGCAGACCAACCGCATGGCGCTGGATAATGTCCGCCACCGCCTGCAGGCGCACTTTGGGCCGGCGGCGCGCTTGTCCGAGCGCCGCGAAGGCGGTAGGTTTACCCTGATCATCACTTACCCGACGGAGTGACCCATGGATGTCCTGATTGTCGACGATGAACCCTTGGCCCGCGAGCGTTTGGCTCGCATGGTCGAGCAGTTGGAGGGCTACGCCGTGGTGGCCCAGGCCGGCGACTGTGCCTCGGCCCTGGCGGCCATTGCCCACCACGACCCGGACGTGGTTCTGCTGGATGTCCGCATGCCGGGCGACGACGGCGTCACCGCCGCACACCGGATCGGCGAGCTCGAGGACCCACCGGCGGTCATTTTCTGCACCGCCTTCGACGAGTATGCCCTGGATGCGTTCGGGACCCGGGCCGTGGGCTATTTACTCAAACCGGTGCGCGCCGAGCAATTGCTGGAAGTACTGGAAAAAGCCCGCATGCCCAACAAGCTCCAGAAGCGGGCCCAACAGCACCGTCACCCGGCCGACAGAGAACGCACCCATATCAGCGCCAAAACGCCCCGCGGCGTCGAGCTGATTCCGCTCGATAGCGTGCGCTATTTTATGGCCGACCAGAAGTACGTCACCGTCTACCACGACCGGGGCGAGCACCTGCTGGACGACACCTTGAAGGAGCTGGAAGAGGCCTTCGGCGATCGCTTTCTGCGCACCCACCGCAGCGTGCTGGTGTCGGTCAATCACATCCAGGCCATGGAGCGGGACAATGAGGGACACTATCAGGTGCGTCTGGCGGATACCGACCACCGCCCGCCGGTGAGTCGGCGACATGCCAGTGCGTTGAAGGAGCTGTTGCAAAAAATCTAGGGATTTCTTATCGCCGCATTTTCCAGTCCATGGCGTTTGAGTTTTTCGTACAAGATGGGTACTGAATTATCAAATTCGTCAAAACCCAGCTCAGCTCGCGTTTCCCTCAGTCGCTGATACAGCGTTTCGGCTTGCCTATCTATAGACTCACGATCCGCCTCGCTCAGTGTCATATCAATCTGTTTCATCCGCTGGCGGATTTGTTTCTCATGCATTTCCGGTCCGGGCATATCACCCACACGGCGTCGTGACACGTCGGCCCAGGCCAGAGCGGTCAGTATATGCCTCTTTGCACTGTCTGGCTGATCGCTTTTGTTCTCAGCAACTGACGCTCTCGCCAGTTCGTTATAGACAAGTCGATCCAGGGCGAGAACCGAACCCCGGGCCGCGGCTTCACGGTAGAGCACATCCGCTTTCACAAATTGCTGCTCACCCCAGGCTGCGTGTTCGGCCAGACGCTGCAAGGCGAACATGTCCCCGGCGTCCGCGAGGGCCTTTAGCGTGTCATGATCGTAGTATTCATAGCCCAGCGAATGAGTTTCGAAGCCACGTTCGAACGCCCACCGGCGCGCTTCCGCGTCCTCTTCGGCTGTAACCCCTGCAGCGGCCAACCAATCGGCACGGGTATCAAATACCGGCTCTGAGCCCTCGGCTGATGAGCCAGACGGCGGCTCATCCGCGCCCGACGATGCCATACGCCCCGACAGACGATCACCCAGCTTTTGCCAGATGGCCTCTTCAGATTGAGGGCTCCGATGCTGTGCCGAGTTCGACCCATCCACGGACGAGCCCATCGCGTCGGGTAGAACATCTTCAGAGAGAGGATCAAATAGATAGACCGCTCCCATACTGAACATGGCCAACGAAACGCCAATGGCTACTGTCTTTCGCATCATCAATCCTTTCAGTCGTTTATCGTGCGACGGTTAAGAGACTGAGTGCCAGACTGCGATAAAGCCTCTCGTACTACAGCTCAAGCTCGCCCCTCTAGGGTAACGATACCGCGCAACTCGAATAAAGCAAACGACGATGTGCCGCAGTCATTGCGCCTCATCCCCACTTTTTGCGCCGGCTTGTCTGGTATCATCCCGCACTGACACGCACTCGCAACGGGATGAATTATGTCCGAGACCCTACGCATCGCCACCCGCAAATCCCTGCTCGCGCTCTGGCAGGCCGAATACGTCAAGGCCGAGCTGGAACGCCATCACCCGGGGCTGACCGTGGAGCTGGTGCCTCTGGTCAGCCGGGGCGACAAGATTCTGGATGTGCCCCTGGCCAAAGTGGGCGGCAAAGGGCTGTTTGTGAAAGAGCTGGAGCACGCGATTACCAGCCGCGAGGCGGATATCGCAGTGCACTCCATGAAGGATGTGCCCATGGAGTTCCCCGAGGGGCTGGGCCTGCCGGTCATCTGCCCGCGCGAAGATCCGCGCGATGCCTTTGTCTCCAACCGCTACAACCAGCTCAGTGATATGCCCAGCGGCACCGTGGTGGGCACCTCCAGCCTGCGCCGGCAGTGCCAGATTCTTGCGGCCCGGCCCGACCTGGAGGTGAAGTTTCTACGCGGTAACGTGCAGACCCGCCTGCGCAAGCTGGACGACGGCGAGTACGACGCCATTGTCCTGGCCACCGCGGGCCTGGTACGTCTGGAGTTGGAGGAGCGGATTCGCAGCCGCATCGCCCCGGAAGAGTCCCTGCCGGCGGGCGGGCAGGGCGCGGTGGGCATTGAGTGCCGCACCGAGGATTTGCGCACCATTGAGCTGATCGCCCCCCTGCACCACGAGCCCACCGCCGAGCTGGTATTGGCGGAGCGAGCCATGAACCGGCGCCTGGAAGGCGGCTGCCAGGTGCCCATTGCCTGCTATGCTATACCCAGTGATGAAGGGCTGTGGCTGCGCGGCCTGGTGGGCTCACCGGACGGCACGGAAATGCTCTACGATGAGATTCGTGGCCCGGTCGCCGAGGGTGAGGCGATGGGCATTGCCCTGGCCGAGCGGCTGCTGGCGGCGGGCGCCGACCGGATTCTGGCGGACGTGTACGGACGGGAGCTGAAGTGACCCAGCGCGCCGGAGCGGACACGCTGACCGGCCTGCAGGTGCTGGTCACCCGGCCTGAAACCCAAGCCGAGGCCTGGGCGGAAACACTCCGGGCGCGCGGAGCTCACGCGGTGGTCGCCCCCCTGCTGACGCTGAGCCCGGTGTCGACGCCCGAGGCGAAGCAGGCAATTAAACAGTGCATACTGGATTTCGACCTCTACCGGAAAGCGATTTTTGTCAGCCAGAACGCCGTCGCGTATGCGTTTGAATGGCTGGAGGATTACTGGCCGCAACTGCCCATCCGGATCGAGTATTACGGGGTCGGCGAGCGCACGGCCAGGGCGCTGGAGGCCTATGGCGTACCGGTGACCGCCTGGCAGTCAAACGGCGCCATGAACAGCGAGGCGCTGCTGGCGGCCCCCGAATTGCAATCCGTCGCGGGCGAGCGCATTGTGATTTTCCGCGGCGTGGGCGGTCGGGGCGTACTGGCTGAGACCCTGCGTGGGCGCGGTGCCCGGGTGGATTATTGTGAGCTGTACGAACGTCAGTGCCCCGGGAACGCCGCCATACAGCTGACCCGGGCGCTGGCGGAACTGAACGAAACGCCCTTGATAGTGGCCTTACACAGCGGCGAGACCCTGGAAAATTTCCATCAGGTCCGCCAACAGTTACCGCCCCGTCAGGCCCGGCGCCTTGGCGAAGGGGTACTGCTGGTGCCCGGCGAACGGGTCACCCAGCGCGCACGTGAGCTGGGTTATCAGCGTGTGCTGACTGCCGAAAACGCCACCGACCCGGGTATGCTGGCCACCCTCGAGCGTGCCGCCATCGACCCGACCCTTTTGCAGACAGACGGAACCCACGACTGTGACTGATAACGACCAGACCAACGACACCACCCCTGAATCCACGCCCCCCGCTGGCAAGACACCGGCCACCGCCAGTGACGGCACGGACAAGGGCACCTCCAAACGCCCCGGCAAGAAGGCACCCGCCAGCAAAAGCGGCCGTGCGCGTCGATCGGGCTGGTTGTTGCTGTTTCTGATCTGCGTCGGCCTGCCTCTGGCCGCCGGATACGGCGTCTGGTGGGTCTGGCAGGATCTGGAGCAGCAGCGCGGACAGATCACATCGCTGCAGCAGCGCCTTGCTGAACAGTCCCAGACGCTGCGAGCACAGGACCGCACCCTCGACCAACTGCCCGATCAGCTCAGCCGCGAGCTACGAGCCGATGTGCAAAGCGCCCAACGCGGCCAGGCCGAGATCATCAACCAGATGGAACAGCGCCTGAATCGGGTGGACCGGCGCCTGAGCGCCATCGCCAGCACCGACCGGGAGGACTGGAAGCTGGCCGAGGCCGAGTACCTGCTGCGCCTGGCCAACCAGCGCCTGGTGCTGGAGCGGGACAGCCGCAACGCCCTGGCCCTGGCGGAAACCACCGATGCCATCCTGCGCGATCTCGGCGATGCGGATCTGTTACCGATCCGCCGAGCCCTGGCGCGGGACATCCAGGCACTGAAACTCGCCGACTCGGTGGATCGTGAAGGTCTGTACCTGCGTTTACTGGCGCTCAGTGAACAGGTGCCCAATCTGCCACTGGTGGAGCCCATGCACAACACCTCAAGCGCACCCACTCGGGACGACGCTTCGACCGAGGCGAGCCCCGGGCTCTGGAGCACCATCAAGCAGAGCTTCGCCCGTCTGATCGAACGTGTCAGTGGCCATATCCGGATCCGCCATCACGATGAACCCATAGCCGCCCTGGCCGACCCTCGCGAACAGTTCATTCTGCGCCAGCAACTGCAATTGATGCTGGAACAGGCCCAGGCGGCGCTGTTGCGGGAGCAGACCGAGCTCTATCAATCCAGCCTCACCCGGGCCGCCGACTGGCTCGAGCAACACTACGCGCTCAATCCCCAGACCGAATCGGCGCTGACCAGCCTGCGCGAGCTGGCCGCCGCCGATATCGCGCCCGAGCTGCCGGACCTCAATGACGCCCTGAAGCTGCTCGAGGTACACATTGAGCAACAGCACCGGCTGTCCCCGGACTTTCAGCGCGCACCGGGTGAGGAGTCCGACTCATGAAACGGACGCTGCTGATTCTGATTGTCGCGATGTTGCTCGGCGCGCTGACGCTGAGCGCCATTCAGGCCGACAGCGGCTATGTGCTGATCGCTCTGGGCAATACCAGCGTGGAGATGAGCTTCTGGCTGGCACTGATGCTGCTGGTTGGTGGGTTGGCGCTGGTCTGGCTGTTACTCCGATTGCTGCGCGGTAGCGTCAAGGCCGGCCAGGCCGTCACCGAGCGGCTGTTTTCCGGCACCAGTGCCCGGGCCCAGCGGCGCACGGCCAGCGGTCTGGTCAGTTTTATCGAGGGCAACTGGAAGCAGGCGCAGCGCAAATTACTGCGCGCCGCCCCCAAGTCCGGAACGCCGCTGATCAATTATCTGGCGGCGGCGCGCTGCGCCTTTGAGCAGGGCGATAATCACACCGCTCTGGAGCTGTTGCACAAGGCCGAGCAGAGCAGCGTCAACAGCGAGCTGGCCGTCGCCCTGACTCAGGCGCGTATGCAACTGATGAGCCGACGTTACGAACAGTGTCTGGCCACGTTGGAAAGGGTCAAGCGCAAGGCGCCCCAACATCCCGTGGTACTCGACCTGTTGCGGCAGGTGTATATCGCCCTGCACGACTGGGAATCGCTCAAGCGGTTGATGCCCAGTCTTCGCGCGTACGGCAACCAGGATGAGGCCGCGCTCGAGGCACTCGCGAGTCAACTGCACCGCGCACTGCTCGAACAGGCTGGGCAGCGCGTGCGGGGGTTGGGTCCTGAGCGCGCCCGTGATGCCCTGGCGAGTATCTGGAAAGACATCCCGAGCGCGGTGCGCAAACAGCCCGACGTGGTGCTGCTGTATGCACAACAACTGGTGGACAACGGTCTGCACCCTGAAGCGGAAGCCCTGGTGCACAAAACCCTGGAAAAACACTGGTCCCCCGAGCTGGTTCGGCTCTACGGTCTGATTCGGGCCAACGATGCCGGGCAGCAGTTGATCACCGCCGAAGGGTGGCTGAAAAAACGCCCTGCCGATGCCCTGCTGATGCTCACGCTCGGCCGGCTCAGCCTGCGCAATCGACTGTGGGGCAAAGCCCGCGACTATTTCCAGAGCAGCCTGACCCTGCAGAAGCACCCGGAAACCTGCGCCGAACTGGCCCGCCTGCTGGCCCATATGGGAGAGCACAAAAAGAGTACCGAGTACTATCAGCAGGGGCTGCTGTTGACCACCGAACGGCTCCCGGACCTGCCGCTGCCCAAAGAGCCCGAGCCACACTTGCAGTCATCGTAGGGAAGCGCATAATAGCCGGCGACCAGATCGAATAATAATAGGTTTACATCGAGAAGTAGGGAACCTATAACCGCTCAAAGGAGTTTGCCATGCCCTTGCCGGCTCTGTTGCGGCTCGCGTTTGTCGCGCTGCTCGCGCTTCGTTATCGTCTAAAACTCATCCTCGGCATTCTCGTCGCCGTGGTGGTCGGACTCAGCCTCACCTTCATTTCCGGAAAGATTTACCAGCACCTGGACCGGGACCCCGACCGGGGCGCCATCGCGCTGGAAGACGGGGCCTTCGGGGAAAGCTACTCGACGCCCGTCTACCTGGACCAGGGCTGGAGCCCGGCCGACACTCTCTGGTACTACAACACCACCCAGGGTTCGGCCCTGATGCCCTATGACCTGTTCGTGGCCCTCGAGCAACCCGCCTCGGATGCGCTGTTCCGCTCGGACCACAACATGGACCGCTACCGCTACCTGCCCCAGAAGCCCACCTTCTTCAACCCCGATGGGTTACCGGTGGGTTTTGCGAGGGACAGCTACCGGGGCAAAGACTACCTGGGCTTTACCTGCGCGGCCTGCCATACCGGCCAGGTGAACTATCAGGGCCAGGCCATTCGCATCGACGGCGGGCCCGCCCTGGCCGATATGGATGGCTTCCTGCACGGGCTGGAAAAAGCGCTGTCGGCGGCCCGGGACATTCCCGTCAAACGGGAACGCTTTATCAACCGTGTCTTGCAGCGGGATAACGATTATCGCTCGGCGGAGGCGATCGAGGCGGATCTGGTCCGGTGGACCGAGCAGATCCGTATGTACAACACCATCAACCACAGCCACATTCGTTACGGCTACGGGCGACTGGACGCCTTTGGGCGAATCTACAACCGGGTCCTGCGCCACGTCATCAACCGCGAACAGATGCGGGATCTGTTGCTCGCCGCCGAAGGGCCGACCGGCAATCTTCTGCTGACCGAAGCCGAGGTGGACCGGGTACTGGCGGGTATCGAGCCCACCCTGATTGATGATACCGCCTTCACCCGCATCGTAAGCCGTCTGCAATCGAGCGACGATGGACTGCCGGGGCTGTCCCAGCGCAGCCTGCTGCGTCTGCGCAACCAGTTGCTCAACGAGCCAGACGCACCGGTCAGTTATCCCTTTCTCTGGGACATTACCCACTCGGATTACGTCCAGTGGAACGGCCTGGCCAACAACGCCGAACTGGGCCCCCTGGGGCGCAACGTCGGCGAGGTGATCGGCGTGTTCGCCAAGCTCGATTGGGAAGTCAAAGAACCCGGCTTCAGTCTGTCCGGTCATCTGACCGGGCAGAGCAACAAGCGCGAGCGCATCGCCTTCACCTCCAGCATCGACCTGGTCAACCTGCAGCGCCTGGAGGCGCACCTCGGCCGGCTGACCTCACCGCAATGGCCGGAAGACATACTGGGTAAGATTGATCGGGAGCAGGCCGCTCTCGGCAAGCGTCTTTACGCCCAGCATTGCCAAAGCTGCCATCAGGTCATCGACCGCACGGCCTGGGATCGTCTGGTTGTGGCCGAAATGACGGACATCGAGGTACTGAACACTGATCCAAAAGCTGCAGAAAATAGCGTGAATTACCGCGGAAAATCAGGAAACTTCGAGAATACCTACCAGAACACAACGGTGGGCCCCCTGGTTCTGGAGGCTACCGCTCCCGCCGTGCAGATCCTCACCTCAGTGACCAAGGGTGCCGTCTCAACGCCGGATGCCGACAAGGGTCCACTGAGGCGCACGCTGGACTGGTTTTATGTGCTGGGGTTGTCCTGGTTTGACAATGACGTCAAGTACAGCGTCAAGGCGGGCGATTATCGCCCAGATACCACCGCTCGCCCCTATCAGTCCCTGTTGGCCTACAAGGGCCGATCCCTGAACGGCATTTGGGCGACAGCCCCCTACCTGCACAATGGCTCGGTGCCCACACTTTATGACCTGCTGCTGCCGGCTCGTGAGGAGGGCGATCCACAGGAGGGGGAGTATCGACCCGAGACCTTCCAGGTGGGCAGTCGGGAGTTCGATCCGGTCAAGGTGGGCTTTCGCACCGAAGGCTACGAAGGGTTTACCCAGACCACGCACCGACTCGGGGACCGCAACACCGGTCACGAATACGGCACCAGTACCCTGACCGAGGCCGAGCGTTGGGCGTTAGTGGAGTATCTCAAGACCCTGTAGTGCCCCGGTAGGCAGCGGGCCTGACGAACCCGGCGGGAACCATTGGCGCGAAAAACACACCAACCCCAATGTGCAGTAACACCCTGGTGGGCTGAGCGATACCGAATTGGCCGCGCAGCCGACTTACACCAGGCGGCGGACTGCTTTTGGTGTATTTCGCGCCAACTGCGGTTATCCTGTGGCTGTTTTGAGTGTCGTTTCTTGATTCCACCTGTGATCATGGCTGTATTGCGTTTCCTTCCGGCGGCTCTGCGCGCGCCGCTCACACTAGCGTTGTCAATGTTGTTTCCTCCCGCCGTGGTGGCGGCGGATGACGATCTGGCGCACCGTCCTGTGGATTTCGTGCAGGCCACTGAACAGTATGTGGTGGAAGAGGTCATGCCCCATATCCCGGGGGCAGCGCTGGCCATCATCGCTGATGGGCAGATCGAGCTGCTGCGTGGCTACGGCGTGCGCGAGGTCGGCGGGAATGAGCCCATAAATCGGGACACGCTCTTTCGCCTGGCGTCAGTATCCAAAACCATCGCCGGTACGGCCGCCGGAGTGGCCGTGAATGATCGGGCCCTGCAATGGCAGACACCGGTCAGTCAATTCGTCCCGCTGGACGTCAAAAACCCGGACTACCGGGATAAAATCACCCTGCAAAGCCTCCTGTCCCATACCACCGGCCTGATGCCTCAGGCATACACCAACCTGATCGAAGCCAATGTGCCCTACCAGAAGGTGATCGGGCGGCTTGATGAGGTGGCCTTCATCTGTCCCCCCTCGACCTGCTACAGCTACCAGAACGTGGCCTTCAGCCTGGTGGGAGACCTGCTGATGGCGGCGACCGGCGAGCGCTACGAAGACTTCACCCGCAGACGCCTGTTTCAGCCTCTGGGCATGAAAACCGCTTCTTTTGGTTGGCAAGCCTTTACCGACAATCCCAACCGGGCAACCCCCCACATCAAACGGCGCGGCCGCTGGACGCCCGTCGAGCCGGATCGGAACTACTACAACGTCGCGCCAGCGGCCGGCGCCAATGCCAGCATCGCCGATATGGCCCTGTGGGTCCGCGCCCAGCTGGGACAGCGTCCCGATGTGCTGCCCCACGAGGTACTCGATCAGTTGCACAGCCCACGGGTTGCCACCAGTTACCGCCAGGCGCATTATCGGGCCCATCCGGAGCTTCGCAACATTCACTACGGCCTGGGCTGGCGGGTGTTCGATTTCGGCGAGCACCGCCAGTTCGTCCACCACGGCGGCTGGGTCCAGGGCACCCGAACCGAAGTGCTGTTCAACCGGGAACTGCAGCTCGGGCTGGTATTTCTGTCCAACTCGGAGAACCGTTACGCCCGGGAAGTCGTATACCGCTTTCTCGAGCTGTTCACCGACTACTATCGCCAGGTGGAAGCCCCAATTCTGCTGCAACAGGCCCGACAGGCACCGCCATGACACCCGAGTTCATCGATCGCATTCACGCCGTCAGCCCGGAAGACTGGGATCGCCTGTGTCCATCGGATTTTCCCTTTACCCGCCACGCCTTTCTGGCCGCGCTGGAAGACAGCGGCAGCGTCGGAGAGGGCACCGGATGGCAGCCTCAGCACCTGCTGTTGCGCGACGACCAGGGCGAGCTCAAGGCGGCAATGCCGGTATACCGTAAAGACCATTCCTACGGCGAATACGTGTTCGATTGGGGCTGGGCCCAGGCCTACGCCGAACATGGACTGGACTATTACCCGAAACTGATCAGTGCCATACCGTTTACCCCCTGCGCGGGCCCGCGGCTACTGGCGGCCGGGCAGGAGGCCCGGTATTGGCCGGCGGCTATCGCCGCCCTGCAGCAGCAGACCCGGGCCCTGGGCGCCTCGGGTTGGCACTGCCTGTTTCCCGACGAGGCGCAGGCCGGGGCTCTGCGACCAGCCGGGTTGGCGGAGCGCACCGGCTGCCAGTTCCACTGGATGAACCGGCACTACCAGGATTTCGAGGATTTCCTCGGCCAGCTCAGCTCCCGAAAGCGCAAAAACCTGCGCAAGGAACGTCGTCAGGTGGCCGAGCAGGGCTTTCGCTTCCACTGGAAAATCGGCGCCGATATCGGCGCCGAGGACTGGGCGCTGTTCTTTGGCCTGTATCAGTTGACCTATCTCAAACGCAGTGGCCACGGCGGCTACCTCACCGCGGCGTTTTTCCGTCAACTGGGCGAGCAATTGCCCGAGCAGACCCTGATGGTACAGGCCCGACTGGGGGACGACACGATTGCTGCGGCCCTGTTCCTGTTTGACCGTACCACGCTGTATGGTCGCTACTGGGGCTGCCGGGCGGAGTTTGAATTTCTGCACTTTGAAACCTGTTACTACCAGGGGCTGGACTTCGTTCTGGCCCGGGGCTTGGAGCGCTTTGATGGCGGCGCCCAGGGGGAACACAAACTTGCCCGAGGGTTTGAACCCCGCCTGACCTCGTCCTTTCATCAACTGATCGAGCCGGCGTTTCAGGAGGCGGTTCAGCACTTTGTGGCACGCGAGCGGGAGGAGGTGCTTGGCTATCGCGATGCCGCCCGATCCCATCTCCCGTACCGGCAGCCGGACCGGCAATGACATTCGCAACCGGCGCGTAAATCAGGTTAAATAGCGCCTCTTTGCCACGGATTCGTCGAGCCCCCCATGCCTCAACCGTCTCTCACAAGGTCCCGACCGTTTCTGCATCCCGGCCGTGTTCTGGACTGCCTGGACGAGATCGATCAGAGCCCCGATTCCTATCAGCTGAGCCGCCCCCGGGCCCTGCGCCGGGTATTCATGACGCTCGCAAGCGTCAGTGTCTGTCTACTGATTCTGCATTACGCGAAAAACTCCTACCTGATGTACGAGCTGCTCGGCTGGCTGGCGCAGTTGCGATCCCTACCAACCGACCACTACACGGACGGACTGCTTCAGTCCCCTTGGCGACACCTGCTCGGGTATGCCTGGTGGACCGGGTGGCACCTGTTCTGTTTTCTCGTGATTCCGGCGCTGGTCATCCGGTATCTGTGGCGCGAGCGGGTAGTGGATTTCGGCTGGCGCTGGGGCGAAACTCAGCGACACTGGCAGGGCTATCTGCTGCTACTCAGTCCGATCCTGGTGTTTGTGGTTCTGGTGAGTCAGGGGGAAGACTTCGTCAACCACTACCCGTTTTACCCCCATGCGGGGCGTAGCTGGCTGGATTTCCTGGCCTGGGAAGCGCTCTATATGACCCAGTTCGTGGTGCTCGAATTCTTCTTTCGGGGTTATATGCTGCGGGCGGTGCAACCGGCGCTCGGCGCCAATGCGATCTGGATCATGTGCGTGCCCTACCTGATGATCCACTTCCCCAAACTCTGGCTGGAAGCCACCGGCGCCATCCTGTTCGGCCTGTTTCTGGGCATACTGGCGCTGCGCTCACGCTCAATCTGGGGCGGTGTGCTGGTGCATGCCGGGGTCGCACTGAGCATGGACATCGCCGCCTTGATCCAGAAAGAGCAATTGCCGACTCAATGGTGGCCGTTCTGAAGCAGGCGAGCACCCGGCTGGGTTGACTCGAAGCAGCGACCGGCCTGATCGGCCGACAGCGGACGCGCAAAGTAATAGCCCTGCCCCAGTTCGCACCCGAGTTCCGCGAGGGTATGTGCAACCGCTTCACTTTCGATTCCCTCGGCAATCACCCCCAACTCCAGCGCGTGCGCCATGGAGATGATCGCCCGCACCAGATGCAGCCCGGTGCTTTCCTTGATCTTGGCGGTAAAGCTCTGGTCGATCTTCAGAACATCCAGCGGAAACCGCTGCAGGTAGCTCAATGATGAGTAGCCGGTGCCAAAATCATCCACCATGATGCCACACCCCATGGCCAGAAGCTGGCGCATCCGGTCAACGATCTGTGGGTTGTCGTCCACCAGAATACCTTCGGTCAGCTCGAGTTTGAGTTGACCGGGCTTGACGTCATGGTCCCTCATGGCGGAACGGACCGTCCCAATAAGATTCGCCTGGAAGAATTGCACACTGGACAGGTTTACACTGACGTAGAAGTCCTGCTCCACACCTTCATTCTTCTGCCAGTGACCAATCTGCCGACAGGCCTCGCGCAACACCCAGTCACCGAGCGGATTGATCAGTCCGGTTTCCTCGGCCAGTGCGATAAACTCGCTGGGGAGTACTCGGGAGCCATCGGGTTTCCGCCAGCGAATCAGGGCTTCAAACCCGGCCAGTTCACCACCCGGCAACCGGACGATCGGTTGATACAACAGCTCGAACGCCTCGTCCTTCAGTGCCTGGCGCAGATCCCGCTCAAGCACCAGACGACTCTGGGCGCTCCGGTGCATGACCGCATCAAACACACAACTGCGGGTCTGGCCCTGCTGTTTGGCCCGCTCTTTGGCGAGAGTCGCATCCCGATAGAGCGCTTCGGCGTCGCGATAGCGGGGATGGAACAGGGCGATACCCACACTCAGAGAGAGAAAGAACTCCTGCTCCCCCAACCGAAACGGCTGCTCGAACGCCTGGTGCAACCGTTCCGCATCCCGCTCGATCAACTGGACCTGGGGCGCGCCCTCGAACAATACCGCAAATTCATCGCCGCCCACCCGGGAGACCAGCCCGGACCGGGGCAGGGCCGACTTGATCCGCCGGGCGATGACCTTGAGCAACTGGTCGCCCTTGCTCATACCAAAGTTGTCATTGATCAGTTTGAACCGGTTGACGTCCACAAACATCACGGCGAAGGGCGGTGTCGGTGGAGCTGGCTGAGGTCGATTCGCCCATTCATTGATCAGTGCGCTCAAGCGGTTCATGAAAAATTTGCGGTTGGGAAGGTCGGTCAACGGGTCGTTGAATGCCAGGTAGCGAAGTTCCTGCTCCATCTGTTTCCGTTCGGTAATATCGAAGGCGCTGCCCAAATAGCCACCGGCGTCTCCCTGCAGGCGCCCCAGTGTCACATACAGCCATCGATGATGTCCCTGCTTGGTGGTGACAAAGGTCTCCCGATACAGATGTTCCTCCACAGAGCGATGGCTGAACTCGGCTTCAGGATCAAAACCAAACAGGTCGGAGACCGGCATTTGGTACAGCTCGCCCTCGCTGTAACCGGTAATGACGCTCATCGCCGGATTGATGTAGTCAAATGACTGGTCACAGGTGAAAATTCCGCTTTCACTGGTTTCCGCCAATAGCTCAAAACGCTTTTCACTACTGCTCAGAGACGCGCTGATCAGACTGAAACGGCGATCGAGCAGCACCGCCAGAAACAACAGCGCAATGATGATGGTTACCGCCACCGACACCAGAATGCTCAGCACCTGATAGTCCATGGCCAAGCCGGTGACAGGGCTCTGTTGACTGGGCAGGAACACGGTGGCGGCCATGGCCACGTAGTGCATGGCGGAGACCGCCATGCCCAGCACCGCCGCACCGATCAGATAGGCCCAGATCCGACGAAAGCGCCGCAGAAGCCACAGGTTACTGGCCAGCCCCAACCAGGCGAACCCTACCGCCACAACCAGAGAGAGCACAAACAGACCCGGCCGGTAATACATGCTGACCGACGCCATCAGTGCTTCCATGCCCACGTAGTGCATCGCTCCCACACCCAATCCCAGTGACAGGGCAGCCATCCAGAGGCGGTATTGTCTGGGTAACGGCAGGCGGACACAAAGCAGGGTGCCAGCGGCACCCATCACAATCGGCACCATCGACAGGAAGGTGATCCCGGGCGCGTAGGTCACCGGAATGGGCAGGCGATGCGCCAGCATGGCGGTGAAATGCATGGCCCAGACACCACAGCCCATGGCCAGCGCACCGGCCAATACCCAACCCCAGGCCGACCGGAGCGACGCGGCGGACCGGCAACGCTCAAGGACCGGCAGCAATGTCGAGGCGGCCAAAATGGCCAGGAGTATCGCCAGAAGTACCAGCCCCAGGTGATGTTCGGCCATCAGGGGCATACTGTCTTCTGGAAGAGGTTCAAACCGCCACATCATACTGCTACTCGTCATTATCGTTATCGCCGTAAGGGGCGTCTCATCGCGATCCCTACAGTCGCTCCAGATAGCGCTTCAACGCGGATTGCTTCTCTTCGTCCTGGTCGACAAAGCGCACTGTCACCCGAACCACCTGGGTGTCCGGGTCAATCTCGGCGGCCTGGAGGCTGTGCATGTAGCCATTGAGCTGCGACGGAGCCTCGCCATCATCGGATTCGATATCCACCACCACCGCGTCGAACAGGCGGGGCAGGGCGTCGGTCCGCTGTATCAGCCCGGTCAGAGCTTCAGAAGACAACTCCCGCATCACACAGCGCACCCCCTCGCCCCGATTACCCAGTCGCAACTGGGCCCGCCCCTTGAGCTTTTTGGTCTTGGCCGAGGTCTGTCGGGGTTCCGGGCCGGACGGGCGCGACGCCCCGCCAGTCAGTACGCTGACCGAGTGAGCGGCCACCCCCTGAGCCGCGCTGTGGGCACCGCCTTTCGGCACTTTGCCCACGCGGGCCAATTGCTTGGTCACCTTGCGCATCAGCTCTTCGGGGGTAAAGGGTTTGACCAGATAATCCGAGGCGCCGGCTTCGACCGCGGCCACCACATGGTTGCGGTCACCCCGGCTGGTGACCATGACAAAGGGCACATCACCACCTTCGGTTTGTTGGCGCAGGGTGCGCAACAACTCTTCACCGCTCATGTTGGGCATTTCCCAATCAGACAGAATCAGATCAACCGTCTGGTTTTTCATGGCCGCCAGCGCCCGATTGCCATCCACGGCCTCGAACACTTCCACTCCGGGAATGCGTTCACGCAGGTGTTTTTTTACCATGTCCCGAATAAAGCTGGCGTCATCGACCACCAGAATGCGAATTGCCATTCAGTCACTCTCTTGTTGTTCTGACTTTACTGTCCTGACGAACCGGCTCTGAAATGCCATCGAACCCGTTGCCGACCCGCACACTATAACAATGATCGCCAAAGGAGGGGCTCAAAGGAGGGTATAGTAAAGGAAAGAGGCACGACACGTGTCGCCCAAAACATTCCCAATCGAGGCTAAGAGTAGCCGATTATGACGCCAATGGGGAATGCTCAGCCGGCAGAAAAGCGGCGTACGGGCGATTGCGTGGGGGCGGTTACGTAAGCCGGCTCCGGCAGTGGCGCCTGGCTGGCCTCTACCGCGGCCCGCATCCAGAACAGCAGTTCGGAGGAATCTTCAAGGACGGCGTCGGGCAATTGGTAGAAATGACTGACGGAAGAACCGGCGCCGCGCGGCTGAAGAGCGGGCATGGCTCGGTCAAGGTAGGGTTGGCGCGAGGCGTCATCGACCCGGAAGTAGAGCCGGTCGTCCGCCATGATCGCGAACAGGTAGTGCTGATGATAGAGCCCAATACCCGCAAAAATGCGCCGGTAGGACACCGGTGCCACTTGTGACAAGTGGTGCAAGGCGCGACTGAGTGCGGGCTGGCTGACAGACAAGGATCACTTCCTTTGGTTAACAGGTGGCTTTAAGCCGCAGGTAAAACCGTTAGACGGCGCGAGTGTCCTGACTCGCAATTCAATTTTACGCGCCCTGCGGAAGGATGTAAGGGCGCGTTAAGATCTTTTTGTTGTTTCGGACGTTGTTTTTATGCGCTATCGCGAGTAAACACCCACTGGGCGCCCTTGGACAGGGCATCATTATAGGCATAGCCATCGACATCGAACGCCTTCAGGTCCTCAGCGTCCTGGATACGGTTCTGAATCGCATAGGCCGCCATCAGTCCGCGAGCCTTCTTGGCGTAAAAACTGATGATCTTGTACTGGCCATTCTTCCAGTCCTTGAACACCGGTGTAACGAGCGATGCCGAGAGTTTCCCGGGCTGAACCGATTTGAAGTACTCGTTGGAGGCGAGATTCACCACCACGGAGCTCTTCAATGTATCGAGCTGTTGGTTGATGGCCCGGGTCAGGCGCTCTCCCCAGAATTGATACAGGTTGTCTCCGCGCGGATTCGACAGCCTGGTGCCCATTTCCAGACGGTAGGGCTGAATCAGGTCGAGCGGGCGGAGCAACCCGTAAAGTCCGGACAGAATCCGCAGATGTTTCTGGGCAAAGGTGAAATCGCCCTCCTTGAACTGTTCGGCATTCAGGCCGGTGTACACATCCCCCTTGAACGCCAGAGCCGCCTGTTTGGCATTGCCCGACGTGAACGGCGTTTGCCATTGGTGGTAACGGTCGTAGTTGAGCTGGCCGAGCTTGTCGCTGATACCCATAAGGCTGGAGATATCCTGGGGCGCCAGATCTCTGAGTACACCGATCAGCTCTTGTGATTGGTCCAGAAAGTCCGGCTGGGTCGATCTGTCGGTGACCGGTGCGGTTTCAAAATCCAGGGTTTTGGCAGGGGATATCAACATCAACATAACGCAAACGCTCACTGTCGGTAAGGCGGTTTAGTAGGGCAGGCACTCCTGCCGTTTTGCGGCTCCAGCTGACTACTCTGGCTTTAACACATCCAGCCACCAGTTCAGGGGCGTCGAGCCATCGCTTGGGTCGTAGACATTGCCGTACATCCAGGTGCTGTCCGGGTCTTTGCCCAATACCTCGTTCATGAGTTTTTCGATGGTTTCAAACCCGCAGCTGACGTGGATGGAGATGACCAGCATACGATCATTGTGCAAGTCCAGTTCACCGCCGAGTTTTTCCAGCGCGGGCACCAGAGCATCGGCAATCGGCGTCATATCCCCTTTGGTAAACACCCGCAGACTCAGGTTGCCGCTGCGGCGTACCAGTTCGATTTCCTGAGTCTTGGGCAGCAGGCGCACCGTGTCGCCGCTGGCGATCCCCTGAGCGAAGGCGGGGGAGCGCACCAGTTGCAGGTCACCGGACTCCAACTCACTGACCGGCAACTGTTCCACAATCGGCTGGCCGTCCGGACGGGTGCCGGCAAATAACTCGATGGTGCGCAACGCTTTCTTCATTCGGGTCCCCCTGCTATAAAGGACAACATTATACACACTGAGCCCATTGAACCCGATGGGCCCACGCCGTCACTGGAGGACCTCTATCATGAAACGCTGTCTGTCTCTGCTGGCCGCGACCGGGTTGTTGCTCGGCGCCACGGCCTGCTCCGTCAATCCGGTCACCGGGGAGCGCCAACTGACCCTGATGTCCGCCGATCAGGAGTTGGCGATCGGCGCCGAGAACTATCAGCCAAGCCAGCAATCCCAGGGCGGTCGCTACGTCGTCGATCCCGAACTTGGACTGTACGTCAGCCAGGTCATGGACAAGCTCGCCGCGGTCAGCGATCGCCCCGGTCTGCCCTATGAAATCGTGGTGCTGAATAACGGCGTTCCCAACGCCTGGGCTCTGCCCGGTGGCAAGATGGCCATTAACCGCGGGCTGCTGGTCGAACTGGACGATGAAGCACAGCTGGCGTCGGTACTCGGCCACGAAATCGTCCACGCTGCCGCCCGTCACAGCGCCTCTCAGCAAACGCGCACTGTGCTTCTACAGGCCGGGATGCTCGCCGCAGGCGTAGCCGCCTCGAAGTCTGATTCCGACTATGCCGGGCTCGCGATGGGTGCGGTCGGCGTCGGTGCCATGGCCTGGCAGGCCAAGTACAGCCGCAGCCACGAACTGGAATCGGACCGCTACGGCATCCAGTACATGGTTGAAGCCGGTTATGACCCACAGGCCGCCGTGGAACTGCAACAGACCTTTGTTCGGCTGTCGGAAGGTCGGCAGAGCAGCTGGCTGGACGGCCTGTTCGCCAGTCACCCGCCCTCTCAGGAGCGCGTGAACGCCAACAAGGCGCTGGCCGAGCAGTACAGTGGCGGCGTGCGCAACAAGGCGGCTTTCGATCGGGCCATGGCCCAGCTACGGCGTGATCAGCCAGCCTATGAACAGTATCAACAAGCCCAGAAAGCCGCCTCGGAAAAACAGTATGATCGGGCGCTGACCTTGGTGGAACAGGCCATTGACCACCAGCCCAAAGAAAACCTGTTCTGGGAGCTCAAAGGGCAGTTGTTGATGCAGAAAAAGCAGCCGGGCGAGGCCATTGCCGCCTTTGACCGCTCCATTGCGGCCAATCCGGAATTCTTCCGTCCACTGGTCTACCGGGGTCTGCTGCATAAGCAGCAGAACAACACCCGTCAGGCGCGAGCGGATCTGGAGCAGAGTCGCAAGCTGCTGCCGACCCAGCTCGGCAGTTACCATCTGGGTGAGCTGGCCCAGCAGCGGGGCGATCGCGAAGCGGCCATCGGCTACTATCGCGAAGTGGCCTCTGGCGGCGGTGATCTGGGCGAAGCGGCCCAGAGCAAGCTCTCGCAGCTGGGCGTGCAGGCCGGGTCCTGACCTCCAGGGCCTGAGGAGCCGGGCTCACTCCGGCTCCTTAATTCGGTATACTGCGCGCTTCGACGCTTTCTCAACCCTATAATCATAATGCCTGAAGACGCCCAGACTCCTCCGCCACCCGCCCTCATTCGCGCCCTCATTCGCGGACTTGATGCCTGTACCGAAGGGCTGGGTCGCACCGTCGCTTGGCTGGCCCCGGTTATGGTCGGTATTACCTGCGCCGTCGTGTTATTGCGCTACGGGCTGGGACAGGGTTCGGTGGCACTGCAGGAGTCCGTCACCTACATGCACGCCGCGCTCTTTATGCTCGGGGCGGGCTACGCGCTCAAACACCATAAACAGGTTCGGGTCGATATTCTCTACCGTCGCTTCAGCCCCGAGGCGCGTGCCTGGGTAGATGCCCTGGGCAGCCTTGTGTTTCTCATTCCGCTGGCCCTCTTCATTGGCTGGATCAGCCAGGACTTCGTCCGCAGTGCCTGGCGTATCCGGGAAGTCTCTGCCGACTCGGGCGGTCTGCCCTGGGTTTATCTGCTTAAGAGTCTGATCCCCCTACTGGCCGCGAGCCTGCTGTTGCAAGCGGTCGCTGAGGTGCTGCGCAACCTGCTGCGACTGATGGGCTACGCCGCCCCCGACGGCACGACGGCAGACGAATCGGGAGAGGAGGAATGCTGATCGAACTGATTCCTCTACTGATGTTCGCCGCAGTCTGCGCGGTGTTGATGCTCGGCTACCCGGTGGCCTTTACCCTGGCCGGCGTTGCATTGGTTTTCGCCGGGTTCGGCATCGTGACCGGCGTATTTGAGCCCAACCTGTTGCGCACCTTTCCCAGTCGAATCTACGGAATCATGGCCAATTACACGCTGGTAGCCGTGCCTCTGTTTGTGTTTATGGGCACCCTGCTGGAGAAGTCCCGGCTGGCGGAGGAACTGCTGGAGAACATGAGCCGCGCCTGCCGCAGCCTGCCCGGGGGACTGGGTTTATCGGTGATTATTGTCGGTGCACTGCTCGCCGCCAGTACCGGAATCGTCGGAGCCACCGTGGTGACCATGGGGCTGATTTCCCTGCCCACCATGTTGCGCCAGGGCTACCACCCATCGCTCGCCGCCGGCACCATCTGCGCCACGGGAACCCTGGGGCAGATCATTCCGCCGTCCATCGCTTTGGTACTGCTTGGCGATGTCCTCTCCAACGCCTACCAGCGGGCGCAACTGGCCCAAGGTGTATTCAGCCCCGATACGCTCTCGGTCGGCGATCTGTTTGTCGGCGCTCTGATTCCCGGTCTGGTACTGGTGAGTCTCTACCTGCTGTACATGCTCTTGATCGCCCGTTGGCGGCCGGTGCTCGCGCCCGCAGCACCCAGCGACGGCCCGATCTCCACCGGTCGTCTGTGGCTCAGCCTGGTGCCGGTATCGGCGCTGATCATTCTGGTACTGGGCTCTATCCTGTTGGGCATTGCGACACCGACCGAAGCGGCCGGGGTAGGCGCGCTCGGCGCTGCGCTACTGGCCCTGTTCAAAGGCAAGCTGGATATCGCCCGGCTCAAGGACGTGGCCCGCAGCACGACCATGACCAGCGCCATGATTTTCACGATTCTGATCGGCGCCTCGTTATTTTCCCTGGTGTTCCGGGGTTTCGGTGGGGAAGAGCTGGTGGAAGGTTTCTTCCATCAACTGCCGGGCGGGGTATTCACCGCCATGCTGGTGGTGATGGTGATCATATTTCTGCTGGGCTTTATTCTCGACTTTATCGAAATCACCTTTGTGGTTGTACCCATTGTGGGCCCGGTGCTGCTGGCCATGGGGGTCGACCCCATCTGGTTGGGCATCATGATTGCCCTGAACCTGCAGACCTCTTTCCTGACCCCGCCGTTTGGTTTCGCACTGTTCTACCTGCGTGGCGTAGCGCCCTCCTCGGTGGCCACCAGTGCCCTGTATCGTGGCGTGATTCCGTTTATTGTGCTGCAATTGCTGGTACTCTGTGCTCTGGCGTTATGGCCTGGGCTTGCCACCTGGCTACCGCAGCAACTATCCCTGTAAAATCAGCGTTCTATTATTGAATCAGAGGTACTGAGTTCATGGCCATGCAAGGCATTGATGAGGATCCCACCCCCCACGGTGAGTTGACTCTGCAAACCCTGTCCATGCCCGCCGACACCAATCCCTACGGCGATATTTTCGGTGGCTGGCTGATGACCCAAATGGATCTGGGTGGCGCAATTCTCGCCCAGGAAGTGGCCAAAGGACGGGTTACAACGGTGGCCGTGGGAAGCATGGTGTTTTTGCGGCCGGTGCCCGTAGGCGCCACCGTCAGTGTTTATGCCAGTACACTGGACGTGGGGCGTACCTCCATTCGCACTCTGATCGAGGTCTGGATCAAGGAGTGCGGTAATCGCGAAATGACCAAAGTCACTGAGGGCGAATTCGTTTACGTCGCCATCGATGACAATGGCCGGACCCGGCCGGTACCGAAGTAACCCAGCTCCCAGGATGCGCGACTTTACAGTCGCGCCCGCCCAACCCTTCCAGAATTCCGCGCTTACAGGACTTTACTAACAAATCTTAACCGCTGCCTTTACAGTATTCTGCTAGTTTTTAAGGGCCAAATTGGTTCGTGAAAGTCGGTTGAAGGAAGACAGGTCCATGATTAAAGATGACGCCCAACGTTACGGCTGGTTGTCCATTACGGTGCACTGGCTGTCTGCACTACTGGTCATTGCCATTTTTGGCATCGGATTCTACATGGTCGACCTGACTTACTACGACAAAGGCTATCACGAACTCCCCAAACTGCATGTCAGCCTCGGGCTGTTGCTGGCCATGTTGTTGGTTGTGCGAATCGGATGGCGGGTCAGCCAGCGGGGCAACCCGCAGCCGCTACCCAACCACAGCCGCAGAATCCGGATCGGGGCGGCCGCCATGAAGCACCTCCTGTACCTGTTGATGGTGGTTATGGTAGTAACCGGCTATCTCATCAATACCGCCAAAGGCGATCCCGCAGATTTTTTTGACCTGTTCAGTATTCCAGCCACTTGGCAGCTGAGCTCCGACGGCGTCGATCTGGCGGGCGAGATCCACGAAATCGCCGCCTGGTTACTGATTCTTCTGGCGCTCGCCCACGCCGGGGCGGCGCTCTGGCACCATTTTGTGATCCGGGATCGGACCCTGCTGCGTATGCTTCGTCCCGGTAAATCCGATCCCAACCCGTAAGCCACTTTTGTTTCTCAACCGTTAAGGAGTAAGACCATGAAAAAGACCCTCGCCGCATTGACTCTGAGCAGTATTGGTTTGGCCAGCGTTCCGGCCATGGCCGCCGACTATGTGATCGATACCGAAGGCGCTCACGCCGCCATCAATTTCAAAATTCAGCACCTGGGTTACAGTTGGCTGACCGGTCGTTTTAACGACTTTGAAGGCCGCTTCAGCTACGACGCGGACAAGGTGGAAGACAGCCAAATTACCGTCACGGTCGACACCAGCAGCATCGACAGCAATCACGCCGAGCGGGATAAACACCTGCGCAGCGATGATTTTCTGAGCACCGACAAACACGGCGAAGCCAAGTTTGTCAGCAAGCGTATTGAGAATGTCGAAGACAATGGCGAAGAGTTTGATGTCGTGGGCGACCTGACCCTGCACGGCGTCACCAAGGAAATCACCATTGAGGTCGAGAAGGTCGGCGAAGGCGAAGACCCCTGGGGTGGCTATCGGGTAGGCTTTGAAGGCGAAGCCGAGCTGACCCTCAAGGACTTTGGCATCGACTATGACCTGGGCCCCGCTTCTCGCGTGGTTCATCTGGAACTGCACGTCGAAGGGGTTCGTCAGTAAGCCCGTTGCGGAGGCGGTCACTGCCGCCTCCGCATTGCTTGCTGCCGGGCCAAACAGATTGATCAGTACAGAATCCAAGTGATCGCAAAACCACCGCTGCCCCCCTGATCGACCTCCACCAGCGGACTGTCCATAAAATGGGCTCCGTTGAGATTGTAATAACGCACGAAGAACCCGTACCAGAGTTTATCGGTACGGCGACTCACCGCCAGTTGGGTATTCAAGCCACTGTAGCCGCCCCGGGCATCGTACCGCGGGCGATCGGGCCGGACATGGCTCGATTCGACGCCATAATAGTATTCGTGGTAGTCGTTGCTGGCGAAAGACGGGCCCATCCGAAAGGTCCAGTTCCACGAGCCGCGCCGAAAACGATAGGACAACTGTGGCTCGGCCAACCAACCAATGTGTTCCGGCGAGCCCTGTCCCAGGGTGATCACCGCCCGCACCGGCAAGGTCAACATCCACTTTTCCCGAAGGGTATCACCGGTCACATTGATGTTCAGCGCCGGTCCCAACTCAAGCGTAGAATCCAGGCCCGGCATATCGACGCGTCGCTCGTTTTTATCGCTGTCTGGCTGGATGGAAGCAGCCAGACTGAGGGTAAACTCCAACTGATCACTGCGGAACAGATCGCTGCGCACACCTTCGCGATCAGAGCGTAGGATTTTGCCCCGATAGATCACATAGGGCACGGGAGCCACGTAATTCCGGTAGGTTTTGGAGCCACGATAATCCGGCGTCACCAGGGCACCCACCCCGAGTCCGACTTCCAGCCGCTTTTCGGGAGGATTCGAAGGCGCAACCGCCGCCGCCATCGAGGCATACAACCAGAGCAAACTGAGCGCCCAGTGGCGCTGGCGGCCGGTCAAGGGGTTACCTCCCGCTCCGGCCAAGGCACACTCAATCGTTCCCTTCGCCGGCGCTCGCCGTGTCTTTTTGCACCTGCTCCCGAACATCGTAGTAGGTGTGCTCGGTGATTTTGTGGTAGTCCGTCACCTCCGCCAGGAATGCCCGATAGGAATTCCACACTTTACGGAATAGCGGATCCCGTTCAGCCTGCTCCTGAAAAATGTCGCGTGAGAGCGTGTACAGGCGTTGAATCACATCATCCGGCAGGCGCCGCAGTTCCGTCCCCTCCTTGGCGACCATATCGTTCAGCGCCCGGGGATTGCGGGCGGTGTATTGGTCCAGCATGTCCTGGTTGGCCGCGCGTGCCGCGTGGGTAACGATGGCCTGAAGGTCTTTCGGTAACGCCTCGAAGGCGGGCTTGTTGACCAACAGCTCCAGGGTCGAACCCGGCTCCTGCCAACCCGGGTAGTAGTAATACCGGGCGATCTGATCAAAGCCGAAGGCCTGATCGTTGGACGGCCCCACCCATTCGGCGGCGTCGATCACCCCCGTCTGCAATGAGGTATAGAGTTCGCCGCCGGGGATATTCACTGAGCTGCCACCGGCGCGATTAAACACATCCCCCGCCAGCCCCGGAATACGCATTTTCAGCCCGCGCAGGTCCTCAATATTGTTGATCTCCTTGTTGAACCAGCCGGCCATCTGAATGCCGGTGTTGCCGCCGGGAAAGGGAATGATATTGAAGGGCGCGTAGACTTCGCGCCACAATTCCAGGCCGCCGCCGTGATGCAACCAGGCGTTCATTTCCTGCGCGTTCATCCCAAACGGAATGGTGGTAAAAAACTGTGCGGCGGGGGCCTTGCCACGCCAGTAGTAGCTGCCACCATGGCCCATTTCTGCACTGCCATCCGACACCGCATCAAACACCCCCATGGCGGGCACGATTTCCCCGGCGCCGTAGACACGGATCTGCAAACGGCCGCCGCTCATGGATTGCACCATATTGGCAAATTCCTGCGCGGTGGTGCCCAGGCCGGGAAAGTCCTTGGGCCAGGTGGTGACCATACGCCAGCGGTAAATGCGCTGCTCCTGCACTTCGCCATCGACCATCACTGCCACCTTGTCAGTGGCCTTTTCCATGACCAACAGGGAAAACAGGATTGCCACCAGGGCAACCAGCGTCAGGATGATCAGCGGGGACCAGTGCGGTTTTTGAGTCGTCGTCATAGTGTTTGCGCGTATTGTTATGGTTTTTTGGCAGGACAGGCCTGCCCTACATGGGTGTCAGTTTAGCGTATTGCAGCACCAACCACTTGCTGCCTTCATCGTCAAAGTTGACCTGGACCCGGGCGTGGGCCCCCTGGCCTTCAAAGTGCAGGATAACACCTTCGCCGAATACGCCGTGGCTGACCCGTTGGCCCAAATGAAACCCGGTGTCTTCACCGGAATCGGTCAGGCTGACGTTATTGGCCCGGCCGTAATCGCCCTTACCATAGCCCATGGGCCGGGTGACGGTGGTTTTCAGGCGCACTTCGTGAATCAGTTCCGCCGGAATTTCCCGCACGAAGCGGGACAGGGCGTTGAAGGTTTCCGCGCCGTACAGGCGACGGGTTTCGGCGTAGCTGATGTAGAGTTTTTCCATGGCGCGGGTGATACCCACATAGCACAGGCGCCGCTCTTCCTCGAGTCGGTCCGGGTCCTCCATGGACATTTTGTGCGGGAACAGATTCTCTTCCACCCCGGCCAGAAACACCAGCGGAAACTCCAGGCCCTTGGCCGAGTGCAGGGTCATCAATTGAACCGCGTCTTCAAACTCATCCGCCTGGGTTTCGCCGGCATCCAGTGCGGCGGTGTCCAGAAATTGCTGCAACACCGACAACTCATCGTCCTCGGCGGCATCGAACACCCGGCAGGCATTGACCAGCTCCTGCAGATTCTCTTCCCGGGCCTGACCTTTTTCACCTTTTTCCCTGCGGTGAAACTCCAGCAGCCCGGTTTCGTCCAGCACCAACTGGGCGACTTCATCCAGGGGCTTTTCCGTACTGTGATCGGCAAGCGAGTCGATCAGCTGCATAAAGCCTTTGAGCGCATTCGCCGCCCGGGCGGGCAGGGCATTGTTGGCAATGATCTGTGCCGAGGCCTGCCACAGGGACAGGTTCTGATTCCGGGCGCACTCGCGGATCGCATCCAGGGTTTTGCCGCCAATACCCCGGGTGGGCGTATTGATTACCCGCTCGAAACCCGCATCGTCATCGGGGTTGGCAATCAACCGCATATAGGCCAGGGCGTTTTTGATTTCCAGGCGCTCGTAGAATCGCTGGCCGCCATAGATGCGATAGGCAATGCCCTCGCGCAACAGCGCTTCTTCCAGCACCCGGGACTGGGCGTTGGAGCGATACAGAATGGCAGAGCTGGAGTAGCTGTTGCCCTGCTTGACCCAATCTTCGATGCGCTCGACGATAAACCGGGCTTCATCCTGTTCGTTGAACGCGGCGTACAACGCGATCGGCTCGCCATCGTCCCCCTCGGTCCACAGCTGTTTGCCCAGGCGGCCAAAGTTGTTGGCAATCACCGCATTGGCCGCCTTCAGGATGGTGCCGGTGGAACGGTAGTTCTGTTCCAGGCGGATGGTCTGGGTACCCGGAAAGTCGTCGGTAAAGCGCTGGATATTTTCAATCCGCGCACCGCGCCAACCGTAAATGGACTGGTCATCGTCGCCCACGGCGGTGACCTTGGCCGTCGTCCCGGCGAGCACCCGCAGCCAGGCGTACTGAATACTGTTGGTGTCCTGAAACTCGTCCACCAGGACGAACGGAAAACGGCGTTGGTAGTGTTCGAGGATGTGGGGCTTGTGCAACCAGAGTTCATGGGCACGCAGCAACAGCTCGGCAAAATCCACCAAGCCACTGCGCTGGCAGTCCTCCTCATAGGCGCGGTAGATCATCAGCATGGTGCGGATAAACGGATCGCCGCTGTCCGGGATGTGCTGCGGACGCAGGCCTTCGTCTTTCTGACCATTGATGAACCACTGGGCCTGACGGAACGGCCATTTGGATTCATCCAGTTCCAGGCGCTGGTATACCCGTTTGATCAGACGCAGCTGATCGTCGCTATCGAGAATCTGGAAATTCTGGGGCAATCCGGCATCCTGCCAGTGCGCCTTGAGCAAGCGGTGCGCCAGACCGTGGAAGGTCCCCACCCACATGCTGCGGGTGTTCACCGGCTGGCCGGTGTCAGACAGCAGGGTTTCCAGGCGCGCGCGCATTTCCCGCGCCGCCTTGTTGGTAAAGGTGACCGCCATGATGGAGTAGGGCGAGACCTGCTCAACCTGAATCAGCCAGGCGATCCGGTGCACCAGCACCCGGGTCTTGCCACTACCCGCACCGGCCAGAATCAACTGGTTATGGGCGGGAGCGGAGACGGCCTCGCGCTGGGCGTCGTTCAGATCGTTAAGCAGGGCGGATACATCCATGGGCAGGTCGCTGGTTGGTGACTGGGGGTTCTGATGCCGTAAATCGAGCGCAACAGTGTACCGGTTTTTGTGTCCATTTTCAGGCCGGAAGCGCCTCGAATCTGGATAAACGTACAGGCTCCCCCGGGGATCGTCAAGGCGTGTCCCCTAGGAGGGTCGCACGTGGCGCCCCAACACACGCTGGCCTTCGCGCCTCACCTCGTCCCGGCTTCGCCAGCTCCACAGACGCTCCCGGGCGGACCGGGCCGCCTGGGTCACGTCCAGAATCGGTTCCGGGTAGGACAGATCGAACATCAAGCGCTCCATCGGTGCCCGCTCCCAGGGACGATGAAGCAACGGCACCGGCAACTCGGCCAACTCCGGCAACCATCGACGGATGAAGACGCCCTCGGCATCCTGCTCCTCCGACTGGCGGACCGGGTTGTAGATGCGGATGGTGTTGATGCCCGTCACCCCGGCCTGCATCTGGAATTGGGGATAGTGGATGCCCGGTTCAAAGTCCAGAAACAGACGGGCGAGGTGAGTCACGCCCCGGCGCCAATCGATGTTCAAGTGGTGACACAGCACGCTGACCAGCATGGCACGCATGCGGAAATTGATATAGCCGGTCTGGTGCAGACAACGCATGCAGGCATCCACCAATGGGATGCCCGTCTGGC
This sequence comes from Marinimicrobium sp. C6131, assembly GCF_026153455.1. Classification (NCBI taxonomy): domain Bacteria; kingdom Pseudomonadati; phylum Pseudomonadota; class Gammaproteobacteria; order Cellvibrionales; family Cellvibrionaceae; genus Marinimicrobium; species Marinimicrobium sp. C6131. The sequence continues at coordinate 3,217,769 of NZ_CP110629.1, forward strand.
CCTCGCACCAGGCTTGAAGGTCGTCGTCGACCCGATCGTCGGTCCGGTAGGGAAAGGCCTCGTAGGCCCGGTTGACCGGCCGGTGTTCCATGGCGCACTCACTTTCGAACTTCTGGATGAAGTGGCAGTGCCAGTGCAATCGGGAGCTGAACGCGGTCAGGGGGTAGCGCCATCCCGGCGCCTGCCGGCGCTCCAGCGTGGCCTGATATACCTGGCGCAGGCTGAGATTCCCCCAGGCGAGGTAGGGCGAGAGCCGGGAACAGTGCTCACGGCTGGCGGAGGGGCTGGAAATCGCCCGACGGTAATCCCGCCCCCGATGCTCTAGAAAACTCGCCAGGGTCTGGCGGGCGGTCCGAATGCCGCCGCGCTGAAAGGCCGGATTCTCCCGGCACCACGACTCGGGCGCGGTACCTGAACCCAGATCCTCCGGCAAAACGACCCACCGGATGCGTTCCAGCTCGGGATCCTGCGGGGGGGCGCGCATCGTCCGAGACCAGTCTCGATCCCAACGGCGGCGATCGGGCAAGCCGCGCTGAACGGCGCCCGTCGGGAATTCCCGCCAGGGCACAGCGCGCGCCCGACACCAATCCGCAACCGCCCTATCCCGTTCAAAGGTCACCGCCAGACCGGTTTCTTCATGGCTGAACAGGCCCGCCACCGGTCGGGTTCGATACAACGCCTCCAACAGTGCGGTTACCGATCCCCAGAGCCGAACAACTTTGCCACCCAGGGGCGCCAGCACCCGATCCATGTCGTCCAGGGATTGCCAGATAAACCGCCAATGACGCTCGTCATAGTGGGGGTCTTCAAGCAGTTCGGGTTCAAAACAGTAGATCAGCAACAGGGGTTCCGGTCGGGTCGCGGCGTCGGCAAGCGGGGCGTGATCGGTCAGGCGCAGGTCGCGCTTCAACCACACCAGATTAATCGGGCTATGTTGGCTCACAGGCTCGGCTCACGAATGGGCAATAGGCCAGTCGGCGGCATCCACCGAATCGAGCGGGGTCAGCTCGCGGTTGTCGCCCCATCGGCGCACGTATTCACCGTCGGGGTCGAACTGGGCGGCCTGTTTCTCCAGATTGAAGTGCCGACCACCGCGGGGGTCGGCGCCCACCCCGGCAATGTATTGCCAATTGCCCCAGTTGCTGCCGACCTCGTAATCAATCAACTGCTGTTCAAACCAGGCGGCGCCATAGCGCCAATCCACCTGCAGCTCGTTGACCAGGGCACTGGCGACAATCTGGCGGGCCCGATTGGACAGATAGCCGGTGCGGTTCAACTGGTTCATGGCGGCATTCACCAGCGGGTAGGGCGTGGCGCCCTCACACCATTTGCGAAACCGCTCGGGATAAAAGCTGGTATTGAGCGAGCGCCTCGGCCGGCCGCCAAACCGATAGAGATCCGCGCCATAGGCGCGGGCCATCCACTGAAAGTATTCCCGCCACAACAGTTCGAACCGAATCCACTCGGTGGATTCATTCGCCCCATAGTGCCGCTCGTAGTTCGCCAGCGCGGTATTGATCTGTCGCGGCGACTGGCAGCCTCGGGCCAGCCAGGGGGAGAACTTGGTGGAGGAGGCCCAGTCGTCCAGCGCATTGCGGGTGTGTTTGTAGTGGGCCGGCGCGTCGCTGTCAAAGTAGCGAATCCGGTGCATCCGGGCGGCGTCTTCGCCGCCGCGAAAGGGGCAGCCATTGCGCTCGGGCGGAACCGGTAACTTGCGGCCCTCCGCCGGGCTCGGCGGCAGGTTCGCGACGAAACCGTCCGATTCGGGAATGGAGCATTGTTCAACGCGCCGGCGAAACTGCGAGAAGGTTGTCGGCAGATCCGTCAGGCTAAATCCCAATTGCTCCGCATTGAACAGGGTCTGATTCTGAATATCGACGAACGTCAGTTGCGGATAGTGGTCGCGCAGCCACTGCCAGTCACGCCGCTCGTAATAGCCCGGGTGATCACTGTGATAGCAGTGGGTGATGCTGTAGCGGGAAATCAATGCCGGTACGATGTCCAGCGGACGCGCCCAGATGACGTTCAGATGCTGGCCCAGGCTGCGCAGACTGGTGTCCAGAGCTCGCAAGGCTTCCAGTAAAAACCGTTCCCGATGGATGCCCAACGGCCGGGTCAGCGCCAGAGAACCTGGCCGGAACCAGGCGGAGTCCACCACATACAGGCAGATCAACTGATCCACTTCCGCTGCGGCGCGGGTCAACCCCGGCTGATCCGATACCCGCAAATCATCTCCGAACCAGTACAATCCGATGCGCCGCACGGCAGCCTCTCCCGACATTCACTCCTGGAGGATTGGGTACGGGAGTGGACCGGAGTCAGATCATTCGGGGGACGGCGCAATCACCACCTGGTTACGGCCCTCCCGCTTGGCGGCATACAGGGCCTGATCGGCCGCCCCGAGCCACTGGTCGGCGTCCTGGTAGGCAAGACTCCAGGGCGCTATACCCAGGCTGGCGGTGACCCGGATGGTTTGGTCCAGGCATTTGAGCGGCTGCTGCTCGATCACTGAGCGTATCCGCTCAGCAAAGCACTCGGCCCCCTCGAGGTCGGTTTCGGGGAGGATAATGGCAAACTCTTCTCCCCCGTAACGACCGGCAATGTCCGGCTGGCGCAAGTTGAACTTGATCAGACTGGTCACCTGCCGGAGCACCTCGTCTCCCACGAGATGACCGTAAGTGTCGTTGATCGGTTTGAAGTGGTCGATGTCCAGCATGACCAGAGCCGCTTCGGAACCGTAGCGGAAATGCCGCTCAAACTCGGTCTGCAGGAACGACTCCCAGGTACTGCGGTTCAGTAACCCGGTGAGTCCATCCGTCTGGCTGAGTCGCCTGAGCTGGGCGTTGCTTTTTTCCAGTTGACGTCGGCTGCTCGCCATATCGGTCACGTCATACACCAGCAGACAGACCCCTTCGACCGCGCCGCGCTGATCGGTCAGCGGGAAGAAGGTGATGTTCTGGAACATGTAGGCTTCGGTGCCGGTAATCGGGCGGCGATTGCGGAACCGGAACAGATAGGGTCGCTGCTCCCAGACGCTGAAGGTTCGGGTGTTCAGCAGGCGGACCGTGTGCAGCTTGCGCTCCAGCCACTCCCGGGGCAGGTCCGGAAACAGCTGAAACAGATCCGCGCCCTGGGCCTCGTCGGCGCGGATACCGCTGTGGTTTTCCATAAAACCGTTCCAGGAGCGCACCCGGTTGTCGCCGTCGAGCACCACGATTCCCACCTCGATGGTCTGCAACAGATCCATCAGCCAGTGCACATCGCTCAGGGTAAACTCGGTGCGGTTCACGAAGCGCCCTCCGGATCGGGCCGCAGGTAATCCAGTGTTTCCTGCAGCCGGGGAATCGAATCCTCGGTAAACAGTAGCAACAGATTGCCCAGAATATTGTGGTTTTCCACCGCAAAGGACACTTCGATGCTCAGCATCTGCTCCCAGAGGTGGCTATTGTGGTGCAGCAGATCGTCCATGGTGACGTGGGTGCCAAGCACCACCGGCGGCGTGATTCTCGGCGACAGGTGCAACTGCTCCCCCAGGCCTTTCAGGAAGGCGCCCGCCAGAATGCCGGACAGGTCCATCAGGACTTCGAGCTCTTTGTGGGACGCGTTGTCGTCCTGATAACCGAGCAGGGCACTCATGTCCTCCACGCTGCTATCACTGAACAAGAGCAGCGCTTCCCCGCCCAGGCCTCCGCCCACGAATCCCTGACTGACGCCAGACCACTTGTGGTGGCTGCTGCCAGCGGTCAGCGCCATATTGAGCTCACTGGCCGCGAGCATGCTGACTTTTGGCACCGACAGCTCCACAAACACCCCCAGCAAGCGGGCCAGCAAGTCACCGGCCTGGCCCATGGCGATATTGGCCTGTTCCTGCAACACATCATGCCAGGTGGTACTGCGATCGGGGCTTTCCGGGTGCACCGCCAAGCGGCGATCCTCAGAGGGATCGTAGAGCCCGAACTCCACCAGAACCGCTTGCAGTTGCACCGGATCCATAGGCTTGCGGATCATCTGAACGGCGCCGAGATCCCGCACGCGCTGTTCCGCCTCCGGCTGAATATCCCCCGAGACGACGATCACCAGCGTCGGCCAATCACGGGCCCGAATTTCCCGCAGCACGGCGTATCCGTCCAGCACTGGCATGTTCAGATCGAGAAACAGGATGTGGCCCCGATCGGCCTCGAGGTAGCGTAGACACTCCTCGCCATCACAGGCAAAGCTGACCAGTACATCCCAGTCGGGAGGCAGGGCGCGGAGCATTTGCTTGCGAGCGACCAGGGAGTCATCACAAATCAGTAGCGGGGTGGTCATAGGGACCTTGTTGTCGTTAAAAAAGACCTATGACCGGAGTATATCAGTTGAAGAGAGGCACCACAGGGGTGCCGATGGCGGAGGCGAGCTGAAGGCGCCTCCGCCAAAAACGCCTCAGGGTCAGTGCCCCTCGGCTTCCTCTTCGGTGGGCAGGGTCACCAGGTAGGCGACGATATCGCGCAACTGGCTGCGATTGAGCAGTTGCCCCATGGGCGGCATACCCGAGCCGGAGTACTCGGTGGACACCACCTCGGCCTTGGCCACCTCAATGCGCTCCTCGCCATCGACAATGGTCATACTGTCCTGACTCTCGGCCTCAAAGAAACCGCTGACCTTCTGACCATTGTCCAGCGTAACCGACACCCGACCGTGGCCGGCGGGAACCCGGGCGCCCGGGTCCACCAGCGCCTCCAGCAACTGTCGACGAGTCAGTTGATCACCGATCGTCGTCAGGTCCGGGCCGACACGGGCACCGCGATGGCCGACCATATGGCAACGAATACACTGGGCACTGTTGCTGTAGCGAAACAGATTCATACCCGCGTTCGGGTCGCCGCCCTCCAGGGCTTCCCGATACACCTCGAGGGGTTTATTGCGGTTCTTGCTCGCCTCGTAGGCTTCCAGCTCGGCGATCAGGGTCTCGTTGCCGGTGGCCTGAGCCGCCTCGATCACATCCAGTTGCACGGCGGCGGGCAGCTCACCCGTGCGCAGGGCCGCCAGAGATTCCCCCAGTAACTTGTGGGCACTGGCATGATCGACATTCGCCAAGGAGCGGTAAGCGGCCTGTTGCTCGGACAGGGAGCCGTTATTCAACAATACCCGGTGCAGCTCAACCACCTCCTCTGTCGGAAGATCCAGCCTGGGCAGCAATGCCAGCGCAGCCATGCGCACATCGGTATCGGCGTCGTTGGTGGCGGTCAGAGCCGCCTGGCCCATATCCGGGTAGTCCAGAGTGAACAGCGCTTCCAGAGCCGCGGCGCGAACCATCGGGCTGGCGTCGTCTTTCAGCGTTGCCGCCAGGGCGTCGCTGGCGCCCTCGATGCCGAGCACGGCCAGCGCACTGGCCGTGGCCGCACGCACCTCCGGGCTGCCATCTTGCAGCAACTCGCTCGACAGGGCCATCAGGGGCTCGCTGGCCTGCTCGCTCGGGTGAGATACCACTCCGCGATGGCGCCCCGTCACCCGATCAAAGGCCGAGCTCTCCGGCCAGACCGACAGGGTGTGGAGGGCCTCGGCGCGCAGGACCCCGTCGATGTCGTCGCGTTGGGCGAAGCCCAGCAGGCGCTCCACCGAGGCGTCGCCACCCACATAGAGGTTGGCGTTGATCAGGCGGCGCAGCAGAGGCTCATTGGTAAATTCCGTGGTTGCCAGCAGCTCGGCCAAGGCCGGCAGCGCTTCATCCACGTAGTGGTCATCGCTGATGCCGCGGGCGGCGTTGGTCACTACAAACTCACTGGTATCATCCAGGAAGCGGGCCAGTTCCGGGCTCTGCAGGCGTTTCAGCGCCACCACGGCGGCAATGCGCACCGCTTCGGAGGCGTGAGTCTCCAGGTTGCCCAGCGTCTCGGCATCGCCCATGCGAGCCAGGGCAATCGCCCCCGCCTGACGCAGGTAGACGTCTTCATCGTCGTTCGCTTCCAGCATGGCAATCACCGCCGACTGATCCTCGGGGTTGCCGATGCGACCCAGCGCCTGGGCGGCGAAAAACCGCACCCGGGCACTGTCATCGGCCAGCAGGGGCGCCAGGTCCGGGCGGGCATCGGCAAAGGCCACATCTCCCAACACCTTGGCCACCTGGGCACGAATTTCGGGATCTGTATCGCCCAGCAGAGGCAGCAGCACGGCCGCACGGCTCTGATCCTGACGGGTGAGCTGGCCAATGCCCCAGAGAGCGTGAATGCGGGCCAGTTGATGGTCGCTGTTTTGCGCGACCTCCAGCAGGCTGGCCTGATCTTCACGGGCCGCCAGCGTCAATTGGGCACGCTGACGCACACGCATATCGGGGTGGCTCAGGTGCTCTACCAGCTCATCGGCGCCCAGTTCGGCGAAGTTCGCTTCCAGAAGTGCCTGAGTATTGTCCCGCTGAGCCTGATCGACGCCTTCGGTGACATCCATTTTCCAGATACGGCCCTTGCCGTTGAGGCCCCAGCCTTCGATCCAGTCGCTCATGAACAGGGAGCCATCCGGGCCAAAGTCCAGGCCGGTGGCCTGTACGCCGCGGAAGATGTTCTGGTCTGACGCCAGCTCGAACGAGGCGCCTTTGGGCTCCAGGGTAAAGGCGTTGATGCCGGAGCGGGCCGCCGAGCCGACAAACTCCACCACGAAGAAGTGGTTGTTCCAGCGCTCGCTCAACGCCGTGCCCGGGTTGTACACCATGCCGGTGGGGCCGGCGTGATAGGGGGCAATAGGGGGCAGAATGTGGGCGGACTGGTCTTCAAAGCGGGGTTTGAAGTAATCCTCGTCCATCCACACCTTGTAGGTGTTGTTTTTCGGGTCCTTGTATTTGCCCAACTGCCAGTTGGTGCGCCAACCGGTGTCGGAGCCATCGATCAGGTAAACCACCCGCTCGTACTCGCCATCGTGGTCGCCGTCGTTATCGACGGTGATCAGGTTGCCATATTGGTCGAAGGTGAATTCGTGGGTATTGCGCACACCGTGGGCAAACACCTCAAAATTGCTGCCATCGGGCTCGCTGCGGACGACCACCCCCTGGTTGGGGTAGGCATACTCGTTGCCATCAACGTCGGTGATATTGGCACCAATGTCGCCGATTCCGTAATAAATACGGCCATCCGGTCCCAGAGTGACGCCGGACATCCCGTGACCGCTGAAACCCACGTGCACGGCGAAACCATCGGAAATGGCCTGCTTGGTATCGGCTCTCAGATCGCCGTCGGTGTCTTTGACCCGCCAGGCATTGGGAGCGACCCCCAGAAACAGTTCATCCAGCTCATTATGGTAATAAATGCCACCGAGCACGTCGGTCACTTCGCTGTGGAAGTCCTTCAGGAAGCGCCGGCTTTCATTGGCCCGGCCGTCACCGCTGGTGTCCTGCAGGAGAATGACTTCCTCTTTGACCACCGCCAGGTCGCGCCAGTCCCGGGAGCCGTCATTGTTGCGGTCGTCCAGCCAGGCATTCTGCCCGCTGTTTTCCGGGGCGAGCTCTTCTTTCAGAAACGCCCGCCGATCCTCGACGCTGGTCCAGGTCATGGAGGAATGTTCCCAGTCCGGATAGCGGCGGATATCAAACTCGGAGTTGTTGCTCCGGTTGGTCACCGCGGCCCACACCCGGCCCTGATAGTCCACGCTGATCGCCACCGGATCGGCCAGCAGCTTCTCGGACGCCCAGAGATCCACCGTCAAGCCATCAATCGGTTCAAGGTTCACCTGGCGCATCACCCGGTCGCGGGCGGAATCGGCTTCGGTATCACTCAGGGCAATCACCGCCGCATCGGTATCGCTGAGCGGAGCCACCGCTTCAGACTGGGCGGGCGCCTGACCTTGTTCCGGAGCCGGCGATGTGTTGTCATCCGGCGTACAGGCCACCAGCAACAGGGAGAGGGACGCCGCAACCAGCGGGCGACCCAAAAGGGGGTCTCGTTGTTTCATTGCCTTCTCACACATCTTTATGGTTTTGGATGATTCATGCAGCTTGGGGCGATCGGTTGGGAATGCCTGTTCAGAAGCCGCGTTTGCATAAGGTGGTATCGACCACGAGGGAGTATAGGGGAGCGCCGGGAAGATTTATACGTCTTATCGGCTAAAAAATGTTTAAATGTTAAAACTCCCCGCGTCGCTTTGTGGCCGACACAAAAAACTCCCGGTTACCATCACCGCCGGTAATCGGGCTCGGAAACCAGGCATTGACGGTCAGCCCCAACGCCTCGCACTGGGCGCGAATTCGCTGCTCCACCTCGATATAGAGACGATCGTCACGCACAATTCCGCCTTTACCGATACCCGCCTTACCCACCTCGAATTGCGGCTTGACCAGGCTTAGCAGATGACCGCCCGGTTTCAGTAGTCCCGGCAACCCGGGCAGAATGAGCGTCTGGGAAATGAAAGACACGTCCATCACAATCAGATCAAAGCCGTCTGGCGCCTCCGCCATCAGGGTGTCCCTGGGCAGATCCCGGGCATTGATGCCTTCAAAAAACACCACCTTGGGGTGCGTTCTCAGAGCGGGCACCAACTGATCCCGACCGACATCCACACCGACCACCCTGGCGGCGCCGGCCTGCAACAGACAATCGGTAAACCCGCCCGTGGACTGGCCCACATCCAGTGCCACCCAGCCCTCGGGCACCAGGCCCGACTGCGCCAGAGCGCCACGTAACTTGAGGCCACCCCGGGATACAAATTGATCCTCATCACCGGGCTCAATCTTCAGTCGCTGGTCTTCCGACACTTTGATGCTGGCCTTGTTCAGTAGGTGCCAATCGCCGCCCACCTGACAGCGGACCCGCCCGGCTTCGATCATCCGCTGGGCCTGACTGCGGGTGTACGCCAGGCCCCGGGTCACCAGAGCTTTATCCAGTCGTTCCACATTATTGCCTTTTGCTGGGCGATTCCTGGGTATGTGAAGACTCACGTTCAGGCGTCTTCACGCGAGGCGGAGGCAGCGGTTGACCCTGAGCCCGACGGACAATCCAGCGCAGGCCGGCACCGATATCCGGGCGCTCCATCTGCAATTGCGGGGGAACCGGTTGCCATCCGCCGTCCACCCGTTCGGCGACCACGAAGTTGAAACTGTAAAAGGGCTCCTGCCCCATGCGCAGGTCGGTAATCCGCGCCAGTCCGTCCCGCTCGCTGACCTTGAAAAAACCTTTGCTGAACCAGGCGATTCGCCGAACCCCCCAATCGTCCTGAAGGGATTCATAAAGCGCTCTGTTCCGCTCGAAGCGATCGAACTCAATGGCACGCTCGCCATCGGCCAGGGCGTAAAAACCCTCGTAATAGTGATCCGGCGCCATGACCAATACCCGCCAGAGCAGTGTGTTGAACGCACTGGGGGTCACCAGGACCCGCTCGACCGGCCAATCCCGCTCCGCCAACTCGCGCTCGACTCGGGTTTCGGCCCAACTCTGCGCCGCCATACTCCAGAGCAGATAACCCGTGGTCAACGCCAACCCCCAGTGGTTCGCCCGGTGCCGACCGCCCAGCGCCAGAAGCAACCCGACCAGCAGTGGCACCGTGTACAGGGGGTCGATGATAAACAGGCTGGCCACCCCGAACGGATAATCGGTAAAGGGCTGGCCGATCTGGGTCCCGTACACCGTCATGGTATCGAGCAGCACATGGGTAATCAGAATCAGCCACAGCGCGGCCCACCATCGTCGGAAGCCCCCGGCGGGCATCCAGCGGGTAATCAGCCAGGCAAACAGGGGAGAAAGCAGAGACAGGTAGAACAGTGAATGACTGGCACCGCGGTGATAGGTGACGTTGCGGATCGGATCGCCGTAGTCCACAAACGAGTCCAGGTCCGGCAGGGTTCCGAAAAACGCGCCCACCAGTGCCGAGCGCCAGACCGGTACCCGCCGGCCCATTACCGCGACACCCACGGCGGAGCCGAGGGTCATTTGTGTCAATGAATCCATCTTGGTCTGTCTGCCTCTCAGATCGGGCTACCGGCCACCTTTGCCAGGCGCGGTATTTTACGCGACTGACGACCGGTTTGTACGCCGGAGAGCCCAAGAGCGACGCCAATCCGTCGAAAAACGGCTGAAAAGCGAGATCAAGGTCGCAATTGCGGCGGGATGACTTTGACGGATTCAGCCATGACGTCTACATTTAGACAACGTTGTCTAAATGTAGACGACGCCTCGCGGACCGCCAGGGAGGCGCATCCCATCGGGCAGCTCGATGTCCCTCTGCTCTCAACCGGTCCAACGACGGCCCGGCCGCATATCCCTTGAACCATAACAATCCGGGAGTTTCTGCATGAAAATCCGTCTACTTTTGATCATTCTGGCCCTGGGAGGCCTGGCGGCCACCCCAGCACTGGCCTATGACTGCTCCTCCGTGCCGGCCTACGCGCCGGATGCGACCTACGACAGCGGCGACCTCGCCCGAAACCTGGGCAATGCCTATCAATGCGATGTCGGTGGCTGGTGCTCCACTGGCGGGGCCTATGCACCCGGTGAGGGTTGGGCCTGGGAAGAGGCCTGGAGTCTGCTGGGTCAATGCGATGGCGACAGTTCCAGCTCCAGCAGTTCGCTCAGTTCCAGCGCTTCATCCTCCAGTAGCGCCGCTACCGGTGAAGGCTGTGAGGGACTGGACACCTGGAACGCCAACAGCGTCTACACCCAGGATGACCGGGTTGAATACAACGTTGTCGAGTATCGGGCGCGCTGGTGGACTCAGGGGGATAACCCCGAACAATCCGGCGACTGGGGCGTCTGGGAAAATCTGGGCGCCTGTGAACCGGCCTCTTCCAGCAGCTCATCGGAGTCCAGCAGCAATTCCAGCTCGGAGTCGAGCAGCAGTTCCTCCAGCAGCAGCGCCCCCGGCAACGGTGACGAGCTGGTGGTGGGCTATTTCACCCAGTGGGGCATTTACGACCGCAACTACCACGTGAAGAACATCCACACCAGCGGCTCCGCCGAGAAACTCACTCATATCGTGTACGCCTTCGGCAACGTCCAGAATGGTCAGTGCGTGGTGGGCGACTCCTATGCGGACTACGACCGGGCCTATGGCGCCGAGGAAAGTGTGGACGGGGTGGCCGACACCTGGGAGCAGGGCGCCTTGCGCGGCAACTTCGGGCAACTCAAACGGTTGAAGGAAATGTACCCGCACATCAAGGTGCTCTGGTCCTTTGGCGGCTGGACCTGGTCCGGCGGTTTTGGCGAGGCGGCCCAGAATCCGCAGCAGTTCGCTCAATCCTGCCATGACCTGGTGTTTGACCCCCGCTGGGACGGCGTGTTTGACGGTATCGACATCGACTGGGAGTACCCCAACGAATGCGGCCTGACCTGTGACAACAGCGGCTTTGATGCCTACCGGGAACTGATGCAGGCGCTGCGCAGCGAGTTTGGTGACCAGTTGGTGACCGCCGCCATCGGCGCGGGTGAAGCCAAGCTGAACGCGGCCGATTACGGTGGCGCCGCCCAGTACCTGGACTTCTATATGCTGATGACCTACGACTACTTCGGAGCCTGGGAAGCCCAGGGGCCCACCGCGCCACACTCACCGTTGAACAGCTACAGCGGCATTCCGCAGGCCGGCTTCCACAGCGACAACAGTGTGCAGATCCTCAAGGGACTGGGTGTGCCGGACGAAAAGATCCTGCTCGGCATCGGTTTCTACGGCCGGGGCTGGACGGGCGTCAGCCAGGCGGCCCCGGGTGGCTCCGCCAGCGGTGCGGCCAATGGGACCTATGAGAGTGGCATTGAGGATTACAAGGTCCTGAAAAACACCTGCCCGGCCACCGGTACCGTCGCCGGTACCGCCTATGCCCACTGCGGCGATGACTGGTGGAGCTACGACACCCCGGCCACCATTCAGGACAAGATGAACTACCTGAAACAACAGGGGCTCGGCGGCGCCTTCTTCTGGGAGCTCAGTGGCGATACCGAAGACGGTGAATTGATCGACGCGATCGACAGCGGACTATAGTTGAGTCATCCGCTTGTGAGAGTAGACAGCAGCCCCCGGCTGCTGTCTATTTCTCCCTGAGGTAGGCCTCTTCAATATCGGCATAATCAACCGGTTGAATGACGTAGCCCCCATTCTGAAAACGTTGAAGCTGCAGCCGGTCCTCCCCCACCGAATACACCACCCCCTCCAGGATGTGTCCGTTGGTGAGTCGAAGTTCCACCGTGGCATTGGCGGCGTTACGCAGTGTCTCAATGGTAATCCGACCTTCATCGTCTTGCGCGGGACCACCAGCATCAGTCGCCTGCTCCGCTTCACTGTCCGAATCAACGGCCCGCTCCCGTCGCGCTTCCCGCCAGGCTTCCGCTTCGGCCTCATCCATGACCGACAGGTCCAGCCGGTTCATTGACCCCTGATTCACCGATAGCTCCATGGGCAGGTAATAGAGCATCAGCTCCGTCGACAGGCCACTGAGGTCTTCAGCTTGCAGGCTTCCGCCGGGTTTGATCTGCAGGCGGAATTGATCCGGATTGGACAGGAATTCCCGATAGGCATCAACCATGGTCGGCCCGGCCGTCAAACCAAACTGATGCCAGATGTCCTGCCAGGCGCTCAGATGTTGGGCAAGAAAGGCCTCCCGTTCCAGCCCGGTTTCTTCGGTGCAGAAATCCAACACACGCCGGGCATAGCCCTTGTCCTGATAATCGATCATCACGCTCAGAAGTTGGGCATTGGGCATGGCCATCGCAACGGCCGGCGCATGACGTGACGGTGCGCCAAGAGAAAAGTCCATCTCAACCCGCGTGTTGTTCATTTCCCGCATCAGGGTATCGACGGTCACGCTGAGGAGCTCTCCATCACCCACCAGCCGATAGTCCACCCGCGTGTCCATCACAAACTCGGAATAGCCCATTTTCACAATATCCAGAGCGCTGAAACCGGTCCGACCACCACAGCCAGCGGCGGCGAACGCATCGGTCACGCCCGGGTTCCCGGATTGAGTGACGCCGGACAGGGGGATGCGGATGCCGTCAAACGACACACCCAAACGGGTAGGCAATAGCTGCTCTCGTGCGTCCATGGCCAACCGGTGGACTCCCATGAGTCCACCGGTATGCAGGGAAGCCCGGTCGATGCTGACAGCGCTGGGCATTCCGGGTACCCGCAACTGAATATCCTCCACGCGAATATCGCCAGACAGGCCGATGACCACCTCCCGATACTCCAGGTTGCCACCCATCTGGCCCAACAGACGGGCGGCACTCTCCACCCGCTTCTCCACTTGCCGCTCGTAGTAGTAATGACCGCCAAGCGCTGCGGTCGCTACAATCAGTAATAATCCTATGAGTATTCGCTTCATAATATTCCCTGCGTGTTACACCCTGTCAGTAAATGGACCCTGTACTTTAATCGGGCCTGCGCTTTTGTGCCGAGACTCCCATCACTGCCTGATCATAAAAAGTACCGGTGTAACAATAAACCGGCACACACCGTCCAGAGCGCCAGGCTGAACATCGGCAGGACAATCATCACCCGTACGGTAACGGAGGCCGTTCCCGTCTTCCGGTCAAGATAGGAGGGAATGGAAGGCAACATGCCGGCCAGCGCGTCATCAAAGCGGCGCAGATTCTTTTTATGGTGATTCAGGAACGCGAGCCCCGACTTCAACTTCAGATAAAACATTATATTAACGACAAACCCGAAGACCACCAACACACTGACAATCCAGTTGTTGGTGGTGGTTGGATCCCGCTCCAGCAAGAATGCGAATGCGGTGAGCATCGCGGTCATAAACGTGACCAACATACCCAGCTTGGTCCAGTTCAGGTTGTCCTCATGCATATAGAGGTTGACCGTCCCCTGTTCTTTCTCGATCAGATGCTGCACCAGCTCTGAACGGTCCACTTGCGCCATGCGAGTCTGGGGTCGGGTACCGGTTTTGGAGTAAAACCAGATTGAGCGGGTGCGGGTCACGCCATCGTAGTCGGCTGGGGGGAGCAGATCCCACAAATGGCCGAAGCCCAGCTTGCGATGGTACTCGATCGATTTGGTGTTCAGGGGCTCGTTGACTACCGCGGCGAGCGCCAGATCGGTATCCATTTCCTCAAAGAGCTTTTGGTACAGTGCCGAGGCGGCGCCACGCACCTCGCCGCTGCTGCAGATCTGCTTGATCAGGGTAAACGGCTCAATCACGGAATAGCGCAAGCACGAATTGATCACCTCTTCCGGCTTGATCGATTCGCTTTTATAAGCCAGCAGAAATCCACCCAGCTTACCGTCTTCCTCGGCTACCCAGAAGTATTCCGCACTATCCACATAAGCTTTGTAAACATCGAGGGAAAAGTTGGAAATCAGAAAACCGGTATTTTCCGGGTCTTTCAGATTCTCCAGCAGAAACCGCTCGGCAAGCGCATGCAGCGCCGGCACATCATCGTACGTGGCCCGTCGTATTGTGATCATACTGCTGTCTACCTCTGCGTTATTGTTGGAGAGCCGAACCATCAAAGTGACACTTGATGATTCGGCTCTCCCCAGAATCCACAAAAGCGACAGGTTACTCGACCGTCACACTCTTCGCCAGGTTGCGCGGCTGATCCACGTCGGTGCCTTTGATGATGGCCACGTAGTAGCTCAGCAACTGCAGGGGCAGGGTGTAGAGAATCGGCGCCAGCCAGGGGTGGCAGTGGGGAACGTTGATGACCCGCATGGTCTCGTCCGAGGCGAAGCTGGCTTCTACATCGGCGAACACATAGAGGATGCCTCCGCGGGCACGGACTTCTTCAACGTTGGATTTGAGTTTTTCCAGCAGCTCATTGTTCGGTGCGACCACAATAATGGGCATTTGGGCGTCGATCAACGCCAGGGGGCCGTGCTTGAGTTCGCCGGCGGCGTAGGCTTCGGCGTGAATGTAGGAAATTTCTTTGAGTTTGAGCGCACCCTCCATCGCAATCGGGTACTGATCGCCCCGGCCGAGGAACAGCGCATGATGTTTGTCGGCAAACTCCTCGGCCAGATCTTCAATACGCTCCGCGAGCGACAGTGACTCTTCGAGCTTGGCCGGCAGACCTTTCAGGGCCTGAACCATATCGGCCTGCTGTTCGGCGCTCAGGCCGTTGTATTTGCCCAATGCCAGCACCAGCATCGCCAGGCCCACCAGTTGGGTGGTGAACGCTTTGGTGGAGGCCACACCGATCTCCGCACCGGCGCGGGTCATAAAAGCCAGGTCGGATTCGCGCACCAGGGAGGAGCCCGCCACGTTGCAGATGGTCAGGCTGCCGAGATAACCCAGTTCCTTGGCGAGGCGCAGAGCGGCGAGGGTGTCGGCGGTTTCGCCGGACTGGCTGATGGTGACCACCAGGCTGTCGGGCTGGACCACAGATTTTCGGTAACGGAATTCACTGGCGATTTCCACGTTGCAGGAGACATTCGCGAGGGATTCCAGCCAATAGCGGGCGACCATGGCCGAATGGTAGCTGGTACCACAGGCAACGATCTGGACGTGTTTCACTTTCTTCAGCAGCTCGGCAGCACCGTTGCCGAAGGTTTCGTCCAGTACGCTCTCTTTGCCCAGACGGCCTTCGAGGGTGTTGGTCACCGCGTGGGGCTGCTCGTAAATTTCCTTGAGCATGAAGTGACGGTATTGGCCTTTGTCGCCGGCGTCGTAGCTGACGGTGGACTCATGCTCTTCGCGCTCAACGGCGTTGCCGTCTTTATCAAAGATGCGCACGCTGGCGCGGGTGATTTCCGCCACGTCACCTTCTTCCAGGAAGATAAACCGACGGGTCACCGGCAACAGGGCCAGCTGGTCCGAGGCGATAAAGTTTTCGCCGATGCCCAGGCCGATCACCAGCGGGCTGCCGGAGCGGGCCACCACCAGGCGCTCGGCGTCGTTGGCGTCCATCAGGACGGTGCCGTAGGCGCCGTCAAGCTGTTTCACGGCCTTCTGCACGGCACTCAGCAGATCGCCGGTTTCTTTCCGCGTTTGGTGCACCAGATGGGCAATGACTTCGGTATCGGTCTGGGAGTCAAACCGGTAGCCGTCGGCTTCGAGCTGCTTCTTGAGCGCACTGTGATTCTCGATGATGCCATTGTGCACGACGGCCAGTTGATCGTTGGAGACGTGTGGGTGGGCGTTGCGCTCGCTCGGTTCGCCATGGGTGGCCCAGCGGGTGTGGGCAATGCCGGTACCGCCCGGGGTTGGGCTGGCGGCCACGGCGTCGGCCAGTTCTTTGACTTTGCCCAGCCGGCGCAGGCGTTTGAGTTCGCCGTTGTTGACCACGGCCACACCAGCGGAGTCATAGCCCCGATACTCGAGGCGCCGAAGGCCTTCGACCAGAATATCCACCACATCCCGCTGCGCTACGGCGCCTACGATGCCACACATAATTTTTCTCCTTTGAGAAAATTCTAAATTCGTTTTGGGGGTAGGAGTTGGGTAAGGCCTTCACGGACACGCCGTGAATACGTCCCTGTAGGCTCGACGCCGGAATCCCGCCGGCGACGGTCCGTGAAGGCCTTACCCAACTCCTGTCACGTATTTCAATTCTTAAAACTTTCCTTTGTCGGTTTCAGGAAGCCCGGATAACATCGACTCCCAAGGTCTCCAAACGTTGTTTTGCCTCATCAGGGAAATCCGAATCCGTTACCAGATACGCAATCCGCTCCCAGGGCAATTCCAGGTTGTGGATCTTCCGACCCAATTTATCCGACTCCGCCATCACGATGACCTCTCGGGCCACCTCGGCCATTACCTGGCTCAGGCTGTACAGCTCATTAAAAGTGGTGGTCCCGCGCTCCAGGTCCAGGCCATCGGCGCCAATAAACAACTGGTCAAAGTTGTAGGAGCGCAGCACCTGTTCGGCCAACTGCCCCTGAAACCCCTCGGACTGCGGATCCCAGGTGCCACCGGTCATCAGCAGGGTGGGTTCGTTTTCCAGCTCACGCAGGGCGTTGGCGATGTTCAGAGAGTTGGTCATCACCACCAGCCCCTGCTTGTGGGACAGCTCCGGCAGCAGGGCGGCGGTGGTGGTGCCACTGTCGATGATGATGCGATTGTGGTCCAGAATCAGGTCCGCCGCGGCTTTGGCCATGGACTGCTTTCGTTCCGAAACTTTTTCGGTGCCCGGATCGACGATCATTTCCTGGGGCAGGGGCACGGCGCCGCCGTAGCGGCGCAGCAGCAGGCCATTGTCTTCCAGGGCCGCCAGGTCCTTGCGTACTGTCACCTCGGAGGTACCAAAGTGCTGGGCCAAGTGCTCGACACTGACCTCACCCGCCTGGGTGAGCATGTCGATAATGGCGCGTCGGCGCTGTTGGGTGTTGCGTTTGTTCATCCTGGACGCTCTTGATAAAACTTTTGAAACGAAAGGTATTTTAATACAACGAAAGTTATATGCAAGACATCTTTCGGAGCGGAATTCCCCCTCCTGACGGAAGGCGAGCGGCTTCGATCGAAAAGACAACGTTGTTTCAGAGTTGGCGAGTCTGTGTCTATAATGCAGACTGACTTCAGACGGGGAGCACCATGGGCAATTCAGCGGTCAATCAGGTCGTCATTCTCGGGGGTGGCACCGCGGGCTGGATGGCGGCCGCCAGCCTGGCACGTTACTTCGAGGGGCGACAGGCTCAGATCACTCTGGTGGAGTCGGCGGATATCGGTACCGTGGGCGTGGGGGAGGCGACCATTCCCAGTATCCGGGACTTCAATGCCTCGCTCGGCGTTGATGAACGGGATTTCATCCGTGCCACCGATGCCACGTTCAAGCTGGGCATCGAGTTCTGTGATTGGCGAGCCCCCGGCTCGGCGTTCTTTCATCCTTTTGCCGACTTTGGTCAGCCTCTGAACGGCGTGGCATTTCACCACTACCTCAACCGATTGCGAGGCGACGACCTCGGCCACTCACTCGAAGATCATTGCTTTGCGGTGCAACTGGCCCGCCGAGGCCGTTTCGCTCAGCCCCACGAGCAACCACCCACCCCATTGGCCGACTACGGCTACGCCTACCATTTCGATGCGGGACGCTATGCCAGTTTTCTGCGCCGGTATGCGGAAGCCCGGGGCGTTATTCGCCGCGAAGGGAAAGTGACGCATGTGGAGCAGGACCCGAACAACGGGTTTATCACCGCACTGCACCTGGACGACGGGGGACGCGCCGAAGCTCAGCTTTTTATCGACTGCTCCGGCTTCCGGGGCGTGCTCATTGAGCAGACCCTGCAGGCCGGCCATGAAGACTGGCGGCAGTGGTTACCCTGCGACAGTGCGATTGCGGCGCCCGGTGCGGCGATGGCGGAGCCGCCCCCCTACACCCGCTGCACCGCGCTTGACGCGGGTTGGCAGTGGCGTATTCCCCTCCAGTCCCGCACCGGCAACGGGTACGTGTACAGCCAGGCGTTTGTCTCGGATGAGCAGGCCAAACAGACACTTTTGAAGCAAATGGCCGAATCACCCCTGAAGGATCCTAAAACATTCCGCTTTGTTGCGGGCCCCCGGAAATCCATCTGGGAAAAGAACTGTTTTGCACTGGGATTGGCGTCCGGTTTTCTTGAACCTCTGGAGAGCACCAGCATCTCGCTGATTCAGACCGGTATTGCCAAGCTGCTGCGCCTGTTCCCGGAGTCGGGTTTCCATGAAGTCGACCGGGCCGAAGCCAACCGCCAGCACCACCACGAATTTGAACGTATCCGCGATTTTCTGGTACTGCATTACAAAACCACACAGCGGACGGATACCCCATTCTGGCGGCACTGCCAGGCCATGCCGATACCGGACTCGCTGGCCCATAAGCTGGAGCTGTTCAGGCATCGCGGTGAGCTGGTCAAGATGGAGCCGGAGGCATTTGAACCCGACAGTTGGTTGGCCATCTATTCCGGCATGGGTGTACAGCCGACACACTACGACATTCGGGCGAATAAGGTACCAGAGACCACGCTGACCGATGAGCTGGGCAAAATGCGCGCGATGATAACGCAGGCGGCGGAGCAGGCGCCTTCCCACAGCGCATTTATCCGTCAACACGAACTGGACCGTCAATCTTGAGGATCAGAGAAGATCCGGATTTTGGTCAGCCGGTGCGGTTCAGCGATTGCAGATAATCGTTGTGGGTCGGCGCCTGGGCGACCGCGTCGGCCACTGACTGACGCATTGCTTTCAGGGCCTCCTTCAGGTACTGAAGGTCCAGACGATCCACCCCCGGGTGATAACGCTCGGGCAAAACGCCCAATCCGGAATAAATGGCCAGCCAGCTTGCCGGGCCAAAGATTTCAGCGCGATAGCGAAGCAGCTCACCGTGCGCCCGGAATGCGTCCACCTTCTCCCGCAAGGTGTCCGGTATTGGCATTGCGCGGCAACGCTCCCAGAAGGGTGAGTCCGTTCGACCATTCAGCTTGTAATGCAGGATGATGAAGTCCCTGACCCGCTCATACTCCAGTGCGGTGTCTTCATTGAACCGGTCTGTTTCAGCCTGTGTGTACCAGGGTTTTTGAAACGCCCGACGAATTTTGTGGATGGCGGTTTCCACCAGGGCAATACTGGTACTCTCCAGCGGCTCGAGAAAGCCCGCTGACAGACCGACCGCGATACAGTTCCGGTTCCAGGCACGCCGACGTCGACCGGCCGTGAATCGGAAGGGTTTAGGGTCGTTCAAAAGCGGACCGTCTATATGATCAACCAGCGTTGAAGTGGCCTCGTCATCGCTAACGTGGTCGCTGCAGTATACATAGCCGTTTCCCTGTCGCGTTTGCAACGGAATTCGCCACTGCCATCCGGCCGTCTGGGCGCGGCTGACCGTGTAGGGTGGTGCCTCACCGAATCGTTCACTTTGAACCGCCACCGCCCGATCACAGTGCAACCATTCGCTCCAGTCACAGTAACCGGTGTTCAGGGTCTGCTCGATCAATAGCGCACGGAAGCCGGAACAGTCGATAAACAGGTCACCACCGACGACGTTACCCGAATCCAGATACAGCGCCTCGATATCGCCTGTCTCAGGATGCTGTCTGACCGACTCGATTCTGGCATCCAGCCTCTCTACGCCATGACGCTCGGCGTAACCCCTCATCAGGCGCCCGAAGGCCGCAGCATCAAAATGCAGCGCCCAATCAAATACCGATAGCTCTGATGGAGGTTGGGGAGAAGGAGGCGTAAAGCGTTGGCGGCGAGCCAACTGCAACCCCAGCGAGTAATCCGCCAACTCAGAGGTATCACCGTGCTGACGAAGCTTCAGCCAATAGTGGTGAAAGTCGATGCCGTTGGCTTTTTGTCCGAACACACCAAAAGGGTGAATGAAGTCACTGCCGGGTTCTCGCCACTGTTCAAACTGAATGCCCAGTTTGACGGTGGCTTGCGTCGCGCGCATCACCTCGGTATCGGTCATGCCGAGATCCGCATAAAACTGGCGCAGGGTTGGAATGGTTGCCTCCCCGACACCCACGGTTCCAATATCCGAGGATTCCACCAGGGTTATTCGGATGTCCGTTTTACGGAAGTGCCGGGCCAGACGGGCCGCCGTCATCCAGCCAGCGGTACCCCCACCGACAATAACCAGCTGCTTGAGTGTGTGCCGGATCACCGAAACCTCCTCAACGGAAAAAACCGCCACGATCACTCGCGGCGGCACAACGATCGGGCCTCCATGCCCTTACTGAGTCAGATGACACCCAACTTAAAATGTGTAACGCGCACCCAGTGCCCAGCGAGCCTCGTAGATATTCTGGAAGGCCTTCTGGTCTTCAAATTCCAGGTAGGTCTGCTGGAATTCCTCGGTGATGTTGGAACCGTTCACGTACAACGCCAACTCATCGGTCACATCCCAGGTCACGTTCAGGTCGAGCTGACCGTAATCATCCTGGTACAGCGCCTGTTCGGCCAAGGCCGGGCCGCCGACGCTGATCAGGCGGGGCGAGCGGAAGTTATAGGCCAGGCGGGCTGACAGATAGTTGTTTTCAAACCAGCCGACAATGTTGTAAGTGTCCTCGGAGTTATTGACGAACGGCAGTTCTTTGCCTTCCACACCAACCGCGTCTTGCGAACTCTCGGACAAGGTATAGTTGACGTCAAAACCGAAATTCTCCAGCGCACCGGCCGTGAAATCACCGAAGGCCACTTTGGCGGCGAGTTCCAGACCATTGACCTTGCCACCCGTGCCCTGAACCGGCGCGGTGAACTCCCAGGGACCGCGACGAATGCCATCGGCGTCGGGCTCGTCAATGATCACGGTACCGCTCTGGACAAAACTGTCAATTTCAATCTGGAACAGGGTTGCGCTCAGCACCGAAGCATCCCCCGCATACCATTCCGCTGACAGATCGTAATTTTTCGCCCGTGTCGGATCCAGCTCCGGGTTACCACTCAGAGAGCCACCGGTCACTCGCATGCACTGGCAGTCGTCATTGAATACTCGCCCGACGCTTTTCGCACCCCCCCAGGTCAACAGATCCAGCGGTTGCATCGTTTCGCCATAACCCAAGCGGAACTTGAGGGTATCGGTGGCATCCCAGGCAACGTTCAGGCTGGGTAGCACGTCAGTGTAACTGCGGCGCGTGACGACATCACCGATATCGTAGCTCACCCCCGAGTGCGGCACACCGCCACCGACTTCGTTCTGAACCACGGTCAGATCGGTTTCGACAACTTTGACACCCAGGTTACCGGTGATGTCATCACCTACGGCGAAGTTGGCCTGTGCAAAATAGCTGAACTCATCCAGACCGACGCTGTAGGACTGACCTGGCTGGGGGAAACGGATCTGCTCCCCGAAGACACTCTCCTGATAGGCAAGAGTATCGTCCAGGGCACGGGGATCCACCGCCCACACACCCGGTACACCGGAAACCGGACCAAGGTCATCCACCCAGACGATGTCGTTGTACTGATCGATCGCGATCGGGGGAATCAGGGTGTAGTTTTCGAAGACCTGATTGCCATCGTCGTCCAGTACCGGGTCGCCGTTCTCGTCGACCAGGAACTCACCCTGCTGTCTGTCCGGATCACATTCACTGGTACCGGCGAACTGGTCCACCGCCTTCCACTGGGCTTGACACCCGGTATCATCAAACTCCGCGAAGTACGAGAACACTTCGTGCTCCACCGTTCGCTCGCTTTGACGCAGACCGAAATCAACACTGGTGATGAAGGGACTGTCGGAGAACTCGTAGTTCCAGCGGGTACTGAAGGTGTTCATTTCACCTTCATCATTGGTGTTGTTTTCCGAGGACATGGCGCCGACATGATAGGCTCGGGGATCCGCCATGTAGTCGGCAACGCTCATTTCTCCAAGGCCGCCACTGACGGTCTGGTCAAAGCCGGTGAATACCGGATGCTCGCCAGAGGCATCGTAGCCAATCAGGAAGTCACTGTCCTCGATACTGTAGGGTGAATATTGAACAAAGCAGCCACCATCTTCACCGACGGCGGTACCGGGCACGGCGTTGTCTCCGGTACAGTCACCCGCCGGCCTCAGGCCGCCAGGTCCGGTGACCAGTGTGCCCTGATCAATACTCATCAGGTCACCTTCCACATAACCGTGGCGCATCTTCGCCTCGGCAGTCGCTCGGGTAACCCGGACCTGACCGGTCAGTGCGCCACCGTTATCGAAGTTCAATTCGGCGCTACTGTTGTTGGACTCTTCTTCGTTGTAGTTCACCTGACTGAACGACTGCAACCGGTAGGGCCTCGCTTCAAACGCGTTTACCGTACCCCACTCCTGTCCGTTGTAATCAAAGCGGTCACGAACCAGGCTGCCTTCCTGGGCAAACGCGTAGTTATTGAACGTCTGCCAGCGGTTGTTGTGAGACATGCCGGCCCGCCGGTTCCAGCGATCCTGCTTGCTGTAAAAGTGATCAACCACCAGCTCAACCCCTTCGGACAGCCGAGCCTGGAAGGACAGGTTCAGGCCATCGCGCTGGCGTTCTTCAACTTTGTTGAAAGCGGCAAAACCCTGAGGTACCACGTGGTACACATCCTGATTAACAGGAGGTGCGCCCCAGGTGTAGTTGTTGTTCGCCGCACCGATACCGCCGTTTTCAGAGGTATCGAAGTAACCGTTGTAGTCCGTCGCCAGGTTCTTCTCGGTGGTCACGGCGCTGACCAGAAAGCCAACGTTGTCATTGTTCCACCCAATCAGACCGCTGACCGTGGGATCGGTCTCCTCACTGATGGAACCGCGATCCACTTCGACCGACGCCGATGCGGTAAAGCCGCTATCGAGATCAAACGGACGGCGGGTTTTCAGATCCACGGTGCCGGAAATACCCAGGGTGCTCAGAGTGGCCAGCGGCGATTTATATACGTCGGCGCCGGAAAACAACTGGGAGGGGAGGTCACCAAAGTCGGCGCCGGAGGAGTCAATGGTGGTGGCACTCAGAAAGGTTTCACCGTTGAGCGAGGTGGCAACATTGGCCAGGCCGCGAATCTGGACCGGACCACCTTCACCGGCGGTGCGCTCCACCTGAATACCGGGAATCCGCTGGAGGGAGTCGGCGATGGTGACATCCGGCAGCTTACCGATGTCTTCGGCGGAAATGGCATCGACGACCGAGGCCGCATCACGTTTGGTGTTCACCGCGTTGAGCTGGGAGGCGTACACGCCGGTGACCACAATTTCTTCCAGCATGGGCTCATCCTGCGCCTGCACCAATGCGGGTGCGATCAGCAGTGATGAAATGCTGGATGCGAGCAGGGTTTTTCTGAAACCCTTGGGTTTATTGAATGCTTTGCTGCGAGTTTCCATGACGACCTCCTAACGGATCTTATGTTGTTTTGATGGACGTTGTTGGTACTACGGTTTTCTAGCCTATGCTCTTTTTACGCCCAACGGGACAACGTTGTCAAACACTTTTTTGTAAAAAGTTGTTCCGCTACCACCCGCCGGTCAATCCAGGCGGGTGGAGCGACTGACGTTGTTGTCCAGACGGGTGCGCAACATCACCGGTGCCTGTTCAGCCGATACCGACGGCTGGAAGACTTGCCAATCCAGACCATTGGTGCTGACCTCGACTGTCAGGCCGGGCAGGGCGGTATTCACCTGCAATTGGCCGTTTTCCCACCGGGCACCCGGAGGGGCCAGATACGCCTGGACACCGGCTTCGGCGAGGCGCGGTAATTCGCGCTCCGCCAGGGTTCGGGCGAACACCGCAAATTCCCGGGCGCGGGCCTCGGCACTGGAAGAGTCTCCTTCCCATTCGGCTCTGTGCCAAGCGCGCTCGGCCAAGGCGAGCAGGCGGGGGTAGACCATGCGCTCGAGCTGCTCCGGGGTACGGATGGTTTCGGTCCAGACCTGGCCCTGAATGCCGAGGATGTTGTCCGGTTGTTTCAGGGGCGGCAGGGCGCGCCCCACTAGCGCCTCGAGGTTGTCGATGGGCGCGCCATTGCGGGTGGTGTTGGCGTTGGCATAGAGGTGTTCGGGCATGTATCCGAACACTTTGCGGGTATCGGTGTACCGGGTCGCCCAGTAGTAGCCACGCTCTTCGGGGTGTGCCTCGTAGGGATGATCGAAATAGAGGTGAGTACCGTGGGAGAGCACCACTTCATAGCCGGCGTTCGCCAGGCGGTAGGCCCGGTCGGCCACGCCCCATTCCCAGATGTTATCCCAGGCGTTGGCGATGACCCGATCGTTGTCAAACTGGCTCCGATTGAACGGATTGTTCGCGTCGTACATCAGGCCGTCTTCCCAGCCCGCGAGGGCCAGGCCCCGCTTTTTCGCCAGGGCGGCAACGCGGCTGACAAAGTAGGGCTTCAGATCTGCAACACCGGCAACGCCTTCGCGCTCGGCAATCAGATCCCGACAGGCGGGGGAGCCAGTCCAGGAGCCTTTGCCCACCTCATCGCCCCCCATATGGAAGATGTTCAGCTTGAGGCCGGCATCCCGGTACATCTGCTGCAGCTCGTACATCACCTTGTCCACAAAGGCATAGCTGGAGTCCAGGCAGACGTCGATGGAGTTGTCGGTGTAGTTCTGCACGGTCATGTAATCCGAGGTGTCTTCGGGGTGAGACAGCAGGTACTGGCGAGCGGCCTCCGGTTGTTCCGCAGCCATCAAACGGCGGTAACGGGCGTCCATGGACTGGATGGCCGCCCGGGCATGACCGGGCATATCAATTTCGGGGATGACTTCAATGTGCCGCGCGGCGGCGTACTCGAGAATCTCGATAAAGTCGTCCCGGGTGTAATAACCATTGCCACTGCCACTTTTATGCGGCCCCGTGCCCAGTTGGGTGAGCAGGCACTCGGTCTCTTCCGGATCAAAGCAGCGTTCACCTCCCACCTCGGTCAATTCGGGCAGGCCGGGGATTTCCAGGCGCCAGCCTTCGTCCTCGGTCAGGTGCAGATGCAGCTTGTTGAGCTTGTAGCGGCCCATCTGTTCGATCAGGCGCAGGGTCACGGCCTGGCCGTGGAAGTTGCGGCCCATGTCGTAGTGCATCCCCCGCCAACCGGCGCGGGGCGCATCGAGCACGGTGAGATTGGGCAGGGTGACCGAATCGCTGTTCATGGTCGCCGGCAAGAGTTTCAATAAACTCTGCAGGCCATAGAAGGCACCGGCATTGTCCCGACCGGTGATGCGGATCTGGTCGTCGTCGATTTCCAGCCGGTAGCTTTCCGCCTGTTCCGGCAGATCGGTATCCTCAGACGCCACCCTCAGGCTGATTCTGGGGCCCGAGACCGACTCATGGTCCGCCGCACGCGGGAATTCAGCATTGAACAGCGTCGAGAGCTGCTCCGCCAGGTAGTCAGCCTCTGAGCTCAGACGACCGGCGTAGTGAATGGTCCAGTCCGGCGAGAGAGTCGCGCTGCCCCAATGGGTTTCCAGGGACAGCGGTTTGGGAATGATGCGCTGGCGCACCGCCTGATCGGACACCCGCTGCGAGTGGATGGCGCGGTTGCGTTCGTAGCGGCGCTCGGCGGTGGCAATCGGCACCTGATCCTGGGCCGAGCGACGCTGCTGGGCCTCCCGGTCGAATACATCGACAAAGCGGCTCATGTCTTCGGTGTCGGTATTGACAAACACCGCAGGTTCGCTACCCGGGCGATGAATAAAGGCGCGGGGCATAAAATCGGTATAGGCCGCCATGGCCGAGGAGGGTTCATAGAACAGCTCCAGGGACTCTCCCGGGGCGAGGCCCGGGAAGTCCTCGGTCGGCGCAACCCGGTGTAAATCCCCCTGGACATGGGTCAAATGCAGGCCGGACACGGTGGTGTCACTCACCCGACGCACCGAGTGGAAATACAACCGCCAGTCACCGGTCCCCTCCGGCAGTGCCACGTCGGAACGGTTGTGCAGCCGGATTCGCGCTTCCGGGCCATCTTCACCGATGTTGCTGACCACGGCAAAACGCCATTCGGTCTGGGCCGCAAATGCCTTCAATTGGGCGTCGCTGAGCGGTTGGGCAAGGCTGCCCACACTGGCAAAAAGCGCGACTGACAGGAGCAGGACGGTACGTACTATCATTATTGATCTCCACTTGGGGCATGGTCCAAGATGGAGCATAGCTTACAACGGACAACGTTGTCTAACTAATTATGGATTCTTTCCTGGTTAGGTCAGAAAGTGCTTATCCCAGTTGCCTCCATGGTTCGATACAGCAGTCGGGGCCACAGACTTTCATCGGCGTAGGCAGCGTAATCCAGGCTGTACTGCTTTCCGGATCGGTTATGCCAACGGTCATCAAACCACTGGGCGGCCGCGGTTAACGGCTCAGAGTCGGAAGATCCCCGCAGTACGACACTGGTTTCGAGATTCAGGTTGTGCAGGTTGCGGCGAGTGAAATTGGTGGAGCCCAACAACATCCGTGCCTGGCTCCGGGTGTCTTGATGCATCAGCCATTTGGAGTGGCACTGCTCACCGTGTGTGTCACACCACCGCACCTGTACCCCGGCGTTGACCAGCTCGTGGGCGACCGGGCGGTTGGGCACGCCATTTTTTTCGCGCCCGAAAGCGTCTTTGTTCGGGTCGAGCAACACCCGTACGTTGACGCCGCGCTGGGCGGCCTCCTGCAGAGCCCGAGCCAGGTGTCGATCCGATAAATAGAACATCGCCAGGTCCAACCGCTCCCCCGCGGCTGCGCCATTGATGATGTCCAGAGCGGCTCGCTCGACAGCACGCTCGGTCACCACCTGGACCGACAGAGGAGAACCGGCGACCTCAACGGTGGGTCGATCCAGGGACGGCCTAGGCTCGGGTCCGTCCGAGAAGGCAAGCACGGCGGCTTCACTGTCCAGCAGGTCCCACGCCGCCGGACCACCGAAGCGCAAGGCGACATTGCCGTGGGCGCTGCTTCCGTCGTGGGGGTTGGCGGATGTGACCAAGGCGGTCAGCTCGTTATTCTGATCGGCGATGATCAGTTTGCGATGGTTGGCCTTGAAGTTGATCAACGCCAGGTAACTGCGCAGAGACACCCGGCCCTCCCCAAACGGATTGGGTAAAGTATCCGTTTCGGTGTTTCCCCAGGGCTGAATAAAGGGACGCCAGAACGCGGAGTAGAGGGGATTGCTGTCGCGCAGCCTGGTGAGGTCGGTCAGGGTCACCGAGATGCCGGCGGCCTCCAACCGTTGGAAGTGAGGGGAGGGCAGACCACCGTACAAGGTATTCAGGGGATCGCTGATCACCAGAACCTGAATCTCTGGGTGACGGCGTTTTTGGGCGATAAGCCGGTCGGTCAGCTCGTCGGACAGCGCCCGGTGCGTGTCGGTCATCTGCCCCTGGTAGGCATTGAACAGAAACATGTCCACGAGAATGAACCGTTCCGCCTGAGCGACCAGACGGAAGACCTCGTCAAAAATTCGCTGCTCGGTCTGTCGCTCCCCCTGCGGACCGATATAAGTCCGATCGGCCAGAAACTGGACCCGGGTCGCCCCTCGGGCGGGCGCTTCCATGTTAATTCCGCTGGGCAGGGGTTTTAGAAACCCGTAAGAACCAACAATAAAAGCGAATAAAATCGCTACGGAAATCAACCAAAAAATAGATCGACAAACCTTAAAGCTTCTACGTTCTAACAAGTCCACTTAGTATTTCCATAATAAAGGGGTTCCAGTTAGACATCATATTTTCAAAAAACTATTACATTGGAAGTAATGTGGCATGAAAGAAAAAACAAGAAGCAGTAATCAGATCAAAATCTACTCGGATAGAACCGGCTACGTAATACACCATTATAATTTAGCTAGCTTCACTTTGAAGTTTGTCAATCCTAACTATTGGTCAACCTAGAAACTTTCTTAATCTTGTCTGACCAGACTTATTTTTTAGCGATCTTGCTAGAGCTTGCAACTCCTCACCTTCAATTTTAAGGCCACTGTCTTCAACCAAAAACCTAGCTAAATTGTACGCTGATTTTTCAATATTACTATCCTGCCGGCGTTCCAAATCGGTTATAATACTTTCAATTCCTTCACCTTCTCTTTCTCTGATCTCTTTTTTGAAGTCATTATATATATTTTTCGGAATCCATATAACATTTTCATCCAACACATTCTTTATATAATTATTAAAATCCTGTTGGGAGTAGTTGTCAGGTGCCCAATCAGGAGTTCCAACCCTTGAATACAAATTCCCCACCAGCCATCCAAGCTTTGATCTGAAAGTAGGTTCCAGCTGCACGGTTTTCGCGTCAAGACACTTCTCATAGTGTTCATTTGCTCTAATTGCTATTGATAGATGAAGAAAAGTACAACTATCCTCATATAATTTCATTTTTTGATCGGATTTCAGGAAAAAGTAATCTTTATGGTTGTTATTCATGAGGACTCTAAGAAAATCTGTGATCTTTTGTCGTTTACTTTCACTGCAAAAACTATCGCCTTGAAATTTAGTAACACTATTTTTCCCGAGCTCCCTAGACAGCACATCACTTAAAGGTCGGACGGCAGCTAACGTAATGTAGTTAGAAGAGCACTTATTTCCATTTCTTTTGACAAGATCACAACTTTGAGTAAGTACTTGGAAGTGCGTGTAATTTTCACTATTTGAATAGTGAGGATGTACTTGATTAAGCAAACTGTCTAAAGCTGGGGTTTTCGACAGAACATCCCCTTGCTTTAGACAGCTTTTATCTACAGATTCTGAGTAAGTGAAATGAACCATCGACTTCCACTTTATAATATTCTAATTTAAAAAGCGTTCGATATTTTTTTGTTCAAAGCCTTTAGACGATCAGCCTTTCTTTTACTGTTAGTTGATTTGAATACCTCAGAATATTCAATAGAAGAAGTTACTTGAATATCAGTTTCGCTGCTAGAAGGAAAATCGTCGTAGTATTTTGGAATAAAGTAATTGGTATCTTCACTCATAAAGTAGTCATTTGTGTTTTCTAAAATCGAAATAGAATTAGTCGTCTTCATTTACAAGCTCCCTTAACAGTCTTTGTGTTGAGTTATAATATTCGTCAATAATGTCGCTTGTTAGATACTTTGCACACTCTCCTGGAGTATGAGAGTCATGATGGAAATTAAAATTTATTACCACCAAATCATCTTTGTAAACTGTTTTTAAATTTAGTACCACATCGTTGCTGAATCTTAAAGATCTTGAGATTTCAATTATTTCAGCCTCATACTGACTTTCTATAATACCACTATCATCAGTTTTAAACTCATCAACAGTTACCAGTTGATCGCCTTGATACTCAAAACCAAAATTAACTCCCATCCCGTTGATTGGAGTGTGAATTAAAAGCTCTAAGGTTTTCTTTGCAACTTCCCCAACCTTCTTAAGATCATCAACGCTATCCAGACTATCGCCATTACATGCAAAACGTAATGTTTTGGTAGTGGCCTCCAATAGGATATTTTCAAATTCTATTCGGGGTGGCAACTGGGTATTACCTACAGGATACAAAAAAGATATCTCGGAGCTGGTGTTCTCACATAGATTCTCAGAGATCCAGTTTTGAGTAAAAATTTGTGGATTCCACCCACCAGCTAAAACCACTGAAAAAGAGTTCTTTATTGCGGACATTGTTTACTATGCTCTCTTTGAGCTAGGGAGATTCAAAACCCCTTTATATAACTTTTAGTTATATAAAGGGGTTTTGATTTCCTAGCATTTAACCATACTTTAACAAGAGGAACCATCTAGACTAAACGACACGTCAGTTGGTTCCTCGTTACTTTCGAATGGGTCTCTGCCAGCCCTGAATGTTGCGCTGGCGGCCGCGGGCAATCGCCAACTCTTCATCGGGAACGTCTTTGGTGATGATCGACCCGGCACCCACCGTCGTGTTCTTGCCCAACTTGACCGGCGCCACCAGCGCGCTGTTGGAACCGATAAAAGCATTGTCCCCGATTTCCGTGAGGAATTTGTTGACCCCGTCGTAGTTACAGGTAATCGTGCCGGCGCCGACATTCACACCGGAGCCGACCTTGCTGTCGCCGATGTAGCTCAGGTGATTGACCTTGCTGCCCTCGCCAATGGTGGCTTTCTTGACTTCCACAAAGTTGCCGATCTTGGCGCCGTCAGCCAGCAGAGTACCGGGGCGCAGACGGGCGAAAGGCCCGATGGCGCAGTTGCTGGACACGCGTGCCCCCTCGATGACCGAGTTGGCTTTGACTTCAGTACCAGCCCCAATCACGCAGTCTTTCAGGTAACAGTTGGG
Organism: Marinimicrobium sp. C6131; assembly: GCF_026153455.1. Classification (NCBI taxonomy): domain Bacteria; kingdom Pseudomonadati; phylum Pseudomonadota; class Gammaproteobacteria; order Cellvibrionales; family Cellvibrionaceae; genus Marinimicrobium; species Marinimicrobium sp. C6131. The sequence continues at coordinate 3,248,255 of NZ_CP110629.1, forward strand.
TTCAAGGTGAACGCCATCTTCCAGCATGACTTCGCCTTCAAACACGCAGTTCACGTCAATCACGACGTCGCGACCGACGGTGATCCTGCCGCGGCAGTCAAACCGCGCCGGGTCCATCAGAGTCACCCCCTGAACCATCAATTCCTCGGCCTGAAGGCGTTGGTAGTAGCGCTCCAGAGCCGCCTGTTGCTGGCGATTGTTGATGCCTTCCACTTCCTCCGGGGTGTCCGGTTGAGCGGCATGAATCGTCAGCCCACTTCGCCGAGCCATGGCGATAATGTCGGTCAGATAGTATTCGCCCTGGGCGTTGTCGTTGCTCAGTGCGGGCAACCATTCGCGCAAGTGCTTCGCCTTGGCGGCCATGATGCCGGTATTGATTTCGGTGATTTTTCGCTGCGTCTCGCTGGCGTCCTTGTATTCGACAATGGCTTCCACTTGGCCATTCTGGTCGCGCAGGATTCGCCCGTAGGCACCGGGGTCTGGCAGATTGACGGTGAGTAGCCCGATGGTGGTGTCGGATACCGCCTGAGCCAGTTTTTCAAGCGTCGCGGCCCGGGTCAGGGGCACATCACCATACAGAATCAGTACCGTGGCGTCGTCCCGGAAATGGGGCAGGGCCTGCAGAACGGCATGCCCGGTGCCGAGCTGTTCGGTTTGGGCAACAAAGCGGATGTCGTCGGCCGCCATGCGGGCCTCCACCTGTTCGGCGCCGTGGCCAACCACCACCAGAATCTGGTCACTCCCCAGCGCCCGGGCGCTATCGATCACATGCTGTACCAACGGGCGGCCACCCACGGGATGAAGCACCTTGGGCAGATTGGAACGCATCCGGGTGCCTTTACCGGCAGCGAGAATCACGATATCGAGTGGGGTGGTCATGACGCTACTCCTTCAACAAACCGTTGATCAGGATACTACTGAGAAAATTCTTTGTGGCCAGGACGCAAAAAAAGGGCGGCCGATCAGCCACCCTTTTCTGTTGCCAATGCCATACACGGCGAGGCCTACTTGTTGCTGCCCAACTTCTTGCGAATGGACTGCAGAGTACGCAATTGAGCGGCGGCTTCCGCCAACTGAATCGCCGCCTTGGAGTAGTCGATCTCGCCAGACTGGTTGGTGAGCTCTTTCTGGGCGGCTTCTTTGGCTTCCTGGGCGGCTGCTTCATCCATATCATCGGCGCGCAGGGCGGTATCCGCCAACACGGTGACGTGGTAAGGCTGCACTTCCAGATAGCCACCGGAAACGTAGTAAATCTCTTCCTCACCATTGTCCTTGACGATGCGCACCGGGCCCGGCTCCAGGCCGGTCAGCAAAGGAGCGTGACCATAGGTCACACCCAGGTCACCCAGTGAACCGGTGGCCACGATCATCTTCACCAACCCGGAGAAGATTTCCCGCTCTGCACTGACAATATCGCAGTGAACTGTCATAGCCATATTTCTGCCTCTAACGCTTCAGGGCCAGTGGCCCGGCACTGCCGGGCCGGCGGGTTACTTTTTCTTGGCCTTGTTGGCTTTCTCGATGGCTTCTTCGATGGTGCCAACCATGTAGAACGCCTGCTCCGGCAGATCATCGTACTCGCCGTCGAGAATGCCTTTAAAGCTGCGAATGGTGTCCTTGAGGGACACGTAAACGCCCGGAGAACCGGTGAACACTTCGGCCACGTGGAACGGCTGGGACAGGAAACGCTCGATTTTACGGGCCCGGGATACGATCAGCTTGTCCTCTTCTGACAGCTCATCCATACCCAGAATGGCGATGATGTCCTTCAGCTCTTTGTAGCGCTGCAGTACGGTCTGAACACCGCGAGCCACTTCGTAGTGCTCCTGGCCAATGATCAGCGGATCCAACTGACGAGAGGTGGAGTCCAGCGGGTCAATGGCCGGATAAATACCCTTGGAGGCAATATCCCGGCTGAGTACAACAGTGGAGTCCAGGTGGGCAAAGGTGGTCGCCGGAGACGGGTCAGTCAGGTCGTCCGCGGGTACGTATACGGCCTGTACCGAGGTAATGGAGCCGGTCTTGGTGGAGGTAATACGCTCCTGCAGAACACCCATCTCTTCAGCCAGGGTCGGCTGATAACCTACCGCGGATGGCATACGACCCAGCAGCGCCGATACTTCGGTACCCGCCAGGGTGTAGCGGTAGATGTTGTCGATAAACAGCAGAACGTCCTTACCTTCGTCACGGAACTTCTCGGCCATGGTCAGGCCGGTCAGTGCAACACGCAGACGGTTACCCGGTGGCTCGTTCATCTGGCCGTAAACCATCGCTACCTTGTCCACAACCTTGGAGTCGGTCATTTCGTGGTAGAAGTCGTTACCTTCACGGGTACGCTCACCCACACCGGCAAATACCGACAGACCGGAGTGCTCTTTGGCGATGTTGTTGATCAGTTCCATCATGTTCACGGTCTTGCCCACACCGGCACCACCGAACAGACCAACCTTACCGCCCTTGGCGAACGGGCATACCAGGTCGATCACCTTGATGCCGGTTTCCAGCAGCTCGTTGGACGCGGCCAGTTCTTCGTAAGCCGGGGCATCGCGGTGAATCTGCATGCGCTCGTCTTCACCGATGGGGCCGGCCTCATCAATCGGGTCGCCCAGTACGTTCATGATACGACCCAGGGTTTTCTGGCCCACCGGAACCTTGATCGGCTCCTTGGTGTTGCTCACATCCAGACCACGACGCAGACCTTCAGAGGAGCCCAGGGCAATGGTGCGTACCACGCCGTCGCCCAGTTGCTGCTGCACTTCCAGAGTCAGGTCTTGCTCGGTGACTTTCAGTGCATCATAGATTTGCGGCACGGCATCGCGCGGGAATTCCACGTCGATCACGGCGCCGATAATTTGTACGATACGTCCGCTACTCATTTCCGGTTCCTCTTGGTTTCAGATCCGGCCGACTGTCAGTGAATGACGAGGGCAGCCTGAGACTGAAGGTTTTAACTCAAAAAAGGGTTCTCAGCTCTGGGCCTTAAGAGGCCACGGCGGCGGCACCGCCCACAATTTCCGACAGCTCCTGGGTAATCGCGGCCTGACGGGCTTTGTTGTACACCAGTTGCAGGTCACTGATCAGGTCGCCGGCATTGTCGGTGGCGCTCTTCATGGCCACCATACGCGCGGCCTGCTCACAGGCGCCGTTTTCAACCACGGCCTGATACACCTGAGACTCGATATAACGAATCAGCAGACCGTCGAGCAGTTGCTCGGCGTCCGGCTCGTACAGGTAATCCCAGTGGTGCTGAAGTTTTTCGTCTTCCTCGGCCACCAGCGGCAACAGCTGCTGAACTTCAGGTTGCTGAGTCATGGTGTTGATGAATTCGTTACCGACCAGGTAGAGCTTGTCGATCTTGCCTTCGCCAAACGCATCCAGCATGACCTTGACGCTGCCAATCAGGGAAGCGACGGTCGGCGCCTCACCCAGATCACGAGCGCTGGCTACCACATTGCCGCCATGGCTGTTGAAAAACGCACCGGCTTTGGCACCCAGCAAGCACAGATCCACTGCGACACCCTGGTCGGACCAGGACTTCATGGACTTCAGTGCCGCCTTGAACACATTGATGTTCAGGCCACCACACAGGCCGCGATCACTGGAGACAATGATGTAACCAACCCGTTTGACCTCGCGCTCTTCCATATAGCGGTTTTTGTATTCCGGATTGGCGTTGGCCAGGTGACCGACCACGGCACGCATACGCTGGGCGTAGGGCTTGCCCCGCTCCATGCGTTCCTGAGCTTTACGCATCTTACTCGCGGCGACCATTTCCATCGCGCTGGTAATTTTCTGCGTGCTTTTAATGCTCGAAATCTGCGTCCGAATCTCTTTTGCGCCTGCCATACTCAAAGGCCCTCAAGCGTGAATGAAGCGGTGCCTTGCGGCACCGCCGGTCTTACCAGGTCTGAGTGGATTTGAACTTGTCCACCAGGGCTTTCATCTTGCCTTGCAGCTCATCGTTCCAGTTGCCGGTTTCGTTGATTTCTTTCAACAGGTCGGCACCTTCACTTTCAGCGTAGGAGAGCAGGGCGTGTTCAAAGTCCAGAACCTTGTTGACTTCCACGTCTTGCAGATAGCCTTCGTTGGCACAGAACAGAACCAGAGCCATCTGGGCAATACTCATCGGCGAATACTGGTTCTGCTTCATCAGTTCGGTCACGCGTTCACCGTGTTCCAACTGAGCCTTGGTGGCCTCATCCAGGTCAGAGGCAAACTGGGAGAAAGCCGCCAGTTCGCGATACTGAGCCAGAGCGGTACGAATACCACCGGACAGTTTCTTGATCACTTTGGTCTGTGCGGAACCACCCACACGGGATACCGAGATACCCGCGTTCATCGCCGGTCGGATACCGGAGTTGAACATGGAGGTTTCCAGGAAGATCTGACCGTCGGTAATGGAGATCACGTTCGTGGGTACGAACGCCGATACGTCACCGGCCTGGGTTTCAATGATCGGCAGCGCGGTCAGAGAGCCGGTTTTGCCTTTCACTTCACCATTGGTGAACTTCTCGACGTAATCGGCACTGACTCGTGCAGCGCGCTCGAGCAGACGCGAGTGCAGGTAGAATACATCACCCGGGTAGGCTTCACGGCCCGGCGGACGACGCAGCAGCAGGGAGATCTGGCGGTAGGCCCAGGCCTGCTTGGTCAGGTCATCATAAATGATCAGTGCGTCCTGACCGCGATCGCGGTAGTACTCACCAATGGTACAACCGGCGAAGGCCGCCAGGTATTGCATGGCCGCCGGATCCGATGCGGTGGCAGCCACCACAACGGTGTGATCCATGGCGCCATGCTCTTCCAGCTTGCGAACCACGGACGCAATGGAGGAGGCCTTCTGGCCAATGGCCACGTAGATACACTTAATGCCGGAGTCTTTCTGGTTGATGATGGCGTCCACCGCAATGGCGGATTTACCGATCTGACGGTCACCAATGATCAACTCACGCTGACCGCGGCCGATCGGCACCATGGAGTCAACCGCTTTCAGACCCAGTTGAACCGGCTGGTCAACGGACTGACGCCAGATAACACCGGGAGCCACTTTTTCAATGGCGTCGGTTTCTTTGGTGTCGACCGGACCCTTACCATCGATCGGGTTACCCAGTGCGTCGATAACGCGGCCTTCCAGCTCGGGGCCTACCGGCACCTCCAGAATACGACCGGTGCACTTACAGGTCTGGCCTTCGGCCACACCCAGGTAGTCGCCCAGAATTACCGCACCGACGGAGTCGCGCTCCAGGTTCAGTGCCATACCGAAACGACCGCCTTCAAATTCGATCATCTCGCCGTACATCACGTCCATCAGGCCGTGGATACGCACGATGCCGTCGGACACGGAAACCACCGTGCCCTGGTTGCGGGCTTCGGCGGACACATCGAGTTTGTCGATGCGCTGCTTGATAATGTCGCTAATCTCGGATGGATTCAGCTGCTGCATGCTTTTTTCCTCAATCCTACGAATTGATTGCTTTGGCGAGTTTTTCTAACCGACCGCGCATCGAGCCGTCGATGACCAAATCACCTGCTTTAACGATAACGCCCGCCAGAAGCTTCTCGTCGACCTGGGCCCGGACGCTGATTTTGCGCTTGAGCTTGTCGCTGAGTGCCTGAGCCAGTTTTTCCTGCTCCGCGTCCGCCAACTTGAAGGCGGTCGTCAGCTCGACATCCACCGACTGTTCCTGGGCGTGCTTGAACGCCTCGAACAGTTGTTGAATTTCCGGCAACAAAATCAGACGCTTGTTCTGGGCCAGAAGCTGAACATAGTTGCGCACTGGCTGGCTCAGTTCGTCACCGCAGGCCTCGATCAGAACATCGGCCTGTTGTTGGGCCGACAGTGACGGTGACGCGATCCGCTCGGCCATGGTGCCGTATTGGCTGGCGCCGGCCAGAGTCGCCAGTTGCTGGGCCCAACCGCTCAGATCCTGCGCTTCCAGCGCGTATTGAAACGCGGCTTTGGCATAGGGTCGGGCGAGGGTAGTCAGTTCAGCCACAGTTCACCTCACTTAAAGATTGGCAGCCAGTTTGTCGATCATGGACTTGTGCTTGGATTCGTCAATTTCCGCTTCCAGCACTTTCTGTGCACCGAGCAAAGCCAGCTGGGACACTTGGCCACGCAGTTTCTCTTTGGCACGGTTCACTTCCTGCTCCACTTCGGCTTCGGCCGCTGACCGGATACGCTCGGCTTCTACCCGAGCCTGGTCTTTGGCTTCTTCAACAAGCTTGGCGGCGCGCTTATTGGCGGACTCGACGATACCGGCCGCTTCCTGTTTGGCGTCGCGCAGGGTCTTGGCGGCTTTTTCTTTCGCCAATTCCAGATCCTTGTCGGCGCGATCCGCGGCGGCCAGGCCATCCGCAATGCGCTTCTGACGCTCGGCCATTGCGTCGGTGATGAACGGCCACACGTACTTCATGCAGAACAGCACGAAGAAAATAAACGCGATGGACTGTCCGATTAGGGTCAAATTAATGTTCACGCCGATAACCTCTGTTCCAGTAACGCTTTTGGCTTTAACCGTGTGCAATCACAACCGGTGATGCACACGGATCGGGTTTCTGGGAGTTCGCGAGGTCTTACGCCAGGCCCGGTACGGTAACGAACAGGATGTACATGGCGATACCCACACCGATCATCGGAACGGCGTCCAACAGACCGGCGATCAGGAACATCTTGCCCTGCAGCATCGGAGCCAGCTCCGGCTGACGCGCAGAACCTTCCAGCAGCTTACCGCCCAACAGAGCAAAGCCAATGGCAGTACCCAGTGCGCCCAGGCCAATCAACAGTGCAACAGCAATCAGTGCCATACCCATGGTAGTTCTCCTCAGTTTTAAAAAAAGATAAGTGAGTTGTTCAAAACGTTAGTGCGTAAACTGGTCTTCGTCTTCCACATGGTGCGCCATGGCCATGTACACAATGGTCAACACCATGAATACGAAAGCCTGCAGGGTAATCACCAGAATGTGGAAAACCGCCCAACCCCACTGCAACAGGCCGCCGAAAATACCAATGATCAGGCCGGCCGAGTACATGGTGGCAATCAGGATAAAGATCATTTCACCCGCGTAGAGGTTGCCGAACAGTCGAAGCCCAAGGGAAATCGGCTTGGCAATCAGGGCGATGGACTCCAATGCAAAGTTGATTGGAATCAGAAACAGGTTCACATACCACTTGTCAGTATGGAACGGGTGCAGGGTGAGCTCTTTGACAAAACCCATGAAACCTTTCTTGACGATACTGAAGCCGATCATCAACAGGAAGACAGTGAAGCCCATGGACAGGGTGATGTTCGGATCGGTGGTGGGCACGATCTTGAAGTAGAAGTGACTGTCGCCGGCGATCCACATGGCCAGGGAGGGAATCCAGTCCACCGGCACCAGGTCCATCAGGTTCATCAGGAACACCCAGACAAAAATGGTCAGGGCGAGCGGGGCGATCATGGCGTTTTTGTGTTGGAAGCCGTCTTTGACGGTTTTATCGATGAACTCGATGATGATTTCAACAAAATTCAGCAGGCCGGTGGGCACACCCGAGTGGGCTTTTTTGGCCGCCCAGCGGAAGATACCAATAAACACCAGACCGAGCCCGATGGACCAGGCCATGGAGTCGAGGTGAATGGCGTTGAACCCCATGGCGGACATGGCTTCGGAACATTTCGCCACCGTCCAGCCGGTGGTTTCCTGCACCTGGTATCCGTCACAATAGGAGCCTTCTGGCAACTTGCCATAGGTCCAGTTGGTCAGGTGGTGCTGAATATACTCGGTAGTTGTGGGAGTGTACTCTTCCGCTGCCATCCAAATAGTCTCTTTGTGTGAGTTCAACCTAGCCCTGGTGACGCGCCAGGGTGCGGGCGGTAACCAGACTGGCGCCCAGGTGTGCACCGACAAATGCGATAAAAAATGCCGCCAGATGAATCTCTTTCACCTGCATAAACACAGCCGCGAACAGTGCCGCCGTGAGTAAAAACTTGATGGTTTCCGCCCGGTAAATGGCCTGTACTGCGGCCCCGGACTGCCGGGCGCCGCCCACGCGACGAAAACTGTACCAGGCAAAACAGGCGCCGGGGAGGGCACTGACCGCAATCCCCCAGAGCACTGACAGACCCAGCCGGGTCTCAAACAGCCACACCCCGACGGCTGCGCTCAGAAGCAGCATCCAGAACAGCAGCAGGCGCGAAAGGACCGGAGGCCGGGCAATCGACGTTGTGCGGCGCTGTCGTGATGGCGTGGTGTTTATCAAAAGCTCGTCTGTTCGACCAGAGTGTCCAGCCCAGACGCCAAGCGACCGGGCCGCAGCATTATAGGGATAAAGCCCCCCCGCTTCAACCAACGAAAAAGCGATTTCTGACGCCGCCCGTCGCCCAATTGATCCAATATTGCAGCCTCGCGTCTTTTGGTGCCAGATCAGCGATCACTTGATATGGGCGAGAATACCGTCGAGCTCATCCAGATTATTGTAATTGATCACCAACTTGCCCTTACCCTTGGCCGTGTGCTGAATATTCACACCTGCTCCCAGAGTTTCGGACAGTTGCTCCTCCAGGCGACGGATATCCGCCGAGGGCGCTGCGGGCTTCACGGTGTTCTTGTGCTTCTGTTCCTGAAGATTGCGCACCAGGGTCTCGGTCTGACGGACCGATAGCGCCTTACCGACGACCTGTCGGGCGGCGACTCGCTGATCTTCGGGTTCCAGAGTGAGTAGCGCGCGGGCGTGACCCATCTCGAGGTCGCCATGTTCGAGCATGGTTTTGACCTCTTCGGTCAGGGCGATCAGGCGCAACAGATTGGTCACGGTAGTCCGGGATTTCCCCACGGCCTGGGCCACTTCGCCCTGGGTCAGTTCGAACTCCTCCTGCAACCGCTTCAGCGCCATGGCCTCTTCGATCGGGTTGAGGTCTTCGCGCTGGATGTTTTCAATCAACGCCATCGCAATGGCGGCTTCATCCGGCACATCCCGGATGACGGCCGGAATCTTGTCCAGGCCGGCCAGTTGAGTAGCCCGCCAGCGACGCTCCCCGGCAATGATTTCGTATTTATCCGGTGCGACCAGACGAACCACAATGGGCTGCATGACGCCCTGGGCCCTGATGGAGTCCGCCAATTCTTCCAGCGCTTCCGGGTGCATATCCCGGCGGGGTTGGTAGCGGCCTCGCTGGATTTTTTCCACGGGAATGTGGGCCAGCCGGCCGTCCGCTAACGCTTCCTCGACGGCCTGGGGCGAATCCGGAGTGGGTGTGTCCGCCGGAGCCGGCGTCACGCCTGCCCCCAAAAGGGCATCCAAGCCTTTACCTAAGCCTTTGCGTTTTCCCGCCATTACCTTGCCCTGCTGATGGTTTGCTGTAATTCAGTGAAGTTCGAGTCAGGAGTGCGCTGCCTGTGCGGCCGCCTTCTCTTCGTTTTCGTTGCGTCGGATAATCTCGCCCGCCAGCGCCAGATAGGCAATCGCGCCCTTGGACTGGCGATCATAGCTGAGCACTGGCTGACCGTAACTGGGCGCTTCGGCCAGACGCACATTTCGCGGAATGCAGGTCCGGTAGAGCCGATCACCGAAGTGCTGGGACAACTGAGCGGACACGTCATTGGTGAGGCTGTTGCGCGGGTCGTACATGGTGCGCAGCAGGCCTTCGATTTTCAGATTGGGGTTCAGGACTTGCTGAATCCGGCCTATGGTATTCATCAGGGCCGAGAGTCCTTCCAGCGCATAGTATTCGCACTGCATGGGGATTACCACGCCATCGCAGGCGGTCAGCGCGTTGACGGTGAGCATATTGAGCGAGGGTGGACAGTCGATGATGATGTAATCAAACTCGTCTTTGATCGGCTGCAGGCCTTCCCAGAGCAGGCGCTCTTTGCCGTCGAGGGATAACATTTCCACTTCCGCCGCGGTGAGATCACCATTGGCGGGCAGAAGCTTGAACTGACCCGATTCGGAAGTCTGTAGGCACTCGCGGGCACTGGCCTGACGGGTGAGTACGTCGTAAATGGTCAGCTCCAGCTCGCTTTTGTCGACTCCGCTGCCCATGGTGGCGTTGCCCTGGGGATCCAGGTCCACCAGCAGGACGCGTTTTTTCGTCGCCACCAGGGAGGCGGCCAGGTTGACGCAGGTGGTGGTTTTGCCCACCCCGCCTTTCTGGTTGGCTACCGCGTAGATTCGGGTCAAAGCGTTATCCTTTGGATTATTCGAGAAACAGGATCAAAGCCGGGTATTGTGTGGCAAGCGAGGGCTGGGGACAAGTCCGGATGTGAACGTAAAGCGTCGAGGAGGTGTCGCGACCGACTCTGAGAGGAAGCCTGCTTCCCGGACCCAGGTATTCAGGGGGTACTGACATCTCCCAGGAGATCGACCGTTTTGTCTCTTCCGAGATACCAGGTCGCGATCCCAGACTCTACCGAGTAATTGCCCAGGAAAGTCGCGTAATTCAACCCTTCATCTCCTTGGATCACAGCAGTCTGAAGCCGCTTGTAAACCTCCATCATGGCGTCAGGAGACCTGATATCAACGTCTATCCGACAGCGGACCGACCGACATTCAATCGATTTGATGGGCGTTCCCGAAAGAATCTCGTCGTTAGCGAACACTTCGTACAACGCCGTTTCATAATCGTAGGCCCAAAGGCCATCGACCGGCTCTTCCTCGAACACTTGCTCCAGATGATCGCTGACTCCGCGTTCGCTGTCCATCAGACCTTTTTCCTCAACGGTCTCATTGAAAGATTCGCGCATTTGGGAAACTTCTTCTTTCGAACCAAACTTTTCTATCAGTTTTTGGTGATCCATCGAACTCGGCTCAGTGCGGCTGATCGCCCCTTGACTACTGACCTGCTGGATGGGGTTTTCCTCAACCATACGGGGCTTATCAAACGCCGGTAGACTACTCCGCTCCAATGATCGTATTTCCAGCGGTTGTTCAAGTAGGGGGGCCAAATACCCGTCATCCCTATCAGTTACAGTCTCCGAACCACCTTTCTCGTTCATAAGGAAAAAAGCGACCGCCATCGCGACGAGCATCCCCGACAGGGCAACAAAAAAGTGATTAGGGGGAAAAACCGCTTTCATTATCAATCACCGCTCGCTCAATACGATTACAGACCTAAAAAGAGAGAACTCGTTCACACCCCATAAAGCGAGACTGCATTGCAACTGTTGTGCCGTCACTTCCACGTAAAGCCCAAACTTCCGTTATACACGAAACAGTTCCGTCAGGGGTCTGATAATTGTTAATGATTCTTTCAACCAAGTGCCATTTAGCGGCATGAGCTAACGATGACGAAAAGCAAATTGAGAAAAGGAATATAGCAGCAATTATTTTATTTAACTTACGCATAATTTTTACCTCCATGTAAGTGAATATTTTTAGTAAATAAACAAAATTCGATTGGATCAAATTATTATCTTCTGGTCAACTGACTGCCTTCCGCAACTCAAGAACACATCGACTCCCGCCCACACCCGGCACTGCCAGAGTTTGGTGGGATACCAAAGTGACGCGCCCTTCAATTTCCGCCAATTCCGCCTCGGGATAAACGCCTTTCATGGCCATAAACAGGCCTTCTGGTGCGAGTAAGTGCTCACATCCGGATACCATATCCGCCAAACTGGCAAAGGCACGGCTGATCACGATGTCGAAGGGTTGGTCGGGCCGGAACTGTTCGACGCGGCGGTTTTCCACCGCGACGTTGTTCAGCTTAAGCAGAGTCTTGACGTGGAACAGGAACCGGGTTTTCTTGCCGTTGCTGTCGAGCAGGGTGATCTGGCAATCGGGTAAAGCGATGGCCAGGGGGATACCGGGCAGGCCGCCGCCGGTACCCACGTCGATCAGCCGCCGGGGGGTTCTGGCCTGCACATGGGCCAGTACGCTCAGACTGTCGAGCAGGTGCCGGTCGAGCATGGCGTCGATGTCGCGCACGGCGGACAGGTTGTAGGCCCGGTTCCACTTGTGGAACTCCTGCAGGTAAGTCAGCAGCTGCTCCGTTTGAGTCTCAGTAATGGCAAGGCCCAGCTCGGCAATGCCCGCTTTCAACCGGGCCTTCAGGGGGTCGCTCATGAGGCTTGGGAGGTCTCCCGCTGCAAAAGGCCGCGCTTTTTCAGGTGAATCAGCAGCAGTGACACCGCTGCCGGAGTCACGCCCGGTATGCGCGAGGCGCGCGCCAGGGTTTCAGGACGGGCGGCACTCAGTTTCTGCTTCACTTCGTTGGACAGGCCCTCGACCTTGTCAAAATCGAATTCGGTCGGGATCAGGGTCTGTTCGTGGGCGCGCAGGCGATTGATTTCGTCCTGCTGCCGATCGATGTAACCGGAGTACTTGGCATCAATTTCTACCTGCAGCGCGACGCGCTCGTCCGCCACCGGCTCGCCTTTCAGGGCCGCCACATCCGGATAATTCAACTGCGGGCGCTTGAGCAATTCAAACAGGCTGTATTCCCGGTTGAGCGGGGCGTCAATTTTACTTTCCAGCGCCTTGGCGGCGTCGGAACCGGCCTGAACCCAGGTGGTTTTCAGACGTTCCTGTTCGCGGGCGATCCCGTCGCGCTGTTCGCAAAACTGCGCCCAGTGATCATCAGCGATCAGGCCCATGGCCCGCGCCTGCTCGGTCAGACGCAGATCGGCATTGTCTTCGCGCAGCAGCAGGCGATATTCCGCCCGGCTGGTGAACATCCGGTAGGGCTCCTGGGTGCCCATGGTGATCAGGTCGTCGACCAGCACGCCGATGTAGGCTTCATCGCGGCGTGGGCACCAGGCGTCGAGATCCCGGGCGCGGCGGGCGGCGTTGATGCCCGCGAGCAGCCCCTGGGCGCCGGCTTCCTCGTAGCCGGTGGTGCCGTTGATCTGCCCGGCAAAGTACAGGCCTGAAATGGCCTTGGTTTCCAGGCTGTAATTCAGGTCCTGGGGATTGAAGTAATCGTATTCAATCGCATAGCCCGGGCGGGTGATGTGGGCGTTTTCAAAGCCTTTGATCGAACGCACCAGTTCCAGTTGCACATCGAACGGCAGACTGGTGGAAATGCCATTGGGGTAGAGCTCCCGGGTGTTCAGACCCTCGGGCTCGATAAAGACCTGGTGCGAGGATTTGTCCGCAAACCGATGGATTTTGTCTTCGATCGACGGGCAGTAGCGCGGGCCAATCCCCTCGATCACTCCGGAATACATGGGGGAGCGGTCCAGCCCGCCACGGATGATGTCGTGGGTGCGCTCGTTGGTATGGGTGATCCAGCAGCACACCTGCTGTGGGTGCCAGTCCCGTGAGCCCCGGGCGGACATGACCGGTCTGGGCTCGTCGCCCCATTGCTCCTGAAGCTCACTGAAATCCACACTTTTGGCATCGATTCGCGGCGGGGTGCCGGTTTTCAGGCGATCAACGCGCAGAGGCAGCTCCCGCAAGCGGGCCGCCAGAGTCTGTGCCGGCGGATCACCCGCGCGGCCACCGGCATGGTTTTCCAGACCAATGTGAATCTTGCCGCCAAGGAAGGTCCCGGTCGTCAACACCACGGTAGGCGCCAGAAATTTCAATCCCATCTGGGTGACGACGCCCTCGACGGTGTCACCGTTGACGATCAGATCATCGGCCGCCTGTTGAAAAATACTCAGGTTCGGCTGGTTCTCGAGTTGGTTGCGGATCGCGCTTTTGTACAGTGCGCGATCGGCCTGTGCTCGGGTGGCTCGAACGGCGGGTCCTTTGCGGGAGTTCAATACCCGAAACTGGATACCGGCGCGGTCGGTTGCCATGGCCATGGCGCCACCCAGGGCATCAATTTCTTTCACCAGGTGGCTTTTCCCGATCCCACCAATGGCCGGATTACAGGACATCTGCCCCAGAGTATCGACGTTGTGGGTGAGCAACAGGGTTTTACAGCCCATACGAGCGGCCGCCAGACAGGCTTCGGTGCCGGCGTGACCGCCGCCGATGACGATGACGTCAAAGCGCTCGGGGTAAATCATAGCTGGAGGCCTCCGGGGCCGTACCGGTGAAAATGGGCGAGCATTATAGGGCCTGAATCGGATTTGTACAAAAGTTGTTCAGTTTCTAAACAAATGCAAAATAATCAGTTATACAGATAAGTATTAAGTAATTAAGTTAATAGATAAGTTAGTTAAGTATTTAATGCTGTTACTACTAATGGTGAGCGACAATTCTGTGTAGAAGTCCGGAAACTGTTTATCTAACAAAGACTTAGCGTGATAGTAACCCACGGGACAAAGCGCGGGTAACGGGCTGACAAGCTGACCGCAAGCTGGTGACGAAAAGGCAAGTTATACAGAAAATCCGGAATGGCCGAGTTATCCCCAATTTCATCGCCAGCTTTTACCCCCAGGCGTTCACAGGGTTATCCCCAAGACTTCAGTGAATTCACGGTAAATCAATCAGTTATGGGTGAAACCTGTGAACAAGTGTGGATAACCGTTGTAAGTTTACCCTATTGATGGATCTCCAGCTGTGGATAACTGTTGTCCACAGTTGTGTGTAAGTGGGCGATTGGCGTTTTGCGCTGTCGGGGATTGAATACCGCCTCCGGCTACTATTAAATAAATCCAGCGCCGCAATAGCTCAGTCGGCAGAGCAACTGATTCGTAATCAGTAGGTCGGAGGTTCGATTCCTCTTTGCGGCACCACCCGATTCACCGTCATTGACTCCATAGGAGAGGCCATGTCATCCGCCAATGCACGACCGGACGCCGAGGCGGTGTACCAGTTCTGGTTTCAGGAACTGACGTCCAGGCAGTGGTTTACGAAGGATCCCGCGCTGGACGAGACAATTGGTGCCCGGTTTGGACACCTTTTGGAGCAGGCGAAGTGTGGCGAGCTATGGGCTTGGCGAGACACGCCAGAAGGTCGGCTGGCGGAGGTGATCGTGCTCGATCAGTTCTCCCGCAATATTTACCGGGAGCGTCCGGAGGCCTTTGCCCAAGACGCCCTGGCGCTGGTGTTGGCGCAGGAAGCGGTCCGGCAGGGGGCGGATCAGGCCCTGGAGCCTCAGGCCAGGGCCTTCCTATATATGCCTTATATGCACAGCGAGTCGCGGGCGATTCATCAGGAGGCGCTGAAACTGTTTGATCAGCCTGGATTGGAGTACAACCTCAAGTTTGAGATTCGCCACTGGGAGATCATTGAGCGATTCGGGCGTTACCCTCATCGCAATGAGATACTCGGGCGGAAAAGTACGAAAGAGGAATTGAGGTTCTTGCAGGAACCCGGATCGTCCTTCTGAAGCTTTTATTTGCCGATACAGAAGGATGAGAAGATGCGCCCCAGCAAGTCGTCGGGAGTAAACTGACCGGTGATTTCACTCAGGCATTCCTGGGCCTGACGCAGATCCTCGGCGAGCAGTTCCCCGGCGGCGTGGAGCTGCAGTTGCTCCCAGCCATTGTCCAGCGCAGCCCGAGCTCTTTCCAGGGCATCGAGGTGACGGCGCCGGGCGGTAAAGGTGCTCTCGCCCGCGTCTTCAAAACCCATGACGGTTTTCAGGTGCTGCTTCAGCGCATCGACTCCGGCCCCGCTGGCGGCACTGATGGCCAGACAGACCGGGGCCTCGTGACGCACGCCTGGCGGCTCGCCGGTCAGATCAATTTTGTTGCGAATCAACGTCAGCTTGTCGGGGTCCGGTAATTGCTGGACAAACTCCGGCCAAAGCGCGGCCGGATCGGTCACGTCGGTGCTCTGGCTGTCCACCAGCAAGAGGATTCGATCGGCGCGGTGAATTTCCTGCCAGGCCCGCTCCACACCGATTTTCTCCACCTCGTCCGGGGTGTCCCTGAGACCGGCGGTATCGATAATGTGCAGGGGCATACCATCGATGTGGATATGCTCGCGCAGTACGTCCCGAGTGGTGCCTTCAATATGGGTGACAATGGCACTGTCCCGACCGGAGAGGGCATTGAGCAGGCTGGATTTACCCGCATTGGGTTTACCCGCAATCACCACATTCATCCCGTCGCGCAACAGTGTGCCCTGGCGCGCTTGGGCAAACACAGCGTCCAGCCGCTGGCGAATGTCGGCAAGGTCGCCGGCCACTTTGCCATCACTGAGAAAGTCGATTTCTTCCTCGGGAAAGTCAATGGCGGCCTCCACGTAGATGCGCAGGGCAATCAGGGCTTCCACCAACTCATTGACCTTGTGCGAGAAAGCGCCTTGGAGTGAGTGCAGGGCACTGCGGGCGGCCTGCTCGCTGGAGGCGTCTATGAGGTCCGCAATGGCTTCGGCCTGGGCAAGGTCCAGTTTGTCGTTGAGGAAGGCGCGCTCGGAAAATTCCCCGGGGCGGGCCAGTCGGGCGCCCCGCTCGCAGGCACTGCGCAACAGCCAGTCGAGAATGACGGGACCCCCGTGTCCCTGCAGTTCGACGACGTCCTCGCCGGTGAAGGAGTGGGGGCCCGGGAAAAACAGTGCAATGCCCTGATCCAACGCTTCGCCCTGGGTATTGAGAAACGGGAGGTAATGGGCGTGGCGGGGTTTGAGGGGCTGGGCGGTGATCTGTTCGCCAATAGCGCGCGCCTTGGGGCCCGACAGGCGAATGATACCGACACCACCGCGACCGGTGGCGGTGGCGATGGCGGCGATGGTGTCGGTGGGGGTCAGGTCCACGAGTTAGCTTTTTACTCCTTCGCGTTCAATCTGACGGGTAATAATGTACTGCTGGGTAATGGACAGGGTATTGTTGGTTACCCAGTACAGCACCAGACCCGCCGGGAAGAACAGGAACAGGAAGGTGAACACAATGGGCATCAACTGCATGATTTTCGCCTGAGTCGGATCCGGCGGCGTCGGGTTCAGCTTGAACTGAATGAACATGGTCAGACCCATAAGCAATGGCAGGACATAGTAGGGGTCTTTGACTGACAGATCCTGAATCCACAGGAAGAAGGGCGCATGACGCAGCTCGACACTTTCCATCAGTACCCAGTACAGCGCCAGGAACACCGGCATCTGGATCAGAATGGGCAGGCAGCCCCCCAGCGGGTTCACTTTTTCCTTTTTATAGAGCTTCATCAACTCCTGGGACATTTTCTGGCGATCGTCGCCGTAGCGTTCTTTCAGCTCCGCCATTTTCGGGCTCAGCTTGCGCATTTTCGCCATGGACCTGTAGCTGGTGGCGCTTAGCTTGAAGAATGCTGCCTTAATTATAATTGTCAAAGCAATAATTGCGAGCCCCCAGTTGTTCAGGAAGCCGTGCAACCAGTCCAGCACGGTGAACAGAGGCTTGGCAATCCACCACAGCCAACCGTAGTCGACGGTGAGGTCCAGGTAGGGTGAGATGGTCTCCAGCTTCTGGGTGTCTTTGGGACCGGTGTAGAACTGGGCGGAGATCTGGCCTTGAGTACCGGGCGCTACTTCGGTGCTCGGGCTGGTGAAACCGAGCAGGTACATGTCGCGGTTTCCCAGTTGACGAAGGTGGTAGTTATGGGTTTTTTCCGCGTCCGGAATCCAGGCGCTGACAAAATAATGCTGGACCATGGCGACCCAACCACCTTCTTTCTGGGTTTTGAAGGTCTGTTCGCTCAGGTCATCAAAATCCAGTTTTTTGTACTTTTCCTCATCGGTGGTGATCGCGGCACCCAAAAACGGGTTGAGGGCGAAGAGTCCGCCCGGTCCGGCGCCGGCAGCGGAACTGTCGCGCTTGATCTGTCCGTAGAGGTTGGCCTGCCAGGGCTCGTCGCTCTGGTTATCGACCAGGTAGTCGAGTCTGACCAGGTACTCACCACGCTCGAAGGTGTATCGCTTGGTGATGGTCACGTCACC
Organism: Marinimicrobium sp. C6131; assembly: GCF_026153455.1. Lineage (NCBI taxonomy): Bacteria > Pseudomonadati > Pseudomonadota > Gammaproteobacteria > Cellvibrionales > Cellvibrionaceae > Marinimicrobium > Marinimicrobium sp. C6131. The sequence goes on from NZ_CP110629.1 coordinate 3,265,983, forward strand.
CTGTTGATAGGTCAGGTCGACCTGCAGTTGGTCCGCGCCGTCTGCCAGTTGGTATTGCTGCTGACTGGACTGAAAGACGGGCCGTTCGCCGTCCCGGGTGTCGGTAGCATTGCGCCCCACCAAACCACTTTGCGCGACATAGGTTTGTGCGTCGGTGTTGTTGAGCAGCACATAGGGTTCGTCGGGTTTATTCAGGCGGGCGTAATGCTGACGTAGGGCCGAGTACACCAGGTCGCCGCCGCGGGGATCGATTTCCACGATCAGGGTATCGGTTTCCACGCGAATGGGCTGGCGTGCGGCGTTGTTTTGGCTGGGCACCTCGACATCGTTGGCCGTGTCTCCCGGAGCCGAGGGCAGTTCGCTCGCGGTATCGGTTGCGTCCGGAATATCGTTGTCGTTCTCAGGGGAAGAGGTCTGCTCCGAACGGGGTTGACTGGACTGTTCGGCGAGGCTCTCCTGGAAGTCGTTGTAGCGGATAACCAGAGTGAACACGACGGCGCACATGGCCGTGATTAACAGGGTTTTTTGCCAATCCATCTTTATTTACTGCCATCAGTAGGGTGTGAGTGATTGGGGTGGGCCGGAACAGGATCCTCGCCCCCGGGATGCCACGGGTGGCATTTTAATAGTCGGCGAACGGTCAGATAACCCCCGCGAAGAACACCGTGACGGGCAATGGCCTCCTCGGCGTAGTGGGAGCAGCTTGGATAGAAACGGCACTGATTGCCTACCCAGGGACTGAGTAGATAACGGTAGAGCCAAATCAGTCGAAGTGCCAGCCAACGCATGGGGTCAACCTGTCGATTCGGGGGTGGACGCCGCCAGGGCTTTGCGGGCAATGCGCAACCACTGTCGGTCCAGCTGATCGATAAGGGTGCGATTATCCAGACTGTCCATACCCTTTCGCGCCAATACAATAACATCAATACCGGAAAAGGTCGGTGGTTGGCGGCGAAAAGTTTCCCGAATGAGGCGTTTCATCCGATTGCGTTCGGTGGCCAGACGGATGTGTTTTTTGGCGATGATTAACCCGAGGCGAGCAGAGGAGTGCTCATTGGGCCGTGCCAGTATCAGGAAATGCTTGTGGGAGGCGCGAAACGGGGCGTCCGCAAAAACCGCTTGAAAGTCGTCAGAGGTAAGCAGCCGGTGTGCTTTGGGGAAAGCCTGGGAAGCCACTTAACTCTGACAACTAAAAACGGTGCAGCGCAAAGGCGGGCACGTTTATACGGCCAGAGCCTTGCGACCTTTGGCACGACGACGAGCCAGTACAGCGCGACCGTTTTTGGTGGCCATGCGAGCACGGAAACCGTGGGTGCGCTTACGCTTCAGTACGCTGGGCTGAAATGTTCTTTTCATGGAAGTAACCTGCCGTTCGAATTCCTGGTAAACCCGCACCTGGCGGGAAAAGAGGCGCGATTTTATAGAAAATCGAGGCTAAAGGCAACGGATTGGTGGGGGTTTCTCGGTATTTCTCCCGATAAAGCGGTAAATTTGCGGTTATTCCTGTTTATGAGGTGCTTGTCAATAGGTTAACAACAGGATATCCACAGGTATTGGTTAATAAATGATCGGTTTTGGTGGTCGTATCTGTGGGTAAAGGTAGAGCAAGCGTTCAGATAACTTATTGAAAAGACACTGTTAATAATAAAAATTATGCAGAAAAAAAGATTCCCGGACTGTGGATAACTACATTTATAGAGAGTACACTAGCTTCCGTTTTTTTGGATAATAATGCACCGGGGGGAAGGGGTTTTGCCGGAATCTGTTTGGAAACTTTGCGCGTCGAGTTTACAGGATGAGCTGCCTCCCCAGCAGTTCAACACCTGGATACGGCCGCTGCAAATTGATGCCAGCGCGGAAACCGGACAACTTCGGCTCTTGGCGCCCAATCGGTTTGTCTGCGATTGGGTGAATGAGAAGTTTCTGCATCGTATCCGCGAGCTTGTCGAGGACTTCCAGTCGGGTCAGGCTCTCAGTGTTGAGGTGGGTATAGGCCCTCGGCCTGGTGGTGTCGGCGCTCGACGTCCGGCCAATCAGTCTGCCGCTGCGTCCGTCTATCCTCAGGGGCAACCCGGCACGGGTGCGTCTTTCAGTGGCGGGGACAGGGGGGCGGCGTCGGACTCGCTCGCGTTTGGTCGCGCCGGCGGGTCAGCGCCCGAAGAGACTCGAGGGGGCGGCGGGGTTGAACCGCCGCCCAGATCAGAGCCCTCACCCCCGGTCAATAGCACAGTCGAGGTTGAGGGGGCGCTAAAGCACAACAACAACCTCAATCGCACCTTCAATTTCACCAGCTTCGTGGAAGGCAAGTCCAACCAGTTGGGTCTGGCTGCGGCTCGACAGGTCGCGGAAAATCCCGGTGGTTCCTACAATCCGCTGTTCATCTATGGCGGTGTAGGACTGGGTAAAACCCACCTGATGCAGGCGGTTGGCAATGCTCTGGTGGATAAAAATCCGAATGCCAAGGTGATTTACCTTCACTCGGAGCGGTTCGTTGCGGATATGGTCAAGGCGTTGCAGCTCAACGCCATCAACGACTTTAAACGCTACTATCGTTCGGTGGATGCGCTACTGATTGATGACATCCAGTTTTTTGCCGGCAAGGAACGCTCCCAGGAAGAATTTTTCCATACCTTCAATTCGCTGCTTGAAGGTGGCCAGCAGATTATTCTCACCTGTGACCGTTACCCCAAAGAAATCAACGGCCTGGAGGAGCGCCTCAAGAGTCGGTTCGGTTGGGGGTTGACGGTCGCGGTAGAGCCGCCGGAGCTTGAGACCCGGGTGGCGATTCTGATGAAAAAGGCCGATCAGAGTCACGTCGATCTGCCTCATGAAGCGGCGTTTTTTATTGCCCAGAGGATCCGCTCCAACGTGCGTGAGCTGGAAGGCGCCTTGAAGCGGGTTGTGGCGAATGCCCAGTTCACCGGAAGGCCTATTGACGTGGACCTGGTGCGTGAAGCCCTCAAGGACCTGCTCGCCTTGCAGGACAAGCAGGTGGGCATAGATAATATCCAGAGGGTGGTGGGCGAGTACTACAAGATCAAGCTGAACGACTTGCTGTCCAAGCGGCGCAGCCGGTCGGTGGCTCGTCCCCGTCAGGTGGCCATGGCCCTGGCGAAGGAACTGACGAACCACAGCCTGCCGGAAATTGGCGAGGCGTTTGGAGGTCGGGATCACACCACCGTCTTGCACGCCTGTCGCAAAATAAAACAGATGCAGGAAGAGGATGCGGATATCCGGGAGGATATGAAGAATCTGCTGCGCTCCCTGACGACTTGATTGTTCACCGTGAATCTCTGATTCAGGAAAACGCCTAACAGGAATAACAGGAAGAGACCCAATGAAATTTGTCGTGTCCCGCGAAGCTTTGTTGAAGCCCCTGCAACTGGTGGGAGGGGTGGTTGAGCGCCGTCAAACACTGCCGGTGTTGTCGAATGTATTAATGGTGATTGATGGTGAACAGCTGTCTCTGACCGGTACCGATCTCGAGGTGGAAATCGTTGCCCGAGTGGCCCTGGAAGCGCCTGCTGACGCCGGGGAAGTCACGGTACCCGCCCGCAAGTTGGTTGATATTTGCCGGTCTCTTCCAGAGGGAGCGAGCATTGAGTTTGCTCAAGATGAGCAGCGGATGGTGGTCAAAAGCGGACGCAGCCGGTTCACCTTGTCGACCTTGCCGGCCAGCGATTTTCCCAATGTGGAAGACGGCCCGAGCGATCTGCAGTTTGCCTGTCCTCAGCGTGAGATCAAACGATTGATCGAGCGAACCGCATTTGCCATGGCCCAACAGGACGTTCGTTATTACCTCAATGGTATGTTGTGGGAGGTCAAAGAAGGCCAGTTACGGGCGGTGGCGACGGATGGGCACCGCATGGCGATGTGTACCCGCCCCGTGCCGGTGAGCGTCCAGGATACCATCCAGGCCATTCTGCCGCGTAAAGGGGTATTGGAGTTGTCCCGCCTGGTGGATGATATCGACGCTACCGTTGACGTCACCCTGAGCGCTAACCATATCCGGGTGGCCACGGGTGATTACACCTTCACTTCCAAGTTGGTGGATGGCAAGTTTCCGGATTACGAGCGAGTCTTGCCCCGCGGTGGGGATAAGGTAGTGTTTGGTCCGCGCTCTGAGTTGAAGCAGGCCTTTGGACGCACCGCGATCCTGTCTAATGAGAAGTACCGCGGTGTACGCTTGTTGCTGGACGATGGGGTAATGACCATTGTGGCCAACAACCCGGAGCAGGAAGAGGCGGAAGAGCAGGTCGCGGTGGATTACAGCGGCGACTCTCTGGAAATGGGGTTCAATGTCAGCTACCTGCAGGACGTGGCGAACGTTATTTCAGCCGATCACATCAAAATGACCCTGTCTGACGCCAACAGCAGCGCTCTGCTGGAGGAGCCCGAAGATGGAGACTCGCTGTACGTCGTAATGCCGATGCGCCTCTGATAGAGGCGTTTCGGCGCCCTTTATGTCTGTTTCCCGCCTGAGTATCCAATCTTTGCGAAATCTGGAGAGCGTGAGCCTGACTCCCTCTCCACGTACCAATCTCATCTACGGCCAGAATGGTTCCGGCAAAACCAGTGTGCTGGAGGCGGTTCATATTCTCGCCCTGGGCCGGTCATTCAGAAGCCACAAGCATAAGCCGCTGATTCAGTGGGGCAGGGAGCAATTTACGGTGTTTGCCGAAATCCAGTATCAGGGAAGCTGTGTTCCGGTCGGACTGCAGCGTTCCCTGAACGGGGAGGTCAGCTTCAAAGTGAATGGTAGAGCGGTCAGTTCATTGGCTGAGCTGGCGTCAGTGCTGCCGCTTCAGGTGATAGATGCCCATACATTTCTGTTGCTGGAAGGGAGCCCGAAAGTCCGCCGACAGTTCATGGACTGGTTGGTGTTCCACGTGGAACCTTCCTTCTTTCCCGCCTGGAAGGCCGCACAGCGCTGTCTGAAACAACGCAATAGCCTGTTGCGACGTGATAGAATAGAAACCAGTGAGTTGAGCGTTTGGGACCGAGAATTGTCCAATTTGACTCAACAGATCCACGAGTGTCGCGAGAGAGCCATAGAGCGTTTTCGGCCGGTATTTCTCACGTTGCTCGAAGAGTTTATTCGCATCCCCGGCGTCAGCCTGACCTACCAAAGAGGGTGGGATAAAAACCGCTCCTACCAGGAAGTGCTTGCGGATAACTTCGAACGGGACCGCCATATGGGGTATACCCAATCCGGCAGTCATCGGGCTGACCTTCGAATTAATGTTGAAGGGCAACCCGCTGGGGATGTTCTGTCTCGAGGCCAGCAAAAACTGGTGGTCTGTGCACTAAAGATTGCGCAGGGCTATGTGTACGCACAGGAAACGGGCGGACGTTGTATATATTTGGTCGACGACCTGCCGGCAGAGCTTGATGCCGACCACCGAGCCACCCTGGTGAACTGGTTGGACAAGCTGGAGACCCAGGTCTTTATCACCGGTGTTGATAAGCCGTCGCTACTGGCGGATTGGCAAGACCGGCCAGAAGCTATAACCAGAGTGTTCCACGTGGAACAGGGCACTGTCACCGCGGACGTGAATACCGAACAGCAGTGAAATCGGAGCTAGTTTATGTCAGAAGAGAAAAATTACGACTCGTCCAGTATTAAGGTCCTCAAGGGCTTGGACGCGGTCCGCAAACGGCCCGGTATGTACATCGGCGACACGGACGATGGTTCCGGCCTGCATCATATGGTGTTTGAGATCGTGGATAACTCCATTGACGAGGCGTTGGCCGGGCACTGTTCGGAAATTCGCGTTGTTATCCACCCGGATGAAACCGTATCGGTGTCTGATAACGGTCGCGGTATCCCTACCGAAATGCACGAAGAGGGCGTGTCGGCGGCCGAGGTCATCATGACCGTCCTCCATGCTGGTGGTAAGTTTGATGACAACACCTATAAAGTGTCCGGTGGTCTCCACGGTGTGGGGGTATCGGTGGTGAACGCGCTGTCTGAAGACCTGAAGCTGACCATTCGTCGCGGTGGCAAGGTCCATGAACAGGTTTATCACCACGGGGTACCCCAGTCGCCATTGGCGGTCGTGGGTGAAACCGACAGCTCGGGCACGGAGATCCACTTCAAGCCGTCTGCGGAGACCTTTACCAACATCAAGTTCGAATACGACCTTCTGGCAAAGCGCCTGAGGGAACTGTCGTTCCTGAACTCCGGTGTGAGGATTGTCCTGAAGGATGAGCGCTCCGGTAAGGAAGAGGTTTACCAGTACGAGGGTGGCCTGAAGGCCTTTGTGGAGCACCTCAACGCCAATAAAACGCCGATCAACAAGACGGTCCATATCGTCTCCGCTGAGCGGGAAGACGGTATTGGAGTCGAAATTGCCCTCCAGTGGAACGACTCGTTTCAGGAAAACCTGTTCTGCTACACCAACAACATTCCCCAGCGTGACGGCGGCACCCACCTGGCGGGCTTCCGGGCGGCGCTGACCCGTACCCTTAACGCTTATATTGAGCGTGAAGGCCTGTCCGCCAAGGCCAAGGTAGCCACCACCGGTGATGATGCCCGGGAAGGTTTGACGGCCATTATTTCCGTGAAGGTGCCTGACCCGAAATTCTCTTCCCAGACCAAAGACAAACTGGTGTCCTCGGAGGTAAAGACCGCCGTCGAGCAGGAAATGAACCAGATCTTTGGTGAGTATCTGCTGGAAAACCCGAACGAAGCCAAGGCGGTCGTGAGCAAGATGATCGATGCCGCCCGCGCCCGTGAGGCGGCCCGTAAGGCCCGGGAGATGACCCGTCGCAAGGGGGCTCTGGATATTGCCGGTCTGCCCGGCAAGCTGGCGGACTGCCAGGAGAAAGATCCCGCGCTGTCGGAAGTCTACCTGGTGGAGGGTGATTCCGCCGGCGGCTCTGCCAAGCAGGGCAGGGCGCGCAAGACACAGGCGATTCTGCCCCTGAAGGGTAAGATCCTGAACGTTGAGAAGGCCCGGTTTGATAAAATGCTGTCCAGCGCGGAGGTGGGTACGCTCATCACCGCCCTGGGGTGCGGCATTGGCAAACAGGAGTTCGATCCGGACAAGCTGCGTTATCACCGCATTATCATCATGACGGATGCCGACGTGGATGGTTCTCACATCCGCACCCTGTTGCTGACCTTCTTCTTCCGTCAGATGCGCGAGCTGATTGAGCGGGGCCACGTCTACATCGCCCAGCCGCCGCTGTATAAAATCAGCAAGGGCAAGTTTGAGCAGTACCTGAAGGATGAAGCGGCGCTGACCGCGTTTTTGACCCAGTCCGCCCTGGAAGGCGCCAGCCTGCACGTCAACGCTGATGCCCCGGGTATCAGCGGTGAAGGGCTGGAGAAGCTGGTGTACGAGTACCGCTCCGTTATGGACACTATTGAGCGCCTGTCCCGTCTGTATCCACGCGAGATTCTTGAGCAGATGGTGTACCTGCCGTCCCTGACGCCGGAGCATCTGACTGACCAGGGACATATCCAGCAGTGGTGCGATCAATTGCTGGCCCGTTTGAGCCTGGATACCCGCGACGGCAGTCAACGGTATCTGATCACCGTGCGGGAAGACACCGAGCGCCACCTGTTTCTGCCGCAGATCGAAATCATCGCCCACGGTCTGTCACACCACTATCCGTTCACCCATGAGTTCTTCCACTCCGGTGAATACAAAGCGATCATGTCCCTGGGCGAGAAACTGGTTACCCTGATTGAGGACGGCGCCTATATCCAGCGTGGTGAAAAAACCCAGGCCATCAGCAGTTTCGATCAAGGTCTGGAGTGGTTGATGAAAGAGTCCCGCAAAGGCTACAACGTCCAGCGCTATAAGGGGTTGGGTGAAATGAACCCTGAGCAGTTGTGGGATACCACCATGAACCCGGAAACCCGGCGTATGCTGAGGGTGACCGTGCAGGATGCCATTGCCGCCGATCAGATCTTTACCACCCTGATGGGTGACCATGTGGAGCCGCGCCGAGAGTTCATTGAATCCAATGCACTGGCGGTCGCGAATCTGGACGTTTAAAAATCAACCTCAACTCCCAGTGATCTTCGTAGAAAACGGCGGGTAGAATCTCTACCCGCCGTTTTTTTTAGGGTGACTGATTGTTTATTCGGGTCGTTTCAACAAGATCGCTGTGGGGCGCACTCGATCCACGGCGTCGCATTGTCTTCTTCCGCTCCACCGTTGTGTTTTAGTGCGAAGGGACGTGTTGAGGTGGTGTAAAGAGACAGCCTTGTTATAATCAGTACGACTATAACGGTCTGGTCCTTGATGTGTACCGGTGCCACCTTTAATTCCAGGAGAGATCAATAACGATGAAATACCCGATTGGAGCATTTGTGATTGGGGCGGCGCTCAGTAGTGCTGCCGTTCAGGCCGAGGTGACCCTGCCGCGCTTGATCAGCGATGGCATGGTACTTCAACGAGACACGGAAATCCGGGTATGGGGCTGGGCCGATCCGGACGAGGCAGTGAGTGTTCACTTTCAGGGTTTCACGTGGCAAACCGTGACCGCCGACGACGGGCGCTGGCAGCTGACCTTGCCAGAAATGAAAGCCGGCGGCCCCTATGAGCTGACGGTCAAAGGTGAGAACACCCTCACCTTGGAGAATGTTCTGGTGGGGGACGTGTGGCTCGCCTCCGGTCAGTCCAATATGGAGCTGACCATGGCCCGGACCAAACCGCTCTACGCCGAGGAAATGGCCGAAGCCAATTGTCCCGAGATCCGCTTTTTTGAAGTCCCTGACCGCTATCAATTCAAACACCCCGAGCCGGATCTGGACGGCGGTGAATGGCTGTCGGTGTCTCCCGAAACCCTGCCGGGTATTTCCGCAGTGGGTTACTTTTTCGCCAAGGACCTGCATCAGCAATATGACGTTCCGGTGGGTGTGATCAATGCGGCTCTGGGAGGATCACCGGCCGAAGCCTGGTTGAGTGAATCCGCCCTGAAAGCCTTTCCCCATCACCTGGAAGAAGCCAAGCGCTGGCGGGATGATGACCTGATCGAGCAGGTCAGCTCGGCGGATAACGCCCGAGGTCAACAGTGGCGTGAGCGTCGGGATGAACTGGACCCCGGTTTCAAGAACGGTGACGCCCTCTGGGCCAAGCCGGATCTGGACGACAGCGACTGGGAGACAGTGACGCTGCCCGGGTTCTGGGGTGAGGAGGGCAAGGCTAACGGCGTCTGGTGGCTGCGCAAAACCATTACCTTGCCGGAGGACTGGGCCGGTGAAGCGGCCTTTCTGGAAGTGGGCCGTCTGGTGGACGCCGATGTCACCTACCTCAATGGCGAGCGGGTGGGACAAACCGGCTACCAATACCCTCCGCGCTGGTACGAGGTGCCCGAAGGCCTGCTCAAGGCGGGTGAAAACGTATTGACCGTGCGCCTGACCAGTGAAAACGGTCGCCCGGGTTTTGTGGAAGACAAACCCTATGAGCTGCGCCGGGAAGATGACGTCATCGATCTGACCGGTGAGTGGAAGGTCAAGCAGGGCGCGCAATTGGACAACCTGGATCCGCCCACCTTCATCCGCTGGAAACCCATGGGGTTGTACAACGGCATGATTGCACCGCTGACCGATTACGCCATCAAGGGCGTCATCTGGTACCAGGGCGAATCCAATGTCGGCCGTGAAGCGGAGTACAACGAATCCTTCCCCGCCGTGATCAACGAGTGGCGTCGTCAGTGGGAGCAACCCGACCAGCCTTTCCTTTTTGTGCAATTGGCGAATTATCTAGAAGATCGGGATGAGCCGGTGGACAGTGACTGGGCCCGCTTGCGCGAAGCGCAATTGAACACCTTGCGTGTCCCCCACACCGGGATGGCGGTCGCCATCGACGTCGGTGAGTGGAACGATATTCACCCGCTGGACAAACGGACGGTGGGCGAACGGCTGTCATTGGCGGCGCAGGCGGTAGCCTATGGCGATGATCTGGTGGCCTCTGGCCCGATCTATACCGGAATGGAGGTCGAGGGCCGCCTGGTCCACCTGAACTTTGATCATACCGGCTCGGGCCTCGCATCCTGCAACGGTGAACCCCTGGCCGAGTTTGCCATCGCCGGTGAAGACCGCGAATTTGTCTGGGCCGATGCACGCATCGAGGGTGATACCGTGATGGTACAGAGCGCTGAGGTTCGCCGGCCGGTGGCGGTGCGCTATGCCTGGGCGGACAATCCGGATCAGGCCAACCTGTGCAATCGCGAAGGTCTGCCGGCGAGCCCCTTCCGGACCGACGACTGGCCTCGGGAGTAATCGCTCACTAACCGGGTTTATTCCACGGGCAGGGCGGTGCTGTTAATCGGACTTTTCAACACGAAGGACGAATGCACACCGCTCACTCCCTCGATCCGTGTCAGTTTCTGCAGCAGAAACTGCTGGTAGGCATCCATATCCCGCACAATCACCTTGAGCAGGTAGTCCGCAGTCTGGCCGGTGATCAGATGACATTCGAGCACTTCCGGATAGGTGGCAATCGTGTCTTCAAAGGCGGTAAACCGGTCCGGGGTGTGCTTGTCCATACTGATTTCGATAAACGCCATCAGGTTGAGCCCCAGTTTGCGAGCGTTCAGTAGCGCCACGTAGCCATCAATCAGCCCGTCTTCTTCCATCTGCTTCACCCGTCGCAGGCAGGGCGAGGGTGAGAGGCTGATGGCCTCCGCCAATTCCTGGTTGGTGATGCGCCCGCGATGTTGCAGGGTGTCGAGGATCATGCGGTCGTAACGGTCGAGTTTATTGGCCATAGGGGTACGATATTCGGTTCATGTTTGTTTTTTTGGCATAAAATGCCAAAACCTGTTCTATCCGGGTCATCTTAGCAATTTATTGGCGACCTGTAAGCCATATACTATCCCCAATGCCTGATAACGGACGAGCGGCGGGCCACAAGCCCACCCCGGGGATGTCTCTCACTGCCACCCGCAGCGTTCCGACTCCCACTGAACAGCCTACCCGGCTGCCTGTCACCGCTCTCCTCGGGCAACCTTTTGAACTGATGTTTGTGCCAATGGAGCCGAGCCATGATTGCCAACCCCGCCAAGAAGTACCGTCGTTTCGAGCCGATTCAGCTCCCGGACCGTCAATGGCCCAATAAGGTCATTGAGCAGCCGCCGATCTGGATGAGCACCGACCTGCGCGATGGCAATCAGGCCCTGATCGACCCGATGAACGTGGACACCAAGCTGCGCCTGTTCAAAGCGCTGGTGTCGATCGGCTTCAAGGAAATCGAAGTGGGTTTTCCCTCGGCCTCCGACACCGATTTCAACTTTGTACGTCGCCTGATCGAGGAAGATCACATTCCCGATGATGTCACCATTGAGGTGCTTACCCAGGCGCGGCAGGATCTGATTGCCCGCACCGTGGAATCGCTCAAAGGGGCGCGTCGGGCCATCGTGCATATGTACAACCCCGTGGCGCCGGCGTTCCGCCGGATCGTCTACAAGACCGACAAGGCCGGCGTCAAAGAGATTGCCGAGCGCGGTACCCGCTGGGTGAAAGAACTCACCGAAGCCCAGCCGGGCACCGAATGGGTGTACCAGTATTCGCCTGAAGTGTTCTCCAGTACCGAAGTGGAGTTTGCCAAAGAGGTGTGCGATGCGGTTTCCGCCATCTGGCAGCCAACGCCCGAGCGCAAGATGATTTTCAATCTGCCCGCGACGGTGGAAATGTCCACACCCAATACCTACGCCGATCAGATCGAGTGGATGCATCGCAACCTCAATCATCGCGAGAGTATCATTCTGAGTGTGCACCCGCACAACGATCGGGGTACCGCCGTGGCGGCGGCCGAGTTGGCGGTCATGGCCGGGGCCGACCGGGTGGAAGGCTGTCTGTTCGGCAACGGCGAACGCACCGGCAATGTGGATTTGGTGACTTTGGCCATGAACCTCTACTCCCAGGGCATTCACCCGGGCCTGGATTTCACCGACATTGACCAGATCCGTCAGTTGGCCGAAGAGTGCACCCAGCTTCCGGTTCACCCGCGCCACCCCTATGCGGGCGAGCTGGTGTTCACCGCTTTCTCCGGTTCACACCAGGACGCTATCAAGAAGGGCTTTGCGGTGCAGGATCCGGAGGGCTATTGGGAGGTCCCTTATCTGCCCATTGACCCGGCCGACCTCAACCGCAGCTACGATGCCGTGGTTCGGGTGAACAGTCAGTCAGGCAAGGGGGGCGTCAGCTTCCTGCTTCAGCAGCAGGCCGGCTATGAGTTGCCCCGTCGTCTGCAGATCGAGTTCAGCGGCGTGGTCCAGAAAGTCAGTGACACCTCGGGCAAAGAGGTGGCCAGTGGCGATATCTACAAGCTGTTTGATCAGGAGTACCTGCAGGTCAACGCCCCGTATGTGTATACCAGCAGTCGGGTCAGCGACGGCGAAGACGGGGTGGTGAACACCCTGATTCTGGGCAAATACCAGGGTCGGGAAGTGGAGTTGACCGGTACCGGCAATGGCCCGATTGATGCCGCCGCCAAGGCCCTCGGTGAACACGCGGGTCAGACCATTACGGTGGTGGACTATCACGAGCACGGTCTGGGCGCCGGCTCCGATGTGGCTGCCGTGTGCTATGTGGAAGTGAAAGTGGGTGATCACAAACCGGTGTTTGGCGTCGGGCAGGACAAGAACATCGTTGCGGCCGCCATCAAAGCCCTGATTAACGGCGTGAACCGGGACCTGGGGATGACCGCCGCGCAATAACTGGCGCAACAGGGTTCAACGCTTTTGAAACCAGGCCGACTAGCGGCCTGGTTTTTTTATCCCTCTGTGGCTGCTGGCGTGCTGTTACACCCGCCAACAGGCCGTTTTTTGTGACAAACCGCAAGTAAAGTCGCCTAATTTGCGTCGAACCCTTTACCCCATGTAACACCTGTGCCATTATTTGATTGCGCAACCATTTTGGCTGTCGCACCATTACAATAACCCTGTTCTAACAATAAACATTGAGGGAGTTTGAGAATGAAAGCATTCCACCTGAGCCCGCTTGCTCTGGCACTGGCTGCTGCAGCCATGCCGGCTGCCCACGCCCAAGACGAAGGCGCGGGCGCCCTGGAAGAAGTGGTTGTCACCGGCTTCCGCCAGAGTCTGGAACGCGCGCTGGACATCAAGCGCGATTCCGCCAACAACGTCGAAACCATTGTCGCCGAAGACATGGGTAAAATGCCCGACCTGAACCTGGCCGAGTCCCTGCAACGGGTCCCCGGTGTGGCCATCACCCGCGAAGGCGGTGAGGGTCGCAGCATCACCGTGCGCGGCCTGAGCCCGGACTTCACCCGCAGTACCCTGAACGGTATGGAAGTGCCCGGCAGTGCCGGCGGCCTGGACTCCTCCGGCGGCGTCAACCGCGGCCGCTCCATGGACTTCAACATCTTTGCCTCCGAACTGTTCAACCGCATCGATATTCACAAGTCGCCCAAGGCGTCGGTGGAAGAGGGCGGTCTGGCCAGTACCGTGGAGCTGTTTACCGCCAAGCCGTTTGATAACCCCGGCCTGAACGCCAGCGTCAGCGGCCAGTTCACCGTGGATAACGTCGCCAGTGAGTCCGACCCGCGCTTCGCCGCGCTGGTGAGCAACACCTTTATGGACGACACTGTCGGGGTGCTGTTCTCGGTGGCCCATTCCACCCGTACCGTGCGTCAGGAAGGTTTCGGCACCGTGCGCTATACCTCGCCGTTTGCCAACGGTCAGAGCTGGGCGGACACCAGCGGTACCACCATCAACGGCACACCCGACCCGGACACCAACCACCCCGAATACACTCAGGGTGACGATCCACTCGACTACATGTGGACCCCGCGTCTGCCGCGGATGGACTACTTCGGCAACACCCAGGACCGCACCGGGGTGACCGCCGCCTTCCAGTTCCGCCCCACTGATCGCCTGGAACTGGGTCTGGACATTGTCGGCTCCGAGCTGTCCAATGACCGTGAGTCCTACAACTACTTCGCCCAGTTCCGGAACACCTTCGATGAAATCACACCCACCAGTGTGACCCTGGATGCCGCCGGCCGTCAGATCGTCGCCGGTACCTTCCAGAACGTGACCCCGCGTTCGGAAAGCCGTGGCCAGTTCTCGGAAACCACGTTCCTGCAGACCGTGTTCTCCGGTAAGTACGATCTGAGCGATCGCACCGTGCTGAGCTTCATGCTGGGTAACGCCAACTCCGAGCACGATGAAGAACAGTACCGTTTCAACCTGACCGCCTCGGAAGGTCACGACTTCACCTTTGACTTCGGCGCGGACTCCAACATCGCCGAGATGAGCTACGGGTTCGACATCCTGGAGCCATCGAACTACTTCTTCTCCGGCCCGACGCTGCGCAAAGACGTGGTGGACCGTGACAACACCACCTTCCGTCTGGATCTGGAAACCGAGCAGGGCGGTGCCGTGTTCAAAACCGGCTTTATCTACAACGACCGGGAAGTGGACTCACTGCGCTACAACCCGACCGAAGGCACCATCGACGCGCCGGATGAAGTGACCCCGGATCTGGCCACCTCGCTGACCGGCATCGGCATTGATGACTTTGCCAGCGGCCTGGATGCGCCCGGCGGCTTTCCGCGCGACTTCCTGATCGCCCACTTCGACAACACCATTGAAGCCTACGGCGCGGGTCAGTTTACCCCGGTACCGGTGGACGCCTCCTCCTGGAACGTGCAGGAAGAGACCATGGGCCTGTACGGTGAAGTGGACTTTGAAACCCGCGTGTTTGACCGCCCGTTGCGGGTGAACACCGGCCTGCGGATCGCCCGGACCTTCATGACCTCCAGCGGTGCCACCGAAGACCCGGTCACCGGCGAGGCGATCCTGCTGTCCGAGGACAATGCCTACACCGACGTACTTCCGTCGACCAACATCGTGTGGGAAATTGAAGAAGACCTGCTGCTGCGCGCCAACATCTCCCGCAACATCACCCGTCCGGGGCTGGGCAGCCTGTCCCCCACCGTGACCGGTGTGACCCCGATCAACGGCAACATCAGCCGGGGTAACCCGGACCTGGATCCGATGCGCGCCAGCGCCGTGGATCTGGGGCTGGAGTGGTATTTCGACAGCGAAGCGCTGCTGGCGGTGACCCTGTTCCACAAAGACATCGAAAGCTTCATCAGCGGTGACGAAGTGGAAGGACCGCTCAGTCCGGAGCTGCGCCAGATCGTATCCAACTACCCGGCCTACGATCCGGACTCTCCGCTGTTTGAGCCCAACGCCGTGGACATCAACGGTTCGGCCTGGTTTACCTCCCAGCCGGTCAATGGCGATGGTGCCCAGCTCGATGGGGTGGAGATCGCGTACCAGCAGCCGTTTACCTTCCTGCCGGCGCCGTTCGACAACCTGGGTATGATTGCCAACTACACCTATGTGAGCTCCGAGGCGAATTTCGGTTCGGTGGTGAGCACTCTGCCGGGTCTGTCGGAGGACAGCTACAACTTCACGCTGTACTACGAAACCGATCGCTACGGCATCCGTGGTTCCATCAACGGGCGGGATGATTACATCACCAGCCCCAATGGCAGCAACGGCAACGCCCAGGAAGCGACCACCGGCCCGACCCGTCTGGACATGTCGGCGTTCTACAACATCACCGATGATCTGAAGGTGACGCTGGAAGGCATCAACATGACCAACGAGACCGAGCGGTTGTACACCACCGGTCCGCTGGGGGATATGAACCTGGTGCGAGAGTACAACACCACCGGCCGTGAGGTTTACCTCGGCCTGCGTTACAGCTACTGACCCCGGATGGCTCGCCGTGAGGTGAGCCGGGTTGAAGCGGATGGGCGCCACCCTCTGGGGTGGCGCTTTTTTTTCGCCTATACTGCCGGTATCAGCACCGTTAACTTGGCTCCTGCATGATCAAACACTGTACAACAACCGTGGCGAAAACCCGGCCGCGGCCGTCCCTGTTTTGGCCCATCCTGCTATTGGCGTGTGCGAGTGTTCAGGCGCTGGAGCCGGGAATAGCGCTGGAGGGTCTGACCCTACAACCACTGGTAGAACAGACGGAGTTTCGTTCCGCTGACCGGGATGCCACGCTTGAAAACATTCGGGAAGACGGTGGCTTTCAAGCGTTGCACCGAACCGATATCAATCAGGGCATATCAGGACGGGCTTTCTGGTTGCGCACCCGACTGGTCAATACCCGCGATGACCCCGCGTCCTGGATACTGGTCCACAAAACCTCCTACCTCGATCACATCGAACTGTATACTCGCGATAAGAGCGAGCGCGACTTCAAACGCACCCACCTGTCCGACCGGGTGCCCTTTGACGAACGTCCGATTGATTACCGCACGCTGGCGTTTTCGGGCCAAACATCGGGCGAAAGCTACACGGATATTTACCTGAAGGTTTACTACGACAAGCCGGATTCGGTCAGCCTGGAGTTCACCTTGTATTCTCCCGAGGCGTTCGCTCAAGCGGTCCAGCGCGAGAATCTGTGGTTCGGTGCCTACTATGGCGCTTTGGGCGTCATGCTTTTTCTGGCGTTGATTATCGGAGTATTGCTTCGAAGACCGAGTGTGTTCATTTACGCTGCCCTGTTATTGGCAACGGGTTGGAAATGGACCCTGTTGAACGGGTTCGGATTCCAGTATCTATGGCCCAACAGTATTTACGGACACAACGAGGGATTCCATATTGCCTTTTTGCTGTTCGCTATTTGTGCCACTCAATTTTCCAAGTCGTTTCTGAACACCCGAATCCACTTTCCACTCGGGCACCGTTTGCTGCAAGTCATCCAGTTTGTTGCCCTGGCAGGAATAGCGGTGCGCCTGATGGGGGCTTACGAACCGGCGTTACACATTGCGTTTATTACCCTGGCGGTCATTGCGTTCATACTCCCGATCATTGGTGCCCATGCGTGGTACAACGGCCTGCGCTATGCGCGTTGGTACTTTCTGGCCTGGTTGATCTATTCGGTCAGCCTTCTGTTAACGTTGGCCAGTGCCTATCTGAATATCGTTCCCAATGGCATGTATGCGTTGACCCTACTGCAGGTCGGAAGCCTCCTGGAAGCGGTGTTTCTTACCGTCGCGTTGACAGAACGGTTGTTGAATCTGGAAACCGAACGACGCAACGCGCTGGCATTGGCCAATCAGGATCCGCTGACCGGCTTGGGTAACCGGAGGCTGTTGCAGAGCGAGTACGAACGTTTTATCGAGAGTGACACCGCCGAGCGCAAGCCCATGTATCTGATCATGATTGACCTGGATCATTTTAAACAGATCAATGATCACCATGGTCATGATGCCGGGGACCAGGTATTGAGAGAAGTGGCACGGCTACTTCGGGCACATTGCCGGGACACCGATGTCTGTATTCGTTACGGGGGTGAAGAGTTCGCTCTGCTGGTCAGAACCGATACCGCTCAGTCAGCACGGGCCATTGCCGAACGGGTACGGGAAGAATTCGCCGGCACACCGACCCTCTATGACGGCCAATCAATTGCGCATACACTCAGTTGTGGCATCACACCGGTACAGCGCCACGGTCAGGCGCTGAGCGTCAATGAGATGATGAAATACGCCGACCAGGCTCTGTATGAAGGCAAAGCGGCTGGCCGTAATTGCACGGTCATCTATCGCGACAGCCTGTCAAATCCAGCACTTCAAACCATTCAATGAGTCTGTGGTCCATGATTGAAATACTAAGGAATTTGCCTCAGGAGGTATTCAGTGAGTGACACGGATCTGCGAGATCATCTTGCGGTTGAACGAACGCACCTGGCCAATGAGCGGACCTTGCTGTCATACATTCGCACGGCGCTATCCGTCATCATCGGCGGTGGCGTCGTCCTGCAGTTCCTGCCGGAACAGCCGGTACTCAGGGTGCTGGCCTGGGTGGCCATTTTTGGTGGATTGGTCATGGCGGGGATTGGTATTTACCGGTTTTTGAAAGTCCGGCGGGAAATTCCCCGAGTGCAGCCTTGACGATAACCCATATCCTCCGTTTGTTGTTAATCGTGGGATAGGACGTTATCCGATGTGCGACTTTGCGATGATCAGAATTACATCGCTCGGGTTTTTTGGGAATGAGTGCAATCACCGAAGAATTCCAGCCTGAAGCATCACGTTACCCATTCAGATGCCTCGGTTCATGGTGCAATTATCGTTTTGATGTATGGAATTTCGTTAGGCTACCTGACCTAATAAAGCGCAAAATGGCGAAAAATAACTGGCGCATAGAACCACAATTTATTAGAAGGCGACTGTTAGTAATACTTGGCTCTTTAGCGAAAAATCGCCCAACTTGGCCTTGAATTGTGCCACCGCCTGTGCAAAGATCTTTGGGTAACGCTCAAAAAAAGTCTGTAAAACCTACCACAATCAACCATTTAAACAGACAGATTGAGTGCGAATAAAAATCCGAAAACGCAGTACAGGACAATCCGTACAGACACGTACTTTAAAACATCAATCGGATTCAAAAGCGGCGTCAGTCCGTCTGAATCACAGAAAAACGCTTCAACCTAAATAAATTAAAAAGTAGTAGTCGAGGGAGACAAAATGTTTCATAAACGTATGCTGTCACTGGCGGTGTCGCTGGTGGCTGGTGGTTCCCTGCCCCTTGTTGCCCATGCTCAGGATGATCAGGCTGCCGAGCCCATGCTGGAAGAAATTGTGGTCCAGGGGGTGCGTCAGGCCGAACTGAACGCTCGCGAGATGGAGCGCAACAAAGACATTTTCAGCTCCGTCATTTCTCAGGACGACGCCGGTAACTTCGCCGACCAGAACGTGGCCGAAGCCCTGCAACGTCTGCCGGGTGTGACGCTGCAGAAAAACGATGGTCAGGGCGAGTTCGTCAACATCCGTGGTATGGGCGCCGGGTTTGTCGGCGTCAGCATGAACAACTCGGAAATGGCCAGCGCCAGCGGCGACGGCCGTGCCGTCGGTTTGAACACCATTCCTGCCGACCTGATGGGTTCCATTGAAGTCTTCAAATCTCTGACCCCGGATATGGATCTGAACTCCATCGCCGGTCGGGTCAACGTAAATTCCGTGACTGCGTTCGATCGTGGTGAGGACACCCTGAGACTTACTCTTCAAGGATCCCAGCACGAGCAGCGCGGGGAGTTCTCGCCCAAAGCGACATTAATCGGCACCAAAATGTTTGCCGATGACACTATTGGTCTTGCAGTTTCTTTCTCCCACGAAGAGCGTGGAACCGAGGTAAATCAGATAACCAACGAGGCGGGCCTTCGCTACATTCGCCCAGCCCGTCCGGGTATTGGTCCCAGCAGTGAGTTTGATGGGAATGAATTTACCTCCCGCGATTATGCCGATAACTACTTCTACAACTTTGAAGATGAAGACACACTCGGTGCCGATCCGTACGTGACATTGCCCCGAATGTTGACCCCCAACAATTTCGAGATCCGACAAGACGAAAGTGTGCGTACCCGAAGTGCCGCCACGGTGGATCTTGGGTGGCGCCCGGGTACTGACCACGAGTACAACCTTCGCGTAGCGCGCACGGATTACACTGACGAAGAGCTGACCCTGCGAGAGTACTACAACTTCGGCGCGGGTGATGAACGGTATGTCAGTTATGTAAACCCTGATTTCGAACCTAACCTGGAAGCTGATCTACCCTATACCGGCCTGTTCGCTGTCGGTAACGCCGACTTGCAGCACCGTATTTATATTCAGGAAGCCAAAGACGAGAACACCACGATTACCCTCGACGGTAAGAACATCTTCAACGACTCTTGGACGTTGGATTACGAGTATCATATATCCAATAGCGAGCGAACCAATCCTGACGACCGTCGTATCCAGTTTAGAAAACGCTATCTCCCGATGATTGGGCAACTGGACAAAGAAAACATTACCGCCCGAATTATTGCCAACAGCCAACTTCGTTTCCTGGCGGACTCACAGGACAATCCCTATCCAGCCTCGGGTATTCCGGGCACCAATGGATACAGTGGACAGCGTCCCTACGTACTGGGAGAGCGTTACCAGCCAGGTATGGATTACGACAACCTGTATCTGGAAGACGGCTTGCGGGAAGACGATCTCACCCAGTATGAAGTCAACCTTGAGAAAGAGTTTTTCGATGGTTGGCTGAACTACGTCAAGGGCGGCGTTCTGATGAAGGAGCGTGAGCGTAACCGTGAACGTGTGGCTTTGAGTGTAGCACCCTTCGATTACCCTGACGGCTGTGAAGGGGACCGAGAATGTCTTGATTGGTCGAACACAAGCATCGGCTTGGCAGATTTCGAAACCTACACGCCACGAAATCCGCGGTTTGACCACGATTTTGTGACGGTTGATCAGGCGGAAACCGTCATTGCGGCGACTCGCCGTATCCCTGAATGGTTGGACCCTCTTCGGTCCGGTGCTGCCAGCAACAGCCAAAACTATCGGCTATTTGAAGATAGTCAGGAAGCTTACCTGATGGCCGAGTTCCAGGTTGCCGATAACGCGACACTGATTGCCGGCGCACGTTATGTGAATACCGAATTTGGCTCTACCGGTTACCTGACCATGCGCCATGATCGCTTCCAGCAAGATGAAGGTTTTGTGCGTGACATCGTCATGCCACTGACCGATCCTGATGGCGGTGAGTTCGTCACCAATGAATACGACGGAATCTACCCCGGTGCTCACCTTCGTTGGGACGTGACGGACAACTTACTGGCCCGGGCCTCCATCTGGACCAGCTATACACGGCCGAGTTTCGGTGAAGCTGCTGCGCGGGCCGAGTTCAGCGATCGCGTCAAACTCTGCCGCGAGACACCTCTGAATGAAGGCACCAACAACGAACGCGAACGTTGCAGTGACAATATTCAGGGTGAGCTGGGTATTCAGCCGACTCCGGGTGATGATGGTTTCGTTCGGGACATTGCTGAAACCCTCTCTTTGGCGCCCGGCGGTAACGCACTTGAATTGGGTAATACCGATCTGGTCGCCATGGAGGCCACCAACTTTGACGCGTCTCTGAGCTGGTACGGCCCCAATGGACATTTCTTTGAGGCGGCCGTTTTCTATAAAGACATCACCGATTATGTGGTCGATGTTCGCGGCCTGAGCCTGGCTCGCAGTGAGCTGCCCGAAAACGTCCGTTCTGCCCTGGATCAGCTGGATTCATCGGATGGTGGTTTGCCGACCTATGAGAACTTTACTCAGAATATTTTCCAGATCGGCGAGGACTTCACCTTCCACAATGTGGATACCACCATTAACGGTGAATCGGCGATGGTCTATGGTCTCGAGTTGAGCTATTCGAGATTCTTTGACAATGGTCTGTTCGTCAACTCCAACCTGACCTTGCTGGACAGTGAGGCCGACGCGGGCGAAACAGTCCGAGCCGACAAGACCGCCATGCCCAATCAGGCGGATGTGACGGCTAACCTGACCCTGGGTTGGGAGAATGAGTTTTTCTCTGCTCGTGTGATCGGGAACATGCGCAGCGAAATCCTGACGCAGATCGGTACCTGTTCACAAGCAGACATCGATCGCGACAACGAGTGGGCCCGGGTCAATACGGCCGGTGCGGAAGGGGCTCTGGATGGTGCTGCGGGAGACGGCACCGTCTATACAGAGTACTGCCAGCGCTGGGCGGACGTGTTTCACGATGACGTGACCGGTGTAGACGTAAAGTTGACCTACAACCTGACACCGGAAATCAAATTCTACCTGGATGTCCTGAATGTCACGGAGCATGTTGACGTGTTCTATTACCGAGGCGACCAGTACTCTAACGGTAATGTACTGGAGTTCTCTGAAGGGCTTGGCCGTACCTATCAGGCGGGCGTAAACATTCGCTTCTGATAAGTAGGGTGCTTGATGCACCGCTTCCCATGAAGTGGTGCATGAATTGAAAGATCCTTAAATAAAAACGTAGGAGATCAACCAATGAACACTAACCTGAAGTTATTGGCCGCGCTGATCATGGGCGGTGCCCTGGCAGCCTGCGGCGGTTCCAGTAGCGATGACGGCCCGAACAACAGCAGTTCCTCGGCGAGCAGCACCTCCAGTAGCAGTTCGTCCAGTGATGGAGTGGATTGCGAAGCCAATCCGTTTGACCCGGCTTGTATTGAAGAAGATCCGGTCACCGAGATTGATATTACCAATGAAGACATTCCCCTTCATGAAACCTTTGCGGTAACGGGAGAAGGGAACCAGGTCGCGCAGTTCTACTCTACCGACTACAAAGAACTCAATACCGCGGGTGCCAATGAAGATTATGTGGACGACCATCCATCGTTCTATTACCCGACCTGCTGCTTCTGGGAAACTGACGAGGAAACCGGCGAGCCGACCGGAAATCTGGTCCCAGATATTGACGTGCGTCAATACGTGGGTATCGACGCTGATGGTAATGGCTACTTTGCATTCTCCAACGCCCGTTGGAGCATTGGTCAGCTGCAGCCGGACATCGTCTCTGATGAAGAATCTGAAGATAACGATGCCAAGAGCAAAACCACCAACGCGCCGGTTGGCAGCAGTTGGGGTGAACTGGACTTGAGTGTCCCATACCGCATATCTTTCTGCCTGAAGGATTCCGGACTGGCTGGAGCGGGCACTGGTGGTAACCTGGAAGTCTACGTGGATAACAACTCCGGTGGTAACCAGGGTCACTCGATCCACGGCAACCAGTCTCTCCTGATGCGGACTGAAGCTGCGGCACTATCGGCCGGTAATCGTGTCGTTATCGACGTTCCCGGAGATGTACGTCTCCAGGATAATAATGGCGACCAAGTTGACCTGATCAGCACCACTGCAGAAGTTTACGGTACTGAGAACTCCTTCCTGCAAATGCGAGTGAGTTCTGGCGGTTATGTGGTCATCAGCGACCTTATGATTGAGCACCAGGATAATCTGGTCGGCGACTACACGCCTTGTGAAGCCGACGAATCTCTGTTCACTCCACCGCTGCCGGAAGGTTATGCGTTCCCGGGTCTGCCCCTGAACGAAGACTTTGACGATATCACCAAAGAGCAACTGATCGGTGACGGTGAAGATATTGCCGGTGAGTTCATGGCGATTTCTTCCGATCTGACCATTCCGTTCTACAAGTTCAATAGCACCGGTCGTCTGGCCATTACCGAAACGGGTGAGCTGCACATCAGCAACAACCGTTTCACCATGGGCTTCGCCGGCGTTGAGAACACCGCTGAGGGTGATACCGAGGTAGCGGGTGATATCGACCTCAGCGAGCCTTACACCCTGACTCTGGAAATCGCTGAGCGTCCTGCCAGCGACGAAGGCCGCTTGCAGGTGTTGGTTGACAACAGCACGACCGGCTCTGCCAACTCAATACATGGCGAGAACTCGGTACTGCTGGGCACCACGTGGGGTCTGCTGGGAACCGGTACTCTGGAAATCAATGTTCCGGGTGACGTGTTGCTGAACAACGAACCCGTACTGGATGAAAATGGTGATCCCGTAACCATTGATACGCACGTCGGTACCGCAACCTCCTTCCTGCAGATCTGGTGCCCGTCTGACTGTGGCGCTGATATCGAATCCGAAGGCTTCGGCGTGAAGTTCGATAGCATTATGCTGGATAATCAGGATGACGGTGGTGATCCCAATGCCATCTGGACCGCTGATGCCTATGTTCTTGCTGGTGGCACTACAGATGCAGAAGGTACAGTAGATGCAGAGACAGAAAACTCCGTCACGATTACGGCTACTGGTGGTAAGTCGGACTCAAGCTCTGACTTGAATATGTTCTTTGCCGGACAGCAGATTGAAATGAGCGACTTCGCTTACACCGCTCGTATCGCCAGTGTATCAGGAGCAGATGTTGGTGTTGGTAATAGCTATCGGTTCGGTATTATGGCTATCGCAGACCTCACGGCTGCTGGTTCTTTGGCAAATGTTGCGCCTTGGGCTGCGGCTGGCTTCTATGCTAACAGCGATCCGGTAGAGCTTATCGGTACTCGTTCTAATATGAAAGAGAACGGTGAACGTACTCGCAGCAACATACCAGAGCTTGAAGTCGGTCATTACGTCCGTATCGAAATCTTCGATGATGCTGAAGGCAAGCGCGTACGTCGCTGCGTTTCGCCAGACGGCGTGACCTGGACTGCTGTAAATAGTACCAATGATTTCTCAGCAACCGCAGAGACTGACAGCTGGTACTACGGTGTATGGGCGGCTCCCGGTGAGAATAATGTCACTATGGAAGTCGACAACATCAGCGTTGAAGCGTACGAGACTGATTGTGAAAGCCTGAATCCGGCTTGATTATCAGTTAGTACGGTAAGGTGAACAAAAAAACCTCCGGCGTAAAAACCGGAGGTTTTTTTATGGGTGCGCCAGGCATGGCGCGTAGCGCCTTGACTGGCGCTGTTCCGGTACACATGGTGGTGGCCGGATGACTTGGAGGTGCAAGTCCTCTGTGGGCCCGACAAGGGGAACCACTAGCTGATCGGCAAGGGTGTTCACCGCGAGGTGAAATCTGAAGGAAGCCGTAGGCAAAGCACTGGCCCGACGAACAGAAATCGCATACGAGGCGGCCGCCGTGGGTGAGGAGGCCCATATCTCCAAAGCCCCATACTTGTCCGGAAACGGTGGACGTAGATGCGGCGGGCATAAGTGTGAAGGTCACGCGTCTTACCCTGGGAAGTCTGGCTTTCTGCCACTGTGCTACTGACCTCGTGAGGGGTGGGGATGGGAAGCCAGAACTCAGCCGGGGCCATAGTAGGTGCGTCACCGCGTACTGAAGGGCCGAACATGGTTAGCCGCCAGTAGGCGGTGAGTGCTCGCGATGTGCTTATGAAGACAGAAGCGACCCGGATGGGTCAGGACATTCAGGAGGGGGTCGGACGGTATCCGATCGGTACTGAAGTCCGTGTCGAAGCAGACGCGGTGGCTCACTCGTGGACGAACGCGGAGCCGAACACGCTAATGGAACAGGTGCTATCGCGCCCGAACCTGATGCGTGCGTATCAGCGGGTGGTCTCCAACAAGGGCGCGGCCGGGGTCGACCAGATGCCGGTGAGCGCTCTAAAGAGCCATCTGCAACAGCACTGGCCAACGCTGCGCAAGCGGCTGCTGGCCGGAGATTACCAGCCTCAACCCGTGCGCCGGATCAGTATCCCCAAGCCACAAGGCGGGGAGCGGGTACTGGGTATCCCGACGGTGCAGGATCGTCTGATCCAGCAGGCGCTTCATCAGGTGCTGAGCCCGAGGCTCGATCCGAACTTCTCGGATCACAGCTACGGGTTCCGCCCTGGGCGAAGCCCCCATCAGGCGGTCAAGGCGATGCAAAAGCACATTAATGAAGGCCGCCGCTGGGTGGTCGATCTGGATCTGGAGAAGTTCTTCGACCGGGTCAATCACGATGTGCTGATGAGCCTGTTGGCCCGACGCCTCTCCGACCGACGAATACTCACCTTGATCCGCCGCTACCTCAACGCCGGTATGCTGGACGGTGGGCTGGTCAGCCCGAGACGGGAGGGGACGCCGCAAGGCGGCCCCCTCTCGCCCTTGCTCTCCAATGTGCTTCTGACCGAACTGGACCGGGAGCTGGAGCGCCGGGGACACCGGTTCTGCCGCTACGCGGACGACTGTAACATCTACGTTCGCAGTGAAAGAGCCGGCCATCGGGTCATGGCCAGTATCACCCGCTACCTGGAGCAGCGTCTGCGCCTGAGGGTGAACACGGACAAGAGCGCCGTGGATCGCCCCTGGCGTCGAAGCTATCTGGGCTACAGCGTGAGCTGGCATAAGCAGGTGCGGTTGAGGGTTGCACCTAAAAGCCTGAAGCGCCACCAGGCCAAGCTGCGTCAGTTGCTCAGAGGCGCGCGGGGTCGCTCGTTGCGAACGACGATCGAGCGGCTGAATCCGGTGTTGCGAGGTTGGGCGAATTACTACCGCCTGACGGACTCGAAACGCCCGGTGGAGGCCCTCGATGGTTGGATACGCCGACGACTGCGCCTGATCCTCTGGCGACAATGGAAACGGGTGGTCACCCGGGCCCGGAACCTGATGCGACTGGGCTTGACAGAGCAACGGGCCTGGATCAGTGCGACCAACGGTCGTGGCCCTTGGTGGAACAGTGGGGCGTCTCACATGAACGCCGCGCTGCCCAAAAAGGTGTTCGACCGACTGTCTCTGGTAAGCTTGCTGGATACGATGAATCGGCTTCCGAGCCAATCATGAACCGCCGTGGTACGGAACCGTATGCCCGGTGGTGTGAGAGGACGGGGGAGGCAACTCCCCCTCCTACTCGATCCGAACGAAAATCAACTGGCCTTGATAGACCGTAACAAATCCCGCGTCAGAATAATCCCTTCCGCTTCCGAGTGCTTATCGCCCTCATACTCAACGCCCACCCAGCCGCTGTAACCCACGGCCATGACGATATCCATCATCCGATGAAAGTCGATGGTGGTTTCATTACCCTGATCATCAAACGCATAGCTTTTCGCGCTCACCGCCTTGGCATAAGGCATCAGCTCGCGCACGCCCTGATACTTGTCGTAGCTCTCGCCGGTGTCGCGATTGATGGTGAAGTTGCCGAAGTCGGGCAGGGTGCCCACCCGTGGGTGGTTGGCGGTTTCCATTACCTGGCTCAGCCAGCGGGCGTTGGAGGACAGGCCGCCATGGTTTTCCACCAGCACGTTCAGGCCCAGGGGTTCACAGTACTCCGCCAGCTTGACCAGGCCATCGGCCGCGCGCTCGCGCTGCTCGTCGTAACTGCCCTGGCTCTGGGCGTTCACCCGGATGGAATGGCAACCCAGGGCGTGGGCGGCGTCGGCCCATTTTTTGTGGTTGTCCACGGTCTGCTGCCGATCGGCTTCGGTGGGGGCACCCAGGGCGCCTTCGCCGTCGATCATGATCAGCAGGCTACGCACGCCCTCATTGTCCGCCCGTTGGCGCAGGTTCTGGACCAGGGCGTCGGACAGGTTCTCCTTATAGAACTGGTTGACGTACTCGACACCGCCAATCTCGAATTCCTGGCGGGCGATGGCCGCGAAGTCCATGGGGTTGGCGTCACCGCTGAAGAAGCGGCGGTGCAGGGACCACTGTGCCAGGGAGATATCGAAGGTATTGCGTTTGCCGATCAGGTTGCCACATCCGGGCAGTGTGGAGGCCGCTGCAACGGCGGCACCGAGGGCGGCGGCGCCTTTCAGGAATTGGCGGCGGCCTGGCTGTATCCGGTCCATAAGTCCTCACTTTATTGTCGATTTTGAATGGTTGGGTCAGTCTAGCGAGCATTTTTTGACCGTGCAACCGGTTTCATTTGGTGCACAGGTGGGTAATAATGGCTCGCCAGCGGGGGCAGTGTACCCCGAAATCGATCAATAACGATAAGGTGTGGTTATGGCAACAACCAAGGTCAGTGCGACCATTCTGGGGGCGGGAGAGCCGTCTCATACCTACGATGCCATCGTCATCGGCTCTGGTATTTCCGGGGGCTGGGCCGCAAAAGAGCTGTGTGAGCAGGGCTTGCAGACGCTGGTATTGGAGCGTGGTGGGCATATCGAGCACATTGAAGATTACCCGACCGCCCACAAGGAGGCCTGGGATCTGCCCCTGTTCGGGGAGATGTCCGCAGAGTTCAGAGCCGCCAACCCGGTGTTGTCGCGCTGCTACGCGGTCAATCAGGCGACCGCCCATCACTTTGTCAAAGACGCCGAGCATCCCTACCAGCAGCGCAAACCCTTTGACTGGATTCGCGGTTATCAGGTCGGTGGCAAGTCGCTGATGTGGGCGCGCTGGGTGCAGCGCTGGAGCGATTTCGACTTCGAGAGCAATGCCCGCAATGGCGTCGGTGTGGACTGGCCCATCCGCTATCAGGACCTTGCCCCCTGGTACAGTTACGTGGAAAAGTTCGCCGGTATCAGTGGCAACCGCGACGGCCTGCCGCAGATTCCGGATGGGGAATTTCTGCCGCCGATGGAAATGAATGCGGTGGAGAAACACTTCAAGCAGTCCATCGAAAGCCAGTTCCCCAATCGGCATCTGGTGATGTCCCGCACCGCCAACCTGTCGCAACCCCACAAGGGTCGCGGGCCCTGCATGTACCGGGCCCGTTGTGCCCGGGGCTGCCCGTTCACCGGCTATTTCAGCAGCAACGGGGTAACCCTGCCGGCCGCGGCGGCCACCGGCAACCTGACCATGCGTCCACACTCGGTGGTGCATTCCATCATTTATGACGAGCAGAAACAGCGTGCGACCGGCGTCCGGGTGATCGACGCCGAAACCAAGGCGGTGACCGAATATTTCGCGCGCATCATTTTCGTCAATGCCAGCACGCTCAACACTACGCTGATTCTGAAGAACTCAACTTCCGAACGCTTCCCCAACGGTCTGGGTAACGACAGTGGGGTGCTGGGTCACTACCTGATGGATCACAATTATCGCGCCCGGGCGAGTGCCGAGGTGGAGGGGCTGGAAGACCGTTACTATTACGGCCGTCGCCCCACCGGCACTTATCTGCCCCGGTTCCGGAATATTTTTGACGACAAGCAGGATCAGTACATCGGCGGTTTCTCCTACTCGGTGGGTGCCTACCGGGCCCAGGGCAACGTTGATGAAGGGGATGCCCCTTTGGGTGCCGAGTTCAAACACAAGATGAGTGAGGTGGGCCCCTGGCGGATCAATATGACCGGTATGGGGGAGTTTCTGCCGCGCTTTGACAACAAAGTGACCCTGAGCAAGGACCAGACCGATGCCTGGGGCATGCCACTGCTGAATATGGACTGTGATTACTCGGACAACGAGCACCATATGACCCGGGACATTCGTGACAGCGCCGCCGAGATGCTGGAAAAAGCCGGCTACAAGAACATTCAGACCGTTGACAGTGAGCAGGCCCCGGGGCTCGCCATTCACGAAATGGGCACCGCCCGCATGGGGCGGGACCCCAAAACCTCCATGCTCAATGGCCACAACCAGTTACACGCGGTGCCCAATGTATTTGTGACCGACGGTGCCTGCATGACCTCGTCCGCCTGCCAGAACCCGTCCCTGACCTATATGGCGTTGACGGCCCGGGCCGCGCACTACGCGGTGGATCAACTCAATAAACGCAATCTTTAAGGGGGCGAGATGAATCGCAGACAGGCATTACACACGATGATGGGTGCTTTGGGTCTGGTATCGGCCACCCAGGTGTTCGGTGCGTCCGCGTTTTTGAGTGGCGCATTACCTACGGCCGTTCAACCCGTGCTGGCGGAACCGGAGGTGGCACTGCTCAGTGACCTCGGTGAGACCATTCTGCCCACCACCGAGGATTCACCCGGCGCGAGGGCCGCGGGTATCGGCGCCTTTATGCAGGCGATGGTCAGCGGTTACTACACGCCGGCGGAGCAGCAGGTGTTTCTGCGGGGGCTGGCCGATCTGCAGCAGCGCAGCCAGGCGTTGTTCAATACCGATGCTCGCTCGCTGACACCGGATCAGCGAGCGCAATTGCTATTGACGCTGGAGCAGGACAGCGACGCCGACTATTACCGGATGATCAAGCAGTTGACCATTTGGGGCTATTTTGCCTCGGAGGTGGGTGCCAAGCAGGCATTGCGCTTCGCACCCATTCCCGGCCGTCATGAGGGAGACGTGAAAATTGATCCCGGCACCAAGGCCTGGGCCAACTTACTCTCCTGAGGGTTCGTTCGCCAACGAATGTTCCAGTAACCAGCGGTACAGGTCCTCGCTGCGGTACACCCGGGTCCAGGCGTCATGACCCATGTCCTCGTGGTTGGTAAAGCGCACCGAAGGGTGTCCGAGCTTTTCCAGCTCGTTCAGCCCGGGATAAAAATGCTCAATGGTGACGACGGGATCACGTCCGGCAGCGAACGCCCACAGGGGAAGCTGATGTTCCGCAATGGGCGCCATCAGGTCGGGATGGCCCCAGCCCACCACCGGGCTGATGGCCGCAAAGCGTTCCGGGTGACGGCTGGCCATATACCAGGTGCCGAAACCACCGTAGCTCAGGCCACTGAGGTATACCCGTCGCTCATCCACCCGGTAGTTGGCCTCGATCCGATCGAGCATCATGATCAGGTCGTCTTCAATACGATCCCAACCGTTGGGGAGGGTGGCGGGAATGTCGTCCATGGAAGCGGGCGCGGGCACGCCATTCATGGGTTCGGGCGTCGGGAAATCCGCCGGGCGGGGCGGTACCCCCTCGGCCAACCGCCGGGGTATCTGAGACGGGTCCCGGTTGCGCAGGTAGTCCGCGTGCTCATCCATCCCGAACATGGGTAGCTGGGGTACGATCATGATAAACGGCAAGCCCCGTTTCTGGATCCACGCTTCGTACAGTGGGCCGTGGGCCAGCACATAGTCCAGCTCGTCCCGGCCATTGCCCCGCTCACCGTTGCCGTGCAGAAACATCAGAACCGGCCACTCTTTCCCGGCATCCGTTTCATACCCTTCGGGTAAATACACAAAAAACTGCCGCTCGCTGCCATCCAGAGCGCTGGTAAACTCCAGGCGCTTCAGCTGGGGTTCGGAGCGCTCGGATTGGCCGTGGGGTTGAAGGCTGCAGGCCGCCAGCAGCCAAAAGCAAAAAGACAGAGTTATGAATCGCATGGTATGACCTCAATTATGGTTATAACTACTGGCTAACCATAGCAGAATAGTCTGATAAATGGCCTGGCAAGTCGCCCAAAGAAACAGGTTGCTTGCTACAATTGGCGCAATATTCAACAAAAATGGCGCCGCCATGTCTCCCAGTCGCTCGCTGTACTTTTTACTGATCGCCATCGCCATCACCCTGTTGGCCGTGGCCGCTCACCCGCTGATCCCCGAGCGGCAGCATTCACTGGTGCCCCAGGCGGACAGCCCCATCATTCTTGCACCCTATGGTGACGCCATGCAGGGCGGGCCAAGTCATTCGGAGTGGGTGGGGCCGGAAGAGGATTACCACTGGCGCTGCCGGGTCGAGCCCGAGGGCGATTACGTGTTCTGCGGCATCAACCTCCTGTTATCCGAGGACAACCTGCATGGGCTGGATATAACCGATTTCGAGGCTTTTGAATTGCAACTGGAGACCCCGGGGCATAATCAGGACGTGCAGTTCTTTATGCGCCACTTTGATGAGCGCTACTCCAACCCGGACGACAACAATAGTTCACAATTCAACAAGTTCGACATCAAGGCGGGAGAGTTGGGTGGAACCCTGAGGATCGGTTTTGACGAACTGTCTCTGGCGGACTGGTGGAGTCGTGACCGTGACTTGCCGCGAGAGTTGCGGCGTCCCGCGTTTCACAATGTTATCGCCGTGGGTATCGGCTATGCCCAGCACCTTGAGCCCGGCAACTACGACGTGATCATCAAGGAGGCGAGTTTTGTCGGTGAGTGGGTGTCCGCTGCCAACTGGTACCTGAGTATTCTGCTGGTCTGGCTGGTGGGGCTGGGTGCCTGGGGAGTCCATCGGTTGGTTCTGCTGTCCCGGATCACCCGGCGCCACCGTCGGCAACTGGATGTCCTCTCCAATCGCAATGCGCAGTTGAAAGAGGAAACCGACCGTTACAAGCAACTGTCTACCCGTGATCCGCTTACCGGAGCCTACAATCGTTATGGCTTTGAACAGCGCCTGTCACAGATGATTCACCAGAACGAGTATCAGCCCATCTCGTTGATTCTGCTGGATGTGGACCACTTCAAAACCTTCAATGATACCTACGGCCACGATGCCGGGGACAAGGTCTTGCGCCAGTTGGTGAACCTGCTCGATCAGCACACCCGCAAGCAGGACGTGCTCTGCCGCTGGGGCGGCGAGGAATTTCTGCTCTTGTGCCCCAATACGGATGCCACGAATGCGGTGATCCTGGCCGAAAAGATCCGGCATCTGGTCTCCGAAGCCCGCATCGAAATGGATGAAAAGATACGCCTGACCGCCAGTTTCGGTGTCTGTCAGATCCGCGCGGGTGAGCCCTATATCGATGCCTTTATCCGCACCGATCGGGCGCTCTATCAGGCGAAGGATCAGGGGCGCAACCGGGTGATGTTGTGCCCGGAAGCCATGGGTGCAGAATTGGTCTGATCAGCCACCTGGCGTAAACGATTACACAAAAAATCAGGCAGATCCCCCGAGCACTATAACCTGTCCGGCGTAAGCCACATATGCTCGATGAGTACCGGTTACATTCGGTGACGCCGCCCCCTCATAAACGCTTGACGTTCACCCCTTAGCGTTTCATATTCATCCCATAAGTTCGTATTTCAACACACGTAAAGCCACTGTAAACCCGTGTCGTTTTGGTGGTATGCTCAAAAAATAGGCGATTGGTGAGAAGGTCGCCGGATACGTATTTTCAATAATTATTAAACGCAGTAACCGAAGTGAGAGTAATCAACCATGACTATCAACAAGCTTGCCCTTGTTGCGGCCATCAGTACGCTCCTGGCCGCCTGTGGGGGCTCCGACTCCGACAATCCCCCTTCTTCCAGCTCGTCCTCAAGCTCGAGTAGCAGCTCCAGCTCGTCTTCCTCATCCAGTGGACCCAACGAGTATGATGGCGACTGGACCTCCTGCGAACGCTTGAATACCCCTCAAGGCTTCGCCACCCTGGGCGATGGCGTAACCGGCGGTGCCGATGTGGGTGCGGGTAACCACGAAGTCGGTGTGGTCACTGGCGCACAATTGCAGAACGTATTGACTGACGAACAGTACGCCGATCTGCCGCTGACGATTTATATTGATGATCTGATCACCTGGGACAATTCCAACGGCGGCATCAAAGTACGGCGGAGTGATGTGACCATTGTGGGTCGTACTGAAAGCGCAGGCTTTGAAGGTGTGGGCCTGGAACTGAGTCACGGCGCGAGCAATATCATCATCCGCAATCTGGAAATGCGCTACGTCCCTCAGGCCAATGGCACCGGCGACCTGATCAATCTGGATGGCCGAGATGGCGCGGTCACCAATGTCTGGATTGACCACAACGAGTTGTACAACAGCCGCCAAGCGCCAGAGGAAGCCGGCTGTGGTCTGGATGAAGACTGCAACAAGGATTACTACGACGAGCTGGTCAGTGGCCGCGGTGCGGTTCAGAACGTGACCATCTCCTACAATTACATGCACGATAGTTGGAAGACGTCGCTCTGGGGTTCGTCCGACAGTCCGGAAGAGGACGCCGGTCGCACAATCACGTTCCACCACAACTATTGGCACAACGTGAACTCGCGCTTGCCGCTGTTCCGCTACGGCAACGCCCATGTGTTTAACAACTATTACCACAATGTGGATGGTTCGGCGATCAATGCCCGAATGGGTGCGGAGATTCGCGTTGATGGCAATGTATTTGAGAACGTGAGCCATCCCATTACCTCCCAGTTCAGTGAAGAGCGCGGTTACTGGGATGTGGATGACAATATTTTTGAAAATGTCTCGGCGAGTGGAAGTTGTCCGACAACGGGCAGCGAATGTCGTGGCGCTCATGAAGAGTCCACCACTGCGTATATTCCGGGCTATGTGTACGACATCATGCCGGCCTCCGACGTTCGGGATTACGTGCTCGACTACGCCGGGTTGGGTGTGATTGACGAATGCCTTGACCTGCCGGAGCCCGATGGTGGCAATGATGCCCCCGAGTTCAATACCGATCCCCAGGAACCACCGGCCGCCTGGAGCGTGTTCGATGGTGAACTGGCGCCGGATGCCGATGGTTCCATCGCGCTGGAAGCGGGCGGCAACGCCAGCTTTGAACTGGGTGGCGATACGGATATGGATTACTTCGCCGTCAACGGCGATGGAACCATCGATATCGACACCACCAGTGATGTCAATCTGCGCCATCACGCCACGTTGCGCGGTGTCTTGCCGGAAGGGTATCCCAAGCATCTGACCGTTGTTGCCCGCGTGCAGGGTTACAACGAAGACAGTAGGCTGCTCGAGATTGAAACCGCCTTTGCCGATGAAGGTGAAGCGGGAAGTCGTTTGAAAACCCTGCTCCGAAATCAGGAGGGCGCGGTGGGTATCCAGTTGGAAGATGCCGATCCGGTCAACGACAACTCACCGGATTATTACGACCAGTTGGATATGACGGTGTACCACACCTACCAGATCAGCGTGACCATGAACAGTGCAACGCGCGGTAACGTTCGTATTTTCGTGGATGGTAACGACGAGCCGGTCATCAGCCTGCTGGATGTTCAGATGCGGGCTGCCAGTAGTGCCGGCGACAACTTTGTCCGCATCGGCGATGGCGGTGGTCACCCCTACAAGAGCAAGATAGATTGGCTGGTCTGGACCACGGAATCCGATTACCTGCCCAGTGACCTGAAAGGTTCCTTGCCCGAAGGGCTGGGAGACATCACCGGCTACGAAGCCGAATAACCTGTACTGAACTTGTTTCGGGCATGCCGTTGCCCGAGACCACAACAGGAACCCCGCTGTACGAGTGTCTGGCACTGCGACAGCGGGGTTTTTTTACAGCAAAAATAAAATAAAAGTGAGAGAACCATGAAAACAACCCATCCATTACTTTATCTACTGCTGGCACTGACGTTATCCGCCTGCGGCGGCTCGGGCAGCGACGAAGGCGGCAGCGATCCATCGAACAGCTCCGCATCCTCGAGTAGTGAGGAAAATAATAGCGGAAACAGCGAGAGCAGCATGCAAAGCTCCAGCACCGTGAGTTCCTCCAGCTCGTCCAGTGCCAGCTCTGATGATGAGCTACCCGATGGAGGACGGTTGTCCTGTGAGCAGGCCAATCAGGTCCAGGGTTTTGCCTCGCTGGGTGAAGGCACCACGGGCGGTTCTGGAGGCGATGAAGTGACGGTGAGCACCGGCGCCGAGTTGGCGTCGGCGCTGGACAACAAGGGCAGCCAACCGCTGATTATTTATGTGGACGGCACCATCACGCCGGAGAACTCTCCGGACGACAAATTCAGCATCAAGGATATGAACGATGTGTCGATCATTGGCGTGGGCAGCAATGCGTTGTTTGATGGTATTGGTATCAAAATCTGGCGAGCGAACAATATTATTGTGCGCAATCTGACCATGCGCTACGTCAGTATCGGTGACAAAGACCACATCAGCCTGGAGGGGCCGGCCGGTCATGTCTGGATAGACCACAATACCTTTTACAATGACCTGGATACGGACAAGGACTTTTACGACGAACTGGTCAGTGGCAAAAAGAACGTGGACAACGTGACGATTTCCTACAACGTTCTACGGGACAGCTGGAAAACCTCGTTGTGGGGCAGCAGCGACTCGGACAGTGCGCACCGAAGGGTAACCTTCCATGGTAACCATTGGCTCAATGCCAATTCGCGGTTACCTCTGTTCCGGTTTGGTGAAGGCCATATTTTCAACAATCATTATGAAGGCGTGATCAGTACCGGCATCAACTCGCGAATGGGTGCGACCATCAAGATCGATGGCAATCTCTTTGAAGATTCGAAGAACCCGATCGGTTCCTGGTTCAGTGACGAGATCGGTTATTGGGATCTGGGTGAGAATCTGTTTGTGAATGTCGAGTGGGTTGCGGCCTCCGGTGGCGATGTGACGGCGGGACCGGATCCGGAGTCCACCGTCAGTTACGAGCCGCCTTACGGTTACACCCTGGTTCCACTGGAAACGGTGGCGGATCACGTGGCGGTCAATGCCGGTGCAGGAGTCATCACCGACTGTCTGTAAGGTTATCCGCGCGTCCAGGGTTGAGCGGGCCGAGCCCGCTCAACTCATCGACGCCAGAACATGGGGCTGAACAGCACCAGCAGGGTAAAGACTTCCAGGCGCCCCAGGAGCATGGCAAAGGTCAGAATCCATTTGGCCGGGTCGCTGATCGCGCCGTAGTTGCTGGCCACATCCCCCATACCAGGACCCAGGTTGGTAATGCAGGCGCCCACTGCGGAAAAAGCGGTTTCCAGATCCAGGCCGGTCATCAACAGTGCCAGAAACATGACGATGTAAGTCACCACATACATCGCAAAAAATCCCCACACGGCTTCAATGACTCGATCGGGCACGCTGATCTTTCCGACTTTGACCGGAATGACGGCGTTGGGATGAATCAGTCGATTCACCTCTCGCACGCCCTGTTTGTACAGTAGCAGTACCCGAATCATTTTCATACCGCCTCCGGTAGAGCTGGCGCAACCGCCGAGGAAGGCGAGTATAAACAGCATGTAAGGCAGAAAAGATGGCCACAGGTTGAAGTCCGATGCGAACCCCGCGGTGGTCAACGTCGACGCCAGGTTGTAAATTCCAAGCACCAGGCTGTCGGTGAATGCGAGGGTCTCTGACGCATATAGGTAGGACACCGTAACGATGCTGCCGAACACGATCCAGCCGAAATAAAAGCGGAACTCCGCGTCCTGCATGTAGTGCCACAAGCTCTTGTCGCGCCAGGCAATAAAGTGCAGCGCGAAGTTCGCTCCGGCCAGCACCATGAACACCGAACAGATCAACAGGATGGCCGGGCTGTCGTAGTAGCGTAGGCTCTCGTCGTGGCTGGAGAAACCACCATTGGCCACGGTGGAAAAGCTGTGGCCGAGCGACTCAAACCACGTCATGCCAGCGAGCTTGTAAGCCAGAAAACAGGTAATGGTAAAGCCCACGTAAATCAGAAACAGTGCCTTGGCGGTTTCGGTAATACGCGGCGTCAGTTTGTTGTCCTTTACCGGCCCGGGCGCCTCGGCCCGGTACAGCTGCATACCCCCGATGCCCAACAGCGGCAGAATCGCTACCGCGATCACAATAATCCCGATGCCCCCCAACCATTGGAGTTGGTGGCGGTAATACAGAATGGAGGGGGGCAGGGCGTCCAGTCCACTGATGACCGTCGCGCCGGTGGTGGTCAGGCCCGAGAGGGATTCAAAAATGGCGTCGGTAACGGACAGGTCCAGCCCCATGGAAAAGTACAGCGGAATGGCCCCGAAGGAACCGAGCACAAACCAGAACAGGGCGGTGATCAAAAAACCGTCCCGGGTTCTCAGGTCCTGATGCTGTCCGCGCACCGGCAACCAGGTGGCCGCACCGGCACCAAAGGTGATGACAAAGCCGATCAGGAAGGTCAGATAATTCTGGTCGTGAAACCAGAGCGAGACGCTGATGGGCACCAACAGCGTCAGGCTGAACAGCATCAGCAGTACGCCCAGAACCCGTGCGATGGTGGCAAATTGCATGGCCGTCCCGAAGCTAGAAGAAGGTGAAGCCGACCTGGAAGAGCTTTTCCAGGTCGCGAATATGCTGCTTGTGCAGCAGGAACACAATCACGTGATCGCCCGGCTCCACCACCAGGTGGTCGTGGGCAATCAATACCTCACTGGTCTCATCGTCTTTTTCCCGCACGATGGCCCCGATGTTGGCACCCTCGGGCAGATCGATATCTTCCAGTGCCCGGCCCACCACTTTGGAAGACTGGCTGTCGCCGTGAGCGATCAGTTCAATGGCTTCCGCCGCGCCGCGCCGCAAGGAATGAACGTTGACCATGTCGCCCCGGCGCACGTGGGTCAGCAGACTGCCGATGGTGGTGGTCTGGGGCGAGATGGCGATATCGATTTCCCCGCCCTGCACGAGGTCCACGTAAGCAGGGTTATTGATCAGTGCCATGACCTTACGGGCACCGAGGCGTTTGGCCAGCATCGAGGACATGATGTTGGCTTCATCGTCATTGGTCAGGGCCAGAAACACATCGGTGTCTTCAATGTTTTCATCGAGCAGCAGGTCCTGATCCGAGGCATTGCCCTGAAGCACGATGCTGCGTTCGAGCTGCTCGGAGAGCTGTCGGCAGCGCCGCTCATTGTGCTCCACCACGCGAACGCTATAGCGGCCCTCCAGCTTTTTGGCCAGCCGCAAACCGATGTTCCCACCGCCAGCGATCATCACGCGCTTGTAGGCGGTTTCCAGCCGGCGCAGTTCGCTCATCACCGCGCGAATATCGTTTTTTCCGGCAATAAAAAAGACTTCGTCATCCGCCTCAATGACGGTGGAACCGTGAGGTACGATGGCGCGATTGCGCCGATAGATGGCCGCCACCCGGGTATCCACATTGGGCATGTGCTGACGCAGAAAGCGCAACTCCTGGCCGACCAGGGGGCCGCCGTGATACGCCTTGACCGCCACCAGCTGGGCCTTGCCGTTGGCAAAGTCAAGCACCTGCAGGGCGCCGGGCTGCTCAATCAGACGAAAGATATAATCCGAGACCAGTTGTTCCGGACTGATCAATACGTCGATGGGGATGGCGGTGTCGGTAAACAGCTTGTCGTAAGTCAGGTAGGCGTTGGAGCGCACCCGGGCAATTTTGGTGGGCGTGCGGAACAGGCTGTGCGCCACCTGGCAGGCGACCATATTGATTTCATCATTACTGGTGACCGCCACCAGTAGGTCGGCATCTTCGATGCCGGCCTGCACCAGTACGTCCGGGTGAGAGCCTTCACCGGTCACCACACCGATATCAATCCGGTCGCGCAGCTCCCGCAGACGCACCTCGTTGGTGTCGATCACCGTGATGTCGTTGGCTTCGCTGGCCAAGTGCTCGGCCAGGCTGCCGCCGACTTGTCCGGCGCCAAGAATAATGATTTTCATAGGCTAGCTTGAGTCCCCTGACTTCGCGCCTCGTCGTCCGGCGCGATCGCTTCACGCGCTCAGGCAGTGTGACGGAAAGCCGTATTCTGCCTTAAACGCGGTCGTTTTTCTTCCCGATCTTGTGCAGTCGGGCGTAATAGAATCCGTCGTGGCCATTGTCCCGGGGCAGGAGTTGGCGCCCACATGGCTGCTCGAGCCCCCAGTCCACCTCGAGTGTTTCGCACTGGGCGTCCGGATGTTGCCGCACAAAAGCCTCCACTACCCGGGTATTTTCCTCCGGCAGAATCGAGCAGGTGGCATAGACCAACACGCCGCCGGGTTTCAGAGTGGACCACAAGGCGCTCAACAGGCGCCCCTGCAAAGCGCTCAACCGGTCGATGTCGGCGGCCGAGCGCAGCACTTTAATATCTGGCTGACGGCGGATGATGCCCGTGGCCGAGCAGGGCGCATCGAGCAGAATGCGGTCAAAGGCGGTGCCGTCCCACCAGTGGTCGGGTTGGCCGGCATCGCCGCAGCGCAAGGTGGCCTGCTTCCGTAGGCGGTCGAGATTCTCCTGCACCCGACCCAATCGGCGCGCATCGCTGTCCAGGGCGACCACTTCGGACAGGCCCGGCTCGGTTTCCAGTATGTGTCCGGTTTTCCCGCCGGGGGCGCTACAGGCGTCCAGCACCCGCTGTCCGGGCCTGAGCTCAAGCAGCTCGGCACTGAACTGGGCCGCTTCGTCCTGGACGCTGACGCCGCCGATTTCAAAGCCGGGTAAGGCCGTTACCTGGCAGGGCGTCTGGAGGGTGATCCCGACCGGGCTGAAGGGGGTGAGGCTGGCCTCGATATCCTGGTCGCGCAACTGCGCCAGGTAGTCCTCCCGGGCAGCGTAGGCCGGGTTCACCCGAAGGGTCAGGGGCGGGTGGCCATTATTGGCTGCGATGATGGCGTCCGTCTGCTCGGGCCAGTGATGGCGCAATCGTTTAAGCAACCAGTCGGGATGAGCGGTGGTAAATCGGTCATCATCCGCCAGTGCGGTATCAAGTGCCTCTTGTTCGCGTTGAAATCGCCGTAATACCCCATTGACCAGGCCTTTTGCCCAGGGTTTTTTCAGCTCGCGGGTGCTTTCCACGGTGGCGCCGATCGCCGCATGATCGGGAATTCGGGTGTATAGCTGCTGGTAGAGCCCGAGCAGCAGCAGCGCCTGAATGTCCCCGTCTTTGGGTTTCAGCGGTTTGTCCAGCAATTGACCCAGGTAGGCATTCAGGCGGGGATACCAGCGGCAGGTCCCGTAGGTGAGTTCCTGTAACAGTGGGGCGTCGCGCTCGGGTACCCGGCTCTGGTAATCCGGCAGCAGGCTCGCCAGGGAGCCCTGCTGGCGCAGCAGGTCGGCCAGTAGTTTGGCGGCGGCCGTGCGCACCTTCATACGCCGGGCTCCGGTCGGGCCAGCACTTCGCCCGGGGTGAACAGATCGGCCCGGCCGCGCAGTAGTTCGGCCACCGGCAGGGCTTTTTTCCCGGGTAATTGCAGGCGGGTCAGCTGTAGTTGGCCTTCCCCGCAGGCCACGCCGATACCGGCTTCGCTCACCGACAGCACGGTTCCGGGGGCTTCCGGACCGTCGTGGGCGACTGCCCTGGCTTCCCAGACCCGAAAACTGTCGGTCGACTCGGCGCGGCGGGTGTGGCAGATCGGGAAGGGATTGAACGCCCGCACTCGTCGGGCCAGCTCAATGGCCGGGCGAGCCCAGTCCAACGCCGCTTCGGCCTTGGTGATCTTGGGGGCGTAAGTGCTCTGGGTGTCATCCTGTGCTTCTGGCTGGGCACAGCCCTGGACTAACTGTTCCAGAGCTGTCATCAGCGCGGGGCCGCCCAGTTCGGCCAGCCGATCGTGCAGTGCCCCGGCGGTGTCATCGGGACCGATGGGGCAGTGGGCTTTGACCAGCATGTCGCCGGTATCCAGGCCCACATCCATCTGCATGATGGTGACGCCGGATTCGGCATCGCCGGCCTCTATGGCGCGCTGAATGGGCGCTGCACCCCGCCAGCGGGGCAACAGCGAGGCGTGCACGTTGATGCAACCCAGGCGCGGCGTATCGAGCACGGCTTTTGGCAGCAGCAGGCCGTAGGCCACCACCACCATGATGTCCGCGTTCAGGGCGGCCAGCTCGGCCTGGGCCGGCTCGGACTTCAGGGTTTCCGGCTGGAATACCGGTAAGTGGTGTTCCAGGGCCAGGGTTTTGACCGGGCTGGCATGCAACTTTTTGCCCCGCCCGGCGGGTCGGTCGGGCTGTGTGTAAACACCCACTAACTGGTGTGGCCCCGCCAGAAGAGTGCGCAGGTGGTGAGCGGCAAAATCGGGGGTGCCCGCGAAGACAATCCGCAGGCCGCCGGAGGAATCAGAGTCGGACATGAGGCTCGATGAGGTTGTGGCGGGCCGCAATCAGGCCCGCAGTCGGTGTTGTTTTTCCAGCTTCTTGCGAATGCGCTGACGTTTGACCGGGGAGATGTAATCCACAAACAGCTTGCCGTTCAGATGGTCCAGCTCGTGCTGAATACACACCGCCAGCAGTCCGTCCGGTTCCAGCTCAAAGGGTTTGCCGTCCCGATCCAGCGCGTTCACCCGCACCTTCTCCGGGCGCTCAACGGTCTCGTAAAAGCCCGGAATGGACAGGCAGCCCTCGTCATAGGGGCGCAGGGTCTCTTCATCCAGAACCGTGACTTCCGGGTTGATGAACACCATCGGCTGGCTCTGATCTTCGCTCACGTCGATGACCACGACCCGTTCGTGTACGTTCACCTGAGACGCCGCCAGACCCACGCCGGGCGCGGCGTACATGGTCTCGAACATGTCGTCCACCAATCGGCGGATGCGGTCGTCTACCTGGGTGACCGGCTTGGCCACGGTGCGCAGACGAGGGTCGGGAAATTCCAGAATCTCGAGTTTCGCCATAATCTTTGTGACAAACCTCTAGTAAAAGGAGAAAAAGCGTTGCTAACATGATGATCACACAGCGTTTACTTGCTATGCTTCGAGTAGCGCGCGGGTTTACGCCGCCAATAATGACGACAGCCTCCACACGTGTTGTCAGCACTGTGTCAGGATTATAACCGGTATGGGCCTTTTTACCCTAATTCAATAGGTACAGATGCACCTTGGGGATCCCGATGGGATCATCGAAGCGGGCGAAAGGGTTCCAAAGCACTCCCGGGCCTAACAATACAGGATCGGTTTCTATGAAAAAGTTGATGCTGGGGCTCCTGCTGGTCCCGCTGTTCGCCATGTTGAGCTGGGCGGATGAGGCCGCGTTCCGGAGTGACCATCCGGACGAGTACATTGTCCAGAAAGGCGATACGCTCTGGGATATTTCCAACCGATTCCTCCAGACCCCCTGGTTGTGGCCGGAAATCTGGCATGTCAACCAGCAAATTGAGAACCCCCACCTGATTTACCCCGGGGATGTCATTACTCTGGTTTATATCGATGGTGAGCCCCGGCTGACCGTGGACCGTCCGGTGAAGCTGGCTCCGGGCGAGACCAGGCTCAGTCCGAGTGTCCGGGTGTTGCCCCGCGACGAGGCCATCAGCACCATCCCGCTCGACCGGATCAACAGCTTCCTCTCGCGCAGCCGGATTGTCTCGGAAGAGGAGCTTGAAGCGGCGCCCTACATGGTGGCCGGCCCCGAGAAGCGGATCATTGTGGGCGAGGGCGATTACGCCTATGCGCGCGGTGACTTCGAAACGGACATGACCAATTATGGGGTGTACCGCAAAGAGGAGCACTTCCGCGACCCGATCACCGGTGAATACCTGGGCACCCACGCCCAGAATATCGGCACGGTTCGCGTTGGGAATGCCGACGAGGACATTACCCGTGTCCAGGTGCTGACCTCCCGGGAAGAAATCCGTATGGGAGATCGGCTGTTGCCCAGTGAGGAGCGCACGATCGAATCCAACTTTTACCCCAGCGCGCCGGATAATGAAATCAACGCACTGATCCTTGCCGTAGAAGGCGGAGTGAGCCAGGTCGGCAAGCTGGATGTGGTGATGGTCAACAAGGGCGACCGCGAAGGGCTGTTGGTGGGAAATGTTCTGGCGGTACACAAACGCGGTGAGGTCACCCGCGACCCGGTGACCGGAGAGCGGATTACTCTGCCGGATGAGCGCGCTGGCCTGGTGATGATTTTCCGCACCTTTGAGAAAATGAGTCTGGCTCTGGTATTGGAAGCCGAGCGCCCACTGGCCGTAAACGACAAACTGCTCAACCCCTGATTCAGCCCCTGGTTCAACCTGGACCGGATTGCTAGACCGCGCGGCCCGCCTCCCGGGCCGCGCATCATGGATGACACGAGGACCTCATGGAAGAACATCATTTTTCCCACCTGCTATTGCAACGACTACCCGGCGCTGGTGCCGCCAAGCGCGCTCGCCTGCTGGAACACTTTGGCTCTGCCGGAGCGGTGATTGAAGCCTCCCGCGACGCGCTCAAAGGCTGGCTGGACCCGGAAGCCTGTGCGGCGCTGGGCGATTACCAGCGAAATCCCAAAGGCTGTGCCCTGGCCCAAAGTGCGCGAAAGGATCTGGACTGGTTGGCGGAGCATCCCGAAGTCCAGGTGCTCAGTCTGGAAGATGAGGATTATCCACCGCTGCTACGGGAAATCCGCCGGGCACCCCCGCTGCTTTTTGTCCGCGGCTCCGTAACCGCCCTGAGCATGCCGCAGATCGCCATGGTCGGAAGCCGGAATCCGTCTACCGGGGGGCGCGATAACGCCCGCCAGTTCGCCGCCTTTCTGGCGGGGCGGGGCTTTGCCATTACCAGTGGGCTGGCCATGGGGGTTGATGGCTTCGCCCACGCCGGCGCACTGGATGTGGAGGGCGTTACCATCGGTGTGATCGGCACTGGAATTGATCGCGTCTACCCGGCCCGGCACCGTCAATTGGCGGAAGATATTGTCGCCAACGGCGGCGCCGTCGTGTCGGAATTCCCGTTGCGGGCCAGTCCCCAGCCTTCGAACTTTCCCCAGCGCAACCGGATCATCAGTGGTCTGAGCGGTGGTACCCTGGTGGTGGAGGCGGCCCTGAAGAGCGGCTCCCTGATCACCGCCCGCTACGCCCTGCAACAGAACCGG
Organism: Marinimicrobium sp. C6131; assembly: GCF_026153455.1. Classification (NCBI taxonomy): domain Bacteria; kingdom Pseudomonadati; phylum Pseudomonadota; class Gammaproteobacteria; order Cellvibrionales; family Cellvibrionaceae; genus Marinimicrobium; species Marinimicrobium sp. C6131. The sequence continues at coordinate 3,309,514 of NZ_CP110629.1, forward strand.
GAAGTCTTCGCCATCCCCGGGTCCATCCACAACCCCCTGGCCCGGGGTTGTCACCGCCTGATTCGCGAGGGCGCGACCCTGGTGGAAACCGCGCGGGATATTGTCGAGCAGCTTGGCGGTTACCTGGGGTATCAGAGCGACCTGTTCAGCGCCTCTTCGGAAGCGTCTCTGGAACTGACAGACAAAGAACAGCGGGTACTCGAAGCGCTGGGACACGATCCGAGAGATCTTGATTCACTGGCGGACGACAGTGACATCGAAGTGGGGGAGTTGTCGGCACTGCTGATTGGTTTGCAACTGAAGGGCGCGATCACCGAAACCGCGGCGGGTTTTGAGCGAACAGCCTTGGCGAATCTGTGCGATTAGGCCCCTTTTCAGTAAACTACGTCCTTTCGACGTCCCTATAGAGAGGATTCGCCCCCGATGAGCACCACTTTTCCCTGGAGCACCAACCCCCGCATTCAGCGTGCGGCCAAGCGCATGCGTGCCGGAGGCGTGGTCGCCTATCCCACCGAGGCGGTCTGGGGCTTGGGTTGCGATCCCAACAACGCTGAGGCTGTGGCGCGCTTGTTGGCGCTGAAGAGCCGCCCCTGGGAAAAGGGTTTGATTCTGGTTGCGGCCCGCATCGAACAGTTCGCGCCTCTGGTGGAGCGGCTGGATAAGGGGTTGCAAAAACAGTTGCGGGAGACCTGGCCGGGGCCGGTGACCTGGTTGGTGCCCACCGCCGGCCTGGTGCCGGAGTGGATCAGCGGACGCTTCGAGTCGGTGGCGCTGCGGGTCACCGACCATCCGGTGGCCGCGGGCCTGAGCCTCGCCTTCGGCGGCCCGATCGTGTCCACCTCCGCCAACCCGGCCGGCAAACCTTCCGCCCGCTCCGCACTGGAGGTCCGCCGTTATTTCAAAGACCGGCTGGATGACATTACCCCCGGTCGGGTTGGCAACCGAACTCAACCCTCTCAAATCCGCGACTTGATCACCGGGAATATTCTTCGCTGAAACGGCTCTGCATACGTATTCAATCGATTGCAAAAGGTGTATTGTGGTATTTTCGGCCACTTTCCCCGAACTCGGCCCGCTCCCTCCGGGCGTCGCCGATCGATCGAATAACGTAAACGGAGCGCCCCATGAAACGCCCTTATACCCTCCAACGCACCGCACTGCTGGCGACGGCACTGGGCAGCCTGCTGCTCACCCAGGCCTGCCAGAAAACTGAACCGGAGCCTGAATTCCAGGCCGCCAGCCCGGCGACGCTGGAGGGCGACATGATTGCCTTTCGCTCCACACTGGATAACCGGGCTCGCATGCTGACCGTGCGTCAGCCCGATGACATCAAGCTGGCGTACGATGTGGAAACCGGCAACCTGCATCAGGCCTGGCGGGGCACGGTGCACTTTACCGGCGCGGTCTTCGATACCCGGCACGGCCCTCAGCCCGTCTCCGAGGGCGATCTCTACCTGACCCAGGATGCCCGGTGGCAGACCGAAGGGGCCAGCGTTCAGTATGGCGGCCACCGTTACTCCGGGGAGCAGTTGGCGCTGCGCTACGACGTTGAGGGTGACGGCTGGAGTGCCACGGTCTGGGAAAAGCCCAGCGCCCGTCTCGAGGAACAGAACCTGATCATCACCCGGGAGTTCGCCGTCAATGGTCTGCCCAAAGGGCTGGGCCTGACCCTGACCGACCTGGCTGAGGCCGCGGACCAGACACTGGTCGGCAGCGGTGAATGGCAGGGCAGTCAGACCCTGCGCCTGAAAAACGGCGTCACCCGGGTGCAGCGTACCTTTACCGACCCGACCCGGGTCGAGCGACCGGATGAAGCGGGCGAAGGCGACCACCCCGGCCAGACCCTGGTTGAGGGCAGCGACTGCGCCGCCTGTCACAACCCGGAAATCAAGACAGTCGGCCCCTCCTACCAGTCCATTGCCGAACGCTACGACAATACCCCCGAGAACCGGACCATGCTGGCCGAGAAGATCATTCTCGGGGGCGCCGGCAATTGGGGTGATGTGCCCATGAGTCCGCACCCGGACCTCAGCCAGGAAGACGCTGAGCAGATGGTCGACTACATTTTCTCCCTGCAGGAAGAAACGGAGGGAGAAACCCGCTGGAATCTGGACCAGCCAGCCACCGATACACTGGAACTGGTGGCAGAGACCCCTGCTGACGCCACGGGAAATGGTGCGCTGGTGTACCGCCACCGTTTCAGTGGCGATCAACCCAATATCGAAAGTCTGCGCGGCACGGCCCCATCCGAAGTGGCCCGGATTTCGCGCATTCACTTCCCGGACAAGGCTTCTTTCAAGCCGCTGGATTTACGTTTCGCCTTGCAGGTAAAAACGCACCTGAAAGTGGACGAGGCGCTGGAAACCGAGTTGCGCCTGATCAGTGACGATGGCGCAGTGGTGTACCTGAACGACGAGCTGCTGATCGACAGCTGGGGCTTCCATGGTCCCGAGCCGGAAGATGCCAGCGTTACCCTTGAGCCAGGGCTCCACGCACTGGAGGTGATTCACTTCCAGAGTCACGGCGGCGCGACCCTGTCGATGCAGTGGCGCAACCCCGAAACCGGCGAGTTTGAAATCATTCCGGCGGAGATGTTGCAGATTCAGGCCGCCGATCGCCGGGACGTGGTGCCGGTGATTACCGATCCGGAACGGGTCAAAACCATCCCCGGGGACCAGACCAAAGTCGCCGGCGTACACCCCGCCTTCGATCGCTTCCAGGCCCGCCCGGACGAGTTTGAACCCATGGTCGGCGGCATTGATTTTCTGCCCGATGGCCGGATGGTCATCACCACCTGGGATCCGGAAGGCTCGGTGTATATCGTCAGCGACTATGACAAGGGCCCGGAACAGGCCAGCGTCAAACGTATCGCCCGGGGCCTGGCCGAACCGCTCGGCGTGAAGGTCGTGGACGGTGATATCTACGTGCTGCAAAAACAGGAACTGACCCGTCTTGAAGATGTGAATGGCGATGAGGTCATCGACGTCTATCACTCGGTATCCGCAGACTGGTCAGTAACGGACAACTTCCATGAATTTGCTTTTGGTCTGGAATACGAGGACGGCCACTTCTACGGTACTCTGGCCACCGCGATTCTCTCTGGCGGTGCCAGTGCTGATCCCCAGGCGCCGGATCGTGGCAAGGCCATCAAAATCCGCAAAACCGACGGGCAGGTGGAGTTCGTTGCCCACGGCCTGCGCACGCCGAACGGTATTGGCTTTGGTGTGGATGGCGAGCTGTTCATTGCCGATAACCAGGGCGACTGGTTGCCCTCCAGCAAAATCGTCGAACTGACGCCGGGGGCCTGGTATGGCTCGCGCTCGGTGGACTTCGAAGGTACCGCCGACCTGACCGAAACCAAACCGGTGGTCTGGCTGCCCCAGGACGAAATCGGCAATTCCCCCAGTGAGCCGGCACCACTGAATGTCGGCCCTTACCAGAATCAGATGATCCACGGCGAAGTGACCCACGGCGGCATCAAGCGGGTGTATGCCGAGCGGGTGAACGGCCGCTTGCAAGGTGCCGTGTTCCGCTTTATCCAGGGGCTGGAAGCCGGGGTCAACCGCCTCGACTGGGCACCGGACGGTTCACTGATCGTCGGTGGCGTCGGCAACCCGGGCAACTGGGCCGATGGTGAAAAACAGTGGTACGGACTGGAGCGTCTGGTCTACAACGGCGAGACCGCCTTCGAGATGCTCAGCGTCAGCGCCCGCTCCGACGGCTTTGTGATCGAGTTTACCGAGCCGGTGAAGGCGGGCCAGAATATCAGCCCAGAAGATTTTGAGATTCTTCAGTGGTATTACGAGCCCACCGCCGAGTATGGCGGTCCGAAAAAGAACGTCACCGAGTTGCCGGTGGAGGGCTTTGCCCTGTCGGAGGACCGCAAGCGGGTGAGCTTCAAGCTCGGCGGACTCAAGCCCGACCATGTGGTGTATTTCCGCATCGCCCGGCCCTTTGTCAGTGAGACCGACAACAGCCTGTGGACCACGGAAGCCTGGTACACCCTCAACGCCATTCCGGAAGACCAACCGGTGGCGCTCGAGGGTCGTCAGCCCCAGCACAATCAACTGACCGAGACCGAGCAGGCCGAAGGTTGGGAGCTGCTCTTTGATGGCAAAACCCTCAACGGCTTGCGCAACTACAATGCCGAGACCCTGGGTGAGCGCTGGGTGGTGGACGATGGTGCCCTGCATATGCAGGCCAACGATGGTCGCCCCGGTGGGGATGTGGTGATCACCGACGAACCTCTGGCAAGCTTCGAGCTGTACCTGGAGTGGAAGCTGGCGCGCAATGGCAATAGCGGCATCATCTACAGTGTGGATGAGTCACCGGAGTTGGAGGCGCCCTATATGAGTGGTCCGGAGTACCAACTGCTGGATAACATCGGCCACCCGGACAGTGAAATCTATACCCATCGGGCCGCCGATCTTTATGACCTGATTGCCGCCACGCCGGTCACCGTGAACCCGGCCGGCGAGTGGAACCGCACCCGTCTGGTGGTGGATGACGGACGTATCGAGCACTGGCTCAATGGCTTTAAAGTGGTGGAAACCGAGATGGGTACGCCGGAATGGGAGGCGATGATCGCCGAGAGCAAGTTTGCCGACTGGGAAGCCTTTGCGGCAACTCCGGAGGGGCATGTGGTTCTCCAGGATCACGACGACCCGGTGTGGTTCCGTAACATCAAGTTGCGGGAATTACCGTAAGGTGGACAAGCGACTTCGTAGGTAATGCTCCGCCTGGGTATACCCTTGTGAGACGCGCCGTAAACCCATGATGTGCATGGACGCACGAATGCCGCGATGGCATGGATGCCATAGAGCGGCCCATGGGGGCTCGATCACCCGCCGGCCCCCTTCGCGCTCCCGGCGCTTCGGGACACTTCCCACATCCATGTGGGGCGTCCAAGGCGGGTGACGGTCTCACAAGGGTATACCCAGCCTCCGCAGTGCCTATGTAACGTTTCGGGAACTAGCAAGTGAGTTATAACTCAATCCGCTTACCATCCTCCCGGGCGGATCTGAAAATGGCCTGGACAATGCGAATATCCCGCAAGCCTTCTTCGCCGGGCACCATGACCGGCATGTCCTGCAAAATGGCCCGGGCATCGTCGTCCATCTGCGCGGCCTGTTGGTTGGCGATGGGCTTATCCAGTTTCCTGCCATCGGTGGTGGCGCCCTGCACTCCGTTGTAATTGGACATGGGCCGCAGGTAATAGGAACCCTCCGCGCAGGTCACCTCCAGCTTATTGCCCGGCTTCACAAAACTGGTCATACACTCGGCCACCGCGCCGCCCGGAAACTCCAGGGTAAAGTGCGTCGTGGAATCCACCTCGGTAAACACCTCCGGGTGGGTAATCTCATGGCGGCCGGATACCGCAATGGGCTCTACCCCCGCCGCGTAACGCGACCCGTTAAGCGGGTAGACGCCCATATCGTACATGGCACCACCGCCCATCTCGGCACGCATCCGCCAGTTGTCCGGCGAGCGATTTTCGCCACCGGAGTAGGCCGCCACCGCCTCAATGCGCTCAATCGCCCCGTAGGGTTTGTCCCTGGCAAACTGCATCACCGTCTGGGTATTCGGCTCGTGCTGCATCCGGTAGCCGATACTCAACTTCACCTTATTCTTCCGGCAGGCATCAATGATCTCCTGACACTCGGCTTCATCCATCGCCATCGGCTTCTCACACCACACATGCTTCCCCGCATTAGCGCCGATCACCGAATACTTCTTGTGCAGACTCGTGGGCGTCACCACGTAAATCACATCAATATCCGGGTTATCCGCGATGGTGTGCATGTTCTCGTAGTTGTACACATTGGCGTCCTTGATGCCGTACTTCTCCTGCCATTCAGGAATTTTCTCCGGGCTGCCGGTGACAATCCCGCGCAGTTCGCAGTATTGGGTCAGTTGCAGTGCGGGCGCCAATTGGGTGCGGCTGTAGTTACCCAGACCGACCAGGGCGACACCCAACTTGCGGGTGGGACTGCCGAGCAGGTGGGGTGACCAGCCGGAAGAGAGCAGGGCGGTTGAGGCGCCTAGGCCTTGCAGGAAGCGGCGGCGGTTGAAGTTGGGGTGGGGCATGGTGGAAACCTCCGGGTTGGGTTACGGCGGGTGCGGCCTTTGGCCTTACCCGCCCTACGCAAAGTAACGCAGATAACGCAGAATATGGCACTGAGGTTTGCGGTGGGGTATACCGTTTCAAGACCGTGGAGCGGGGGACCCGCGATGCGAGCCCCCAGGGAGGGGTTCACGGCGTGTCTTGAAACGGTATACCCCACCGCAAACCGGACGTGATGAAGACCAACGCCACTGACCTGTTAAGTTACATTCGACCATAACCCAGTTTAGATCACTCTGGCCATGAATTTCGCCTCCTTGGGTTCGGGCGCGTACAATAGGTCCTCAATCGACAGTGCGAGACGTCACATGCCCACCGAAAATACCCCCGACAAACAGGCCGTCAAAGACTACCTGCTCGGACTCCAGGACCGCATCTGCGCCGAACTGGAAACCGAAGATGGCGGTGCGCGGTTCCTCCAGGATGAATGGCAGCGCGAACAGGGCGGGGGTGGCCGCTCCCGCGTGCTGACCGAAGGCAACGCCATCGAAAAAGGTGGCGTCAACTTCTCCCACGTCTTCGGCGACCAGATGCCCGCCTCCGCCACCGCCCATCGGCCCGAACTGGCCGGGCGCTCCTTCGAAGCCATGGGCGTCTCCCTGGTCATCCACCCCAACAACCCCTACGCCCCCACCAGCCACGCCAATGTGCGCTTCTTTATTGCCGAAAAACCCGGCGCCGAACCCGTCTGGTGGTTTGGAGGCGGCTACGACCTCACCCCCTACTACGGCAGCGACGACGACTGCCGTCACTGGCACCGCACCGCCAAAGACGCCCTCGACCCCCACGGCGACAACCTTTACCCCTTTTTCAAAAAATGGTGCGATGACTACTTTTTCCTGAAACATCGCGACGAACCCCGGGGTATTGGCGGCCTGTTCTTCGACGACTTCAATGAGCTGGGCTTCGAGCGCAGCTTCGCGGTGATGCGCGCCGTGGGCGACAGCTACCTGCCCGCTTACCGCCCGATTCTTGCCCGGCGCAAGGACACCGACTACGGGGAGCGCGAGCGTCGCTTCCAGCTTTATCGGCGGGGGCGTTATGTCGAATTCAATTTGGTGTATGATCGCGGCACACTCTTTGGTTTGCAGACCGGGGGGCGCACGGAATCCATTCTCATGTCCCTGCCGCCCCTGGTGCGCTGGGATTACGACTGGCAACCGGAGCCAGGCAGCGCCGAAGCGGCGCTCACAGAACACTATCTGCAGGCCAGAGACTGGATCGAATAACAAGAGCTGGAAGGTTGTATGACAGACGCTTATGCCGTATTCGGCGATCCCATCGCCCAGAGCAAATCCCCCTATATTCATCGCCAGTTTGCAGAGCAGACCGGGGAGGATATCGCCTACACCAAACAACAGGTGGCCGAAAAAGACTTCGAGCAGGCCGCCGATACGTTTTTTGCCAACGGCGGCAAGGGCCTGAACATTACCGCCCCGGACAAGCTCGCGGCCTATGGTTACGCCGCGCGTCTGACCCCCCGCGCCCGCCGGGCGGGCGCCGTGAATACCCTGGTTCGCCAGGCGGATGGCACCTTGCTGGGTGATACCACCGACGGTATCGGTATGGTCAACGATATGCACAACCTCGGCTGGGAGATCGCTGGCAAGCGGGTGCTGATTCTCGGCGCTGGCGGCGCAGTGCGGGGCGTGCTCCAGCCCCTGCTGGAGCAGCAGCCCGGCTCCCTGACACTGGCCAACCGCACCGTCCACAAAGCGGAACAACTGGCCAAAGGGTTTGCCGATCTGGGCGTGATTGAACCGCTGGGATACGAAGCCCTGAGCGGACGTCAGTTTGACCTGGTGATCAACGGCACCTCCGCCAGCTTTGGCGGCGAACTGCCACCCCTGCCGGATGAGCTGCTGGCCGAGGGCGCGGCCTGTTACGACATGATGTACGCCGCCGAATCCACACTGTTTCTGCAGTGGGCCGAAGCCCACGGCGCGGCCAAGCTGGCTGACGGTCTGGGCATGCTGGTGGGCCAGGCGGCGGAATCCTTCTACCTCTGGCGCCAGGTGCGACCGGAAGTGGTTCCGGTGATTACCGCGTTGCGCCGGAGCCTGGCCACCAAAAAAGGGGCCTAAGCCCGGTCCGCTTTGCTGTAAGATAAATAGCATTTATGGTCGGTGCGGCGCGCCGGAGCGTATACCCGACTTTTCAACCACAGCGAGCAAGGTAATGAGCAGACTAGAGGCCGGCCGAAACCTTACCCATCAGGTAACCTACCAACTCGGCGCGGCGATTGTGCGCGGTGAGTACAGCGTCAATGACCCGCTGCCCACCGAGGCAGAATTGTGCGAGCAGTTCGATATCAGTCGCAGCGTCGTACGCGAGGCGGTGAAAATGCTCACCGCCAAAGGGCTGATTTCCTCCCGGCCCCGCCAGGGCATCCGGGTGCAGCCCAACCATCGCTGGAACATGTTTGACGAAGATGTCCTGGAGTGGACCCTGAGCAGCCGACCCTCCCTGTCGCTGCTACGTGAGTTCACGGAGCTGCGCATCGGCATTGAGCCCGAGGCGGCCATCCTCGCCGCCCGGAAACAGAACCGGGAGCGGATTGCCGATATTGAAAAAGCGCTCTTGCGCATGGAAGCCGCCGAGCGGGGCCACGATGACCCCCTGGAGGCGGACATCGCCTTCCACTCGGCCATTTTGCTGGCCAGCGAGAACCGTTTTTTTATTCAGCTGCGCAACTTCATTCAGACCGCGTTGCGGGTCAGTATTGCCTCCACCAACCAGATGAAAGGCGTTTCGGTGGCCAGCGAAGCCGACCACCGGACGGTGTACGAGGCGATTGCGAAGGGTGATGTGGAGGGCGCGGGGAAAGCCGCCGTGGCCCTGCTGGAGGAAGCGCTCCAACTGATTGATGCCGCCATTGCGGCTCGTCGCACCGAAACCGCCTGATGTTCATGGCTGCAGGAACGATCCCCTATGTCTGATCCCGATGCACCGCGCAAGCCCCGGCGCAGCGCCCAGAGTTACGGCAAACTGGATAAAGACGGCTTTATCCACCGCTCCTGGATGAAGAATCAGGGGCTGCCGGACCACGTGTTCGACGGTCGGCCGGTGATCGGTATCTGCAATACCTGGTCGGAACTCACCCCCTGCAACAGTGGCCTGCGAGAGCTGGCCGAGTACGTCAAACGCGGCGTCTGGGAAGCGGGCGGATTGCCGTTGGAGTTCCCCGCCATGAGCCTGGGGGAAACCCAGATGCGGCCCACCGCGATGCTGTTCCGCAACCTGCTGGCCATGGAAGTGGAAGAGTCCATTCGCGGCAACCCCATTGATGGCGTGGTGCTACTTGGGGGGTGTGACAAAACCACCCCCGCCCAGATCATGGGTGCCGCCAGCGTCAATCTGCCCACGGTGGTGGTTTCCTCCGGCCCTATGCTCAATGGCAAGTTCCGCGGGCAGGATATTGGCTCGGGCACGGATGTCTGGAAATATTCCGAGGCGGTACGCGCCGGGCAGATGAGCATCGATGACTTTATCGCCGCCGAAAGCGGCATGTCCCGCAGCCGGGGCGTGTGCATGACCATGGGCACCGCCTCCACCGTGTCCAGTCTCACCGAGGCCATGGGACTGAGCTTGCCCTGGAACGGCACCCTGCCCGCCGTGGATGCCCGTCGCCAGACGCTGGCCCATCTCACCGGGAGACGCATTGTCGAGTTGGTAGAGCAGGACGTCCGCCTCGCCGATATTCTGACCCGCGACGCATTGGAGAACGCGATCGTGGTCAACGCGGCCATCGGTGGTTCCACCAACGCGGTGGTGCACCTGCTGGCTATTGCCGGGCGACTGGGTATCGATCTGACGCTCGATGACTTCGATCAGCTCAGTAGGGACGTTCCACTGCTGGTGGATTTGATGCCCTCGGGGCGCTTCCTGATGGAAGATTTTCACTATGCCGGTGGCCTGCCTGCCCTCATGGCGCGTATCAAGGACAGGTTGCACACCAGTGCGGTGACTGTCTCGGGTGTTGCCCTGGGGGACCAGATTACTGGCGCGCAATGTTACAATGACGACGTTATCCGGCCGCTGGACAACCCGGTGAACCCGGATTCCGGCATCTGGGTACTCAAGGGAAACCTGTGTCCCAGGGGCGCCATCATCAAGCCCAATGCGGCGACGCCGGCGCTGTTGGAGCACACCGGGCGGGCCGTGGTGTTCGAGAGCATCGAGGATTACAAGGCGCGCATTGACGACCCGGATCTGGACGTGGATGAGCACTCGGTACTGGTGCTCAAGGGCTGTGGCCCCAAGGGCTATCCCGGCATGCCGGAAGTGGGCAATATGGCGCTTCCGAAGAAGTTGCTGGCGCAAGGCGTGCGGGACATGCTGCGAATCTCGGATGCCCGCATGAGCGGGACCGCGTTCGGGTCGGTGATCCTCCACGTCGCGCCTGAATCCAGCGCCGGCGGTCCCCTGGCCGTGGTGCGTAATGGCGATGAGATTGCATTCAGTGGCAAAAACCGTAGTCTATCGCTCAGGATCAGCGACGCCGAGCTGGCGCAGCGGCTGGCCGAGTGGCAGGATAATCGGCCGGGGCCGGGTTACACGCGCGGCTACGCCAAGCTATACATTGATACCGTGCTCCAGGCCGATCAGGGCGTCGATCTGGACTTTTTGAGGGGCGCCAGCGGCGACCAGGTGGACCGGGAATCGCATTAATGACTGAATACACCCGCTATGCCAGTCTCGCTCACCGCTCGGTATTCATTACCGGAGGGGCGACCGGAATCGGCGCTTGCCTGGTGGAAGCGTTTGCCGCGCAAGGCAGCAATGTCGCCTTTGTCGACCTCAATGAGGACGCCGGCAACCAGTTGGTCGAGCGAGTGCGCACTGAACACGATGCCCAGGTGGTGTTTCGCCGCTGCGATGTCACCCGAATTGACGAACTGCGCGCTGCCATTCGCGCTCTCGCGGAGGAGTGTGGTGACTTCACTGTGCTGGTGAACAACGTCGCCAATGATCAACGCTACGACCCCCGTTATCTGTCCGAGCAAGCCTGGTACAACAGCCTGGCGGTCAATCTGCACCCGGCGTTTTTCGCCGCCCAGACGATTCAGCCCCTGATGGCCCGTCAGGGCGGTGGGGTGATCATCAATTTCAGCTCCATCAACGCCCTGTTCGGGCCGAGCAAGCTGCCCAGTTACAACACCGCCAAAGCGGCCCTGCTGGGGCTGACCAAGTCCCTGGCCCGGGATTTCGGCTCGGACAAGATCCGGGTAAACGCGATTGTGCCCGGCTGGGTAATCACCGAGCGTCAGCTCAACAAGTGGCTCACGCCGGAGGCGGAAGCCTGGTGGATGGATCAGGTGTGTCTGAAAGAGCGGATTCTTCCGGAAGATGTCGCCAATCTCACCCTGTTTCTCGCCTCGGACGACGCCCGCATGATCACCGGCCAGAAGTTCGTGATCGACGGTGGGCGGTTGTAGCCTGGGAATCGGTGGATGACGGGGCTGCGGCAGGGGAGGTCGGCTGTGAGGTGCACTGTTCTCGGACCGTGGAGCCGGGGACCGGCGATCCGAGCCTACAGGGACGTATTCACGGCGTGTCCGAGAACAGTGCACCTCACAGCGGACCGGGCGTGATGTCGGCTTAAAACGTTCAGATTCCCACTTTTCCGCCTGAAATCCCGATATCGGCACTCGCAGTCGATGCGGATTATCCGCATAATAGCCGCTCGAAAAATTCCGGCGGAATCCGTGCATTCATCGGCAATACTCTTCGGCGTACCTCCCAACAGAACGCAGGGCGGCGAAGCGGGCGTAGGGGCGCTCACACCGCACCCGCCGGACAATAATCACATAATATGGAGTGCAACATGAGCTTGTCACCAATTGATATAACAACTTTTGCCGTCTACTGCGTGCTCCTGGTGGGCATTGCCTGGTGGGTGTCCCGGGAGAAAGCCGGGCACGAAAAAAACTCTACGGACTACTTCCTCGCGGGTAAGTCCTTGCCCTGGTGGGCCATTGGCGCTTCGCTGATTGCGGCGAACATTTCCGCCGAGCAGATTATCGGTATGTCCGGCTCCGGCTTCGCCATCGGGCTGGGCATCGCCTCCTACGAGTGGATGGCGGCCATCACCCTGTTGATCATCGGTAAGTATTTCCTGCCGATTTTTCTGGAAAAGGGCATCAGCACCATGCCCCAGTTTCTGGAGCAGCGCTATGACAGCCGGGTGCGCACGGTCATGGCCATCTTCTGGCTCGCGCTCTATACCTTTGTGAATCTGACCTCCATTCTGTGGTTGGGCGCCCTGGCGATCAACGCCATCACCGGCCTGGATCTGGTCTACGGTCTGGGTTTCCTGGCGGTGTTCTCCATCGGATACTCCATTTACGGTGGTCTCAAGGCGGTCGCCCTGACCGACATCATCCAGGTGGTGTTGCTGATTATTGGTGGTCTGATGGTTTCCTTTCTGGCGCTGGACCAGATCGCCGAAAATGCCGGCGGTTCCGGTGCTTTCCAGGGCTTCTCCATCATGCTGGCGGAGATACCCGAAAAGTTCGATATGATCCTGGACCCGAGCAATGAGCACTACATCAGCCTGCCGGGTATTTCCGTGTTGGTTGGTGGCCTGTGGATCATGAACCTGTCCTATTGGGGCTTTAACCAGTACATCACCCAGCGCACCCTGGCCGCCAAGAGCCTGGCCGAAGCGCAGAAGGGCATCGCTTTTGCTGCTTACCTGAAAATCCTGATGCCGCTGATTGTGGTACTGCCCGGTATGGCCGCCGCAATGCTCAAGCCGGATCTCGCCCAACCGGACCAGGCCTACCCGGAAATGATGAAGCTGGTACCGCAAGGCCTGCTCGGCATCACCTTCGCCGCCCTGGTGGCCGCGATTGCCTCGTCCCTGGGTTCCATGGTGAACAGTATTTCCACCATCTTCACCATGGACATCTACAGCAAGATGATCAACCAGAACGCCAGTGAGCACAAAAAGGTCATTATCGGCCGCTCCGTCGCCTGCCTGGCCATGCTGATTGCCGTGATCATCGCCCGTCCGCTGCTGGGCAACTTCCCCCAGGCGTTCCAGTTCATTCAGGAGTTCACCGGTTTCTTCACCCCGGGTATTGTCACCATCTTCCTGCTGGGCTTTTTCTGGAAGCGCGCGACGGCGACTTCGGCACTGGTAGCGGCCATTGCCTCGGTGGTGCTCTCCGCGCTGTTCTGGAAGTTCATGCCCGGCCTGCCGTTTATTGATCGGGTGGGCATCGTGTTTATCGCCTGTGTGGTGTTGGCCATTGTGATCACCCTGCTTAGTGGCGCCAAAGAACAGAGCAATGCGATTCATCTGGACAATATCGATTTCAGCACCCGTACCAGCTTCAATGTGCTGAGCCTCGGTGTCGTTCTGATCCTGATCGTGCTGTACAGCGTCTGGTGGTAAGCCGTGCGGCAACCGCAATGGATTAAAAGCCTGCCGGTGGGCAATGTTCTGGGGGAAGGGGTGCTCTGGCACCCCGACCAGCAGTCCCTCTGGTGGACCGATATCCACGGATGTCGACTGTACCGCTACCATCCCGGCACGGACGCCCTGACCGAGTGGTCCACACCCGAACGGCTCACCGCCTTCGGGTTTGTGGCGTCGTCGCAAGCCTCTTCGCAAGCCCCCCAGACCCTGATCGTCAGCTTCGACCAGGGCTTTGCCCTGTACACCCCGGAGACCGGTGACTGCCACTGGCTGGCCCACCCCGAGGCGGATAAACCGGGCAACCGGTTCAACGATGGTAAGGTGGATCGACAGGGACGCTTCTGGGCGGGCTCCATGGTGGAGCGGGGTGACCCGCTGGCGGATGAGGACGGCGGTGCGCTCTATTGCTGGACCGGCGAAGGTCAGATCCAGCCGCACCTGCGGGGCCTGGGCATCAGCAATGGCCTGTGCTGGAGCCCCGACAGTTGCACCGCTTATCTGTCCGATTCCGCCCGGGGTGTCTATTACGCCTACGACTTTGAACCCCACAGCGGCAGCTTCAGTAACCGACGGGTGTTTGCCCTGGCACCTGAGGGCAATGGCCATGACGGCAGTTGTGTGGATGCCGGGGGCAATATCTGGAACGCCCTGTTCGGGGGCGGCCAAGTGCTGTGCTACTCCCCCGAGGGAGAGGTATTGCTCAAGCTGGATGTACCGGTCAGTCAGCCCACCTGCGTGGCTTTTGGTGGTCCGGATCTGTCCTGGTTATGTGTCACCACCGCGCGGGAAAACCTGTCGGAAGCGCAGTTGGCCCGAGAGCCCGAGGCGGGGAATCTGTTGATTTACCAGACCGACGTGAAGGGGTTACCGGTGGATTTCTTTCGGGAGTAGATTAGCGGGTTTTTACGGCGGATAAGGCCGGAGGCCGCATCCGCCGTTACCCAACGTTCTACTTCCTGGGCACGTTATCCCTTGCGCCGATCCAACGTCCGATACCCCAACGCCTCACTGATATGCACCGTTTCCAGAGACTCACTCCCCGACATGTCGGCAAGTGTCCGTGCCACTTTCAAAACACGATGATACGCCCGACTCGATAACCCGAGCTTTTCAATCGCATCCTCCAGGAGGTTTTTATTGGCCGGCGTCAGTGCGCACACCCGCTCCAGCTCGGGCACACTCAACTGATGGTTGGCTTTGCCCTGCCGGTCCAATTGACGCTGGCGGGCGGCGATGACCCGCTCGCGCACGACGGTACTGCGCTCACCTTCACCTTTGCTCTGCAGCTCCCCGCGCTTCAGTAAACGCACCGGTACATGCATATCAATGCGATCCAGTAATGGTCCGGAGATCTTGTCCCGGTAGCGGCGAATCTGATCCGGGGTGCAGGTGCAGTCGCCCTCGGCTGCACCGTGGTAACCGCAGGGGCAGGGGTTCATGGCCGCGACCAATTGAAAACGGGCCGGGTAGACGGCCTGAGCCCGGGCGCGGGAAATACGCACTTCGCCACTTTCCAGAGGCTCGCGCAGCACTTCGAGGACATGCCGATGAAACTCCGGCAATTCGTCCAGAAACAACACCCCGCTGTGGGCCAGAGAAATCTCCCCCGGGCGCGGATTGGAACCGCCGCCCACCAGCGCAATCGCCGAGGCGGTGTGGTGGGGCGACCGGAAGGGACGCACCCGATTGCTGTGACTGCCGGCCCCGGGGGCCACCGAATACACCGCCGCCACATCCAGCCGCTCACGATTCTCCAGGGGTGGCAGTATGCCCGGCAGACGACTGGCAAGCATGGTTTTGCCGGTGCCCGGCGGGCCATACATCAACAGGTTATGGCCGCCGCTGGCCGCGACCTCCAGAGCCCGTTTGGCCTGTACCTGGCCTTTGACATCGCTCAGGTCGAAATCCAGGGTCGGTTCTTCGGTGGTATCGGCTGGCCCCTCGGCCTGGGGCAAGCGCTCCCGCTGATGCAAATGCGCGCATACCGAGAGCAGGTTTTTCGCAGAGAACACGGCGGTGGAATCACATAGCGCGGCTTCGTCAGCGTTGTCGGCGGCGATCACCAGATGCCGTCCGGCATCGCTGGCGGCCAGCGCCGCGGGCAGGGCACCGGTGACCGGACGCAGCTCGCCGGACAGGGCCAGCTCGCCCATAAACTCACAACCGCTCAGGCTGTCTTCGGGAATCTGACCGGAGGCGGCCAGAATGCCGAGGGCTATCGGTAGGTCAAAACGACCACCTTCTTT
Organism: Marinimicrobium sp. C6131; assembly: GCF_026153455.1. Taxonomy (NCBI): domain Bacteria; kingdom Pseudomonadati; phylum Pseudomonadota; class Gammaproteobacteria; order Cellvibrionales; family Cellvibrionaceae; genus Marinimicrobium; species Marinimicrobium sp. C6131. Next base: position 3,325,310 of record NZ_CP110629.1, read on the forward strand.
GGGAAGGTCCGCGGGTGCGAGATTGACGGTAATCCGTCGGGCGGGAAATTCCAGATGGCTGTTGAGAATGGCGCTGCGCACCCGGTCCTTGCTTTCTTTCACGGCGGTTTCGGGCAGGCCTACCATATTGAGTGCGGGTAGGCCGTTGGAGAGATGAACTTCGACGGTAACCAGTGGGGCCTGGACCCCGAGTTTTGCGCGTGAATAGACTACGGCGAGCGACATGAGCAATCCTTGCGTGTGTGGGTGTATTTCGAGAAGAAATATACCTTACCGAGCCCTGTTGAAAAAGGAACCGCGTTCCGTTTTTTAGGATCGCTATACCCCGGAGCGTTACACCACGCCTCCGCTCCAGTGAGGTTCGGGTAAGTTGTCGACGCCCATTAGCCGCGCAACATCGCCAAACAGGTCGTGGGTGCCGAAGCGGCGGTAGCCGTTGTTGATGCCGTCGCCGCAGTTGATCACCCGGCCCATGGACAGCGCCCCGCCGGCGCCGCCTGCGAGAGTCACCGCACCGGCGGCGCCGCCGTGTTTGGAGCCGTCGCCCACTTCGGAGAACATCACCACCAGGGTATCGCTCAGCAAACCGGCCGCCTCCAGTTGTTCCAGTGTGTAGGCCAGCAGGGAGTGGTACCAACGTACTTGGGCAGTGTGGGGCACGTCCCCCGGGCGGTGGGAAGCGCTGTGACTGGAGAACTCGTTGTACCAACGGGTGATCGGGGTGACCTCGCCGCCGTTCTCGGTGGCCTTGATGCCCTGGTCCATGGCCTGCTGGGCCATCTGCCAACACTCATCGAAGGAATAGTTGACCAGGTTGCCGTTTTCATCGCCCTTGGACAGTTGCAGGGTAGCGACCCGGTGCAGGCCACAGGAGAAAGCACCCACCACATTGTCGATCTGTGCCCGGCACAGGGTTGGAAACTGTTGCCACTCGTCCGCCGACAATTGCTGTTCCGCCATGGCGTAGGGGTCAGCGGGTTTGTCGGTGCTGAGGGCGCAGTCCCCCAGTTGCGTGGCCGAGAGGTTTTTCAGGCGCACCAGCGCTTCCCGGTGGCGAGTGAGCTTATCCTGTCGCGCTTGCGATAGGGTGGCGTCTTCAAGCTGGTCAAAATCCGAAAGCAGGGTGTCGTACATGGCCTGCAGTTGCGGGTCCGGTTCGTCGCCACCGCCGTCCCCTACCCGCAGTGCCAGTTTGTCGGCCACGTCTTTCGGGTCGTTGTTGGGGATAGGCCTTTGGGTGGTTGTGTAACCCCGAGGCTTGGAGATCATGATGTCGGACTTGGGACCGGTGCGCACACCCAGGCTCAGGACGCCTTCATCGCCGAGCTGTTCGGCAATCAGGTGGTCGATGCTGGCACTGTCGGTGCCGATCTGGTTGTTGCCGGTGAGGATGCCGCGCATGTCATTGTAGTGGGCGCCAGCGCCCTGACCGATGTCCAGGGTCAGATTCTGCAACACGGTCAGATTCTGGTGCCAGGGTGAGAGTGGCCCCAGCCCGAAACTCAGTTCCTGGGAGCCGGCGATACTGCCCTCGCCATGGGTCGGGCGCCAGTTGTAAGGCACCACGCCGTTGGGGTAGTAGAGAAACAGTACCCGCTGCGCCAGGCCCTCGGCGGCGAAGACTTTCTGGCCGAACAGTTGGCTGGCAAAGGGTAACAACAATCCGCCTTTGGCCAGGGACATCAGAAACCGGCGACGCGATCGATTGGTCAGTGTGTTCATGGTGGTCACTCCCTCTTATCGACGCTGAATGAAACTGTCGGACAGTGCCAGGTCGCGCAGCATGTCGCGCATGCCACCGCCGTTGCGCAGGTCCTGACTGAAAGTCTGGATATTGAGCTCGTCGTTATCGCCGGATTCTTCCCGGCCCACCACGTAGCGGTAGAACTGCCGGGCAAAACAGGCCTCGCCCTGACCGCTTTCGGCAATCAGTTGTGCCAGCTCGGGTATCGAGTGGTAGGTCACCGCCTCGCTGTCCGGGTCAAGGGTCGTCTCCGGAGAGTAGAGGCTTTTGATTGAACCGGAGGCGTCGATCTCTTCGGTCTCACCGTTGCCCAGGGTCTCCATGGCCCGGTACAGACCCTGGCTGTCGAAGCGCTCAAAGCCAAAACCCACGCCGTCGATAAACTGGTGGCAGGCGGCGCAGGCCGGATCATTGGTGTGCCGCTCGGTGGCGTCCCTGTTGCTGTCGGAATCTTCAAATTCGACGTTGAAGTCCGCCGCGGCCGGTGGTGGAAACTCCTGACACATCAAGCTTTCCCGGACATAGACGCCGCGCTTGATGGGCGAGGGGTTGACGGTGTTGGTGCGTGAGGCCAGGAAGCTGGCGTGGCCGAGCAGGCCGGCACCCAGGCGGGGGTCCTCGCCGTCGTAGGCGCGCTCGGACCAGCCGCCGCTGGTGGTGTCGGGCAGGCCGTAGTGCTCGGCCACCAGATCATTGGCCTGGGTGTAGGGGGCGAGCAGCAGTTCGGCGTAGGGCGCGTTGGACTCAATGTTGGCGAGCACAAAGCGCACGGTTTCCTCTTTGAGCGCCTCAACCAGGTCCGGGTTGTCGATGCCCGGGAAGCCGTACTGGTTGTTGATCAGCCAGCCGCTGATAAAACGGCGCAGGCCGCGCTCGGTACGCGGATCATCCAGCACGTGATCGACGGCTTCGGACAGATTGAATGCGTCATCCTCCGCCATGGCGAGCAGGGTATCGTCCGGAGTGGTGGCCCAGAAGATGTAGGCCAGGGAGGTCACCGTCTCGTAGGCATCCAGTGCATAGAGGCCGGTTTCACCGTCCGGTTGGCCCAACTCGGAACGGTACATGAAGTGCGGTGACATCAACAGCGCCTGCAGGGCCCGACGTCCGCCGTCGTCGTTGTCGTACAGGGCCGCGTAGTTGTCCACTTCGGTCTGGGTCAGTGGACGACGGAACAGTCGCTTGCCGAACGCTTCGACGGCACAGGCCGCGTCATCACACTGTTCGGCCAGCCCCATAAAGGTGTAGCGGGTGATCGCCTGCTCGGCGATCTCGCTGGCCACCAACTGGTAGCCCAGGGTGCGGTCGTAGCCCGCGGAGAGATAGGAGGCGGTGGTGAAGTTGCGGTAGCGACCATCGGCGGGGACGGTATCCATCAGCGCCGCCGAGAAGTTGATATTGAACAGATCGCGCACGCTGTTGAGGTATTCCGCTTTGGTGAGCAGGCGCAGGTTTCGGCTGTCCAGCGTGCCCTCGCCGCAGTTGCCGTCGGTGCACAGAGACGGCTGCCAGGCGTCGGCAAGTACCAGCCGGGCGATTTCGAAGGCGCAGTCACCGCTCTGTTCGCCGTCGCAGGCGCCGGGATTGTCCATGGGCATGAAGTCGGCGATGTAGCTGGCCAGAAGATCCTGATTCCAGGTGTCGTCCAGAGCGTTGATGGCACCGGCCACGCCGCCTTCGCCGTTGTCACCATGACAGCTCTGGCAGTGCTGGCCATAGAAATCCCGGCCAGCCTGGTAGTCATCTTCCTGACCGGCAAACAGTGCCTGGATCGAGACGTTGTGAGCGGGCATCACCAGCTCGATGTCGGCGGCGGCCGGGTTGCCGACCACATAGGCGCGGCCTTCGCCCTGCCATCCGGAAAACTCGGTGCCGAGCGGAGGCTCGTGGGCGGCGATGGTCACTACCGTGCCGGGGGTGAAGTCGCGCTCGGCGTTCTCGGTGCTGCCGCCGATTACCGACAGCCGATAGGTTTCGCCGCCGGTGTCACCCTGGGTGTTCCAGGGTTCCCACTGTCCGTCGCTGTAGCTGGCGGATTCCTGGATGTCGTTGAGGTCACCGGTCTGGGCGCCGGCGCCGTTGTTGAAAATCACGTTCAACTGGCCCTCGGGCAGGGCGTCCGGGTCTTGATGGTAGACCCACCAGCCGCCGTCATCCGGCCCGTTCATTGGCTCGCCCGGCCAGTCGTGCAGCGGTTGGTCCTCTCCCGCACCGCTGGTCCAGAGGTAAATATTGACGGTCTCCCAGTCGTTGGGGTTGTCGTAGCGCAGGGACAGAGCGGCGTTCGCTTCGGTGAGGGTGGTTTGCGCACTGAACTCGTCCAGAGTGGCGCGCACGGTGGCCTCACCCGGAGCCAGGCGTTGCACCAGGCCGGTGTCCGACACCGACACAGCGTCGCCGCCACTGATCACCTGCCATTGAACCTCGGCGTGGACATGAATTTTGGTGTTGTTGGGTCCCAGACCGTAGGCCACCAGTTGTTGCTGATCGGTGAGTGCGGTGGTCTCCGGGGAGATGGCCAATCCGGTCAGGGAGGTGTCGGTGGAAACCACCTCGATCTCCAGGCTGGTCGATTGCCCGTCGCTGCTCAGGGTGACGCTGGCGGCGCCGGCTCGGAGGGCGCTGAGGGTGATCTGATTGCCTTCGATGGTTTCTACCGAAAGCACCGATTCATCACTGACATCGACGCTGTCGATGCTTGAGACGGGTGCGGTGAAGCCATTGTCGTAGCGTGCCTCGACGCTGAGTGTCAGGGTGTCGTCCGGGTTGACCCGAGTGTCGCCGAGCAGACGCAAATCGGTCTGTTGGGCATCGACGGCATCGATCCATTCGGCAAACAGGGCGTCCGCCTCCGGGTTGGTGTAACGGGTGCCTTTGGGCATGCGGTTGCCGTCGGTGACCTGATACAGATGAATCAGGCTTTCGCGGTGATCGAAGGGTTTGATTCGGTATTTGCCGCCGGTGGTCTGGACGTTGAGCAGGCGCATGTCGTCCAGCGGCTGGTCGTAACGCAGGTCCATAAAATCGCTGTTGTGGCAGTGTGCGCAGTTGGTGTCGAGGTAGGCTTTGGCACGTGCTTCGAGCGAGGCACTGTCGTCGTCCAGGCCGGCAAACGTGGCGTGCTGCTCGGCTGCACCGATGTCGGTATCGAACAGCCCGATCCGGTTGAAAATATCCAACTGGTTGTCACCCTCGTCACTGAACGAACGGTTCAACTGACGGGAGTGCAACGCCAGGGGTTCGCGACTGCCATTGCCCACATGACAGGAGCCGCAGTCGGCCGAGGCGCGCACGGTGCGAGTGCGTCCCTCGGCATCGGTGTTGTCGAGGGTCTGTGTTTCGGTCACGCGTGTGGCCTCAGTGCCCTCGGGGTTCCAGTGATAATTCACCGCCTGCCAGGTGCCGTTCGCCTGACGAAACAGAATTGCCGTGGTAAAGGGGCGTTCTTCGCCATCAGCGTCGGTGATGCATTTATGTTTGATCAGCACCGAACCGGTGGGCAGTTCCCACTGTTCGGTGTCGGCGAAGGCGATGGTTTCGTCGTTAGGGATGTGTAAGAAGTGTTGTACCGTCGCGCCGTCGAACCAGCCGTCGGTGTTGACCTTATAGGGGATGACGCCACTTTCCGGTACCAGGGGCGAAAGACTCTGAAACAATCCGGTGGCCGATAGCGTGTCGGGCAAGGCGACGCTGTCGGCGGCGTCGTCCACTAACCGATAAATGGTGGAGTTTCCTCCGAACTCGACACCGTAGGTGGATACCAACAATTCGTCGCCGTACAGGTCGGTACCAAAGGAGGCGATGTTTTCCGGGAAGGCATCGCTGACCAGGGTTTTGGCTTCACCGTCGGCCATGGCCCAGATTTTTTTGGTGACGTAGTCACCGAACACAAAGCGTCCGTTCAGGCCCGGCAACTGATTGCCCCGATAGACCAGACCGCCAATGATGGAGTAACCGGTTGGGTGTTCGTACCCTTCGATGGGCGGTTCAAAATCCGTGGCGCACTCCTTGAGTGGATCGCCTCCGAGTTCGCCCCGGTTGTTCAACCCTTCGCACACCGGCCAGCCGTAATTCTTTCCGGGCTCCACACGGTTCACTTCCTCGTAACCGGATTGCCCGACTTCGGTTTCCCACAAGGTGTAGGGTGCTTCGGTGTCAAAGGCCCAACGCCAGGGGTTGCGGTGCCCGTAGGACCAGATTTCCGGACGGAACCCGGGCTGATCCACAAACGGATTGTCCGCGGGCACGCGATAGTATTTTCCGTTTTCAGGCTCGGTCAGTGGCTCGATCCGAATGAAGCTGCCGAGCAGATTACTGGTGACCTGAGCGTTGTTGTTGGTACGCGGATCTTCGGCGAACGAGGTGGTGGCGCTGTGACCGTAAGCGCCGTCGCCGATGCCCAGATACAGATAACCTTCCTCGGGATGAAATTGCATCATGCCACCCTTGTGATCCGGGCCGGGTTGTTCAATGCGCAGCAGTTCCCGGGCGGAGTCTTCCAGCACGGCAGAGGGATTGGCCGGATCATCGATGGTCCAGCGCTCAAGCACGGCATCGCCGTACTGACCGTTGGGGGTGCGTTCGTTATCGTCCGTGCCCTGAATGTAGTACAGGTAGATAAAACCGTTATTGGTGTAGTCCGGATCCAGGGCCATGCTGAGCAGACCCTGCTCGTGATAATTTTTGACCTGATCTTCGATGTTGATCAGAGAGCGAACCTGATCGGGCGTTACCTCGGAGTCGTCGGGAAAGGCGTAGATCTGCCCGGCCTTGTCGACCATCATCATCAGGCCACTGACCGGGTCGGGCAGGGTCATCACCGGCGAGGCAAACTGATCAATCAATCCGGGGTAGGCGATTTCAAAACGGTAGTTGCCTTCGGACACATTACCTTCCACCGGAAAACCGTGAGGTTGTGCCAGTTGCGGGCGTTGATCGAGATCGTCCGGGGTTTGGCCGACCGGATCAGGGGCATTGTCATCGTCGGACACACCACAGGCGACGAAACTCTGCCACTGGTTGTCGGCGTAGCAGGGCTCGGCATCAAACAGAAGGTCAGCGGTTTGTGCCGCGCCGTTATCGTTGAAAATAATGTTCAGTGTGTCCGGCAGAGTGTCTCCGGTTAGCCACTGACTGAAGTCGAGGCAGTAAAACCCGTTCTCTTCGGTCATGGGCTCTCCGGGCCACTCTGTGCCTCCGGTGAGCGCATCGTTGGGCGATGGGTTCCAGAAGTACAGGTGGGGATTGACGTAGTCGCCGGCGTTATCAAAGCACACCCGGGTGTTCTTGGTCGGCGTGTTATCAGAGTCATCATTCGCGGCGCTGACGGTAATGGATTGGTTGGCATCATTGAATGCAATTCGATAGGTGCCGGCGCCATCGGTAATGGGGTAGTCCTCAGCGGGATAGGCTTGATCCCAATTCTGATAACGACTGACTTTGAAACGAGGGTTATCGCCGCCGAAGGTCTGGGTGGTTTCCCATTGGCCGCTTTCGGCGTTGTAACTCATGGGGGTGAGTCCCCAGTCATTGGGCGTGCCGCGAAAATAGGCGTTGGACCACTCCTGCGCGAGCGCGGTGTGAAAGCTGCCGAAAAGCAGAGCGCCAATACCGAGCGCCATCGCCTTGTTTACCACAAGTCTATGGATGCTGAACATAAAGGTCTTTCCGTTTTTGACGGTAAAAAAATTATTATCGTTAGTGTGAATTTTTTCGTCCGTGTCTGACTGCAATCCGTGTTGGCGTCTTGCCCACGGGGTCAGAACCGTTTGCCCGGGAGCGGGCGTTACCTCATCGGTTTATTATTTGAATTGGGTTGCAAGCCCGGCGCCGATACCGCGTTTGGAGGGAGTGGCGTTCGCTGGGAACGCGACTATCAGAGACTTCACATTCGGCGTTGTTTGCGTATTTACATCAACGGATGTTTGGAGGAAGTCTAGAGACGGATTCATGACGGTGGCAATATGAATACGTATGCAGCACCGCCGAATGGTCATAAAGGCGGGAGTGAATCACAGTGTTAATGGGAGCTTAGATCGGAGAAGCTCCGGGTTTCGGGGCGAGCACGCCCCGGGTTCCCCGGTGGCGGAGTTTGGCGGGATTGTTGGATTGTGCTTCACTCCGAAGCGTCGGACCGATCCTACCTACGGGAGGAATTTTCCAGCTCGGCGAGTTGTTTTTCCAGCTGCTCCAGGCGCTCGCGGGTGCGCTGGAGCACGGCGGTCTGGGCGTCGAACTCCTCTCGGGTGACCAGATCCATTTTCCCGAGCGCCGACTGTACGGCGGCTTTGATTTCCTGCTTGGGAAGCATGTCCTGCAAACCGGGCAATTTGCGGTCAATTTCCTGAAAGAATTTCTGGGCAAAGTCGTTAATCATGGAGTCGCTCGAGCACGCTGCGGAAAACCCCAGTGTAGCGCGTCGGTTAGCGGCTGTCAGTGCTTGCGATGGTACAGGCGCATCGCCAAGGGGCCGAAGGTGAGGGTCAGTAGCGCGGGGGTGAGCAGGGCTATGCCCAGTGACAATGCCGCCAGCTCACCCGCCATGGCGCCGCGCAGGGCGGTAACCAGATGGGAGACCGGGTTCAGTGCCACCAGGGTCTGGAGCAGTTCCGGCATGGTGGCCGGGTCCACATAGATGTTGGACACAAAGGTCAGAGGCATGAGCACGAGCCAGCTCAGGGTCATGACTGCGCCGGGGGTGCGCAGCAGCAGGCCCAGAACGGTGAAAATCCAGCCCAGTCCAAAACCAAAAATGTTCAGCAGCAAAAGCGACAGCACCACGCCGACAACACCCTGTTCCGGGCGATAGCCAAGCAGCAGTCCAATCAGAACCACGATCAGCGAGGCGCCGGTGTAGCGCAGGATATCGCCAAGCATGGCGCCGACCAGAGGTGCGGGTGCCCAGATGGGTAGGGATTTGAACCGGTCGTATACGCCCTTGGACAGGTCCCCGTTGAGGGTGACACCGGTGTAAATGGAGGTAAACACCACGGTCTGAGCCAGAATGCCGGGCAACAGGTACTGCAGGTAGTCACCGGTGGAACCGGCCAGGGCACCGCCGAAGAGGTAGGTAAACATGACCGTGAACATGATGGGCGTGACCAGCACATCAAACATCTGCTCCGGGACATACTTGATCTTGAGAAGCGCGCGCCAGCCAAACGCGATGGTGCAGGCCATGGCTCCGGCGGGGGCGGGGCGCTCGAGTACACGGATATGCCGGGCGAGGGTGCGGGCGGTGGAAGATCCACTCATTGGGAGGCTTCCTCCGGATCGTTCTGGGGGCTTACGGTGTGCCCGGTCAGGGCCAGAAAGACTTCGTCAAGGCTGGGCTGCCCCATGGAAAAGCTATTCAACCCGATGCCCGCCTGGGGCAGCTCGGCCAGTGCCCGGGTGGCCTCGGAGCTGTCTGAAAGTTGAACCGTCAGACTCGCCGGATCGGCTTCCAGGTGCACCAGGCTGTCGAGATGACCGGCCAGGATCAGCTGTGCCTGTTCCCGCTGGGCCGGGTCGGTCAGTTGCAGATGCAGTACGTTGCTACCGACTGAGGCTTTGAGCTCCCGACTGGTGCCTTCGGCAATGACGGCCCCCTGGTCGATGACCGCGATGCGTTCGGCGAGTTGGTCGGCTTCCTCCAGATACTGGGTCGTGAGTAGCACGGTGGTGCCATCGTCCACCAGCCCGCGCACGATGTCCCACACCTGATTGCGGGAGCGCGGATCCAGACCGGTGGTGGGTTCATCCAGAAACAGCAGATCTGGCGTGATGATCAGAGAGGCGGCAATATCCAGGCGGCGACGCATGCCCCCGGAATAGGTTTTTACCTGTCGCCGCGCGGCATCCTGAAGGTCGAACGCCTTGAGTAACGAGTCTGCGCGAACGCGGCCGCCGAGCCAACTGAAGCCCTGCAGCCGGGCCAGTAGGGTCAGGTTTTCCCGGCCGGAGAGATCCTCGTCCACCGAGGCAAACTGTCCGGTCAGGCTGATGCGGGCGCGGACCTGCTCTGCCTGCTGGACCAGGTCGTGCCCCAGTACCCGGGCTTCGCCACCGCTGGGTGGCAGTAAGGTCGAGAGCATGCGCACGGTGGTGGTTTTGCCGGCGCCGTTGGGGCCGAGTAGGCCGTAGACACTGCCGCGCTTTACCTGGAGGTCGATCCCGCGTACGGCGAGGGTGCTACCAAAGGCCTTGCGCAGCCCTCGGGTTTCGATGGCAAAGTCGGGTGTCGAATCCATGAAGTCGGGTCCTTCGATGACGCTGTTGCTTAAAGGGGGAAAGCTAGCATGATCGTCGGTGGCAAACTGTGAGAAATTGTTATGCGATGCTGTGCCATTGCTTGACGGTGCGGCACACCTTGTCCACCGGCTGGGGAGCGCAGAACAGATAGCCCTGCATCTGGTCACAGCCTGCGGCTTGTAGCCAGTCGCGTTGCGCCTGGGTTTCCACACTTTCGGCGATGACCACTTTGCCCAGATTGTGCGCCAGGTTGATCATGGCGCGCACCAGTCGCTGATCCTCTTCGTTATGACTGAGCGCGGCCAGAAACCGGGAGTCAATTTTCACGGCCCGAATGGGCAGGCGTTGCAGGTGCAGGAAGGAGCAGCTACCACTGCCAAACTGGTCCAGTGAGAACTCCAGTCCCAGATGCGATAGGGGGCGCATGCACAGGCTGACCAGATCGAGGTTGTCCATCAGGCTGGCTTCGGTGAGCTCGAATTCCAGGTGACAGCCCGGAACGTCGATCTGGTTCAGCGTGCCCGCCAGGCGGTGCACCAGTTGTTCATCGCGAAACTGGCGTACCGATAGATTGACGGCCATTCGCAAATCCAGTTGACACTCGCTTTGCAGCAGGCGCAGATCCTCGCAGGCGCGCTCCACGATCCAGTAGCCAATGTCGTTGATCAGGCCGGTATCCTCGGCGACATTGATGAATTCCTTGGCGTCCAGCAGACCGCGCTCCGGGTGTTGCCAGCGCAGCAGGGCCTCCATGGCGACGATGGCTCCGGTATTGAGGTCGATGCGGGGCTGATATTCCAGGCTGAGCTGGTTCAACCGAAGGGCGGCCCGCAGGTCGGACTCCATCCGCAGTTGCAGGCGCACCGCCTTGTTCATCGCTTCGGTAAAAAAGCGGTAGCTGCTGTCATCCTGCTGTTTGGCCTGGTACATGGCCATGTCGGCATTCTTGAGCAGACTGTCGGCGTCGCGGCCGGCGTCCGGGTAGACCGCGATGCCGATGCTGCAGCCGATACGCATCTCGTAACCACCGATGTGATAAGGGGCGCCGATACGTTCGATGATTTTTTCCGCCACATGGGCGATGTTGGCGCCATTATCGGTATTTTCCAGCAACAGGGTGAACTCGTCGCCCCCCATGCGGGCCACCGAGTCGCTGCGGCGCATGCACTCCTTGAGGCGATCGGCGCACACCCGGATCATGGCGTCACCGGTGTCGTGACCAAAGCTGTCATTGACCTGTTTGAAGCCGTTCAGGTCAATAAACATCAGGGCGAACTGGCCCTGATCCCGGTCCGCCAGACGGATGGCGTGCTCGAGCCGGTCGCGAAACAGGATGCGATTGGGAATGTCGGTGAGGGTATCGTAGTGGGCCAGGCGACTCAGGTGCTGTTCGGTGCGTTTACGCTCTATGGCGTAGCGTAAGGTGCGCTCCAGGAGTTGAGTATCAATATGACCCTTGATCAGGTAATCCGCCGCGCCGGCGCGAATGGCTTCGCGATCGACTTCGGTTTCCATCTCGCTGGTCATGACCACGATCGGCGTGGTGCAGGCCTGGGTTTTGGCGGCGGTCAGCAGATCCTGGGCGGTGTCGCCGTCCCAGTAATAGTCCAGTAATACCAGATCGTAATCGTCGCCAAAAATGGCGGGCAAAGCGCCATCGAGCCGGTCGTGCCAGACCAGCTGATAATCGGTGTGGTGAATCTTTGACAGCAGGTCGGCCAGTAACAGGTACTCGCCCTCCTCGCGGTCAATAAAGAGGATCTTTACGATTCTGTCCATTGCCCAATTCCATGGTTCCTTTGGTATCGTTGGGGGCATCGCAGGGATTCATTGCGTTCAACCTTGACGCCACCGACCCGGCCGCGCGAGGCGATCGGGTTCTTGTTGATTATGACCCAATACTTATCAACCCTGACGGATCACACAGCATGAAGAAATCCGCGCCAATACAGGACTTTACACCACCTATACCCCATAATAAACCACTTTCGCGCGGAGCCAATGACCGCTGGCGCACTCGTGTCGGGCGGTGCGTCGGGGGCGCTTGCGCGCCGGTCGGGCCCTGATACAATGCCGGCCCCCTGTGTCAGCCACGCCTGATAATGCCACGCACTGAATTGGTGAGGTACTGTGCCCAAGCTCAACCCCCGTCAGAGAGAAGCCGTACACTATATTGATGGCCCCTGTCTGGTACTGGCCGGGGCGGGCAGTGGCAAAACCAGTGTGATCACCCGCAAGATCGCCTACCTGATCGAGCAGTGCGACCTGCCGGCCCGCCACATCGCCGCCCTGACCTTTACCAACAAGGCCGCCCGGGAAATGAAGGAGCGGGTCAGCTCGCTGGTCAAAGGCAGCGCCGCGAAGGGGTTGACCGTCTCCACGTTCCATAATTTGGGCCTGAATATCATTCGTCGGGAGTATAAAGCCCTGGGGTTTAAACCCGGATTTTCGATATTCGACGCCGAAGATGCCCGGGCCCTGCTCAAGGAGCTGTTGCTCAAAGACGGTGAATTGGACAGCGATCACCTCAACCGGGTTCAGCATCAGATTTCCAACTGGAAGAACGACCTGACCGATCCGGCCGAGGTATTGGCCATGGCCCAGAGCCCGGGCGAGCAGACCATCGCCCGGGTTTACGAGCGCTACAACCAGGCGCTCAAGGCCTACAACGCCGTGGATTTCGACGACCTGATCCTGATTCCGGTGCGTCTGTTCCAGGACCACCCGGACATCCTCGCCCGCTGGCAGCGCAAGATCCGCTACTTGCTGGTGGACGAATACCAGGACACCAACTCCAGCCAGTACCTGCTGGTCAAGTTGATTGTGGGTGTGCGCGGCTCGCTCACCGTGGTAGGGGACGACGACCAGTCGATCTACGCCTGGCGCGGCGCCCGGCCGGAGAACATGAGCCTGCTCAAGCAGGACTTCCCGGCCCTGAATGTGATCAAGCTGGAACAGAACTACCGCTCCACCAGCCGCATCCTGAAAGTGGCCAACCACCTGATTGCCCACAACCCCCACGAATTCGACAAGGCACTGTGGAGTGAAATGGGGATGGGGGATCCGATCCGGGTGATCCGCTGTGCCAATGAAGAGGCGGAAGCCGAGCGGGTGGCCACCGAAATTCTCACCAGTCGGCTGCGCTACCAGCGCAAGTTCCGCGACTACGCGGTGCTGTACCGGGGCAACCACCAGGCCCGGCTGCTGGAAATCAAACTGCAGCAACATCAGATTCCCTACAAAATCAGCGGTGGCTCGTCCTTCTTCTCCAAAACGGAAATCAAGGATGTGATGGCCTATTTGCGCCTGCTGGTCAATCCGGATGATGACAACGCCTTTTTGCGGGTGATCAACACCCCCCGTCGCCAGATCGGCACCAGCACCCTGGAAACCCTCGGGCGCTACGCCACCGAGCGCCACATCGGGTTGTTCAGCGCAGTGAATGAGCTGGGCCTGGAAAGTCAGCTCAACGACAAGGCGCTGGAGCGGTTGCGCCGGTTTGTGCACTGGATGGAAGGCATTCATCAGCGTTCCCACGGGGATAACCCCATCGGTGCCATCCGGGAAATGCTCGAAGACATGGATTACGAAGCCTGGCTGCACCAGAACGCCAGTACCCCCAAGGCCGCCGAGCGGCGTTGGGAAAACGTCCAGTATCTGGTCGAGTCTCTGGGCAAAACCCTGGAGCCGGGCGATGACGACGATGAGACCACCATCAAGGAAGCCATCGCCAAGCTGGTGTTGCGGGACCTGCTCGAGCGCCAGGAAGAAGAGGACGAACTCGACCAGGTGCAACTGCTCACCCTCCACGCGTCCAAGGGGCTGGAGTTTCCGCACGTGTTCATGGTGGGTCTGGAGGAAGACCTGCTGCCGCACCGGAACAGTATTGAAGATGGCAATATCGAGGAAGAGCGACGCCTGACCTATGTCGGCATCACCCGCGCCCAGAAAACCCTGACCATGACGCTGGCCCACAAGCGCAAGCAGTTCGGGGAAATCTTTGAAACCACACCCAGCCGGTTTCTGGAGGAATTACCGCCGGAGGATGTGGAGAGCGAAGGATTCGGTGAGCTCAGCCCGGAGAAGAATGTCGCCAAGGGCGAAGAGACGCTGAGCAGCTTGTTGGGGATGTTTGATTGAGGGTGTGGTGCCGAGGCTTTGGTGAATGACGCTTCGCTCCAATGCGTCGGACCGATCCACACCTTGCGGGCCGAGCGGAGTGTGACTTCCGTAGGGTGGATAAGGGGCAAAGCCCCGTCATCCACCGCTACCCGAGTCGACTTAACTGCTTTCTTCAACCATGTAATCGACGGTCGCCTGAATCTCTTCGTCAGAGCAATCGCTGCACAAGCCCATGGCCGGCATGGCATTGAAACCGTTGATGGCGTGGTCGTACAGTGTTTCGGAGCCCTTCTCAATGCGGCTGGCCCAATCATCGGCAGAGCCCAGCACTGGCGCACCGGACACGCCGGCGTCATGGCAGGTGGCGCAGGCCGAGCCGTAAATTTCTTCACCGGAGCGCGGTTCGCCACTGCTGGCACTGGCCACGGGCGCTGCCGCGCAGTCGTCACCGGCCATACACACCTTACCCACCGGGGCCAGGCGGCTTTCGATTTGTTTGGTCACGTTATTGGACTGAGCCACCGCCAGAGCGGAGAGCAGACCCAGACTGACAGCCAACAACAGGCCGATGCGTTTCTTCACTAGACTCACGGTGCTTCATCCTCGTTGTGAGAGGCAGTGCCTCTTTGGACTATTTGGGGCGATCACCGGGCAGACCCGGCTGATCGCGAGGGCGCATTATAGCCAGAAACCGTCGCTCAGGTGAACCGAAGACGGTCAGTCGGCGGGCTCGGGCACGGCCCCGGCGATCAGCAGGTAAACGGCCAGATTGCGGGTCCAGCGGTCCATCAGGCGACTGAAGTGGCGGTAATTGGTGACCCGGTTGGTCCATTCCATGGCTTGTCCGGCCAGGTTCTGGGTTTCCCGGTGGTCGATGAACTGGGCCAGCACCTTACCATTGGGGTCCACCAGCACCAGATCAAACGTGGCGTTGCCGGCTTCCCGCGTGTAATACCGGGTGATGGCGGGTTCACTGAGATCCGGGGCGTAGATGTTCAGGTTGCGCAGGGTCGGGCGGAAAATCACGTCGGCCTCTTCCCGGTTGGTCGTGATGGTGACACCGGTCTGCTCACTCAGCCCTTCGCGCAGCGCTTCGTCCAGAAAGCGACCGTAATCTTCGTAGATGCGATCCAGGTCCCGTTGAGTGTAGTCTCCACGTCGGTCGCGCAGCCAATAGTCGCTCAGCGCGACTTCGCTCGGTTCAATGTAGATGGTTGTTATCCGGGGCAGGCGCTCGCCGGGGGGGAGAAACACATGATCAAAATTGCCGGGTTGAGCCGAGCGCAATGAGTCGTCTGCCAGCGGCAGGGGCGAGTGTTGGGCGCAGGCGCCCAGCCAGAATGTCGCGACGGCCAGCAGTGCAGCCTTCGACCAGAAACGGAATGAGATAACGCGCCGATGTGTCATACAGACCTCCCCAATCCCACAGCAGTGATTACGCCATACTACGTCGGTTAGACGTCGCCCAGGGTGTATTGTTGCGTAAAAAACCGTTATGAATTTGTAGAAGCCGGCGCATGGTCGCCGTTGCGATGCCGGGCGAAGTAATCCCGGGCGGCCCGGTTCACTCGGGGGGCGAGCAGCAAGGCGGATACCATGGTGGGGATGGCCATGGTGGCATAGAGCCCGTCGATCAGCCCGATCACCGCGCGCAGGCTGACCACGCTGCCGAGCACCACCAGGGTGGCGTAAATCCAGATGTAATGATGTTGATGTTGGGCGCCGATCAGAAAGCCCAGACATTTGCTGCCGTAATACCAGAAGGTGAACACCGTGCTCAATGACAGCAGGGTGACCACCAGTACCAGCAGGTAGGCGCCGACGCCGGGAAAGGCGGTCTCAAAGGCCTCGGCGGTGAGTGTCACACCGTCAATACTGCCGTCCACTTCCCAGGTCCCGGTCACCAGTATGGCCAGCGCCGTGCAGGTGCACACCAGCAGGGTGTCGATCACCGGGCCCATCATCGCCACCAGGCCCTCGCGAATGGGTTCCCTGGTTTTGGCGGCGCCGTGGGCCATGGACTCGGTGCCGATCCCCGCTTCGTTGGAGAAGGCGCCCCGGCGCACGCCCATCAGAATGACGGTACCGATGGCGCCACCGGCGGCGGCCTCACCGCTGAAGGCGTCGGTGACGATCAGGTGCAGTGCGGCGGGAATTTCACCCAGGTATTGCGTCAGCAACAACAGGGTCATGCCCAGGTAAAGCAGGACCATGACGGGCACCATTCTCAGGGTGACTTTTCCCACGCGTTGAACATGCCCGGTGATGACCAACAGAACCAGGGCGGCGATGATAAGCCCCAGGGTGAGATCGAAGGTAAAGTGGCTGTTTTCACTGGCGAGCCCGGCAGGAATGGCCACCACATCGCGCAGGATCTGCACCAGTTGGTTGACCTGGAAGGCGGGCATGGTGCCCATCAACCCGGCGACGGCGAACAGCGCGGCGAGCGGCCACCAGCGTTTGCCCAAGCCTTCGCGAACGACGTACATGGGGCCGCCCTGGAGCTGCCCGCGGCTGTCTTTACCGCGAAACATGACGGCGAGGGAGCAGGTGTAAAATTTGGTGGCCACGCCGATGACGGCGGTGACCCACATCCAGAAGATGGCGCCGGGGCCGCCCATGGTGAGGGCCAGGGCGACGCCGGCAATGTTGCCGAGGCCCAGGGTGCCGGAGAGGGCGGTGCTCAGTGCCTGGGCGTGGGGGATGTCGCCTTCATCGTCGTGGTGGTCGTAGCGGCCACTGAGGATTTGCAGGGCGTGTTTAAAGTGCCGGTAGGGGAGGCCACGGGAGTAGGCGACGAAGAAAACGCCGCCCCCGACCAACAGTATTACCAGGGGCATGCCCCACATGAAGTTCGCAAATGCTGTAAATGCCGCTTCCATCATTCTGCTGCAAATTCCCCCGCCTCGTACCGTGCCAACACCTGCTTGGCCTGTTCAAACTGTGCTTCGTGCACCCACAGGGATACGGTGCTGGCCGCGGGCAGCTCACCGGCGGCTCCGGGTAAATATTCACCACGGATTTCGCACTCAATGCCCTCGGATTCGAGCAGCCCCTGAACCAGATGCGCCTCGATGTTGTTTTCCGGTAAATAGACCTCTTGCATGGCGCTCTCCTGTGGTGGATAGGGTTTCAGTCGGCGATGACCAACTGGTTATGTCCCTGGGTTTTGGCCTGGTACATGGCCAGGTCGGCCTCCCGGAGCAGTTCGCTCACCGGGTGCTCGCCCTGTCTGGACAGGGCCGCGCCTACGCTGGTGTAGACGGTGTAGGCGCGGCCATTGATTTCAAAGGGGGTGCGGAACAGGGCGAGAATTTTTTCACCCAGTGCCGCCGTGCTGGCTCGGGCGATTGCCGGTTCCCGGCCCAGAAACTGGGACACCACCACGAATTCATCGCCCCCGTAGCGGGCAATGGTATCGCTGTCGCGCAGGTGCTCCCGCAGGCGATCCGCCACCGCCACCAATAGCTGGTCGCCGCCATCGTGACCTTCAGTGTCGTTGATCTGTTTGAAATTGTCCAAGTCGAGGAAGAAAACCGCGCATTGCTCCCGTTGACGGCTGGCATTCGCCAGTGCCTGGGTGAGGCGGTCGTTCATCAGGCGGCGGTTGGGCAGGTCGGTGAGCGGGTCGTAGAAGGCCATTTCCCAGACGGTCTGCTCGGCTTTTTTCCGCTCGTTGATATTGCGCCCGGAGCCCTGAGCCCCCGCAAAGTCCCCTTCGGGTGTAAAGAAGACCCGGATGGCCACTTCGGTCCATATCCGGTGCCCCCGTTTGTGGCGCTGGGCCAGCTCGGCGACGGTGTCGACGTAGTTTCGGTGTTCACCGCGTTTGGCGGCGGCTACCAGTTTTTGCTGCAATTGCAGGGTAAACTCGGCGGATTCCGGCTCCAGAGCGTAGGTCATGGTCTGGCCCATCATCTCGTCCGGTGTATAGCCCAGCAGTTTGGTGACCGAGGGGCTCACGTAGGACAGGCGGCTCTGGGCGTCTACCACCCAGACAAAATCCGTCATGTTGTCGGTCAGTAACCGCAGGCGCTGCTCGCTTTCCTGGAGCTGCTCTACCTGGCGCCTCAGGCGGGCTTTCAACCAGTGATTGTGAATCAGCAATCCGATGGCAATTGCAGCCATCAGAGCCATTAACCAGGGGTCGATCCATGGCTGGAAGCCGCCCAGCGCGGCCCCTCCGGCGTTGGTCGGGTTGGATGTCATCGCGGGTCAGTCCTGCAGGTGTGACGTGAGCGCATCCGTTCATCGCGGGTGACTAGGTGTCCGCCGGTGCGATGGGGCCCCCCTGTAACTCTCACTCAATCACACAGTACAACATTAGACGGTTTCGTCTAAATACACATTTTTCAGTGTGACGTAGTTATCGGCTGAGTACCGGAAAAATTGACGTTCGGTTTCTTTCAGGGGACGAACGGGCTTACAGGGCGCCCCCATATAAAGGTAACCACTCTCCAGGCGTTTGCCGGGGGGCACCAGGGTCCCGGCGCCGATCACCACCTCGTCTTCCACCACGGCGCCGTCCAGAATGGTGGAGCCGATGCCCACCAGAATGCGGTTGCCCAGGGTGCAGCCGTGCAGGGTGACCGAGTGGCCCACGGTGACGTCATCGCCGATGGTGAGCGGGTAACCGTCTGGATTGAAAGGGCCGGCGTGGGTGATGTGCAGGCAACTGTTGTCTTGAATACTGGCCCGTTCGCCTATACGTATACGGTGCATATCGCCGCGAATGACCGCACAGGGCCAGACGGACGTATCACTGCCCAGTGTCACGTCGCCGATCACCACGGCGGCCGGGTCAACGTAGACGCGCTCGCCCAAGGTCGGAGCGACGCCTTGATAGCGGCGCAGGGCGGGTGAAGAGGAAGCAGAAGCGGTCATGGGTTACCTCATACAGTACATCAGACACGGAGCCTCGGCTGGAGCGGGCGTCTACCCGCCGCCGCGTAACGATGTATCATGGTAGCGTTCCGGGCCGCCGAGCGCGAATGTTCAGCGCGATGAACCCCGTTTTTTGAGTCACGCACACAGAGTTTTGGAGCGATAACGTTATGGCCAACCCCCTGCTGGAAACCCACGAACTGCCCCCGTTTTCAGCCATCAAGCCGGAGCATGTGGAGCCCGCCATTCGTCAACTGATTGAAGAGAATCGCGCGCACCGCGAACGGCTGCTGGCCGGGCTGAGCCAGCCGACGTGGGGCAACTTTGTCGCTCCGCTGGAGGCCGAAGAGGACCGTCTTGAGCAGGCCTGGTCCCCAGTGAGCCACCTGAACGCCGTGGTCAACAGCGAGGCTCTGCGTGAAGCCTACAACGCCAGCGTGGCGCTGCTGACCGAGTACAACACCGAAGTGAGCCAGGACAGGCGCCTGTACGAGGCCTTTCAGGCGATTGCCGACAGCCCGGAGTACGACGAACTGAACCAGGCTCAGCGCCAGTCCATCGATAACGCCCTGCGGGACTTCCGTCTTGGGGGTGTAGCCCTGGAGGGCGAGGCCAAAAAACGCTATGGCCAGATCAAAAAACGCCTGAGTGAGTTGTCCACCCAGTTCGCCAACAACGTGCTCGACGCCACCCAGGCCTGGTACAAACACTTTACCGACCCGCAGGATCTGGCCGGCTTGCCCGACTCCGCCCTGGAACAGGCCGCTCAGGCCGCCAAGCAGAAAAACCTGGAGGGCTATGTCACCACCCTGGACATTCCCTCCTTCCTGGCGGTGATGACCTACGCCGAGGACCGGGCCCTGCGTCGGGAAACCTACACCGCGTTTGTCACTCGTGCCTCCGCTGAAGGCCAGAAGGCCGATGGCAGCAGTGCCGCCCAGTGGGACAACACGGCGATCATCGACGAAACCCTGGCCCTGCGCCACGAGCTGGCTCAGTTATTGGGTTTTAACAACTATGCCGAACGCTCCCTGGCCACCAAAATGGCGGACAGCACCGAGCAGGTGATCAGCTTCCTGACCGAACTGGCAGAGAAGTCCAGACCCCTGGCGGAGCAGGATATTCAGCAACTGAAGCGCTTTGCGGAAAAAGAAGGCTGCACCGACCTGCAAGCCTGGGACCTGGCCTACTACAGCGAAAAACTCCGCCAGGCGGACTACGCCCTGTCCCAGGAAGACCTGCGCCCCTACTTCCCGGCCGAGCGGGTGATCAGCGGCCTGTTCGAGGTGGTCAAACGTCTGTACGACATCGACATTGTGCCGGTGGCGAGCTTTGATAGCTGGCACCCCGACGTGCGTTTTTATCAGATCTATAAAGACGGCGAACACATCGCCGGCTTCTACTTCGACATCTTCGCCCGGGAAAACAAGCGCGGTGGTGCCTGGATGGCGGATTGCCGGGTACGTCGCCAGACCGACCGCGGTGTGCAGCGGCCGGTGGCGTTCCTGACCTGCAACTTCACCCCGCCCGTGGGCGAGACACCTTCACTGCTCACTCATGACGAAGTGACCACCCTGTTCCACGAATTCGGGCACGGCCTGCACCACATGCTCACGCAAATTGACGTGGCCGCCGTCAGTGGCATTAACGGTGTGGCCTGGGATGCGGTGGAGCTGCCCAGCCAATTCCTGGAAAACTGGTGCTGGGAGCCGGATGTGGTACCGCTGATTTCCGGCCACTACAAAACCGGTGAACCGCTGCCCAAGGACCTGCTGGACAAACTGCTGGCGGCGAAGAACTTCCAGTCCGGCATGCAGATGGTGCGGCAACTGGAGTTCTCCCTGTTTGACTTCCGCCTGCACGCGGAATACGACCCGGCGAACCCCAAATCTCCCCAGCAATTGCTGGACGAAGTGCGCGACCAGGTGGCGGTCATCAAGCCGCCGGCATTCAACAAGTTCCAGAACAGCTTCAGCCACATTTTTGCTGGCGGCTACGCGGCGGGCTATTACAGCTACAAATGGGCCGAAGTGCTCTCCGCCGATGCCTTCTCGCGGTTCGAGGAAGAAGGCATCTTCAATCGGGACACCGGCGAGAGCTTCCTGAAAGAAATCCTCCAGCAGGGCGGCAGCCGCCCGCCAATGGAATTGTTCGTCAACTTCCGCGGCCGCGAGCCCAGTATTGCGCCACTGCTGCGCCACAGCGGCATCGACGAGGAGGCTGCCTGATATGACCTTCAGCAAAACGCCCCGGTTTATCGCCGGGGCCGTCTGCCCCCGCTGCTCCGCCATGGACCGCCTTCGCGTGTACAACGAAGACGGCAAAGACTACCGCGAATGCGTCGACTGTGGCTTCAAACAGGAACAGCACATCCAACCCCAGGTGCGCGAAATCGAAACCCGCGTCAACACCAGCCAAGAGGAACGCAAAGCCCAGGAGCAAGTCGTCAAAATCCTCTCCCCGGACGACAATACCTAAACCGACCTTGCCGTAGGGTGGATAAGCCGCGTAGCGGCGTCATCCACCTCAATCAATCTTTTCTAAAAACTTGCAATCCCCACCCCGCCTGCTACCTTACCCAAACAACCAAATAAGCCCCGTTGCCACATGCTCTCTGAAATACTTTCTACCAAGAGAATATGTCGCACTACGGGCGGTAGCGTGCCTGAACGCCCTTGTGGCACATTAATCCACCAAAGTGTCGAGCGGACTACGCGTCCCCGCATAGTGCTGCCCCAGCACATGGGTATAAATCTGCGTGGTCTTCACATCGTTGTGGCCCAATAGCTCCTGCACGCTGCGTATGTCATAGCCGCTCTGTAGCAAGTGGGTGGCGAATGAATGGCGAAAGGTGTGGCAGTTCACTTTCTTCCCGGTGACCCCCGCCGCCTTTACGGCACGCTGCAAAGATTTCCGTATAACGGTTTCATGGAGGTGGTGGCGGCAGGTGACACCCGTGAAGGTGTGCTGACATAGCGCTGACGATGGAAAAACAAACATCCACGCCGGCATCCGATAGCCGCTAGGGTACTTCTTCCCCAGTGCCCCTGGAATAGAGGGGCCGATGCCGTGAGCATTGTCACTTTCCTGAACGGCCAAAGCGACCTCAATCTGTTGTTTAAGTGCCGGGACAGCAGACTGGCTCAGCAACGTTTGCCGATCTTTGTTGCCTTTCCCGTCGCGCACGGTAAGCGCCAGTCGGTCGAAGCAGACATCCTGAACGCGCAGACGCAAGCACTCCGTAATTCTTAACCCACTGCCGTATAGCAGGGAAATGATAAGTCGGTCCCTCTCAGGCAGTTGGCGTAAAATCTGGCTTACTTCACGCTTTGTCAGCGTAGTGGGCAGGTGGCGTTGCTTGGTTGCCAGCTTGAAATCGAGTTCGCCCAGCTCTACTTTGAGGACTTTATGGTAGAGAAACACCAACGCATTCAATGCAACTTTCTGCGTATTGACGGCGACTTCTTTTTTAACGGCAAGCCAGGTAAGAAACTCTTTGACTTCATTGGCGCCCATCTTTGTGGGATGCTCTTTACCATGGAATATGATGTAGCGGTAAATCCAAAACAAATAGGTCTTCTCGGTTCTAAGGCTGTATCCGCGCAACCGGATCTCACCACGAACCATTTCCAAAAAGGGGCTTTTTCGCGCCATATGGATGTCCTCCTTGAATAGAGCATAATATATGTATATATGTACAGTATATTTTGCCGATGCGCAAATGTAATGCTCGTATTGTCTTTCTTCTATGCTCGTTTTTCGAGGAGAGAAGTTAAAAAATCTAATTAAAACAGTTGGTTACGTTTTCGGCTTGGAAGATTATCGCGCATGCGCCAGAATGATATTGCGCATGCGCGAATTTCTCCTGAATGAGAAATGCAGATTTGTTAAAAACCATTTGAGAATCAATAATCTATCCTCTGTTTTTAATTTACTATCTTGGGATTAATAGCGCGCATGCGCGATATACAAATGTTAAAACTATGAGTCTACTGCCTAATTTCAGAAATATGCTCGCATTCATAGACCCAAAGGTCCATGAGTTTGCGAGCGCTGACTCTCAGCGTAGCGCGGTAGCCGGAGCATTATATGATGTCGCCAACGAACACGCTAAGGGTATATGTACCTTACTCGAAAACCATCACTACGCTTCTGCATTCGCTTTGACGAGATCATTGTTTGAGACTTTCGTTCGCGCCGCATGGATACTACACTGCGCGACTGATAAGGAGTTCAATACTTTCGTAACTAAAGACAAGATTGAGTTAGAGAGCAAAGAACGTTTCACCTTTGGTGAAATGGTAAAGGCAGTAGAGAAGGCTAGGGACTGGCCGGATACTTTATCCGGGATCAAGGACCATGCTTGGAACGCTCTAAATAGTTATGCACATGGCGGTCAGCTTCAAGTAACCCGGAGGTATGATGGCGTTACAATTCAGCCGCATCACGATCCCGAGCAAGTCGATGAGATAGTGCGATTTTCTGCAATGCTTACATTTTTAACTTTTAGTGAAATTGCAGAAATATCGGGGAGCGAAGAAATGCATGTGCACGCCGAAGCTCTATACAAGAAGATTAGCCCTTGGTGTTTTAACAAAGCGCTCAAAAATGACGCTTGAAAAGCAGCGCATTTTAGCGCGGCGTTAGGCGATAAAGACGTATGAGTATTGAGCCACTAGCCGTCAAATATGAAGAATCAGCTCATCCTATAGCAGGGAGCTGGCGGCCAATCTTTCGAGAGGTAGTCAAGGCGTTTGCAGAGGATGATTTTGAACTTTCCCAAGGAGTCGCTGGAGTGGCGCTAGTTGACCCTAGCATTGCATCCCAAAACCGAGCATATGTTAGAAACTATGGCGAGCTTTTGGTGGAGTTGCCGGAAGATACATGGGCTACATCATGCGCGCAGTGGATGGGACAACATTGGGAGGTTTTAGTTGACCTATATACCGAGGGCGAGGGAGCTAGCGATTTAGTTTTAACGGGCTACATGAATGAACTGAACGGAAAGCCACAATTTACAGTGGGGCTTATCTATGTCCCGTAGCACTTTCGAACTTCGACGCCTAACCAACCAAAGCAGTGGGACACATTTTTGCTTCGCTGCGCTCAAAACGCAAAAATCTGCCCCTGTTTGGGGGCGTTATTGGGCTCTGATTGAAAAGCGATTTTCAAGGTAAGTTGGTAGCATGAAGTCCGCTGCCAGTAGCAAGTCTACCGGCATCAAAGCAAGGGCAGCGCGCCCCGGTCCTGCAGTTCCGTTCCTGGCGGCTTCGGCAAATACAACAGCACCGGCAACATCACAGCGTTCTTCGTGGTGTGCCACTAAGATAATAATTTGGGCCGGGAAACTCAGCATTCTTTCCGGCGTACTTTTCTGAGCTCAAGCGAAGCTAGGCGGTAGCGTGTCTTGCAGGTAGCCCAATAACCATGCAATCAAGTACGCTCCCTTCGGTCGCCGGACGCTCGTAAACTCGCGCCGCTTATTGCGGGCGTTAAGCATCTATTATTCACTCGGAGGTTGGGGTCGCTAATGGCTGATAAGGACTTATTAGTACTTGTAGGCGCCGGTGCGTCCTTTGGCCAACATGATAAGTTCAAACCTCCTTTAGGAGCCCGCTTAGCCGAGCACTTGCGGAGAAAAGATAGCAGGTTCTCGGCCATAGAGAATTTCACAAAAGTCAAGTGCGGTGAGGATTTTGAAGAATGGATCTCGAAAATCGAGAATTGCCCTGAGGCATTCACTGGTTCGGTAGCCGTAGTATCCCATTTCTTTAGGCAGTTCAAGCAGGTGCACAAAAGATCTCGATATTATGACCTAATATCAATAATCGGCGCTAAGAATATGCAGCGAGCTTCCTTCGTCTCTTTGAACTATGAGTCACTTCTAGAAATAGCCCTTCGCCGAAATGGCTATGTATTGGACTGGGGGTCTTGTTCTATAAAAGGTGATAGATTTAATTCATCAAAGGTAGGTGAAAAAGTCCCATTCTATAAGCCTCATGGCTCGGCGCACTTTATCGCGCTTCTCGGAAGCGGTCCTGCAACCCCACAGGCAACGACTCTTGACCTCACATCCCAAATTCATATGGAAACGGATGTTGTGGATCCAACCTCTATGGTTTTTCATGAAAATGTCCTGTCGGTAATTAGCGCCTACGAAGCTGAGAAGCGCAACCCATTTAATAACCGTTTCGTGGATGAGATTAGGGAGTCGACGCTGAAGACTGCTAAGTCATCGAAAACTCTACTGGTTATCGGGGTTAGATATATACCGACAGATGCATTTTTGCCGAAGGTTTTTGGTTCCGCTTTTAAGCCAGGACTACAAATTGGATACGTCGGTAGTTTGACTGATTTTGAGGGTTACAAGGCTGAATTTGAGAGTGAAGATGTTTTAGTGTCTCATCTTGGGGAATATTTCGATGGATCGTGCTTGCAGCGGATAGAAGAGTTCCTTGAGTGCAGGATGTGACTATAAGTCAATGCTTAACCAGTGTGTCAACGGGACCGGTTCTCCGCTGGCGCTCCAAACCGGCCCGTTACACAGACGTTATGAGTTTCTGTAGATGACCAAGCAACGTAAGCCATATCGAAGTAAAAAGCGTGAAGAACCGCGAGTACTTCACGCAACTGGATTTCTTGGCGACTCGGGAGAACCGCCCTCAGAATCACTCACTGGCAGTTTGACCTACCGAACGGCGGGTCCGAGCTTAATGGAAATATTTGGAGGGTCAACTCGACTAAACGAGGAACGAATATCGAAAACCTTCCACAAGGAAATCGTTCGAATCGAAAGCAGTATAAATTTTCAGTATGAGCTTGCCTCTCACTATATGTGGCTTATAAATGCGCCGATTGGTGTGCGTATAAACGAAGTAAATGACATATTGACTCCATGCTTTCATAAGTCAATGATTGGCCTCACGACGGCGTTTTATCTCAACAGGCAGGGGCTTTGGGGCGCCGCGCGGCCTCTAATACGACATGCTTTCGAATCTCTTATAGTCGCCAAGTATTGTTCAGTTAACAATGATTCGGAGATTTTCGATAAATGGGTTGATGGGCTCGGTATATATTTTACTAATGGTATTTTGAAGAAGATTGAGCATCCTTCAACTGAAGAGTTCTCTCGCTTTTGGGGCTTAATGTCAGAGTATTCTCACTCAACAGTTTATGCCTTGCAGCCAGATTTTAATTTCGATGACTATAGGGACGACATTGACCTTAACTTTGTGTTCATCGAAATAATGCTTGAGTGTAAGTATCATCTTCTAATCTCACATATTATTACAAGTGACATGAAATACTATCAGGACAGGTATAAGGACAAAGAGCGCGCGAGCGAGCTGAGAAGGTTGCTCACCGCCAATTACTCTGAGGCGAAGAAAGGTATGGCTAAGGGATCCCGCTGTCTCATAAAGGACTACCGATGTTCCTGGAAAATCAACTCATAACCAGGCCAATCACGGCGACAGCTTTTTCGTTACGGCTTCGCCTTCACTACAAAGCTGCGCGTGTTGGCGGCGTTATGTGGCCGACCAATCGGAGAGTTCAATGAAGGTATTTGCCTCTGTGTTGCTATTGTTGGCGAGCGTGAATGTGCTAGCGAACAAAACGTATACATGTACTTTTGACTCGTTTAGCGATAATGAAGGAAAGCATGATAGTGATCTCTCGCTAACTTACCTTTTAGACGAAGATGCCGAGAAGTTCTACGTGATTGGCAACAATGGAAGAGGTGAGGTTATACACATCTTTCGTGGTGACGCTAGGTCATTTATAGAAGTCACAGGTACAGGAAATGTTATGGTCACGACCATTACACCTGAATTAAGGGCAGTTCATTCACGGAACTCTGTCATGTTTGGCGAGCTTATTCCGTCGCAATATTACGGTAAGTGTGTTGTTGAGTAGTCCACATAACCAGACGTACCAGTTCGCCGTCGCAAGCGGCGGCAGGACGCTCGCAAGCTCGCGCCTCTGTACGCGGCGTTATGTGGGTAGACACATCCGAGATTATGGGTAGTCTCTTTTTGAGCGTGATAGTGTAATAGTCAATGTAAAGGACGAAAAAATGGCAAGAATAATTGAAGAGAAGCTTCAACACTGCAGAAAATGTGCAAGGACTACAAAACATCACCGTAACAACAGCAAGTCAAGCGGTTTCATGCTTCTTGTTCATCTTGTGCTGACAGTGGTTACTTTTGGCGTATGGCTAGCTTTAGTTACTGTTTGGAAAATTTTAAACGCACAGATTGGTGGCTGGAAGTGTAGTGAATGTGGCAGCTGAGAGGCACATAACAATCGGCTGTTGTCGCCCCTTCGGGGCTGGGACGGCCTTTTCGCCGCTGCGCGGCTACAAGCCCGCCCCAAAGCCGGGCGTTACATTCTTCGAAGCTTACTATAGCCATGTACAAAATAACTTTTCACAAGATCGTATGGGAAGAAAATCCAAATAGCTCCACAGACGAGCTCATTGAACAAACGTTACTCTATTTTGATATAGATTTACCATTCCCTCCGTATCCGGGGTTGGAAGTACTCGATTCTATATATGAAGGTCTAAAAGACTTCAATTCATCGGCTTACAAGCAATTTGAGTCTGGCATGATAACTGAAGTCTCTTGGCTGAATGACGAGAAACGATTTGCCTGTTTCACTGAGGATTTATGGCCAAACCATCCAAAGAATCGTTTAGAATTGAATTACTCTCAGCTCATAGATAAATACTTAGAAATTGGGTGGTACGAGTGAGCATGTGTAGAAATAGAGCGATGATTCACCGACAATGAAAACTCATATGATTCTGGCCCAAGAGTATGAAGAAGTGATTGATGCGATCAAGAAACATTTATATCCTCGGAGAAAATACTTGATCGCTATAGATGGGTATCCTGGAACTGGTAAGTCGAGCCTCTCTAGATTCTTGGCCTTTAAATTGGAAATGCCTGCAATAGAAACTGACTTACTTAGAGTTCTTGAGGAAGAACAGCCTTCCTACCGTTTAGGTGAATTGCGCAACCTTATACAATCTCGCCATGATCAAAATCGTCCAGTTATTGTAGAGGGAATATTCACTTTGGACACTCTCGATAAGATCGGACTTGTACCAGACTATCTAATATACGTTGATAATTCTGAGGCAAATTGCGGCTATTCTCTTCGGCATTCTATGCCTGAATACCTTGAGAAATACAAACCACATGTACTTGCAAGCTATGTCTGCAACACTGATTTCATTAAAATGTAACAATGCGTGCCAATACACCGCCGCAAGCGGCGGTGGGACGCTCGTAAACTCGCGCCCTTGCACGCGGCGTTATGTGTAATCGATAATGGTACAAATTTACCTTAAATTGAATGATGAAGGTACGCCGGTTTGGCGGCCGGTTGAGGCCTCTGAGAATTCAGATGGCACCTATACAATATCCGAAAATGTGTCGGTTCCTGACGATGAAAAATGGGAGTTTGGACCAGGAGAGAGAGTGGCATGTAAATGGCAAAGGCTTTCTGGTGAAACTCCAGTTTTAGTTGCATATGAGCTAGCGTAATGCCAATACACATAACCATGCCATTAAATTCGCTCCCTCCGGTCGCCGGACCTCGTTTCACTCGGCCGTTTATGGCGGGCGTTAGGCTAAAAAGGAACTTCAATGAAATATTTGACCGTAGTGGTAATGGCGTTGATTTCATTAAACGCTAACGCAGAACCAGTTGGAGACTGTAAAGGAACCCCTAGTTCAGCAGTAACGTCTTTGCCGGAGCCGCTAAATAAGTGGGGACAAATAGTCTGCACACCATACGGCCACATCATAACAAACAAAGAAGGTTGGATTTGGTCAAACCCTGGAAGCTATAGCCCTGTAATGATTCCATCTCAAATAGTCCGCGATAATCCAGAACCACTCGCTAACGAATCATACTTTACCAAGATAGAAATGAGCGAAGTATCAGGCAAAGAGGCTCAAGAATCAGTGAATCTATTTGAAAAGGGTTTTGATACATCCGAGAGCATGCCCAGTGTTTACTCCCTTAATGTCACTTCTAGTTCAGGTAAGTCGCTTGATTTTAAGTTCTTTGATTATGGTAATTCTCAGTGGGGTATGTGGTGCAACAAAGAGTGCGATCCAAATTCGAAGTTCATGCTATTAAATATGGCCAAAGAGCCTAACCAGTAAAGGCACAGGACGCAGCAAAGCTGCGCCCGTGCTTTAGACGTTATGCAAAATGCGGTTGTAGCGAATGAAAGGAAAAGTAAAAGGAATAGCCATTTTTGCCTTCGTAATAGTCGGCGCTTATTGGCTAATAGATAGCGAAATTAATAAAATCGGTGAATGGCCGGAGTCAATTGTAGAAAACAACTATGAATTCTGCACTCTCGCTACGATTAGCTTGTGCAATGGAGGGGACTGGCTCGGGATATATGAATCTGAGCTCCCTGAATTCTCCACGGTTAGCAGGGTTTCTACCAGAGCGGATCCTCGGAGTGTGCTATGTCAGCCTATTGGAGACCCGCCCTCCAGCCAAAAGCACCGCATAGTGGCCACACAGGGAGGCGACGAACTGTGGCTCTGCAGGCTCAAGCCTAAGGAAGAGTTATTGAACAGTATTGATAGCCTCACTAAGGGCGTCGAATAAATGCATAACCAACCAAGCCAGCGGACATATTTTTGCATCGCTTCGCTCAAAGCACAAAAATATGCCGCTGCTCAGGGGCGTTATGTGAGTCATGAATAGAGAGCAGGCAAAACAGAAAGTAGAAGCTTCTTTAGCTCTCGGGTGCTATACGGCTGCTCCTTGGGTAGAATACCGGGAAGCGTATATTGCAGAGAAGGCGGCTGATCTGATCGCGTGCATTATTCAACCTGTTTCAGCTACGGTTGTGGCCGCTTCTTTCCCGGAGTGCAGTTTTGCGGAATACCAAGAATCAAAGGTATGGGCTATTGCCAAGTCCGGGGATAACTGGCTCCTCACCTTGGAAGGGAAGCCTGATTTTGCTCTAGGGTTTGGCAGTGATCCAGCGAGCATAGAGATGCTGGGATTTTCTTCAGCGGACGCACTTGGAGAATGGCTTGGATAAATCACATAACCAAGCGCAGCACTACACAGCCTTCGGCTGTCGGACGCTCGCAAGCTCGCGCCGGTGTGCGCGGAGTTATGAGTATCCGCCCTAGTGAAAGGAGTCATCTATGTTTGAAGTAAAAGCCACTCAGCATGTCCTGGCGGTCAAGGATCTCGAGAACACCGAAAGCTACTTTCTCGACAAACTTGGGTTTTCCGTCCGGTTCCGCGTGGACGGATGGTCGTTCTTGAGTCTTGGCAGTTTTCATATAATGTTGGGTCACTGTCCGGACGAGCTTTCGGCCCGTGATACGCATGACCATTCGTACTTTGCGTATGTGAACTGCGTGGGCATTGACGACCTCTACCGTGACTATCAGCAACGCGGCACCGAGATTTTCCAGGCAATATCGGATAAACCTTGGGGGTTGCGTGAGTTTGGTGTAGCAACACCAGAGGGTCATCGAATCATGTTCGGTGAGGACATTGAACCATCAGGGAACTCATAACCAGGCGGTCAACCGGACGCCAAAAGCCTGCCGCTTTTGGTTCCCTGCGCTGGCGCTCCGGCGCCGGTTACCTAAGCGTTATAGCCGATGAAGAAACTAGTTTTAGCCGTATTTCTAGCCTTATTGTTCCTCGGATGCGTAAGCACCGAGACGAAACAGACTCGACTAAATGAATGGGCTGAACCTTGCTTGGTCAATGAGACAGACTTGAATGTAGCGATAGCTTGTCTGAAGGAAAAGGGATATAGGAAGTGGCAGGAAGGAACGTATTACGTTAGCACTCAAAGCTGTGGCCCGTACTGGGGGTTTCCTTTCGTGGCGTCGTGTTCCGGTATACGCATTCAGAGAGAAGGCAACGAAATTAAGTCTTTCAACCTCTGGGCGGAATATGACGCTATATAGAGCTATAACAAAGTGCAGCAGTTCGTGCCCTACCGGGCACCGGACGCTCGTAAACTCGCGCCGCTGTGCACGGCGTTAAGTGTAAATAATGACTGCTCATACGCAAACATGTGCACACTGCCAATCGAAAGTCGAGGGTCAGATATATCACCTAGGCTTTAGCAATATGGAGGCCGTCTATTGCAGTGACTGTCCAAAGGTTCTGCTTATCAAAGACCAAGATTTCTTCGAGAAGAACGGAGTGGAATTTCCCAGCTTAATGCCGGGGGACAACGGATGGATGGAATACAATAAGCATCTGTTACCATACTATGAAAGAGCTGAAAAACTATTCCCCCGTTGTCCTTGTGGCGGACATTTCAGGTTTATGGCACCTCCTCGGTGCCCCAAGTGCCTTGAGTTTATACTTGGTAAGGACTACGACGGAAAGCCCTACTATCGAAGCAGTGGATATGCGTTCGTCACGGTGGGCTCAATCTTGTTGAGAAATGGTGGTGCTTTTGAGAGCACTTAACAATCGCGTCAAATGCGACGCTCGTACCTCGCGCGCTTTACGCGGGCGTTAAATGCCAGTGAGTGTCATGAAGAGAATTGCAGGATACGCGCTCTTTTTTGTATTGGGTGTACTTTTTGCTTATCTATACAACGATTATTTGGACGCCCGAAAGCATGCAGCGCATGATATAAGTTCAATGTCAGAGTCTCTGATTTACCAAAGCGTACTTCTGGAGACATATAGTGAGCACTGCGATATAGAGGGGTATAAGGAATGGAGGGAGCACTTTAAAGGCTCTATCGGAACCTACAACTTTCGGATTGCTATAGGTGAGGACTTCCCTTTTGTAGATTCCCCAGAATATTTTAATGAACATCGTGAGCGATCCAAAGGATATTCCAATAACCTGGTGAAGTTCGATGCAAAGATCGAGCGTTGTCATCAAGCATTTAACAAGTCAATTAACTTCGCGCCTCCGGCACCGGACAGCTAAAAGCGTGGCTTCGCCACAACGCTGCCGGTTATTGAGGCGTTAAACGGTCTTTGAAATGGACGTAGCTCAAACCTTAATTGACTTTGAAATGGAGCTGGTGAACCCTTCGGCTAGAGAGAATCGTGAGCGCATGAAAGAACTCCTTGCCGAAGATTTTGAGGAGTTTGGTAGCTCGGGAAAAGTTATTTCCAAGGCCGATGTTCTGAAGGCTGATGGCCCAGTTCCAGCGTATGAGCTTAGCGATTTTTCGGTACACATGCTTGGGGAGAGGGCGGCGCTAGTGAAATACCGTGCCAGTATTCCAGGTCATAACTCGCACAGGAGTTCGGTTTGGGTGAACTGCGAGAATAGGTGGCAAGTGCTTCACCATCAATCTACGGTGGTGCCAAGTGACGTTTAACCAAGCGCAGCACTACGCAGCCTTCGGCTGCCGGATGCTCGCAAGCTCGCACCGGTGTGCGCGGCGTTATGAGTCAATGAAGATTTAAACATGGACTACGATGACGAATACCCGACATGTGCAAAAACAGATGCCCTTTTAAGAATATTCTCTGACGATAAAAGCCCCAGTGAAATTTCGGGTTTTTTGGGTATAGAACCTACGAGCTCGCAGGAAAAGGGAGGATTAAGAAACCCAAATAATCCGAAATCCAAGAGTAAAGTTAATTGTTGGTATTTCGGAAGTAAAGCGGACGTTCAATCAAACGATAGCCGCAGACATCTCGATTGGGTAATCGAGAGAATCTATCCAAAGAAGAAGGAATTTATCGAGCTGAAGCAAGCTGGCGCAGACATAAGTATTTGCTGCATCTGGGAGTCTAGTTCAAATCATGGTGGCCCAACGATTGATCCAACGCAGATGGGACCACTGTCTGAATTAGGAATTCCTGTATGGTGGGAATTTTGGTATAACTATGACACAGAAAACTCATAACCAAGCGCAGCACTACGCAGCCTTCGGCTGCCGGATGCTCGCAAGCTCGCACCGGTGTGCGCGGCGTTATGCGTATGAATAAGCTAGAGCTCGGACTATCAATTGCCGATACAAGCTACCCATCTATATTTAGCGGGCCGGGTGAAGTCCGCATTGAGTTCAAGAGCTCTCAAGGCGTACAAAGATCTATTCAGTTCGTCGGAGTGCCTGCATTTCACTGGCAGGAGGCCGAGATCATTCTCGCACAAGGAGAGCCGTGGGATGGTGCATTCGAACTATATGGTACTAAGTGGCTCGAACAGCATTCTGTCGGTGGCACAATTTATAGCGCTACAGGACTACGGCACTTAAGGTTAAATTTTAATGCTTGGGGGCACTTCGAAGTGCTATGTACAACGTTTAAAGTCAACGCATAACCAGCCAAGGCAGTGGGACATATTTTGCTTCGCTGCGCTTAAAACGCAAAATATGCCCCTGCTTGGGGGCGTTAGGCAATATGAAGATATTTAGGTTTATCACAACCGTACTCTTTGCATCATTGCTATTTAGCATACCTATGCATGTAGTGCTTCTGATGTCTGACAGTGCTGACTACAGAACGTGGGTATATATCCAAATGGCGTTGCTTTTGCTTGCCGCCGCAGCAGCATGGCAGGTGCTCAAATTGAATGTATATGGGCTGGTTCTTTTGGGCGCGTTGTGGGTATCAATAACCTACATCAACTCAACGTATCTAAATTACGGAAATGGACCTTTAATATGGATTGTCCCGCTGGCGGCGCTACTGTTGTATGTCGGGTCTTTCTGCTATACAAAATACCATTTGCGGAACGATCCCGGAAATGACCATGCCTAACAAAGCCATTAAATTCGCTCCCTTCGGTCGCCGGACCTCGTTTCACTCGGCCGTTTATGGCGGGCGTTACGTGGTTCAAATATGAGCACGACTCCATTAAAGATTGCCAGGAGCATTTTTGAAACCCTGAAAAGTGAGTTTCCCCATCTCTATATGGAGATTGAAGAAGCGCCGGAGTATACAGAGATAGAGTTAACCATTCCGGCCCAGGATGGATTGGATCACGAGGTTGCACTAAATCTCCAAAACATAGACGAGCTGCACTTTAACGTTGATGATTTCTGGGGTGAGTGGTTTCCATGCACTGACTCCAAGATAGCTGAGGGATTCCTTCAGGCAGTACGAGGCTTTTTATCGGGCAGGTACAGGGTTGTAGTCTATTCTAGAAAAGGGAAATCCTATAAACGCTTATTACAATCACCTGTAGAGGATTCATGGAACACCGAGTATACCCACACTTCGGTTCATTGGCCTGGTTTTAGTCCACAGGTAAGGTATGTGCAAAATGGCAGCACCACGTAACCAAGCAATAAAAATCGCTCCCTACGGTCGCCGGACGCTCGTTCCTCGCGCCGTTTATTGCGGGCGTTATACGTTCTATGGCTGAGAACATAATTTTTTACTCAATTTGCCTGTTCTTCTCACTGATCGCCTTGGGAGCGGTGTGGAGCCATCGGTATTCCTACACCAAAGTATATTTGGCTCTGTTCTTGGGGATCCCAGCAGCATTGATAGGGGTAATGGCTGCAGGTCTTGATGTGGTTAGTATCTTGGATGTCCGGGAGTTCTTTCCGTATACATTTGATGCGGACAATCAACTCGAGGCCCGCGGTAAAGGAGTTGTTGCCGTTTTAATGATCGCTGCCGTCGTGGCGTTTTTTACATCAACTATGTGCCTTTTGATTCAGGCACGAAAACGTATAACAAGTGCAGGCAAGGGACGCTCCTGACGTCGCGCCCCTGCTGCAAGCGTTATGAGTAGAGAGCGCATAGAGAGGAGGGTGGCGTTGTGAAATGCCCAAAGTGCGGAGAGGAATTTGGATATCTTCACCTTGAAGAGAAAATGAAAGAGGGAAACCACTACTTATTTTATTGTCCTCACTGTTCGTGTCACTTGAGTAATGCATCAATTTCGCAAAGTAGTCGGAAGCAGATGGTGCTTTTTGTCAGCGCTGGTGTAGTGCTTTTGGCAATAGTGGCAGGAATAGACCTGTTGAAGATAGGTGGAGAACTTGGACTCATAGTTACATGGGTCGGAGTATCAATTTCGGTTTTATTGCTGTTAATTGGCTGCTTGGAAGTAAAGCGGTTCTCATCGCTCTGCTATGACAGGGCTAGCAGTTGATCCAGCTCATAACAAACCAAGGCAGCGGGACATATTTTGCTTCGCCGCGCTCAAAACGCAAAATATGCCCCTGCTTGGGGTGTTAGTGAGTAATGTAGACAATGATAGGGTTCACTGTCGGGCTTTTTCTTATATTCTTATTACCGGTAGCGATTTCGGTTTTAGCTATACGTAAACTTCCTTTAGCTTACCAAAAGCCTACGTTTATTGGAGTATGCATACTCTTATTAACTCCTTCATGGGGTCCGGCTACGATAGTAGGAGTCTTGGTGCCGTTCGGGCTCCTCTTCTTTGTGAGTTTGTTCGGCGGATTTATTCATGAGCTTCCGTCGCTGGTGATCTCCCTTTGGTGGTGGCATATAATTGCCTTTCCCCTCGTTGGCCTGGTGGCTTACGTTGTTGGTGGGAGGTTGTTCACTAACAAGGCCATTAAATGCGCG
The DNA here is from genome assembly GCF_026153455.1 of Marinimicrobium sp. C6131. Taxonomy (NCBI): domain Bacteria; kingdom Pseudomonadati; phylum Pseudomonadota; class Gammaproteobacteria; order Cellvibrionales; family Cellvibrionaceae; genus Marinimicrobium; species Marinimicrobium sp. C6131. Next base: position 3,360,828 of record NZ_CP110629.1, read on the forward strand.
CAGCAAGCTGCGCCGGACGGCCAATAAAACGGCCGCCGTTTATGGCGGCGTTAAGCGATAAAGGGAGTCGCTGTGGATGACATAGAGTCTTACGTTGTAGCAATGTTCTTTGTGCTTTTGAGCGGATTCTTTGCGGGTGGCGCTGGTAAGTACTTATCTCTTTACCGAGAAGGTAAGCTCAGCGAAGGCATATCTCCTTGGGTTGGAGTATATGTGCCATTTTGTGGATTAATATCGGGGATTTACGCGATTCTCTGGGCGCTTGCGCTTAATCATAAATTCCTAGTTATGATTCCATATATCGCCGCTTGGTTTCTTGGCGCATACATAGGAAATAATTTCTACGGATCGAGTAGGAGTTGGAAGGCATCCTTGGTTGGGCTATTGGTTGTTCCTATTTCATATCATTTGGTATCTCCACATGTTTTACAGCAATATCCGTTTCCGTAGCGAATCGCTTAACAAGGCGTGGCAATACACCGCCGCAAGCGGCGGTGGGACGCTCGTAAACTCGCGCCCTTGCACGCGGCGTTGATGCACATACAGAGAACGATTTTTCTCGCGCCACGAAATTGCTGTATATAAAAACAGTATATTAAGGCGTGGCAATATTGCAAGAAAAACTAAGCGGATCGTTGACGAAGCAACTTTTAGTCATTACCGTGAAGACCAGAGGGCGCGCTCAGAACAAGGCGTGGTTTGTTACTGAGGACGCCCTCTGGGCTTTACGGGAAAGCCCTCCTCGTCGCCGCTTTTTGCGGTCGTTCTCCTCCAGGTAAACCTGCACTTTTTCAAAAGGAAGCTTTAATTTGTCTTGGGAAAAGCAACAATCTTTACCCGTGTACATGGGTCGTTAGGCGAAAACGGAGGATCAGTTATGAAGAATCAGAAACCGCTGTCTTCGAAAAATCCGCCAAAACCGAATGAAGACCATCAACTCATTGAAGAGTGGATTGCGAATGCCAAACCTGCTCTCAATCCCATTGTGTCAGAATTGGACAGGCTTATTCTGCAAGAGCTTAAAAATCCGAGATTCGCCATTAAGTGGGGCAAAGCGTACTACGGATCTGAGGACGTCGGTTGGTGTATCGAACTGGTAGCTTATGACGTTTCTGTCAATATCGTCTTTCTTAATGGCAGTCAACTCAACAAGCCACCGGAGCTTGGAGACGAAACGCGTTATGTAAAAATCAGGGATATTGAAGAGGCTAAATCTCCTCAAGTTACTGAGTGGGTCAAGCAATCATGTCAAATGCCAGGATGGGCTTGGTGAGCTCGCCTAACAAGGCCATCAAATTCGCTCCCTTCGGTCGCCGGACCTCGTTTCACTCGACCGTTTATGGTGGGCGATATGCGGCTTAGGAGAGCGTAATGTCGTTGATAATTCATCAACTTACTTCCGAAGATACCAACTTGATGGAAACCCTGTCGGCAATGTTCGGTGAAGCCTTCGGAGATATGGGCACTTACACCGGATGCCGCCCGAGTGCAGACTACCTACGGCGACTGTTGGGCGGTGATTCATTCATTGCACTGGCTGCTCTGAAGGATGGAGTCGTTGTAGGTGGTATTGCGGCTTATGAGCTACAAAAGTTTGAGCAAGAGAGCAGCGAAATCTACATCTATGACCTGGCGGTTCTAGCGGATCACCGCCGAGAGGGAATCGCGACGGAGCTGATTTCGAACCTAAAAAGGATAGCGGTGCAACGTGGTGCCTATGTCATATTCGTTCAATCCGATAAGGGCATTGAAGATGAGCCCGCGATTGGACTATACACGAAGCTGGGAGTGCGTGAGGATGTCCTGCACTTTGATATCGCAGTTGAAGAGGCGCATAACCAAGCCAAGCACTGCGACCGCTAGCGCCGCGTGTGCTGGCGTCGTTATGCGATAAAAATATGCGCCAGGTATTCGTAGGTCTTCTAGCGCTTGTAGCTACAGGGTGTGCAGGAATCGGAGCCAATTCTCCTATGTCGTTGTGTGCCGGAGAAAATGCCTACGAGTATGAACAAGTCGTTCTGGAGACAGCGCTAAAGAAGGCTCAGGTGTGGTCAAATAGGATATGCGGAAAAGATTGCGTGGTTTGTGCTGAACTTCTACCAGATCCTTCGGGGTCACGTTTTGAGCTTCACATTACTAGCCCTGGTGACTTACTGTTCAACACCTCTGCCACTATGGAGTTCAGAAAATCTGATGGGAAAGTCATTGAAAGCGCGATGTATCATTCTTGCAAAGTACGATCCAAACCAGAAAGTGGTCCAGGTCCAGCCGCAAAGCGGCGCAAATGAGGCCGGGCGTTATGCACAAAGATGAAGTAGTAGCTGACGTCAATTCCGCTCAGGATATTGGGTTTATGTATAACCGAAACCTGGCGGACCCTGATGGCCATGTCTGGGAGGCCATGTGGATGGATCCAACTGCAATGCCCGCAGACGATCAGGCAGGTTAGGGCTGCGACTAGTCGCTGATGACCAGCGCATAACAAATCGTTGGATTAGAACGGAAATCAAAAGAGCTATTTCTAGAAGTATCGACCAACTCCAACGTCAGACTGGTTGGGAAATACAGTCACTTTTGGCGGAGTATTCAGCTCTCCAGGTGCGGTGCTTGAAAAACGCGTCAAAGGCGACAATTATCGGCTCCGGACGCAATAATAGCGCGCACCGGTTATTGAAGCGCTAATTATGTAATCGACGTTTATTAAGTAACTTAGAAGGAAATACAATGAAAGGTTCTGTCACTCTGGTTCTACTTTTGTTTGTAACTTTCAACGTACACGCTGATAGCGTATGCGATAAGGCTTCCCGGGAGTTTTCGGATGCCGTTGAGGTATACAAAAAGGAAGGCGGAAAGGCCTTCATGAAAAGAATTCTCAAAAACGGGCCTTTAGAGAATGACACTAGATCACTTAGCCAATCTCAGTCGTTAGGGCAAATTGAAGACTTTTTTGGGCCTATTGAAAGTGCCTCTATATTAAGCACCAAAGTATTGGGAAAAAAGTCCTGCTATATAATAGGAATACTGGAGTACGAAAACGGCCCCGCGTTCGCGGTGGCCAACTATTACAGCGGTGCTAAAGGTGTTGGAGCCACATCAATGTTTTTCCAAACTGAGCCTGAGCAAATATTGCCTAAAGAGTTTCTCGTCCAGTAAAGTATTCAACAAGCGTACCAGTGCACCACCGAGCAGGTTGGGAAAGCGACGCCTCAGAGAGGTTCGTCACAAATCCGGAATGGAGAGCGCAATAGGACTCTTGACTTTCACCATCAACGTCACGCTGGACGGCTGCGTCGACCACGAGGAGGGAATCGCTGACGACGAGACACGCGCCCTCTTCACCCGCCTCATGGACGAGAACGGGGCAATGCTGTGGGGCCGGGTCACCTATGAAATGATGGAGGGTTACTGGCCGGCAGTCGCCCGCGGCGACACGGAGGCACCGCCAGCGATGCGCGAGTGGGCGGCCAAGCTGGAGGTCAAACCGAAGTACGTGGTTTCCTCGACGAGAAAGGACTTCCCATGGGCCAACAGCCACCTTATCGCCGGCGACCTTCGCACGGCCGTTCAGAAGCTCAAAGACGCAACTCCGGACGGCGTGCTCCTCGGCAGCGGCAAGCTCGCGGCCGAACTGGATCGGCTGGATCTGATCGACGAGTACCAGTTGCTCGTCCACCCCAGGATCGCCGGCCACGGCCCGACTCTTTACGAGAGTGGGCTGGTCCGTGCTCGACGCCTCGAGTTAATTTCGGTGAAGCCGCTCCGCAACGGCGCGGTTGCCATGCACTACCGACGAGCGCGCTGAGTGGGAGATAGTCATTTTGCCTGACAAACTCAAGCCAATGGCGGTCACTGCATTCGCGCCGTTTGGCGAATAGATGAAGTGTTCGTAGGCTGTCGATTCTGCATTGCGCCATTCGATCAATGGTAGCAATTGCAGAGTCTACGCTGGAGTGTTCTATGATCCCTATCATCACCGCTTTCGAACAGTCCCCTGATCGCGGCCGGGGACTGGCACGTGACATGCCCGTGCGTTGGGCACTTGAAGAGGTAGGTCAGCCCTACGACGTTCGCCTTGTTTCCTTCGGCGATATGAAGGAGCGAGCTCATCGCTCCCTGCAACCGTTCGGACAAATTCCTACGTATGAAGAACATGATCTGGTCTTGTTCGAGTCGGGTGCCATAGTGTTCCATATTGCCGAGCGCTATAAAGGGCTGCTGCCGAACCACACGGGCGCGCGTGCGCGAGCGATCACCTGGATGTTTGCTGCGCTATCTACGGTGGAGCCAGTGATCGTTCAACGTGAAGTCTCCCTGTACTTGGAGAGTGACAAGCCCTGGTGCGAGGAACGTCTTCCGATCGTCGAGGAGCGCATTCGAAGTCGCTTGGCCGAACTTGGCGCCCGGCTTGGAAATCAGGAGTGGCTCGATGATGCGTTTAGTGCTGGCGATCTGCTGATGGTCCAGGTACTGCGCAGGTTGAGCGGATCGAACATCCTGGATGATTACCCAAACCTTGGAGACTATGTCGCCCGCGGCGAAGCGCGACCGGCCTTTAAACGTGCTTTCGAGGCTCAGTTGACGGTTTTCACTGGCAAGGCTGACACGAAACGTTAAGGATGGACACACGCCTCGTTGTTGGGGGCGGGTGCACGCCGGTTTCCCGGCAGGAGCTATACTGTTCGGTAATGACTTGTATGTACTGAATACAACCAGCCAGAATAAGGATCATCTGGGGTCAAAGCTGATGGCCATTTGGCTCGCCAATGGGGGCCAGACCGTCAGGCTATCAAGGTACCGGACAGTTTACGCGGCCTTTACGGCTGAGAGAATCACCCCATGGACTTTTTCCTGCAAACTTTTGTGCTCCTCCTGGTCGTCGTCGACCCGTTTGGCCTGACACCAATCTTTTCCGCGTTGACCAGCCGGGAGAGCGTGGCCGCGCGGCGGCAAATTGCCATCAAGAGCGTGCTCATTTCCGCCGCGGTGCTGGCGTTCTTTACCTTTGCGGGATCTTTGCTTCTGGATTATCTCGGTATCGGTTTGCCCGCTTTCCGCATGGCGGGTGGCATTCTTCTGTTCCTGGTGGCCATCGATATGCTGTCCGTACGCCACTCCGGCCTCAGTTCCGCTACCGAAAAGGAGCGCATGGAAGCCCGCGAGCGAGGCGACGTGTCGGTGTTCCCGCTCGCCATACCGCTGATCGCTGGTCCCGGCGCGCTCACCACCGTCATGCTGCTGACCAGCGACCGTGGCCTTATGCTCTCCATCGGCGTCCTCGCCATCGTCCTGCTTGTGCTCGCCATCACATTTGCCATGTTCCTGCTCGCTGGCCGTATCCAGCGCCTCTTGGGCGAAACCGGTATCAATGTCATCACCCGCCTGCTTGGTATTCTCCTCGCGGCGCTGGCGATGCAGTTCTTCGTAGACGGCCTGCGGGACAGCCTGCCAGTGCTGGTCGGGGGGTAGGTTAATAGGAGTAATCAATGCTTACGGTAATCGCTTTAAAGGCTCTGGTGATCTGGGGCGGCATTTTGGTGCTGGCCGTCGCTAATGGAGCACTGCGCGAGTCTGTACTGGTACCTGGCATCGGAAATCCCGCCGCGTTCGTGGTGAGCGGACTGCTGCTTTCAGCCTTGATCATTGGCGTGGCGTACTTATCACTTCCTTGGCTACACATTAGCCGCCCCGTCCATCTCTGGGCGGTCGGGTTGGGCTGGCTTGCGCTCACGCTCATTTTTGAATTTTCGTTTGGACTCTGGCAAGGCCAGTCATGGCCGGAATTGCTCGAGGCCTATACATTCAAGGGTGGCAATATCTGGCCTGTTGTTCTCGTGGCAACGGCCCTTGCACCGTACATCGCCGCGCAGCTCAGAGGTTGGGTGTAGTGCGCCTGACCAACCGTTGCGGTGGACGAACGACTCAGTGGCAGGATAAGCATCAGTAGCGGCTGCACCGTTCCGCGGTACGCTTAGTCCGGTCGGCTGCCAGTGTCCGAGCGCGGCTCTTTCGCTTCTTCATTCAACCAGGTACCGCAGTATTTGCAGTACTTGGCATCGTGCTCATGCTGGTTCTTGCCGCAACCCGGACAGGCTTCGTCGGAATAGCGGTCCTCACGCAAGGAGCGTATGACTTCCGCCGAGAATACGCCAGCGGGCAGAGCGATGATCGAATAACCCGCCAGCATGATCATTACCGAGATGAATTGCCCCAGGGGAGTAACCGGTGAAATATCACCATAGCCGACAGTGGTCAGGGTGACAATGCCCCAATAAATGGAGGTGGGGATGCTGGTAAAACCGGCCTCATGCGGTTCGATGAGGTAGAGAAAGGAGGAAAAAATGGTCACCAACATCAGAATGGTGAACAGAAACAGCATTATCTGACCTCGGCTGCGCTTCAGCGCGTCCAGGAGCAAGCGCCCCTGACCCACCAGGGCCATCATTTCCAACACTCGGAACAGACGCAGTGTGCGCAACAGACGAATGACCACCAGCGTCTGGGCACCGGGCAGAATCAGCATCAACCATGTGGGTAGAACGGCCAGCACATCAATAATGCCATAGAAGCTTTTCAGGTAAAGCAGGGGCTTATGCAGGCAATAGATGCGCAACCCGAGTTCCAGTGTGAACAACAGGGTGATCACCCATTCCGTATAATAAAATAACGTGCCAAATCGTTCGTGGTATTCCTGGACACTGTCCAGCAGAATGACACCGACACTCATGAAGATGAGTATCGCCAATAAAACATCGAAGCCTTTGGCAATCGGGGTATCCGATTCAAATATGATCTGGAAAAGGCGCGTTCTGATTCCAACATCGGCGGGCTTCAGTGACGACATGGGCTGATTATCCTGTAAACGGGCACCGTGGTATGAGTGGGAGCATAACACCACCGGCAGTCGTGCCCAATGGCTCGGTGCCTGGTTCTGTGTCTGCGCTCACTTGACAATGCGTCTATACTGAACTCAATTGCGTACCCATTTTACCTGTTCGGCCATGTTTCTGCCGAAGTAGTCACTTACCGTACAATAAGGATGAACTCATGACTCAAGATGCGTCAAAGCCTGGTGTCGGCTCCACGGTACTGATACCGGTCTTCATTCCCGCTGTGATTGTGATTCTGCTGCTGGTGGTCGGTACCATCAGCAACCCGGAGCTGGCGGGCAAGGCCTTTGCGACCACCCTGAGCTATATCACGGAGACTTTTGGCTGGTTCTATATGCTCTCCGTGGCGTTCTTCCTGGTGTTTATCGTCAGTATGGCGCTCACCAAGTGGGGCCATATCAAGTTGGGGCCGGATCACGCCGACCCGCAGTACAGCTTCCCGGCCTGGTTCGCCATGCTGTTTTCCGCCGGCTATGGTATCGCGCTGCTGTTTTTTGGTGTGGCGGAACCGGTGTTGCACTTTGCCTCGCCCCCGGAGGGAGCGGCGGAAACGGTGAACTCGGCCAAGCAGGCCATGCAGATCGCCTTCTTCCATTGGGGTTTTCACATTTGGGCGATCTATGGTCTGGTCGGTCTGGTCCTGGCGTACTTTGCGTTTCGTCACGGTCTGCCCTTGTCAATTCGCTCAGCGCTATATCCACTGATCGGAGACCGTATTTATGGACCGATTGGTCACGCCGTGGATGTGTTTGCCATTCTCGGAACCATGTTCGGTATTGCGACTACGCTCGGGTTATCTGTGGCACAAATCAATGCCGGTATGAATTACCTGTGGCCGGAAATTCCGGTTAGTGTGACCGTTCAGATTATCGCCATTGCGGTGATCACCGGCCTCGCCATCTTCTCGGTCGTTGCGGGGATGGACAAAGGTGTGAAGCGCCTGTCGATCCTGAATATGGTACTGGCGGTTTCGCTGATGATCTTTGTTTTTATCGTCGGGCCGAGCGTACACATTCTGGAAACCTTTCTGCAGAACACGGGCAGCTACCTGAATAACATCGTCGAGCGGACATTCAATCTTCAGGCGTACTCGCGCAGTGACTGGATTGGTAACTGGACGCTGTTCATTTTTGGCTGGACCATTGCCTGGGCGCCGTTTGTCGGGCTGTTTATCGCCAAGATCAGCCGAGGACGGACCATCCGTCAGTTTGTGGTTGGCGTGATGCTGGTACCGTCCGTCTTTACGTTCATGTGGTTCTCGGTCTTCGGGGATACGGCTCTGAGTCTGATCATGAATGAAGGCTACACCACGTTGATTGGCGATGTGCAGGCAGATCATGCCACGGCGCTGTTCAAGTTGTATGAGGCGCTGCCACTGAGTTCGATCATTTCGTTTGTCACCGTCATTCTCATCATCACCTTCTTTGTGACATCCTCGGACTCCGGCTCATTGGTGATTGACTCGCTCGCCTCAGGCGGTGCGATCCACACGCCCGCCTGGCAGCGGGTATTCTGGGCCACCTCAGAGGGGCTGGTGGCGTCGGCGCTGCTGTTGGCCGGTGGCCTGAGCGCCCTGCAGACCATGACCATTGCCAGTGCCCTGCCGTTTTCCATCATCATGATCATTGCGGCGGTCGGCATGTGGCGCGCCCTGGTGATCGAAGGCCACCACCATCGCAGTCTGAAAACCGACGTACAACAGCGTCTCTCGGGTACGTCCGGCAAAGGGCTCTGGCGCCGGCGTCTCGCCGGACTGGTGAATTTCCCGGATAAGGCGAAGGTCTGGGAGTTTATGACCACAACGGTCAACAAGGCCATGCACCGGGTTGAGCGTGAGCTGACCAAGCAGGGCTGGTCCGCTGAAACGCATGTGGACGAGGAGCATCATCGTCTGTATCTGGAGGTGATCAAAGAGGATCAGGTGGATTTCATTTACGAGATTCGGATGCTCGAGCACCTGTTGCCGGATTACGCTTATCCGGAAATGCCGGATGAAGAGACTCAGCGTCATTATTATCGTGCTGAGGTCTTTTTGCGCCGTGGTGGTCAGCTCTATGACATTTATGGCTTTGATCAGCAGGACATCATTACCGATATTCTCGATCAGTTTGAGAAGCACCTGCACTTCTTGCACATTTCTCCCGGCAGCCTGCCCTGGCGTATGGAGAAGCACGATGACCTGCTCAGTACGCCGCCGGAGCCGCCGACCGAGGAGCCCGGCGTGCAGGCCCCCGAGCCGGCGGCCAATCCGGAATCCCGTCGGGACCGGTGAGGAGGCATCATCATGTTGAAGCGATCAGAACCGTTTGTGCTTGGCGCGCTGTGCGCCGGACTGTCCCTCAGCGTATCCGCCCAGGGGGATCCGGAGGTGGATGCGCTGATCGAGGAGATTGACCGGCTCAAGGAGCGGGTCCAGCAATTGGAGGAGGATTCTGTCCGCAGCGAATCGGTTCGCGACCTGGGGGACACTGATGGCTCCGATGTTCAGGCGACGTTGAAGGAGCCGGCGGTGCATGTGGGCGGCGCCCTGCGGTTTAACATCGTGCACCGGGATTTTGTGCCCAGTTCCGATGGTAAGCGTGGTGAGAGTGGACTGGATGTGTTCCGTCTGAATGTGGACGGGGAGATCGATAACATCCTGATCTCTGCGGAGTACCGCTATTACTCCTATATGCACACTCTGCACCATGGTTGGATCGGTTACGAATTTGAAGACGAGAGTCAGCTTCAGTTCGGCGTCCATCGGGTGCCTTTCGGTCTTCTGCCTTACCCGGCCCACAACGCCTGGTTCGGCGTGCCCTATTATGTGGGGCTGGGCGATGATTACGATATGGGTGTGAAGTATCAGCGTTCTGATGGCCCCTGGAGTTGGCATTTTGCGTTTTACAAAAACGAAGAGTTGAATGATTCGAGCAATCCGAATCGTTACTCCTTCGATCTGATCCGCGTCGATGATCAACAGAATGAGGAAATCAATCAGGTCAATGGTCGAGCCGCCTATACCTTTGGGTTGGGCACCGCCTGTGAAACGGAAGTGGGCGGTTCAGTGCAGGCCGGTGAAGTGTACAACGCCACCACCGATCGTCGCGGTGACCACTGGGCAGCGGCGGCGCACATGGACAATCGTTGCGGGCGCTGGAACCTTCAGTTCAAAGGAATGAGCTATCAGTATGATCCGGTCAATCCGGCCGGAGTGGACAACAGCGCGGTGACTGTCGGGGCATTCGCCGGTACCTACGACATCGCCAGCGAGGCGGATATACTGGTAGCGAACCTGGCCTACAATGTGCCGTCTCCCTGGGAGAGCGTGGACAGCATCACCTGCTATAACGACTACTCCCGGCTTTACAAAGGCCAGGACGGCGTTCTGGATTCGCAGATCAATACCACCGGTTGTGCCATCGGCAGTGGGCCGCTATTCACCTATGTGGATTATATTCTCGCCAACAATATGGCCTACTTCGGTAACGGCTCCATGGCCGGTGGTGGTGAGGACGAATGGCATGGCCGCTTCAACGTTAATATCGGTTTTTACTGGTGAGCTTTATGAGACAGCGATTCAAGGTAATGGTCATTACGGCGCTGACCCTATCCCTGTCGGCGTTCGGTGCGGCGGCCCAGGATGAACTCAATGTCGTGTCCTGGGACGGGGCCTATGTGAAAAGCCAGATTCTTGGCTTCATCCGCCCTTACGAGGATGAGACCGGCACGCGGGTCAACGTGATTCAGTACACCGGCGGCATTGAGGAAATCCGTCGTCAGGTGCGCGCCTGGAATGTGAAGTGGGATGTGGTGGATCTGGAGTTGTTTGATGCCATCCGCGCCTGTGAAGAAGGACTGCTCGAACCCATTGACCCGGACAGCCTCCCGGCCGCGCCGGATGGAACGCCGGCGACCGAGGACTTTATCAGCGTCAGTCTGACGCCCTGTGGTGTGGGAAATGTCGTGGGCTCAACGGTGGTGAGCTACAGTCGGGAGCAGTTTGAAGAAGGTCCCAAAACCCTGGAGGACTTTTTTGATCTGAAGCAGTTCCCCGGTCGGCGCGGCCTGCGCCGCAGTCCACAGGGGAACCTGGAGTGGGCCCTGGTCGCTGACGGTGTTTCCCGGGATAACGTGTACGACGTGTTGTCAACCGAGGCCGGTGTCGATCGAGCGTTCAACGTACTGAACCGGATCAAGCCTTACATCGAATGGTGGGAAGAGGGCGAAGAAGCCGTGCGTTTGCTGGAGACAGGGCAGGTGGTGATGTCCTCCGTGTACAGTGGTCGAGTGGATGACGCGGTGCAACGGGGTGAACCCCTGGAGATCGTCTGGGATCATCAGGTCTGGTTTTACGATGTCTGGGGTATTCCGCGCCACGGTCGTAACACCGAACGGGCCATGGATTTTCTCAAGTATGCGACGTCGACCGAAAGCCTGGCGGCCCAGGCACGCTACATTCCCTACGGGCCGGTTCGTCAGTCGTCCCTGGCCTTACTGGAACCCGAGTTGCGCAAACGGTTGCCAACCTCGGAGCAGAACCTGAAAACGGCCATTGAGCTCGATGCCCACTGGTGGTCGAAGAATCTTGATCGAATCGCGCCGCGCTTTGAACGCTGGGCCGAGCGCCCGGTGATGGTACCCAAAGCCCTGCCCCGATAGCATTCCCGCCACGGCACCCCTCGGGTGCCGTTTTCCCCGCCTTACTTGCACCGAAATAAACCGCTTGTCGTCAAAAACATCGCATTGATTATTTTTTAATCGTTTCCTGTTCAGTTTGTGATCCTGGAAAAAAATTCCCCCGTATAGCGCCACGTAGTTCAACAGTAATGTTAACAATCAGGAGCTAACACCATGAACGCGTTATTGAAATATACGGGAATATTGGGTCTGTCTATGAGCTTGATAGCTTGTGGCAGTGATGATGACGATCCGCCTCCGAAGCCCGAACCGGAAGTGAATACCGTGGTTGACGTTGCTGTCGACAACGGCAATTTTACTACACTGGTAGCCGCCCTTGAAGCTACCGGTCTGGACGAAACCCTCGACGATCCGGAAGGTGAGTTCACGGTGTTCGCCCCCACCGACGATGCGTTTGCCTTACTCGGTGAAGAGACCATCGAAGCCTTACTGGAAGACACCGATACCCTGTCGGACATTCTTCTGTACCACGTCATTTCCGGTGCTGAAGTGGATTCTTCCGGTGCCATTGCCGCCGCGGGAACCACCGTGGAAATGGCCAATGGCGACAGCGTCGGTCTGTCCCTTTGGGGTGAAGACCTGCTGGTCAACCTGTCACTGGTTACCATGGTGGATGTGGAAGCCGACAATGGCGTGATTCATGTCATTGACGCGGTTCTGATGCCACCGGAAGAAAACGGTGATCGCGATCAGACCATTGCCGATCTGGCCGTGGCGACAGAGGAGCTGTCGACGCTCGTCACTGCGCTGGACACCGCTGGTCTGGTGCCAACCTTTGATGATCCTGATGCAACTTTCACGGTATTCGCGCCGACCAATGCGGCGTTTGAAGCCGTGGGCGAAGAAAACCTGCAAGCCTTGCTGGACGACCAGGAAGCCTTGACGGCGGTGCTGAGCCAGCACGTGGTGTCTGGAGCCGAGGTGAATAACGTCGCGGCTTACGCTGCGAATGGAACCAGTGTTGAAACACTGGGTGGTGCCGAGGTGCTCGTCGAGATCAATGACAGCCGCATGTTGACTGTTGGTGGTGCCGTGGTGTCCATGACCAATATCTATGCCAGTAATGGTGTCATTCATGTGATCGACTCTGTGATCGTGGGTGACGTCGAACTGCCGGCTCCGCCCATGTCCATTGTCGACGTGGCCAGCGAAGCGGGCAATTTCGAAACCCTGATCGCGGCACTGGAAGCGACCGGTCTGGATACCACCCTGGCGGACCTGGACTCTTCGTTCACCGTGTTCGCGCCGACCGATGACGCCTTCGCCGAACTGGGTCAAGACACCATCGACGCCCTGTTGGCGGATACCGACACGCTGTCCGACATCCTGCTGTACCACGTAATTGCCGGCGATCCGGTTCTGGCCGATGCCGCCATCAGCATTGCCGAGAGCAATGACTCCCTGGTCGAAATGGCCAATGGTGATAACGCCGGTCTGTCACTGTCGGGCGAGAGCCTGCTGATCAACACCTCGACCGTATCGACTCCGAACGTGTTGGCTGATAACGGTGTGATTCACGTGATCGATAAAGTGATGATGCCGCCGGCACCGCAGTCTGTTGATGCGACCATCACCGGTGCGGCTGCTTCCCAGGGGCGCTTCTCCACTCTGGTTGGCCTGCTGCAAGACGCTGGTCTGGATACGGTGCTTGACGATGCCGACGGAACGTTCACGGTGTTCGCGCCGACCAACGAAGCCTTCGACGCCGTCGATCAGGCAACCATGGATGCTCTGGCCGCTGATCCGGACCTGCTCGAAACGGTGTTGCTGACGCACGTGGTGAGTGGAGCGGCTGTGGATTCCGTGACGGCTTATACCCTCAACGGTACCACGGTGGAAACGGCTGCCAGCAACAATATCAGTGTTGAGATTGTGGATGGCATGCTGCAGGTTGGCGGTGCCAATGTCACCGAAGCGGACATCAACACCACCAACGGCGTAATCCATGTCATTGACGCGGTGATTATGCCTCCCGCCGAGTAATGCTGGGAGATGCCCGCTCCCTGAGTGGGTGTCGGTAACGTGCTTGACCCCGGTATCGTCTGATGCCGGGGTTTTTTTATGGCAGGTGCCGCCGATTGGACGACGCGACGGCGCAGAGCGTATAATGTCGTACAAATAAAAACGCATAACGTGTATCGATTTTTGATTTTCTTCGGGAGAATGAGTGATATGAGAATTGCATTGATGAACGAGTTCAGCCAGGCGGGCAAGAACCCCATTGTGCTGGAGCAGTTGAACGCCGTGGCTGACGACCTGGGACACCAGGTGTTCAACGTGGGTATGAACGGCGATAACGATCATCGCCTGACCTATATCCATCTGGGAATCATGGCCGGTCTGTTGCTGAACTCCAAAGCCGTGGATTTCGTGATCAGCGGTTGCGGTACCGGCCAGGGTGCGCTGATGTCCCTGAACGCCCACCCGGGCGTGGTCTGCGGTTACTGCATTGACCCCTCCGATGCCTACCTGTTTGCCCAGATCAACAACGGCAACGCGCTGGCATTGCCGTTTGCCAAAGGTTTTGGCTGGGGTGCCGAGTTGAACTGCCGCTACATCTTCGAGAAGGCCTTCACCGGCGAGAAAGGGCAGGGCTACCCGCCCGAGCGCAAAGAGAGCCAGGTGCAGAACGCCCATATTCTGGATGGCGTCAAAGACGCCATGTGCAAGGATTACCTGACCGGACTGAAGTCGCTGGACCAGGAGCTGGTCAAAACGGCCGTGACCGGCGAGCGTTTCCAGGCGTGCTTCTTTGAACACTGTCAGGACAAAGAGCTGGAAGCCTACGTGCGCAGCGTTCTCGAGGCCTGATTCCAGGTCTGAGCTGGTCGCACCATCGAAAACCCCACCATGGCGTGGGGTTTTTTGTATCTGTTCGCGAAAATCAACAAGACCTGCTCCAGCGTCTCTGCTATAACTAGAGTCTGATCGCATTGTGTCGTCCGGCTGATCCGGGCGCATTCACTCATCGGCGGTAAGGACTCCTCGTTTGCGGCTAGGTAACGTTCGTTTGGTGACACCCCGGTCCTTGGGGTGGTGGGCAGGGCTGCTCATGCTGGTCTGCGTTGCGCCGCTGTCGGTGATTTCCGCCGAGCCCGGCCGCGAATCCGATACCCCGCGCCTTCGGGTCGGCGTGTATGAAAACCCCCCAAAGATTTTCCTCGACGAAGCCGGCCAGCCGACCGGCATCCTGGGTGACTTGCTGCGCCATATGGCGGACCGGGAAGGGTGGCAGCTCGAGCCGGTTCCCTGTCTGTGGCAGGCGTGTCTGAGCGCCCTGGCGCTCGGGGAAATCGATCTGATGCCGGATGTGGCCCTGACGCCCTCGCGCGCGACGCGATTTGACTTCCACGAGGTACCGGCCCTGTTGAGCTGGTCGCAGATTTATGTGGCGGCGGGGCGGGAACAGCCCACCAGTCTGCTGGAGTTGCAGGGCCGTCGGTTGGCCGTGCTCCAGGGGTCCGTGCAGCACGACTATCTGATGACATTTTTCACTGGTATGGACTTGCCGGTGCGGTGGGTGTTGGTGGACAGTCTGGAGGCGGGCTTTAAGGCCGTGCTGGATGGGCGTGCCGATGCGGTCGCGGCGAATCAGTTTTACGGCGACCAGCGTGCCGAGGGCACGGACCTGATCAGAGCGCCGGTGGTGTTTTTACCCAGCCGCCTGTATTACGCCGCGACGCCCGGCCGTTCGCCGAAGGTATTGACGACCATTGATGATTACCTGGATCTCTGGCGCAATGATCCGGGCTCCCTTTATTTCGAGACACTGCGCCGCTGGGAGCCCCGGCGCGCGTCGGGGCCTCTGCCGGCCTGGCTCTGGTGGAGCCTGGGCGGGCTCAGCGCCATGCTGTCGGTGGCTCTGTTGTTTGGCGCACTGCTGCGCCGTCAGGTACAGCGTCAGACCCACCGACTGCAGGAAAGCGAGCAGAAGCTCAGCACTATCCTCAACAGCGTTCAGGCGCATATTTACATCAAGGGAACGGATTTCCGTTACCAGTATGTCAATCAAAAAGTGGCCGACCTGTTGGGGGCGCCGCCGGAAGCCATCGTGGGCTGCCGCGATGAAGACTTCTTTGATGCCGACACCTGTCGCTTATTGAAGGAAAACGACGGTCGTGTGTTGCTCAGGGGCGAACGTTTCTCCAATGAAGAGGTGAATCGGGTCAAAGGCCAGAAAGCGCCCCATGTGTTTCTCTCGGAAAAACTCCCCCTGCGCACCCCGACGGGCGAGATCTACGCACTGTGCGGTATATCCACCGATATCACCGAGCATCGTCAGATTCAGGAGCAACTCCACCAGCTCTCGTTCTTTGATGCCCTGACAGGCCTGCCCAACCGGCGGCTGTTACTGGACCGGGTCCGGCGCGGGCTGTCCAGCAGCGCTCGCACCGGGTATGACGGGGCGCTGGTTCTGTTGGACCTGGACAATTTCAAGAGCGTGAATGACACTCTGGGACACGACGCTGGCGACCGGTTATTGTGCGCTGTAGCGGAGCGGATTCAGAGGCGACTGCGCGCCACCGACACCCTGGCCCGACTGGGTGCGGATGAGTTTGTGGTGTTGCTGGAGGATCTGGCGCTGCAGCCGGATCGCGCGGTGGTGGCGGTGCGCCACCTGGCCGATGAGTGGCTGGCGGCGTTGGCTGAGCCTTTTGCGCTGGATGGGGCTCCCTATGTGATCAGCGTGAGTCTGGGTGTGGCGCTGTTTTCCGATGCCGCTGAAGATGTTGATACGCTGTTGAAGGGCGCCGATCTCGCCCTGCAGGCGGCGAAAAGGCTCGGGCACAACCGGTTGCAATTTTTCAATCCGGCCATGCAGGTGGCCATCAACCGGCGTAGCCAGCTCGAAGGTGCGCTGCGTCAGGCCATTGAGTCCCGAAGCCTGGCGCTGCACTTGCAACCGCAGGTCAATACCGCCGGTGAAACCGTAGCCCTGGAGGCGCTGGCCCGGTGGGAGGCCCCCGGGCTGGGAACGATTTCGCCCGCCGAGTTTATCCCTCTGGCAGAGAGCACCGGTCTGATTGTGCCGCTCGGGGAGTGGGTACTGGAGCAGGCCTGCGCCTATCTGGCCGACTGGCAGGGGGATGAGCAGCTCAAGCGCGTTGTCCTGGCGGTCAATATCAGCCCGGCTCAATTCCGTCATCCCAACTTTGTGGCGCACCTCGAAAGTACCCTTGAGCGCTCGGGGTGCCCCCCGGAGCGGCTGGAGTTGGAGGTGACCGAAAGCCTTTTGATCGACGAGCTGGAGCAGGTGATCCAGCGGATGGAAAACCTGCGGGCGCACGGTATACGGTTTGCGCTGGACGATTTCGGTACCGGCTACGCTTCGCTCAGCTACCTCAAGCGATTGCCGTTGGCGCTGCTCAAAGTGGATCAGTCGTTTGTCCGCGATCTGCTGACCGACCCGAATGATGAGGCCATTGTGCGAACCATCATTGCACTCGGGCAAAGCCTGGACCTGAAGGTGCTCGCCGAGGGTGTGGAAACCGAGGCCCAGGCAAAGCGCCTGAAAGCGCTCGGGTGCACCCTCCTGCAAGGCTACCTCTACGGTAAACCCGCACCGCTCGAGCGGTGGCGGGAAGACCGACGCCTGACGGTCGCCCCAACCAATTAATACCACTGTCATTGGATTGTCATGCTAGTGCGGTTGCATAGGCGCCATGCACCTGATGATGGCCTGGATGAGATTGGGTGGGCACCTGCTGAGCGCACTGCCCGCTAACGGTTGGCGCGCCTGCTGGTGGCGCTGGCCACTGCTGTTGCTGCTCTGGCTGGGCAGCGGCCTGTTGTTCCTTTGCCACGGCGTGGGTTTTCTGCTCGATGAGCTGCTGTTTCGCGGCTACCGTCGCGTCGCCGTGCGGGCGCCGGTGTTCATCGTGGGGGTGCCTCGCAGCGGCACTACCTTTCTGCAGCGCCGCCTGTCCGAGGATCCCGCGTTCACGACCCTGACACTGTGGGAGTGCCTGCTCGCCCCCTCGATTTCCGAGCGCTACCTCTGGGCGTTTGTCGGTCGGTGCCTGGCGCCCCTGATGCGCTGGACCGGGCGCTGGCGCTGGTCGGCGATGGACCAGGTGCACCGGCTGGCCTGGCAGGAGCCCGAGGAAGACTTTCTGCTGTTGCTGTACCGGGGCGGCTGTTTTCTTCCGGCCCCGCTGTGCCCGGATGCGGAGCGCTATTGGCGCCTGGCGTTCTTTGACGACGCTGTGCCGGCTCCGGAGCGGTGCGCGATGCTGGACTTCTATCGGCGTTGCCTGCAGCGGCACCTGTATTTTCACGGGTGCGACAAGCGACTGTTGAGCAAAAACCCCTCCTTCACGTCCTGGACGCAGGACCTGCGCACCGCGTTCCCCGATGCGCGCTTTATTGCCTGTGTACGCTGCCCGGAAGAGGCGGTGCCCTCCCAACTGAGTGCCCTGCGTCCGGTGTTGCGCCTGTGGGGTGCCGCCCAGGTCACCCCGGAGCTGGGGGAGCGGATGATCACCGTGCTGCACGGCTATTACCGACGCATTCAGGCGTTGCGTCAGACGCCCTGGGTCTATGTCCTGCCGCTGTCACAGCTGTCGGCAATGGACACCCGGGGGTGGTTCAGGCTGTATGCGTTTCTCGGTCAACCCTTGCCCCGGGTGAGCGCCCACACGATGGGTAGTGAACCGCGTCGCGACGCGCGTCCGGGCCATCGCTATGGGTTGGCGGAGTTCGGTCTGAGCCAGGCCGGAATTCGCCAGCGATTTGCGTCTGTCTGGCCCCAC
Organism: Marinimicrobium sp. C6131; assembly: GCF_026153455.1. NCBI lineage: Bacteria > Pseudomonadati > Pseudomonadota > Gammaproteobacteria > Cellvibrionales > Cellvibrionaceae > Marinimicrobium > Marinimicrobium sp. C6131. The sequence continues at coordinate 3,379,147 of NZ_CP110629.1, forward strand.
CCATGATCGGAGTTGTCCTATGAGTCCCGAACCACGCCAATCCCTGATGCTGCCCGAGGCCCTGCGCGTGGCCGTGGTGTCCGACGCCGCGCCAGGTCGAAACGGTGTGGGTGCTTACTATCAGGATCTGCTCGATCAGCTGGCGCCGGAGCTGGAGCGTATCGTACTGTTTTCGCCCCGGGTGGAGGCTGGCCGTTGGCGGACGGGGGTGGCCTTGCCGCTGCCCGGTGACCGAACCCAGAAGCTGTGTATTCCCAATCCCTGGGCGCTCAGGCGCGCGCTGCGGGATCTCGCGCCCCAGGTGATGATCGTGGCCACGCCGGGGCCCTACGGGCTCCTGGGCGTCCGATTGGCGCAATCGCTGGGTATTCCCGTGCTCGCCGGCTTCCATACGTCCTTTGAACAACTGACCGAACTGTACTGGCAGGGCTCCTGGCGGGGCCGTCTGGTCCACCGGCTCTTCGATCGCTCACACCGCTATCTGTTCGCGCGTTCCCGCTCGGTGCTGGGCAACTCCCGGGAGATGCTCGAGCTGGCCCAGCGTATGGGGGCGCCCTCGACGGGACTGATTGGTACGCCGATCTCGGCGGAGTTTGCCGGCACGCCCCGGCGTCCTTACGGTGGGCAATTGCGCCGGGTGCTGTTTGCCGGTCGACTGGCGGCGGAGAAAAACCTCGATGCCGTGGTGGATGCCGCCCGGGTGCATCGGGATATGGTGTTCAGCATCGCCGGCGACGGGCCCCTGCGTCGCGAGCTGACCGCCGCCGCGCGGGAGTGCCCCAACTTGCGGTTGCTGGGCTGGCTGGACCGGGAGGCGTTGCGGGCGGAAGTGGATGACCATGACTTGCTGCTGCTGCCCTCCCACTTTGAATCCTTTGGCACCATTGCCCTGGAAGCCATGGTGCGGGAGCGACTGGTCATGGTGTCGTCCGGCTGCGGCATTACCCAGTGGCCGGAGCTCTGTCCGGGCCTTGCGATCATCGACCCGTCACACAGTGCCGCCGAGGCGCTGACGCAGCTGCGCAGCCGTTCCCCGGCCGAACGTCGGGCGTGTGCCCGGGCGGCCGCGCAGGCGGCGAGCGCACTCAATGAGCGCTGTCTGGCGCACTGGTGTGAGCTGCTCACTCATACCGTGGCCCAGCGCGCCACACTGCCACCCGTTCCCTCGCCCGCCGCGGCCCCGGCACTGGATTAGGGTCGGTGCAGGCACTGTTGTCCATTCACGACGTGATGCCGGAGACGCTGGATCGGGTAGAGGCCTTGCTGTCCCTGGTGCCCGCGCCGGCCCGGCCCGGCACTGTGCTGCTGGTGGTACCGGGACGGGATTGGCGACCCGGTGATCTGGCCCGCCTTGGTTGCTGGCAATCCCGGGGCCTCGAACTGGCGGGCCATGGCTGGTTTCATCGGGCTGAACGGGTCCGGGGCTGGTATCACCGCTGTCACGCTCGTCTGATTTCCCGTCAGGCCGCCGAGCACCTCAGTCAACCGCGAGTCGCACTCAAGGCCCTGATGGCCGACAACCACCGCTGGTTCGCCGCGCACCGTCTGGCACCACCGGACCTGTATGTTCCCCCGGCCTGGGCGCTGGGCAACCTGACGTTGCAGGATCTGGCCGAGTCGCCGTTCGCTTATGTGGAAACAACCTCGGGTCTGCTTCATACCGCATCCGGGACCCGACGGCGATTACCCCTGGTGGGTTTTGAGGCGGACACCGCCCTGAGGGCACTGGGGCTGCGGTTCTGGAATCGCTGCAATCAGGGGCTCACCCGTGAGCGACGCCCCCTGCGCATTGCCCTGCATCCGGATGATGCCTCGCTCAATCTTGCCCGGGATCTGCGCCAAACACTCGATTCGCTGACCCGTTGCATCGATTATCGGGCACTTTTCCATTAAATCTCCCACGGGGTGATAACACCCCAGGGGTGCTCCCGGGTTCCGGCATGGCATTCGCACTCTGCGCAAAGCCCGAGTTGTAGCGCTCTTTGTCCATCGTCACAGGCTGGTAACAAAGGCGCTCTATGCTGGCGCGCCTGAATCCAAAGGAGTCCATGTATGAGACTGCGTAGTTTGACCTGGGTCGTGTCAGTCTGGTTATTGTCCTGCGGTGCCTTGGCGGCGACCACGCCGTTTGCCTCCGGGGAGAGTGGCCTGTTGTTCAGCCTGCACGGGTCCAATACCATTGGCGCCAGTCTGGCCCCCAATCTGGCCAAAGATTACCTCGTGGCCAAGGGCGCGGAGGAGGTCAGCATCCGCTCTCGCACTGAACCCAACGAGTACCGGGTAGAAGGCCGGGTGGCGGGTGAAACCGTCTATATCGATGTGGCCGCTCACGGCTCGGGCACCGGGATGCGCGGGTTGGCTACCGGAGAGGCACAGGTCGCCATGGCCTCCCGCCCCATCAAACCTTCCGAGCAGGCGTTGCTGGCGGACTTTGGGCCCATGCGTCACTTTGAGGCCGAGCATGTCGTGGCCATCGACGGGCTTGCGGTCATTGTTCACCCCAGCAACCCGCTGAATGCTCTGACCGTCACCGATATTGCCCGGTTATTTTCGGGAGACATCCGCAACTGGGCCGAGCTCGGCGGGCCAAACCGGCCGGTCAGCCTTTACGCCCGGGACAACAAGTCGGGCACCTGGGACAGCTTCAAGAGCATGGTGCTCAAGGGCGATTATTCGCTGGATGCACAGGCGCGCCGGTTTGAGTCCAATGACCGTCTGTCCGATTCCGTCTCGGCTGATCCAGGGGCCATCGGTTTTGTGGGGCTGGCTTCGGTACGTGAGGCCAAGGCGTTAAGCGTCTCCCAGGATGGCATCAGTCCATTGGGCCCGGAGCCCCTCTACGTGGCCACCGAGGATTACGCATTGTCCCGACGCCTGTTTCTGTACACCCTGCCGGGCCAGACGCCGCCGTTGGTGCGGGAATTTATCGGGTTTGCCCAGAGCGAGGCCGGTCAGCGCCGGGTCGCGCAAGTGGGTTTTGTATCCCAGAATCCGGTGAGTCTGAAGCCGGCCATTCACCCGGATGCACCTCCGGCATACAGTGATCTGGTTCGCCACGGCGAGCGGCTGTCCATCAATTTCCGCTTTGATGCGGGCAGTTCACGACTGGACAACAAGGCCCTCTGGGATGTGGAGCGACTGCGCCAGTTTATGAGCCGGCCGGAGAATCAGCACCGCCAGTTGCAGTTGATCGGTTTTGGTGATGGTCAGCAATCTGAAGAGCGGGCGCTGATTCTGTCCCGCATGCGGGCCTTGCGGGTCAAGTCGGCGCTGCGCGCGCACGACATTCACGCCGCTTCGGTGGTGGGCTTTGGCGGTGACCTGCCGGTGGCCGATAATCAGGAGGCGGGGCGGATCAAGAACCAGCGCGTTGAGGTCTGGTTGTTTGATCCGGCGGTGTCGACGGCGGTGAACGGCGCAAAATCGGCATTGCTGGAACAGCGCGATTCACTCGACTCCGAGGTCGCTTCGAGTGTCTGGCCGGGGCGCGCGCCGTAACCGAAACCTCACTTTGCCTTGCGGCCCGATGATAGAATCCTGACTCATTCATCGGGAGATCATCATGTCCAGGCCGATTCACTGGTTTCTGTTGCTCGTCGTGCCGCTGCTGGCCACCTCCGCGCTCGCGGCCGAGGTCAGGGTCGCGGTGGCGAGCAACTTTGCCGGGGCAATGGAGCCGCTGGCCACCGCGTTCACCGAAACGACCGGACACAAGCTGCGTCTGTCCTACGGAAGCACCGGCAAGCACTACGCCCAGATTCGCCAGGGGGCGCCCTTCGATGTGTTTCTGGCCGCCGATGAGGAACGGCCCCAGCGGCTGGAGGCCGAGGGCGTCGGGGTGCCGGGCACTCGATTCACCTATGCCAGGGGGGTGCTGGTGCTCTGGAGTCCCGATGACCCGATTGCGGATCCGGTGACATCCCTTGAGCAGGCGCGCCGTGTTGCACTGGCCAACCCCCGTCTGGCGCCCTACGGTCGGGCGGCGCGGGACACCCTGCAAACCCTGGGGCTATGGGAGTCTGTCGGCCCAGGGGCGGTGCGGGGAGAGAATATTGCCCAGGCCTACCAGTTTGTGGCCACGGGCAATGCGAGCCTGGGGTTTGTCGCCCTGTCTCAGTGGCGGGCCCATCCCCGGGGTGACTATTGGGTCGTGCCCGAGACGCACTACCAGCCCATCGTTCAGCAAACCATCTTACTGCGCGACACCCCCGCGGCCCGCGACTTTCATCGCTTTCTGCAAAGCGATTTGGCGCGCGCCCTCATTCGCGACGGTGGATACCACTAAACCACCTGGTTGCGGCCGTTTTTCTTGGCGTTATAAAGCTGCTCGTCCGCGCGTTCGACTGCGGCACTCAGTTCGCCGGTGTTGTGGCAGACCGTGGTACCGAAGCTTGCCGTGATTCGGTGCGCCTTACCTTTGATGGGAAAGACTGTCTTCGCCAGCTGTACCCGTACTTTTTCGGCGACGATGCGAACATCCGCCAGCTCGGTCCGGGGCAGGAATATCAGGAATTCCTCGCCCCCGGTACGACAGGCGATATCCTGCCGACGCAGGGTTTTCCGGAACAGGCGGGCGACCTCTCTGAGTACATGGTCACCGGCCTGGTGACCGAACTGGTCATTGAGCTGTTTGAAATGATCGATGTCGCACATCACGACGCCCAGTGGCAGAAACTCTTCGGGTGTCCGGTTCATCTGACGTTGCAGACTGGCATCAATAAAACGCCGGTTGGGGAGCAGGGTGAGCGGATCGGTGTTGGCCTGCCGTTCGCGGGAGAGCTGCAATGCGCTCATTTTGTGGTGGCTGCGCTCGCGAAAGTAGTCGTTGATGCCGGCCGCGATCACCGTAATGACCAGCGAGGCGTAAAACCGGGTGGTTTCTTCAACCCGGTACTCCGCACGAATCCAGTCCGGCGCGAACAGCATCACCGCGATCGCGAGCAGGACGACGGCATTGCTGATCAGCGCGTTGCGTACCCCCAGCAGTCCGAACAAAATCAGCGGGAATGGAAATATCCAGTACAGCGCCGTATTCCGATAGCCGCCGTGATAGATCAGGGTCAATACAAAGCCGACCACCAGCAGCGCTTCGATTTTACAGGCGAGATCAATATCGCCGGTACGATGGTAGTAGACGACCGTCAACAGGAAGGTCAGGGAGGTTCCGAGCAGCAGGGAGGCCAGCGCCACATTTCCGGACATCAGGTGGGGCAGGCCGTAGAGCAGAATTACGGTGCCGGAGATATAGCTCACAAACGACAGAATGTATTGGCGCCGATCCTTGTCGACGTTTTGGGCCTGGGTCTGACTTTCAAAAAAGGTCATCAGGTACAACCTGGTTGATGCGGCGCAGCCGCCATCGTTGCGGTGACGTTCCATACTAAGCCTAGTTCAGGGCCCGAGTCCTGTCATGCGGGGCGCGGGTGGCTTTTCAAATGGTCGGTCCGTGCTAAAGTGGCCGTCAGAAATGGACAGACAGAGCTCGTTGCATGGTTCAAACCGCCGATTGGGTAGCGCTGGGGATTACCCTCAAGCTGGCTGCGATCACCACGCTCATCCTGCTGATAGTGGGCACACCACTGGCCTGGTGGCTGGCGCGCAGTCGTTGGCGCTTCCGGTTTCTGGTTGAAGCCATGGTCGCCCTGCCACTGGTGCTACCGCCTACGGTGCTCGGCTTTTATCTCCTGTTGCTGTTGGGGCCGTCCGGTCCGTTGGGTCAGCTTGCCCAGTGGTTTGGCGGTCATTCCCTGGCGTTCACCTTCACCGGCCTTGTGATCGGCTCGGTGGTGTATTCACTGCCTTTTGTGGTGCAGCCGCTCACCAGTGCGTTTCAGTCTCTGGGGACGCGTCCTCTTGAAGTGGCGGCCACGCTGCGCGCCGGATTCTGGGACCGCTTTGTCAGTGTCGTCGTGCCGCTGACCCGCTCGGGCTTTCTCACCGCTGCGGTGCTCGGCTTCGCCCACACGCTGGGGGAGTTTGGCGTGGTGTTGATGATCGGGGGCAATATCCCGGGGGAAACCCAGGTGTTATCGATCGCCATTTACGACCACGTGGAGAGTCTGGATTACGACCGGGCGCATGTGCTGTCCGGCGGCCTGTTGCTTCTGTCCTTTGTTCTGTTACTGGCGGTGTATGGCTTTAATCGACACCTGAGCCTGGTGAGGACCCGATGATGACAAGGACGGAAACCACTGCGGCGGGTACCGGGTTGGCCCTGAGTTTCCGGATTCGTCGGGGCGAGTTTGAACTGGCGGTGGACCTGCAACTGCCCGGGCGGGGTGTGACCGGTATCGTGGGTCCTTCGGGGTGCGGTAAAACCACTTTGCTGCGCGCTGTGGCCGGGCTGGACAAAACGCCGGGCGGGCGTCTGTCGTTGGGGGAGCGCTGTTGGCAGGATGAAACGCAGTGTGTGCCCACCCACCGGCGGCGCCTGGGTTATGTGTTTCAGGAGCCCAGCCTGTTCGAACATCGGTCGGTACGCGGTAACCTGGAGTACGGCTGGCGCCGCACGCCCGCGGCCGAGCGGCGCCTGTCCCTGGAGGAGCTTACCGAGTGGCTGGGGTTGGCACCGCTGATGGGTCGCCCGGTCGCGGCCCTGTCTGGTGGCGAACGTCAACGGGTGGCCATTGCCCGGGCACTGGCCACCAGTCCCGATCTTCTGCTGATGGATGAGCCCCTGGCGGCGCTGGATCCGGCCAGCAAGCAGACCATCATGCCTTACCTGGAAACCCTGCATGACCGTCTCGCGATTCCGGTCCTGTATGTCAGCCACTCTCCGGAGGAGGTGGCACGCCTGGCGGATCATCTCGTGCTGATGGAACGGGGACGGGTGCTGGCGGCGGGACCGCTGGCCGAACTGATGACCCGGGCCGATTTGCCGCTGGCTCAGGCCGATGACGCGGCGTCGGTGCTGTCCGGCACCGTCGCGGAGCACGATGATCACTACGCGTTGACCCGCGTGGCGCTCAATGGCGGCACCGTCACACTGGCACGGCAGCCCCGTTCGGAGGGGCAGCGTGTACGGCTGCGGGTGGCGGCCCGGGATGTGAGTCTGACCCTGAGTCAGGCCCGGGATACCAGCATTCTCAATTGCCTGCCGGTTCAGGTGGTGACCATCGATCCGTTCGATGCCACGCGGGTCACGGTGCATCTGGACTGCGCTGGTCAGCCGTTGCTCGCCCGAATCACCCGCAAGTCTGCCGATGATCTCGCGCTGAGCGCGGGCCTAACCGTCTATGCCCAGATCAAAACGGCGGCGCTGTTGTAACCTTCTGAGGAGCATCAGCTCATCCAGGCATGCACTGATAGGGTGCACTGGTAAGCATTGCACTGACGTGAGCCCGATAATGGTGCGCCGGATAAAATTCCGGTGTGCTTGCTGGCGGGCGCCATAAACCTGGAGCTACACTCAAAGAAGGGTCTCACGCTGACGCAATCGGCTGGCATGGGAATTGCGCTGAAAAATGACCGAAGTCGTCTGTGCCTGGCGGATCGACCGGCAATTAGAAGACCCGCAAGAGATACAAACGACAACGTCGATGATCGGACCCTCATTGGGCGGAAATCGTCACCGATCCACTGGCGAAGGGACGCACGAGGCAACCCTTCCCGATTGACAGGACAACAGCGAATGGCCAAGAACTTGTATATGTTGCCTGAGGGCCTGCCCGAGCCCCAGGACGATGGTGCCTGCGACCACCTCCAGGGCATGGCAATACCCAGTGTGGCGCTGCCGAGTACCCGAGACGAACCGGTAGACCTCAGCGCCATCAGCGGCACGGCCGTGGTGTTCTTTTATCCCATGACCGGCAAGCCGGAGCAGCCGCCAATGCGCGGTTGGAACAAGATTCCCGGGGCGCGAGGGTGCACGACTCAGTGCTGCGCGTTTCGGGATCGGTATCCGGAATTCCAGCGGTTGGGGGTGGAAGTGTACGGGGTGAGTGCCCAGCCCCTCGACGATCAGCGTGAGACAGTGGCGCGCTTGCGCCTGCCTTACCCTCTGCTCAACGACAGCGAGCTGAAACTGGTCAGGGCGTTGGAGCTTCCCACCTTCGATTACGACCATTCCCGTTACATCAAACGGCTGACGCTGTTGATTGAAGGGGGTGTCGTCCGGCAGGTGTACTATCCGGTGTTTCCGCCCCACCTCAATCCGACGGATATTCTTGCCCAGCTCAGGAGCTGAGACGCAGGCCGATATCCAGGTTGGCCGCCAGGCAGGGCCAGCGGCGCAGCTCCTCGGACCAACCCCGGTCCCGGTGTTGCGCGATGTAGTGGTTGAAGCTTTCGCCCTCGAACGGGTACTCATTGAGGAGCAGTTCGGCGGAAAAGAGCACCGCCTGGTCCAACTCGTTGGCGAAGGGTTCACCGATCAGTTCGTGGGCGATGACATTGGCTCGGGTGGTGTCCATGGGGGCGAGCGGGATGCCGCAATAACCGATGAAACGATCGTTGACCTCCTCCAGCAGGCGGTGCGCCAGGTAGGCTTCGTCCAGCAGCGCCACCAGATGACTGCGACCGCTGACCAGGTCCGGTGGTGACAGGAAGTAATCACAAGCGATGTTGAGCAGTGGCGCTACCCGGTCGTTGATGCCCGCTTCCCGGGTGAGGGCGTCGATGGCGCCGATGAAGGCCGGCACGTGCTCCACATAGCGCACCACGAAATCATGCAAAGCGGCCTCGGCCTGGTGCTGGGGCAACTGAATCGCCACATGCAACTGATCCGCCCGACGCTGGATGATCCGGCTCAGTTGTCCTGTCTCCAGGTCTTGCTGTTTCGCGGCCTGAATCAGGGCGCGAATGTCGTCGAGTGGTCGCAGACACATGACCTTGGCATGAACCTCCCGGCTCGTGATGGCAAATGCTCGATGAGTGTGACGGTGGCGGTGTGCACCGTGCTTGGCGTCCAGCCTGGGTCAGTCGGATGGCGACTCGGCCAGTGATGCGTCCGCGGGGGGTACCCGCAGAGGGAAATGTCCGCACGGTGTGTGCTCCCCCTTAAACTTAATTCAAAAGCCGGTAAATACAAGGCCATTTTAAGAGTGATTGCTTATAACAGGCGGCGAAAAGTGCATGGAACGTTACTTGAGCCGGTGTCAGGTCCGTAGCAACCAGCGGCGACGATGATTCAGGTAGTAATAAACCGTACCCAGCGAGATCCCCCGGGCCCCGTTAAAGGCCAGGAAGGCCAGCCAAAGGCCGTGATTGCCCAACGGTTGCAGCCACCACCACAACGGCAGAAACACCAGCAGGGCTGAGCCGACGACGGAATACTGCATGAGGGCGGTTCGACCGCTACCGAGAAAGACCCCATCGAGCTGGTAGCCCCAGACCCCCACCAGGGGCACCAGACAAACCCAGACGTAGTGGGCCCGCACCTGCTCGAGTACGGGCTCCAGGCTGGTGAACAGCCCGGGCCACCAGGGCGCGCCTGCAACGAAGACCAGACTGATCAGCCCCGCGCAAGCCAGTGCCCAGAGGGTGGTCAGACGCACCGTCTGGCGCAAAGCCTCAGCCTGACGGGCGCCGACCGCCCGACCCGCCAGCGCCTCCGCCGCGTGAGCGAACCCGTCCAGGGCGTAGGAGGTCAGCATCAGAAACTGCAGCAGAACCGCATTGGCCGCCAGTACCTGATCACCCAGACGGGCGCCCTGGGCGGCGAAAAAGGCAAAGACCAGCAGCAGACACAGTGTGCGGATGAACAGGTGACGATTGACCTGTAGCAGTGCCTGGTAGGCCTGCCACTGATGCAGTTGGGCACGGTTGAGTTGCCCGGGCAGGCGAACCAGGTGATGCCTGAGCAGGCCCAGACCGAGCAGCAGGCCGCCATACTCGGCCAGCACGCTGGCCCAGGCAGCTCCGTCGCTGTTCATCCCCAGCCCGAGAATCAGCAGGGCATCGAGCAGGATATTGAGCAGGTTGGTGGTCAGCAGAATCATCAGCGGGCGGCGGGTATCCTGACGGCCGATAAACCAGCCGACCAGGGCAAAATTCATCAGGCTGGCGGGCGCGCCCCACAGGCGGATCTGGCCGTAATTCTGGGCCAGTGCGGCCACCTCCGGACTCGCGCCCATCCATCCCAGCGCGGTGGGTATCAGCCAGGGACCGAGGACGATGATCAGCAGCGCCAGGCCCAGAGCGAATATCAGGCTCTGGGCCAGCACCAGGCGGATGGTGTCGTGATCCTCCGCACCCGTCGCCCGGGCGGCCACGCTGGTGGTGCCCATCCGCAGAAATCCGAATGACCAGAACAGCAGGGTTACGACACTTGCGCCCAGGCTTACCGCACCGAGATAGACCGGACTGCCGAGGTGTCCAAGAATGGCGGTATCCACGGCGCCGAGCAGCGGAATGGACAGGTTGCTCAGCATCATGGGCCAGGCGAGCTGCCAGATTTGTCGGTGGTTGGGGCGGGTATCAGTCATGGCGCCAGTATCAACAGGGTGGTAGCCGTGGGGCCCTTTGGGGAGGGCGAGTGTAACGCCTCCATACCCAACAATAAATAAACGCTAAGGGTATAAAAGCATTGACTTTTTTTCGTTGCTATGGCCTCCTTGTTGCCGGTGGTTGCGACATTTAGCCGCAGTGCACTGGCCGTACCCCGCCACACGAACCCGTTGGTTGTTCAGCCGACATTGACTCTCGCCCCTGGTTGCCGATAGCTGACGGCAGGTGTGGGAGTGTCGTATCGCGTGTCGGTTGGGGCCGGACACTGGGTCTGGCGCTACCGGGCGGTTGATTCCGGACCGTGGGTGCGACGCGTCGCAACGTTGGGGCATTGCAAGAGCCCCAGTAGTTTCACAATAAACATAAGCTAGCTACACGGAGAATTTGGGCGATGTTTAAACGAGCGCATAGGCGGTTCGCCTGGCTGCTTGCCCCTGCCGTGCTGATGACCAGTTATCAGACCCTGGCAGACGAGGTTGAGCGTTGGAAGTTTAATATGACCGAGGGGGTGACACCGGTCAGTCGCGAGATCCAGGGCCTCCATATGGAGATGTTCTGGTGGTGTGTGGCGATTGGTGTGGTGGTCTTCGGGATCATGTTCTACAGCATGATCATGCACCGCAAATCCCGTGGTGTGAAACCCGCCAACTTTCACGAAAGCACTGGTCTGGAAATTCTCTGGACAGCAATCCCGCTGGTGATTCTGGTCATCATGGCCATTCCTGCCACCAGCAGTCTGATCAAACTCTATGATTCGTCCGAAGCCGAAGTCGATGTGCTGATTACCGGCTATCAGTGGCGCTGGAAGTATGACTACGTCGAAGACGATGTCAGCTTCTTCAGCAACCTGAGCACCCCGCGGGACGAAATCGAAGGCTTTGCACCCAAAAATGCCAATTATCTGCTCGAAGTGGACGAACCACTGGTGTTGCCGGTGGGCCAGAAAGTCCGCTTCCTGATTACCGCCTCAGATGTCATTCACGCCTGGTGGGTCCCCGACCTGGGCGTAAAGAAAGATGCGATTCCCGGTTTTATCAACGAGTCCTGGGCGCTGATTGAGGAGCCCGGTGTTTATCGTGGCCAATGCGCGGAGCTGTGTGGCAAGGACCACGGCTTCATGCCGATTGTGGTCGAGGCGCTGCCGGAAGAAGAATACAACCAGTGGCTGGCCGACAAGAAAGCCGAAGCGGAAGAGCTGGCCAAGCTGACCGAGCAGACCTTCAGCTTCGACGAGCTGTATGCGCGCGGTGAAGAGGTTTACGGCCGCTGGTGTGCCGCCTGTCACCAGGCCGATGGCTCCGGTGTTCCCGGTACCTTCCCGGGCTTGAAAGAGGGCAGCCTGGCGGTCGGGCCAATCGAGGATCATATCGATGTGATCGTCAACGGCGTTCCCGGCACCGCGATGCAGGCGTTTGGCGAGCAGCTCAGCGAAGTGGATATCGCCGCGGTCGTGACCTACGAGCGCAACGCCTGGGGCAACAACATGGGCGACGAAGCCCAGCCCATCGATATCTATAACCATAAACAGGGCAACTAGGAGGTATCGCAATGGCTCACGGCCCCGCAAAAGGTATTACTCGCTGGTTGTACACCACCAACCACAAAGACATCGGCAGCATGTACCTCTGGTTCAGCTTTGCCATGTTCTTCCTGGGCGGTATCTTCGCCCTGGTGATTCGCGCCGAGCTGTTCCAGCCCGGCCTGCAGATTGTCGAACCCAACTTCTTTAACCAGATGACCACCATGCACGGCTTGATCATGGTGTTCGGGGCGGTCATGCCGGCCTTTGTCGGCCTGGCCAACTGGATGATTCCGATGATGGTCGGCGCACCGGATATGGCGCTGCCGCGGATGAACAACTGGAGTTTCTGGATTCTCCCCTTCGCGTTCCTGATGCTGGTCTCTACTCTGTTCATGGAGGGCGGGGCGCCGAACTTCGGTTGGACCTTCTACGCACCGTTATCCACTACGTACGCACCGCCGTCGGTAACCTTTTTCATTTTCGCTATCCATATCATGGGTGCGAGTTCCATCATGGGTGCGATCAACATCATCGCCACGATTCTGAACATGCGCGCGCCGGGCATGACCCTGATGAAGATGCCGCTGTTCGTCTGGACCTGGTTGATTACCGCCTACCTGCTGATTGCGGTAATGCCGGTGCTCGCCGGGGTGGTCACCATGATGCTGATGGATATCCACTTCGGCACCAGCTTCTTCAGTGCCGCCGGTGGCGGCGATCCGGTTCTGTTCCAGCATGTGTTCTGGTTCTTCGGGCACCCCGAAGTGTACATCATGATTCTGCCGGCGTTCGGTATTGTCAGCGCGATCATTCCCACCTTCGCGCGCAAACCGCTGTTTGGTTATTCGTCCATGGTGTACGCAACCGCATCGATCGCTTTCCTGAGCTTTATTGTCTGGGCGCACCACATGTTCACGGTGGGTATGCCCATCGCTGGCGAGCTGTTCTTCATGTACGCCACCATGCTGATTGCCGTTCCCACCGGGGTGAAGGTGTTCAACTGGGTGGCCACCATGTTCCGCGGGGCCATGACCTTTGAAACCCCGATGCTGTTTTCCGTGGCCTTCGTGATTCTGTTCACTATCGGTGGTTTCTCGGGCCTGATGCTGGCCATTGCCCCGGCGGATTTCCAGTATCACGACACCTACTTTGTGGTAGCGCACTTCCACTACGTGCTGGTGCCCGGCGCGATTTTCTCCATCACCGCGGCGGTGTATTACTGGTTGCCCAAGTGGTGCGGTCATATGTACAACGAGACCCTGGGTAAAACCCACTTCTGGTTGGCGTTTATTGGCCTGAACCTGACCTTCTTCCCGATGCACTTCTCGGGTCTGGCGGGCATGCCGCGCCGGATTCCGGACTACCACATGATGTTTGCCGACTGGAACATGATCTCCTCCGTTGGGGCCTTCCTGTTCGGCGGCGCGCAGGTGCTGTTCCTGTACATCGTGGTTGCCACCATCATCAAGGGTAAGAAGGCGACGGCCGAAGTGTGGGATAACCCGGAAGGGCTGGAGTGGACGGTACCGTCCCCGGCGCCTTACCACACCTTCAGCACTCCGCCGGAAGTGAAGTAACCGGCAGTGAAGTAAGAGCAACGAGAGGTCGACCCGTGAAAAGGCTCATGCCCACCAATCCGATCGCCGCACTCAGCCTCAAGCTGGGTGTGACCGTGGTGGGCATGTTTGTCTTTGCCATCTGGATCATGCCGCCGTTGTACGATGCCTTCTGTGAAGTCACCGGGCTCAATGGCAAAACCGGGGGACGCTACGAGGCGACCGATGCCGGCATCGATACCAGTCGGACCATCAAGGTTCAGTTTGTGGCAACCAACAACGAAGGGATGCCGTGGGAGTTCGAGCCCACCATCCGTTCGGTGACGGTACACCCGGGGGAACAGAAGCGGATCGACTATCTGGCGCGCAATCCGACCGAGCGCGACATGGTGGGCCAGGCCATTCCCAGCCTGGTGCCGTTCAAAGCCACCAACTATTTTCACAAGACCGAGTGCTTCTGTTTTGAACAGCAGCCCTTGGCGGGCGGTGAAACGGCCGAGCTGCCCATGTTTTTTATTGTCGACCGGGATATCCCGAAAAACATCAACACCATCACCCTGTCCTACACTCTATTTGATGTGACCGACCGCTTTGGTGATGACCACAATGACTTGGCTAGTTTGAAACAATAAAAACGAGCGCGGAGTAATCGATATGGCGACAAGCGAAGGAACTTATTACGTACCGGAACAGAGCAAACTGCCGCTCTGGGCCAGCTTCGGGTTGTTTTTGACGGTCTTTGGTGCCGCCAATTGGCTGAACGGTAGCGGTTCCGGCCCTTATCTGTTTATGGCCGGGGGCCTGATCTTTGCTGTTGTACTCTGGAACTGGTTTGGTGCCGTCATCAATGAAAATATGGCCGGGCTGAATAGCGCCCAACTCAAGCGCTCCTATGTGTGGGGGATGGGTTGGTTCATCTTCAGTGAAGTGATGTTCTTTGCGGCCTTTTTTGGCGCCCTTTTCTATGTCCGTAACCTGGCGTTGCCCTGGCTGGGCGGCGATGGCAACAATGCGGCGACCAATGAGTTTCTCTGGAACGGGTTCGAGGCCGCTTGGCCGTTGATGACCACCCCGGATATGGCGGTCAATGGGGACGCGGCCACGGTGCGCGGCCCAGAGCAGAATATGAGTTACTCCGAGGCCGGATCGCTCTGGACCTGGTTGCCCTTCTGGAACACCGTGCTGCTGTTGACCTCCAGTGTCACCGTGCACTTTGCACACAGTGCCATCAAAAACAATGCTCGCAAGGCATTCAACTGGTGGTTGGGTGGCACCATCATTCTGGCGATTGCCTTCCTGATTCTTCAGGTCGAAGAGTATGTGCATGCCTATACGGAGATGGGTCTGACGCTGGAGTCCGGCATTTACGGCACCACCTTTTTCATGCTGACCGGCTTTCACGGTATGCATGTGCTGTTGGGCACCTTCATGTTGACCGTCATGTGGCTCCGGTCAGTGCTCAAAGGCCATTTCAAACCGGATGATAACTTCGGCTTCGAGGCCGCCAGTTGGTATTGGCACTTTGTGGATGTGGTCTGGGTCGGTCTGTTCTTCGCGGTGTATATTTTCGGCTGATCGGACTCCCGACTCGCGCCTTACAGGCGCGAGTCCCAGGGGGCCGAGCTGGTCAGAATACCGCTGTAGAAACCGTAAAATACGCACAGCATCATCACGCTGGCCAGCACGATCCGAATGCCCAGAGCGTACAGCGTCCGTTTGGATTCCGGGACGCCGGCGTCCTTGAGCAAAAAACGCAGGCCGCTGGTGAGGCTG
Source organism: Marinimicrobium sp. C6131 (assembly GCF_026153455.1). Lineage (NCBI taxonomy): Bacteria > Pseudomonadati > Pseudomonadota > Gammaproteobacteria > Cellvibrionales > Cellvibrionaceae > Marinimicrobium > Marinimicrobium sp. C6131. Next base: position 3,394,444 of record NZ_CP110629.1, read on the forward strand.
GCCAGAACGCCGACAAACAGCACCAGGATAATGATTTTAAGCCACATAAAAATTCCTGTTGTCAAGCCTGTTGAGTGGTGAATTGTTATAGAACGGCAGCTCCCTCCATTGAGCGTCGGTGAGAGCTCCCCGAGGTATCCAGTGTGAACGCCCAGCGAACGCCCGCCGAGCCACAGTGTAGCACCGCCTTCCACTGGAAAGTCACGCTGCTGTGCCTGCTGACCTTTCCGGTCCTGATGGCGCTCGGTTTCTGGCAGTTGGATCGCGCCGATCAGAAGCGGGCCCGGGAGGCCGCTCTCGATGCGGTACGCGCCCAGCCGCCGGCGTCCCTACCCGGTACGGATTTGGCCGAGATCGAAGAGCAGCGCCGGCTGCTACTGCAGGGACACTACCTGGCGGGACGAAACTGGCTGTTGGACAACCGGCAGCGCAACGGACAGGTGGGCTATGAAGTCATTACGCCCTTCCAGTTGACCGACGGGCGGATACTCCTGGTCAATCGGGGCTGGGTGGCGGCGGGAGAGGACCGCGCCGACCGACCCGACCCCCCGGCGCCGAGCGGTGAGCACACGCTGTTTGCACGCTGGCAAACACCCAGCGAACACCCACTACTCGACGGTCGCCCGGCCGAGGCCGAATGGCCCAAAGTGATTGTCGCCATCGAGCCGGAGGCGATGGCGGACGCACTGGCGCAACCGGTACTGGGGCACTATGCCAGACTGGACGAGGGTAGCCCGGGCGCCCTGAGAACCGAGTGGCAGAATCTCGAGGTCAGCGCCGCAAAACACCTCGGTTACGCGGTGCAGTGGTTCGCCATGGCGGCCGCCGTGGTAATCTGGTTGACTGTGGCCCTCATCAGCCTGCGCAAACGCAGGCGTTCAACAACAGCGAACTCCGCAGAATGCGGTAGCGGGAGTAGCCGTAATGACTGATCAAGACCTGAACGACCGCCAGCGCCGATCCAGGCGCCGGGGCCAGATTACCGCCATTGGACTGATGGCGGTGGTGGCGCTGCCCATGCTGATTGCCTATGTGCTGTTTCAGACCGGCGTGGGTATCCCCGACGGGCAGGTCAATCAGGGCGAGCTGCTGGACCCACCCCAGCGCTTTACCCAGTGGCAGCCAACAACCCTTGACGGAGAAGGCTGGACCCTGGACCCGGAACGGAAACACTGGCGCTACGTGATTCCGGTCGATGCCGCCTGCGGCGAACGCTGCCAGGCCAATCTGTATCTGACCCGTCAGGTCCATGTGCGGTTGGCGGACAAAGCCTATCGGGTCAAACGCATCATCATGCCGGTCGGTGGCGAGCCCTCGGATGCACTGGTTGAGCAGTGGCGGGAAGAACATCCGGGCACCGAGGTTCTGCAACCGGACGAGACCGAGTTGATGGCCTCACTGGAGACCACCAACCTGCCGGGTAACCCGGTGAGTGAGGGCCGCTACTTTCTGATGGACCAGGAAGGGTTTGTGATGATGGCCTACGGCCCCGATCACACGGGCAACCAATTATTGAAAGACATCAAGCGCTTGTTGCGCTACTCCTACGAAGATTGACCGGCCGAGGAGACGGACTCGTGGCGACGCTGAAAAATCAACAAAAACACGGTTATCGCTGGGCTTTGTTTGCCACCGCCCTGTGCGCGGTGGTGGTGGTTCTGGGGGCGTTTACCCGGTTGGTGGATGCTGGTCTGGGCTGTCCCGACTGGCCGGGTTGCTACGGTCATATGACCTGGCCCAGCTCGGATGAGCACGTGGCCAAGGCCGAAGCCCTGTTCCCGGAATCGCCGGTGGAACACGATAAAACCTGGCCGGAGATGGTACACCGGTATTTTGCCGGCACGCTCGGCCTGGTGATTCTGGGCCTCACCCTGGCCACCTGGCGGTTCGCCGCCCGGGCGCCGGCCATGAATTACCCGCGCTGGCATGCCACCGGATTGTTGGCCCTGGTGGTCCTGCAGGCGGCCTTTGGCATGTGGACGGTCACGCTCAAGCTGTGGCCGCAAGTGGTGACCGCCCATCTGCTCGGCGGCTTTGCCACCTTCAGCCTGCTCTGGTTACTGACGCTGCGCCTGCAGAACCGCCCCTGGAGCCTGTCCAGCAACAGCTATCGACGGCTCGCGGGGCTGCGGCCCCTGATCTGGCTGGCGCTCATTGTGGTCGTCATGCAGATTGCGCTGGGGGGCTGGACCAGCTCCAACTACGCGGCCCTGGCCTGTACCGATTTTCCCACCTGCCACGGCGAGTGGTGGCCAGATACGGATTTTGAGCGGGGTTTCAACTTTGCCCAGAGTGTGGGCCCCAATTATCTGGGGGGCTTGCTCGAAGGCGATGCCCGGACCGCCATCCATCTGACGCATCGCATCGGTGCCCTGGTGGTGACTCTGGTGCTGCTGGTGCTGCTGTACCGCTTGTGGCAGGTACCGCTCAGTCGCGCCCGTCGTCTGACCGGCCTGATCGGCTTGTTGTTGGTGGTGCAGGTATCGCTGGGCATCACCAATGTGCTGGCGTCACTGCCCCTGTCGGTAGCGGTTGCCCACAACGGGGTCGGTGCGTTACTGTTGCTGAGCCTGGTGACTCTGGCCCACCGGAGTTACTCGGCGATACGAATCTAGGGGTATAAAAAGCAGGCATCCCATGGCGAAAATAATGGATAACACCCGCGCATCCGGAGCCAGCATGAGCTGGCGAGACTACTATGAGCTGTGCAAGCCCAACGTGGTCATGCTGATGATCCTGACCTCGGTGATCGGCATGCTGTTGGCGGTGCCGGGTATGGTCCCGCTCGATGTGCTGCTGATCGGGAACCTGGGTATTGCGCTGTGCGCGGGCTCTGCGGCGGCGGTCAATCACCTGGTGGATCGCCACGTGGACCAGAAGATGGCCCGGACTTTCAACCGGCCGGTGGCCAAGGGGCGGGTCGAGCCCATGCAGGCGGCGATCTTCGCCCTGGTGATCGGAAGCCTGGGTATGGCCCTGCTGGTGGTGTTCATCAACACCCTGACCGCCGTGCTCACCCTGGTATCGCTGTTGGGTTATGCGGTGGTCTACACACTGTTTCTCAAGCGCGCCACACCCCAGAACATTGTCATCGGTGGTATCGCCGGCGCAGCACCCCCGTTGCTGGGCTGGACTGCAGTGACCGGTGAAATTCACGGCCACGCCCTGTTACTGGTACTGATCATTTTCGCCTGGACGCCGCCTCATTTCTGGGCTCTTGCGGTGCACCGCAAAGACGAGTACGCCAAGGCGGATATCCCCATGCTGCCGGTTACCCACGGGGAACAGTACACCAAGCTGCATATCCTGCTGTACACCGTGATCCTGATACTGGTGACGATGCTGCCTTACATTACCGGCATGCTGAACTGGCTGTATCTGCTCGGCGCCCTGGTGCTCGGTGCCGGCTTCCTCTACTGGTCGCTGGCGTTGATGTTCAGCAAAAAGCCGTCGGTGGGTATGGATACCTTCAAGTATTCCATCGTCTACCTGATGGCGCTGTTTGTGGTGATGTTGCTGGACCACTACCTGCTGCCCGTGCCGACCGACTATCTGCGCCTCTGACCAATCCCTGATGTACCGGAGTCAAGCCTGTGACTGACACTGCCCCCAACCCCGACGACCGCCGCGCTCGACAGCAGCGCGGTATCCGCCGCACCGTGGCTATTCTGGTTGTCGTAGTGGCGGTAGTCGTGGGCTTACAGGTTTACAAGGTGACCCGGGAGCCGGCCCTGGACCGGGAGGCGCTGCGCGAGCAGGGCACCCTGGTGTTCGAGCAGCCCCGCCGGGTCAGCGCGTTTGAACTGGTGGATCACCGGGGTGAACCCTTTACCCCCGAGCAGTTGCAGGGGCGGTGGACCCTGGCCTTCTTCGGTTTCACCCAGTGCCCGGACATCTGCCCCATGGCAATGGCGGAACTGGCCCGGACTATGGAGGAGCTCCCCCCGGAGCTGGCCGAGCGCACCCAGGTGCTGCTGGTCACCCTGGATCCGGCGAGGGATAGCCCGGAGGTGCTGGCGGAATACGTGCCCTATTTTCACGAGGACTTTGTGGGCGTCACCGGCGAGTTCCTGACCCTCAAACGACTGGCCAACGAGGTCAATGTCGCTTTTGCCAAAGTCACCCAAAGTGACGATGACTATACCGTCGACCACAGCGGCAATATCGTCCTGTTCAATCCCATGGGCGATTACCACGGTTTCTTCAAACCGCCGTTTGATCCGGCCAGGCTGGCTGAACATTACGCGTCCATCGCCGCCGCTTTTCCTTACTAGCGTCCTTGTTTTCTTTCGATACACTGTAGCTCTCCCTGCGCTGGAAGCGGGGAGGCAGTACTGTTTTTAAAAATAAACACTATTTTACATGTAAAGATCCCTGTGCTATACAGACAGCATAATAAATCCTGCTCAGGCGATTGAATGGCGCCTCAAAAACCAGCAGGTCACACCCGAGGAGTGTCCTACCCATGCAGTCTTTGCCCCGGACGAGCCACCAGTATCCAACGCGCTCTGGAGTCGCTCTGTGGCTGCCGCTGGTACTGATTGTCAGTCTGTTTTTCATGTGGGGTGTGGCCAACAACCTTAACGACATTCTGATTACCCAATTCAAGAAAGCCTTTGTGCTGAGTGATTTCGCCTCTGGCTGGGTGCAGTCGGCGTTTTATTTCGGCTATTTCGCGTTGGCCATTCCAGCGGCTCTGGCGATGAAGCGCTTTGGCTACAAGGCGGCGGTGATTATCGGCCTGCTGTTATACGGGTTGGGAGCGAGCCTGTTTTATCCGGCGGCGCTGGCGCATGAATACAGCTATTTTCTATTGGCGCTGTTTGTCATTGCCAGCGGCCTGGCCTTTCTGGAAACCTCCGCCAACCCGATGATTGTCGCCATGGGTGACCCGGAGACCGCTGAGCGGCGCCTGAACTTTGCCCAGTCTTTCAATTCCCTCGGAACCATTTCCGGGGTGCTAATTGGTCGGGAGTTTATTCTCTCCGGAGTGGAGCACAGTCCCGAAGCGCTGGCAGTGATGAGCGACGCACAGCGAACCGCTTTTTACACCACCGAGGTGCAGGCCGTTGCCGGCCCTTATCTGGCCATTGCGGCGGTCGTCTTTTTCTGGGCGCTGGCCGTTGCCTGTGTGCGCTTTCCGCCCTTGGGGAATGGATGTACGCAGGAGGAACGCGCGTTTCGGTTGGCTGATTTCCGGGCGCTGCTGAAAGAGCGGTATTACCTGTTTGGTGTCGCGGCGCAGTTTTTCTATGTGGGCGCGCAGGTGTGCATCTGGAGCTATATGATCCGCTATGGCCAGACCGCCTTGCCCGACGCCGGTGAAAAGACGTTGGCCGACTATCTGGCGTCGTCTCTGGTGGCGTTCATGGTCGGTCGGTTTGTGGCTACGGCGCTGATGGGACGCTTCACCCCGGCGAGTCTGATGTTGGTCTATGCCCTGATCAGTGTTGCTCTCTGCGTGGTGGCCATAGTGCTTCCGACGCAACTGGGGCTATTGGCGTTGGTGTTCACCAGTTTTTTCATGTCCCTCATGTTTCCCACCATCTTTGCCTTGAGTATCAAAGGCCTGGGGCCCCTGGCCAAAGCGGGATCCTCCCTGTTGATCATGGCGATCATAGGTGGAGCGATTATCACCGCCCTGATGGGTCTGGTGTCGGATCTGACGCGTATCAATGTGGCGGTGGTCGTACCCCTGGTGTGTTTTCTGGTAGTGGCGGCCTTCGCCCGCCGCACGCTGAGAGGCGCGCGATGACTGGCCTGGGCATCATCGATGCGCATCAACACTGCTGGCAGTTGGCGCGGCCGGAGTGCACCTGGCCCACGCGGGACCTGCGGACGATCTACCGCGACTTCAACCCGGAGGACTTTTGGGGGGAGGCCTCGCCTCAGGGTGTGGTGGGCTCGATACTGGTGCAGTCCCAACCGAACGAGGCCGATACCCGGTATCTACTGGCCTTGGCCGAGCGGTGGGCCTTCATCCTGGGGGTGGTGGGCTGGACGGATCTGGCTCGGGAGACGGCGCCGGGGGCAATCAGGGCGCTGGCGCAGTCGCCCTGGCTCAAGGGGCTGCGCCCCATGTTACAGGCGCTGCCCGAGGATGACTGGATTCTGCGCCGGGCCAATCCCGACGCCTTGTCCACCATGGCGAAGCAAAGGCTGGTGTTCGATGCGTTGGTGTGCCCGCGACATTTGCCGGTTATGTTGGAGCTGGCTTATCGCCACCCGGATCTGACCATTGTGCTTGATCACGGGGCGAAACCGGATATTGCCGGAGAGGGCTTACAAAGCTGGCAGGACGCTCTTGGCGCACTGGCAGCCTGCCCCCGGGTGTACTGCAAGCTCTCGGGACTGGCGACCGAGCTGGCGGAGGGTCAGTCCTGGGAGGACTTGCTTCCCTATCTGGATTCGGTAATCGAGATTTTCGGCCCCGGACGGGTGCTCTGGGGCAGTGACTGGCCGGTGTTGAACCTGGCGGGAGACTACACCCGTTGGCTGGCGCTGGCCTGGCACCGGGTCAATGCCTGTGCTCCGGGGCAGGAGGCGGCCATATTCAGAGACAACGCCCGGAGGATATACCGCCTGGCGTTGTAGGCCCGGCCAGCGGTGCGTCGCGAGACTTTACTGTTAACAATCGGCAATGGACTCCCTGGATGAATGACGATTACCGGAAAAACAACACGAACACAGAGGCGGAGGCTGAGCGGAAGTACAAGGCCCCCGCCCTGGAAAAGGGGCTGGATGTGCTGGAACTGTTGGCCAGTAGCCGAGAGCCCCTCACCACTTCCCAGATTGCCGTCCGTCTCGGGCGCTCGGTGAGCGAGTTGTTCCGGATGGTGCTGGCGCTGGAGTATCGGGGTTATATCGTGCCCGCCGAAGGACGCGATGGTTATACCCTGAGCAACAAGCTGTTTGCTTTGGGCATTGCCCGGGCACCCACCAAAACCCTGATTGAGCTGGCACTGCCGGTGATGTCCGTGCTCGCCCGGGAAATCAACCAGTCTTGCCATATCGCCATGGCGTCCGGCGACCAGATCGTGGTGATCGGGCGCATCGAAAACCCGGGAGATCTGGGCTTCTCGGTGCGGGTCGGCTATCGACGGCCCCTGATCAAGGCGGCTTCGGGATTGGTTCTGTATGGTTTTCAGACCGAGGATACCCAGGCGGTGATGCGCGGACAGTTGGCGGCGGGAGAGGAGTCCCTGGCCGACTTTGCGGCCCGGGCTGAGGCGGCTCGAGCCCAGGGGTATGTGCGCACGCCCAGTGACTTTATCGATGGCGTCACCGACCTGTCGGCACCCCTGGTTGGCACGCGGGGCGCCGTGGCCGCGTTGACGATACCTTTCGTGCGCTATAAGCCCGAGCGCTGCACGGTGGATGAGGCGGTCGTAAAACTTTGCGCGGCGGCAGCCGATCTGTCGGGCACTCTTCGCCAGCACAGCCTTTAAGGCGCATCTTTTCCCAGGTTGCCATAAAGCGGTTGACAGGGCGCCGATTTTTACTTTTACTTGTGATCGGTTTTTTAATTATAAAAACCTGTTTGCAACGCTCAAGGTGACTTCAGAAGGACTATCGTGACGCAATCCCGCTCCCTGCAACGCCGACCCCTGGGCGACACGGCTTTGGCCCTGCCCGCACTGGGGTTTGGCGCGGCGCCCATCGGCAATCTCTACCGCCCGCTCCCGGACGAGCAGGCGCTGGCCACCATTGCGCAGGCGCTCGACGAGGGTATCGACTATTTCGACACCGCGCCCCACTACGGCTTTGGCCTGAGCGAACAGCGGCTGGGCTCGGTGCTGATGGGCCGCCCGGTCATCCTGTCGAGCAAAGTGGGCCGAACCCTTGTGCCCCTTGACCCTCAGGCACACGACCCGGTCCGTTTCGGTTTTGCCGGGGCCGCCGATTTCACACCGGTCTTCGACTACCGTTACGAGGCCGTACAGCGTCAACTGGAGGAGACGGCCGGGCGGCTTGGTCGCCTACCGGATATCGTCTATGCCCACGATCTGGGCCCTGTGACCCATGGCACCCGGGATGAGTTTTTCTGGCAGCAATTCCGCACGGGGGGATACCGGGCGTTGCTTGAGCGAAAGGCTGTCGGTGATATTCAGGCCATCGGGTTGGGCGTCAATGAGATTGGCGTCTGTGAGCGGGCGCTGGCTGAGCTGGACCTGGATGTTCTGCTGCTCGCCGGTCGCTACACCCTGCTGGAGCAGGAAGCGTTGGGGCGACTGCTGCCCGAGTGTGAGGCACGGGGCGTGTCTGTAGTCATCGGTGGTGCCTTCAATTCCGGCGTTCTTGCCACCGGCGTGCAACCCCCCGGGCCGCATTACTACAACTACGCGCCGGCCCCCGCCTCGGTGGTCCACCGGGTTGCTGCGCTGGAGGCCGTCTGTGCCGAGTTTGCCGTGCCGTTACCGGCGGCGGCACTGCAGTTCCCAACGGCTCATCCGGCGGTGGTCTCGGTGATCGCCGGCTGTGCCAGCACCGCGGAAGTTCGTGAGGCCCGAACCCGGATGGATCAGCCGATACCCGCGGAATTCTGGACGACGTTGAAATCCCGGGGTCTGCTCCCAGCGCAGGCACCCTGTCCGGTGGGAGTCTTCTGACCCATGCGTGAACACAGTTCCGTATCGAGCGATGCCCTGATCCTGTTGCACCCGGACGACAATGTTCTGGTGACCGCCCGAAGCCTGCCCGAGGGCGCGACGATGACACTGGATGGCCAGGCGCTGGTATTGACCGGCGCACTGCCGGTCGGCCACAAGTTGGCACGTCGTGCGATGGCCGCTGGTGACAAAATCGTCAAGTACGGGGTGCCCATTGGCTCGCTGTTGGCGCCGGTGGCCCCGGGCGAGTGGGTTCATATGCACAACATGACCAGTGATTACCTGGCCAGCCATACCCGAGAGTCCGGCCGTCAGGCCACCCAGCCGTCACAGGAGTCGAACTCGTGAGTGAATCCGTCGCCCCCCTTCAGGGCTTTGTCCGTGCCGATGGTCGCAAGGGCATTCGCAATGTGCTGGTGGTCGCCTACCTGGTGGAGTGTGCACACCACGTCAGCCGCCGGATCGCTCAACATTTTGATGATCTGGATGTGCACCTGATCGGTTTTCCGGGGTGTTTCCCCAACCAGTACGCCAGTCGGATGATGCGCGCGCTGACCACCCATCCGAACGTGGGGGCGGTGCTGCTGGTGTCCCTGGGCTGTGAAAGCATGGACCGGGATGCCCTCCGTGAGCATATCGTCGCCTCCGGCCGCCCGGTGGACCTGCTGGTGATTCAGGAGAGTGGCGGTACCGCGACCACCATCGCCGCAGGCATCGAAAAGGTCGGTGCCATGCGCACCGAGTTGGCCAGGCAGACACCCGTCCCCATGAGCCTGGATGAACTGGTGGTGGGCACCATCTGTGGCGGCAGCGACGGCACCAGTGGCATTACCGCCAATCCGGCCGTGGGGCGTTGCTTTGATCATCTGGTCGCAGACGGTACCGCTTGTGTTTTTGAGGAAACCGGCGAGCTGATCGGCTGTGAAAATATCATGGCGGAGCGGGCGGTGACCCCCGAGCTGGGCGAGCTGATTCAGGCCTGCGTGGCCAAAGCGGAGCGTTACTATCAGACCATGGGCTTCGGCAGCTTTGCACCGGGTAACGCCGATGGCGGGCTCACGACCCTGGAAGAAAAGTCCATGGGCGCCTACTCCAAATCCGGCGCTTCGCCCATCAGCGGCCTGATCAAACCCGGGGATATACCGCCCGGTGGAGGGCTTTATCTGCTCGATGTGGTGCCCGATGGCGAGCCCCGCTTCGGTTTCCCCAATATCGCCGATAACGCCGAGATTGTGGAGATGATCGCCAGCGGTTGCCACCTCACGCTGTTTACCACCGGCCGTGGCTCGGTGGTGGGCTCGGCCATCTCGCCGGTCATCAAGGTGTGCGCCAATCCGGAAACCTATCAGCGCCTGAGTGCGGATATGGATGTGAATGCCGGCAAGATTCTGACCGGCGAGGCCAGTCTGGATGCGGTGGGCGAAGAGATTTACCGGCGCGTCAAAGCAGTGGCCGCCGGCGAGCGCAGCGTCTCCGAAGCGCTCGGGCATCAGGAATTCATTCTTACCTATAAGTCATTTGAGCCCATTGGGCCCGGCTGCTTGCCGGTACGGCAGGTGTGATTATGGCCCGCCTCTCTGGAAAAACCGCCCTGATAACCGGTGCCGGGCAGGGCATTGGCAAGGCCACCGCCGAGCAGTTTGTCCGCGAAGGTGCGCGCGTCATTGCCACCGACATCAATGCCGGCGCGCTGGCTCTGCTGGACATGGAAACCCGGGTGTTGGACGTCACCGACGCCGTTGCCGTGACAGCGCTGGCGGAATCACTCGGTAACATCGATGTGCTGTTCAACGGCGTGGGCTATGTGCATTCGGGGACAGTGCTCGAGTGTGATGACGCGGCCTGGCTGCGCTCGTTTGATATCAATGTGTCGTCCATGCACCGAACCATACGGGCCTTCTTGCCGGGCATGTTGGCCAACGGAGGTGGTTCAATCGTCAATATGTCCTCCGTGGCCAGCTCCATCAAAGGCGCTCCCAACCGCTATGCTTACGGCATGACCAAGGCTGCGGTTATCGGGCTGACGAAGGCGGTGGCGGCGGATTTCGTTACTCAGGGGGTGCGCGCCAACGCCATCTGCCCGGGCACTGTCCAGACGCCCTCTTTGGAGGAGCGGCTCGAGGCGACCGGTGACTATGAGGCGGCCTACCGGGCCTTTGTCGCCCGCCAGCCCATGGGGCGTATGGGACGGGCCGAGGAAATCGCCCAGCTGGCCGTCTATCTGGCCTCCGATGAGAGTGCCTTCACCACCGGCACCATCAACGTGATAGACGGTGGCTGGAGCAACTGATCGTTTTCGAACCATAAGGGTTTCATTATGAAATTATTGCGCTACGGCGAGCCGGGCCAGGAGCGTCCGGGCCTACTGGATGCTCGGGGGCTGCTCAGAGACCTGTCCGACCGGATTGGCGACATCGCCGGGGCGGCCCTGTCCGATGTCGAGCTGACCCGGCTTCGGGCGGTCGACTCCGAAAGCCTCCCGCTGGTGCCGGGGCAACCGCGTCTGGGGCCCTGTGTGGGGCAGGTGGGCAAGTTCATCTGCATTGGCCTGAACTATGCGGATCACTGCGCGGAAACCGGTCAGGCGGTACCGGATGAGCCGGTGGTATTCATGAAAGCCACGAGTGCCATCTGTGGTCCCGATGACGGCATTCTTACCCCCCGGGGCTCGAAAAAACTGGACTGGGAAGTAGAGCTGGGGGTGGTGATTGGCCGGCAGGCCCGCTATGTGTCGGAGGAAGCGGCGGAGCGCTGCATCGCCGGTTACTGTGTAGTACATGACGTATCCGAGCGGGAGTTCCAGTTGGAGCGCGGTGGTCAGTGGGATAAAGGCAAAGGCTGTGACACCTTTGGTCCCATCGGGCCCTGGTTGGTGACCCGCGATGAGGTGGACAACCCGCTGGAGCTGGGTATCTGGCTGGAGGTCAATGATCGCCGCTACCAGCAGTCCAATACCCGTAACATGGTGTTCAGCCCGCGCCAACTGGTGGCCTACCTCAGTCAGTTCATGAGCCTGCAACCGGGTGATATCATCTCCACCGGAACGCCCCCCGGTGTGGGACTGGGGCAGAAACCTCCGGTCTATCTGAAACCCGGCGACCAGGTGCGATTGGGTATCGACGGGTTGGGCGAGCAGCGTCAGACCGTGTTGCCACCGCTCGAGTAAGTGCCCAGCGCCACAAGATCAATAATCACGATGAGGAAAAAACCATGATTCGAAGGACTCACGCCGCATTACTGATGCTGCTTGCAACCCTCTCGGGCTGCGCCACGTCCGGCGAGCAAACCGACAAGACCGACCGTCAGGAGACCACTGTGCCCGCATTGACCATGGCACCTCTGGAAGAAGAGTGGGCCATCGACTGGTGGATACCCCGGCACAAGGAAAAGCTGGCGGCCCGGGCCGATGATCCCGAGCTGGTCTTTCTGGGCGACTCCATCACCCAGGGCTGGGAAAATGAAGGTGCCGAAGCGTTTGAAGACGCCTTTGGCCAATGGCGTACCCTGAACCTGGGATTCAGCGGGGACCGGACGGAAAATGTGCTCTGGCGCTTGGAGCATGGGGAAGTGGAGGGCATCGACCCGAAACTCGTGGTGATGATGATCGGGACCAACAATACCGGACACCGGATGGATCCTCCGGACGAGGTGGCGGCCGGGGTTACGGCGATCGTCAGTGAGCTGCGCCGCCGGTTGCCAGAGAGCAAAATCCTCTTGCTGGCCATCTTTCCCCGGGGTGAAACCCCCGCCGACGAGATGCGCACCAACAATCGCGAAATCAATCGGATCGTCCGCTCCCTCGCGGATGGCTCCAATGTGTTCTACGCGAATGTGAACCGGGTATTTATGGACGGACAGGGCCAGTTGTATACCGATATCATGCCCGATTTGCTGCACCCCAATGCCGAGGGTTACCAGCGGCTGGCAGAGGCCCTGGAGCCGCTGGTTCAGTCCCTGATGACCCGGGGAACGCTGCCAGCCCAGGAACGCTGAGCGTCAATGCCCCGGTCTCATGACCTGGAAGCGGCTCAGGCAGCCTGAGCCGTCTCCGGTGCATCCAGGGCTTCGTCGGCGGCACGGGAGTGCCACTGCACCTGATCGCTGTAGTGCAGCAGGTGAATCTCCCCCTGGTGATCTTCCAGCAGGGCGGTGCAGCTCTCTATCCAGTCACCGGTGTTGGCATAGTGCATGCCGTCCTGCTCGAGCAGCGCGGCGGCGTGAATATGGCCGCAGATCACCCCGTCAAAGCCACGTCGCCGGGCTTCTTCCATGGCCTCGGTCTGGTACGTCTCAATCGCGGCCCGGGCGCCTTTGATGTTGCTCTTGATCAGCCCGGCCAGGGAAAAGTAGGGACGACCGAACCAGCGCCGGAAACGGTTGGACCAGCGGTTGATAAACAGCAACAGCTCGTAGGCCAGGTCGCCTCCAAAGCGGGTAATCCAGCTCAGGTTGATGTAGGCGTCCATGGCATCGCCATGCATGATCAGCCAACGTCGGCCATCGGCGCTCTGGTACTCGTGCTCCTCAGCGATTTCAATGGGTCCGAACAGATCGCCGTCGAAGCGGCGCATGGGCTCATCGTGGTTGCCGGGAACGTAGATCACCCGCACTCCGCGCCCGGCGAGCTCATAAAGCTTGAGCATCACCTGATAGTGCTCGGCGGGCCAGCAGAAACGCTTTTTCAGCGCCCAGAAATCGATCACGTCCCCCACCAGATACAGCGTTTCACACTGGATGTCGTCCAGAAAACGCAGCAGATACTCGGCCTTGCAGTCCCGGTTACCCAGGTGCAGGTCGGAAATCCAGATGGTGCGGCTATTGATCAGTGGTGAAGGTTTTTTGGGCGCCCGGCTCCGGGCCTGCATTGCGGGGGAGGTTGCGTCGGTCATTGGTGGTATCCCGTCGGCCTGTAATGCGAACCAGTCTGGAGGCCGGCAATGACGAAACGACAACAATGTGATGAAAGTTTGATGACAAGGGCGCCATCGAGTCGCCCCGGGTCTGATTCAATGCGGTTCCGGGCTCTGGCTCAACCAGTCCAGTACGGCATAGCGGCTTTCCAGCATATCCCGATACACTTTCAGTACCTGGGGGTTGGGATTGGTCTGGTTTTCAAGGCGCTGGAGGCGATCGGTGAGGAAGGCAATATCCTGATGTACCTTCGCGGCGATAGCGTCACCACGCACCGATTCGCTGCCGATGACGACGTTGGGGCTGGCCATAAGCACGTTCCTTCTGCACAACGTGAGTAGATAACCCAGTATTGCACAAAATTCGCACAATGAAAGCCGTTCGGCGAAAATAATTTGCCGGGTTAAACGTCCGCCCGGCGCAGCAACGAGAGGATAAACAGCCCGGTGGCGCACAGTACGATGGACGGCCCGGCCGGGCTGTCCCAGTAGAATGACGCCGCCAACCCTCCGAACACCGACAGCGCGCCGAGCAGGCTGGCGCACAGGGCCATGGTTTCCGGAGTGTGAGTCAGGCGGCGGCTGGTGGCGGCGGGGATGATCAGCAGGGCGGTGATCAGGAGCACCCCGACCACCTTCATGGCAATGGCAATCACCAGTGCCATCAGCAACATCAGGGCGGTGCGCACCGCGGTGACCGGAATCCCCTCGACCCGGGCCAGGTCCTCGTGCACGGTAATGGCCAGCAGCGGTCGCCAGAGCAGAAACAGCAATGCGGAAACGAGCACCGAAATGACCCAGATGGTGACCACATCCCCGACGCTGGCGGAAAGAATGTCACCGAACAGATAACCAAGAAGATCAATGCGACTGTTGGTGAACAGGCTGACCATCACCAAGCCCAGGGCCAGGGTGGAATGAGACAGAATCCCGAGCAGGGTATCGGTGGCCAGCAGCCGGTTGTGCTGCAGGGCCACCAGAATCAGCGCCAGAAGCAGACAGCCCAGCGCCACGGCCAGATTCAGGTTTATGTTCAGTAACAATCCGAAGGTCACCCCGAGCAGGGCGGAGTGGGCCAGCGTGTCGCCAAAGTAGGCCATCCGGCGCCAGACCACCAGTGCGCCCAGAGGGCCTGCGACCAGAGTCACCCCGAGACCGGCGAGCAGGGCGTAGAGGAGAAAGTCAGGCATGCCGGTGTTCGTCCTTTTCCACAATATTGCCGTGGTCGTCGTGCGTGTGGTCGTGGTGATGGGTGTAGGGGGCCACCAGCGGTTTGGCACTGTCGCCGAACAGCGCAATATACGCCGGATCGCTGGTTACGTGCTCGGGGTGCCCGTGGCAGCACACGTGCTGGTTCAGGCAGATCACTGTATCGGTGGTGGCCATGACCAGGTGCAGATCGTGGGAAACCAGTAGCACGCCGCACTCGCGCTGGCGACGGATGTCATTGATCAACCGGTACAGGGCCTCCTGGCCGGTCACATCCACCCCTTGGACGGGTTCGTCCAGCACCAGGAGGTTCGGGTCCCGAAGCAGCGCCCGGGCGAGCAATACCCGCTGGGTTTCGCCACCGGACAGGTTGCTCATGGTGGCGCCGGTCAGCGCCTCAATGCCGGTCAGCGCCAGTACCTCGTCCAGAGGCAGGCGGGGAGTGCCACCCAGGGTGAGGAACCGCTTGACGGTCAGAGGCAGGCTCGGGTCGATGTGCAATTTCTGGGGCATGTAGCCAATGCGCAGCCCCGGGCGGCGCTCGATCTGGCCCTCGTCCGGGCGAATCAGCCCGAGCACGCAGCGCACCAGGGTGGTCTTGCCCGCTCCGTTGGGGCCGATCAGGGTGACAATTTTGCCGGTTTCCAGGGTCAGGTCGGCGCCCTGAAGAATGTTTCTTCCGCCCCGACGTACTCCGACCTGGCGGGCGGTCAGTAGCGGTTCACTCACTGGCCTGCCTCCGACAGTCGGGACACAGACCCGTCACCTCCAGAGAATGACCCTCGAGCTTAAAGCCGGCATTGTCGGCGTTGGCCTGAATCGCTCGGGTGATGGCGCTGCTCTCCATCTCCACGGCGACCCCGCAGGCCCGGCAGAGTAGAAAGTGGCTGGGGTGACGGTGTTCCGGGCTGGGGCAGCCGACATAGGCATTGAGGCCGTTGATTCGATGGATCAGCCCCTGTTCCAGTAGAAAGTCCAGCGCCCGGTACACCGTGGGGGGCGCCACGCGACGGGTGGACGCCTCGGCCAACTGGTCCATCAGTTGATAAGCGCCCAGGGGCTTGTGACTTTGCCATACGAGCTCGAGTACCTGCTCGCGCAGAGGCGTCAGGCGCGCTCCCCGCTCGGCGCACAGGCTGCGCGCGGACTCCAGAGCGCTGTGCACGCAGTGGCCGTGGTTGTGGTGTCGAAAGGCGATGGGGGTGTCGGTCATGACCGTGCCTCAGAGCGAGTTCTTTACAGCAAAGATGTTACACTATAACCTTTTATCCCTTTTCGCGCGAGTGCCTGCTTATGTTGTCTCACAAACCCCTCTTGCCGCGTTGGTTTGCCGTGCCTGGCGGCGGACGTTGCGTCGGGTACGCCTGGCTGCTGTTGTGGGCGCTGACAAGTCCGGCCCGGGCCGACGTCGAGGTGCTGACCAGCATCAGGCCGCTGGCGTTGATCGCCGAAGCCGTGGTGGGAGATCAGGGCCGGGTGAGCCATTTGCTGCCCGCCAGCGCCTCTCCGCATGATTACCCGCTGAAAGTCTCTGATATGCGCCGGCTGGAGCAGGCCGATCTGGTGCTCTGGGTGGGAGAGGATCTGGAGACGTTCTTGCGTCGCCCGCTCCGCAGTCTGCCCGATGCGCGCCGCATAACGCTGATCGAGTTGCCGACCCTGCATTGGCCGGCCCCGGGGGAAGGGCACGAGAGCGACGGCCATCATTCGGACGGGCATCATCATGGGCATGGGAGCCGAGACCCTCACCTGTGGTTGAACCCCGAGAATGGACGGGCGATTGCCACCGCGCTGGCAGAGCGTCTGGCCGAGTTGGAGCCGGCCCACGCTGAAGGGTATCGGGCACGAGCCAGGGCGCTGGCGGACTCGCTTGTGGCTCTGGATCAACGCCTCAACGCCCGGTTGGAACCGGTGCAGGCGCGCCCTTTCGCGGTGTATCACGAAGGGTACAGCCATTTTGTCAGCCACTATCAACTGAATCAGGTGGCGTCGGTGACGCTGTCACCGGAGCGGCGCCCCGGGGCGCGACACCTGTACGAGCTGCGTCAGCAGTTGCAGGATGCCGTATGTCTGTTTACCGAGCCCTACTACGACATGAGCTCCGCGCGCAGCCTGGCGGATGAGCTCGGTCTGAAACTCGGCGAGCTGGACCTGCTGGGGGCGGCTGATTCGACCACCACGTATCCTGCCTTGCTGGAGGCGCTGGGTGAGGCGGTGGTGGACTGCCTGCGGTAGCGGGCGCGCGGAACAAAAAAATCCCCGCCGGGCCGTTCAGCCGGGCGGGGAGACAAGCGAGGAGAGTAAGTCGTAACAGAGCCCGGCATTCGCCGGACAGGGAGGAGACAAATAGCCCGCCTGGGGCGGGCGCAAGCGAGGGGTTAAAGGTCCGCCTGCAACTGGCGGCTGAGCTTTTCGTTCAACCGCTCGTTGAGCTTTGCTTCCAGTTTTTCATTCAGTTCCCGGGATTGTTTCTCCAGGTCCTTACGCATCAGGGTGTCCTGCTCGGTGCTGTCGCTTTCCGGCAGATCCCACTGCATGGCGACACCGGCTTCAGCGGCGGCAATGGCCATGTTGGGCTGTGCACCGGCGGTAACACCTTCAGCGGCCGCGTTTGCGGCAAACAATACGGATACGATAATCAGGCCAAGTTTCTTCATGGTTTCGCCCTCCATGGGTTTCCCCAGATGGAAGCTGTTCACCTTGGTATAGAACAGCTCGTGAATGTGTGTTTAGAGGGATCGCCTCTATGTGTTACCTATAGTAACACAGTTGTTACTATAGTCTAGTGGTATTTCATATTGATGATAAAAAAATGAGAGTTTTGTTAAGTAATTCGCATAGTTAGCAGTAATTCCGAAAGTGAAGCCTCAAAAATGAGTGGGTAACAGCCCAGTAACAAACTTTTGGTTATAAGGCACGGCTGAATCCCCCCTCGGTTTTGGGGTATGCTTGCCCTCAACCACTCATGATTCGACACTCAGCGTTGCGATTCAGATTCAGAGATAAGAGATCTTATGACCGAAAAAGCCCCCCTGGTGTTGGTGGACGGTTCCTCCTACCTGTACCGTGCCTACCATGCCCTGCCTCCCCTGAATAACGCCAAAGGTCAGCCCACCGGGGCCGTGAAAGGCGTCATCAGTATGTTGCGTCGGTTGCTGAAGGACTTCCCCGACAGCCCGGTTGCAGTCGTTTTTGACGCCAAGGGCAAGACCTTCCGGGACGAGCTGTTCGCCGAGTACAAGTCCCAGCGCCCGCCGATGCCCGATGACATGCGCCCCCAGGTGCAGCCGATCAAGGACATTGTGGAGGCCATGGGGTTGCCCCTGTTGGTCATTGACGGCGTCGAGGCCGACGATGTCATCGGTACCTTGGCCCGTCAGGCGAGCGAGCAGCAACGGGACATGATTGTCTCCACCGGGGACAAGGACATGGCGCAGTTGGTGAACCGACATATTTCCCTGGTCAACACTATGACCGGCTCCCATCTCGATGAGGAAGGGGTACGCGAGAAGTACGGCTTCGAGCCGCCGCTGATGATCGACTACCTCGCCCTGATGGGCGACAAATCCGACAATATTCCCGGGGTGCCCGGGGTGGGCGAAAAAACCGCCCGGGCCCTGATCGAGGGGTTGGGCGGGCTGGACGCCATTTACGCCAACCTGGAAGCGGTCCGGGAGCTGGGTTTTCGCGGCGCCAAGACCATGCCGGAGAAGCTCGAAGAGCACCGGGACCAAGCCTATCTGTCCCGCCAGTTGGCGACCATCAAGACCGACGTCGAGCTGGACCTGAGACCCGAGGATATCGCCCGGGGTGAGCCGGATAACGACAAGCTGCGGGAGATATTCACCGAGCTGGAATTCCGCGCCTGGATAACGGAGTTGGAGCCGGCGGTGGAAGATGGCGCCGAGCCCACCGTCAGCGAACCCGACGTGGCGGTGGATTACGAGATTGTCACCGGGAAAAAGCGATTGGACGCCTGGCTCAAAGTGCTCAAGGAGGCCGAGCTGTTCGCCTTTGACACCGAGACCACCAGCCTGCACGCCATGGAGGCCAAGGTGGTGGGGCTATCCTTTGCGGTGGAGCCCGGCAAGGCGGCCTATGTGCCTCTGGCCCACGACTACATGGGCGCGCCCGAGCAGCTCGATCGGGATGAAGTGCTCGCCGCGCTCAAGCCCCTGCTGGAAGACCCGAACAAAGCCAAAGTGGGGCAGAACCTCAAGTACGATCGCAATGTCCTGCGCAATCACGAGGTTGAGCTGCGCGGTATCGCCTTCGATACCATGCTGGAATCCTACGTGCTCAACTCCACCAGTGGCCGTCACGATATGGACAGTCTGGCGCTGCGTTACCTGGACTACCGCTGTACGTCCTTTGAGGAGATTGCCGGAAAGGGTGCCAAACAGCTCACTTTCAACCAGATCAAAATTGAAGATGCGGCACCTTACGCCGCTGAAGACGCCGACGTGACCTTGCGCTTGCACCGGCGGCTCTGGCCGGAACTGAAACAGATCAAATCACTGAAGCGAGTGTTTGCTGACCTGGAAATGCCCCTGGTGCCGGTGCTGGCCAACATCGAACGCAACGGCGCTCTGGTGGATGCCAAGGTTCTGGGTGAGCATAGCCGGCAGTTGGGCGAGCGTATGGCGCAGCTTGAAAAAGACGCTCACGATATCGCCGGGCGCCCCTTCAACCTGGGCTCCACCAAACAACTGGGTGAAATCCTGTTCGATGAACAGAAATTGCCGGTGCTCAAGAAAACCCCCAAGGGCAAGCCGTCCACCGCCGAAGAGGTGCTGCAGGAGTTGGCGCTGGATTATCCGCTGCCCAAACTGTTGATGGAGTACCGCGGGCTCAGCAAGCTCAAAAGCACCTACACCGACAAGCTGCCGTTGATGATCAACAAGGCTACGGGACGGATTCACACCTCCTACCACCAGGCGGTGACCGCCACCGGTCGGCTGTCTTCTTCGGACCCCAACCTGCAGAACATCCCGATTCGGACCGAAGAGGGACGGCGGATTCGCCAGGCGTTTGTGGCGCCCAAGGGCTACAAGGTGCTGGCGGCGGATTACTCCCAGATCGAACTGCGCATCATGGCGCACCTGTCTGAAGACAAAGGCCTGCTCAATGCGTTCGACAAGGAGCTGGATGTGCACAAGGCGACCGCTGCGGAAGTGTTCGGCACCGAGCTCGAAAAGGTGACACCGGAAATGCGCCGCCGGGCCAAGGCGATCAACTTCGGCCTGATCTACGGCATGTCCGCCTTTGGCCTGGCGAAACAACTGCATATCGGCCGCCAGGAAGCCCAGGAGTACATCGACCGTTATTTCGACCGCTACCCGGGGGTGCTTCGCTATATGGACAATACCCGTGCCCAGGCCCGAGAGCAGGGCTACGTGGAAACCCTGATGGGTCGGCGGCTGTACCTGCCCGATATCAACGCCCGCAATGGCAACCTGCGCCAGGGGGCCGAGCGCACCGCGATCAACGCCCCCATGCAGGGGACCGCAGCGGATATCATCAAGGCGGCCATGATCGATGTCGATCGCTGGTTGCTGAAGGAAAAGCTGGATGCCCGGATCATGATGCAGGTGCACGACGAACTGGTGCTGGAGGTGGCGGAAAGTCAGTTGACGTCGGTGCGGGACGGCATTGTCGAGCGGATGTCCAAAGCGGCGGACCTGAAAGTGCCCTTGCTGGTGGAAGCGGGCGTGGGGGATAACTGGGATCAGGCGCACTAAATAAGGAGCCTGTGGCGCCGCCAGAAAAAAATTTCAGGGGGAGTGAACTTTTGGCAAACGGGACGGGTCCCATAACACATGAACAGTGTGTTTCATGTGCAACTCCCCTAACGTGGCATGATGCCACTTGGCTAACCGCTTTACTCAGCTACCCCGGCTACTGGCCGGGTTTTTTTTGCCTGCCGAACGCGGCTTTACAAAACCTGACAAATTTTCAGGCTGAGGTGCCGGAACTTTCCCCAGTGGCCATCGTCCTAATGCACAGACGCAACGATTGCAGTCTTTCCTCCGCTTAACTGGCGCCACCCCAAGGGTGCCAGTCATTGCCCCCGGCGGCCGCCCCCTGGTCGCCGGTTTTTTTATGTCAGAAGCCCCGAGTCCTCTTCCGGCGCGGGCGTCAGCCACCCGGTCAGTTTGCTCTTCAACTCATCCACCCCGGTGCGTTTGAGCGACGAGAAGCACTGGGCGGTGACCAGGTCACCCACCCCGGCCGCCTGCATCTGTTTGCGTACTGCCAGCAGGGTGCTGTTGGCCGGCCCCCGCTTGAGCTTGTCCGCCTTGGTGAGCAGGATGTGCACGGGCATTTCCACTTCCACGGCCCAGTTGATCATCATGGTGTCAAACTCCTGCATGGGGTGCCGGATGTCCATCAGCAGCACCAGCCCCTGCAGGCAGTCGCGTTTTTGCAGGTATTCGGACAGGTTGCGCTGCCATTCCTCCTTCATGGCCCGGGCGACTTTGGCGTAACCGTAACCGGGCAGGTCCACCAGGCGTTGTCCCTCACCCACGCTGAAGAAGTTGATCAACTGAGTGCGCCCGGGGGTCTTACTGGTGCGGGCCAGTTTGGAGTTGTCTGTCAGGGTATTGATGGCACTGGATTTGCCCGCGTTGGAACGCCCGGCGAAGGCGACTTCCAGCCCGCTCTCCGGTGGACACTGATGAATACTGGGGGCGCTCTGCTCAAACGTGGCGCCGCGGAAGTTGATCTCTGTGGTCATAAAACCCTGCAAAAGCCTGTGTTATCCCATATAATGCGCGGTGCCCCGTTGGGGCCCCGGCGCGAAAAGTGGCCCTGGGGCCGGGTGGGGCAGCCGATTGTAGCCCGTAGGCGACCAAATGTCGCCCGAACACTGCGGAGCGGGCCCCACAATAAACGAATTGACAGGTTAGCCAATGAAATATTCAGTGAAGCATTTGCTCCTCGCGCTGGGCGCACTGGTTTTGGTTCCGGGCGCAAGCGCCGCTGGTGACCCGGAAGCGGGCGCCGAAAAAGTGGCTGTGTGTGCCGCCTGCCATGGTCAGGATGGTAACAGCCCCGCGCCGAGCTTCCCCAAGCTGGCCGGTTTGGGGCAGCCGTATCTGTACAAGCAGCTTCAGGATATCCAGGCCTGGGATAATGCCACCGGAGACGCCAAGGCCACTACCGGCCGGGAAGTGGTCCAGATGACCGGCATGCTCAAGGGGATGAGTGATCAGGACCTGCAGGATATCGCCGCCTACTACGCCAGCCAGACCATTCAGCTCAGCGGTGCCAAAGAAATGCAGGTGCAGGTAAATTCCGGTGCCCAGGTGGACGCCCTGGCCCTGGGTGAGCGGATTTATCGCGCGGGCAACCCGGAAACCGGCGTGCCGGCCTGTATGGGCTGCCATGCGCCCAACGGCCAGGGAAATGAGCCGGGCGCCTTCCCGCGCCTGGGCGGTCAATACCCCGAGTATATTGAAGCCCAACTGCGCGCCTTCCGAGCCGGTGACCGGATCAATGATGGCGAGTCGATGATGATGCGCCTGAGTGCCAAAAATCTCAGTGACGCTGAAATCAAGGCGGTGGCGAACTACATTGGTGGTTTGAACTGATCGAGTGGAACTAAAGCGGTCCGTTCGGGTTCTGAGACAATCTGAACGGGCCAGAGCCCTCCGATAACGAATAACGTGGAGCCAACTATGCGCATTGTGTTAGCTGTTCTGGCGATGATGGTATCGCTGACTGCCGTAGCCCAGACCCCCGAGAACGGAACCGACTATAAGGAAGGCGAGCATTACGAGACACTGGCCGAGCCGGTTCCCACCAGCACCTCGGACAAGATTGAAGTCGTCGAAGTATTTGCCTACACCTGTGGCCACTGCTACAACTTTGAACCGCTGATTCGCGCCTGGAAAAAAGAACAGAAGGATGATGTTGCCGTCGTGCAGACGCCAGCCATGTGGAATGCCACCATGGAAGCCTATGCCCGTGGTTTCTATACTGCGAAAGCCATGAATCTGCTGGACGATGTGCATATGGCGGTATTTACGGCCGTGCATCAGGAGGGCAAACAGTTCCGCAGCGCCGAGCAGTGGGCCGATTTTCTGGAAACCTATGGCGCGGACCGTGAGCGGGTGCTGAAAACCTTCAATTCGTTCGGTATCACCAGTCAGGTCCGTCAGTCGGACGCCCGGGTTCGTGGTTACAAGATTACCGGTACCCCCGAAATGGTGGTCGATGGCAAATACCGGGTCAGTTCCCGCATGACCGGCAGTCACAGTGAGATGCTGCGAGTGGTGGATCACCTGGTTGAGCAGATTCGCCAGGGCGCACTCTGAGTATCCCTGTTGCTTCCCCGTTATGTCGACAACGCCCGCTCCCAGAGCGGGCGTTGTCGTTTCTGGGCGATAGAATGGGCGGTGGCCGCTCGGTAACGCCAAAAAGGTCGTTTTGGCCGACAGCCCCTGCAGGGAGCGGCTATACTGTGTGGGCAGTTTTCAGCAAATGCGGGATTTTCCATGACCCTCCGAGCAACGGACGACGATACCTGGCGAGAAAAATACCTGGATGCTCTGGACGCGCACGACGCGCTTGAGCGGCAGGCCGACGAGCAATACCAACGGCTGCGTCGGGCCCTGGTGCAACTGAGCATAGTCGCCGATGGACAGGACCGTCAGTTGGATGAGCTGCTGGATGAGTTGCGCAAAACCTTGCGTGGAGATCAGGCACTGGAACGGCTGCCGGCGCTGACTGATCAGCTCGACGAGAGCGTCAGAAGTTTTGAGCACCGACGTGAATCGGCCGATACCGAAGTGCTGGAAGCGTTGACGGCGCTGGTCAAGCAGTTGCAATCCCTGGGGCCACCCCGCGAACTCAAGCGCGAACTGAATCATTACCTCAACCGGTTGCCCATGCGCAGCCAGAAATTTTCGCTTTTCCCGGCGCTGCTCCAGCAGCTTGCACAACTCCAGCAGCAGGCGCTGACCCTGACGCGTGAGGCCAGGCCCGGTCTGTTGGGCAGACTGCGCGGAGAGCGCGCCGTTGAGCCGGGCTCTGCAGAGTCCCTGGGTGATGAAATCAATCAGGTGCTCGAAAGCCTGATGAATGCCGTGAACACCGAATACATGGGATCTGAAACCCTCGAGGGCATGATGGTGCGCCTCAAGCAGGGCATCCCCCTGAACCAGTTGCCGGGGTTTCTCGAGGAGGTTCGGGACCTGATCATGCATTCCTGGCTGGCGGCCAATCGTGTGTTTGCCGGTTACCTGAACTCGGTCAACCGGGAACTGGCGGAAATCGCATCCCTGATCAATGGGGCGGCCGACCACCAGGCCTGCCAGCGCGAGGCGGGCCGCAGTCTGTCCGAGCAGGTGGCCGAGCGCTGCGAGTCCCTGGCGGGGAGTGTCGAATCGGCGCGTGACCTGTCGGAATTGAAAAACCAGGTCGCCTCCCAGTTGGGGCAGATCCGCGAGAGTCTCAGCCAGTACCAGCGGGCTGAAGCCGCCTCGGAACCACTCACCGACCAACTGGCCCAGCTTGCTTCCCGGGTCAAGCAGATGGAGGATGAGGCCGAGGAAAATCGCGAGAGCCTCCGTCGCCATCAACACAAGGCGCTGCATGATCCCCTGACGCAGTTACCCAACCGCGAGGCGTATGACGAGCGTCTGGCCCACGAGGTCAAACGCTGGGAGCGCTATGGTCACCCGCTGACCCTGGCCGTCTGCGATGTCGACCATTTCAAGCGTATCAACGATCAGTTCGGCCACCAGGCGGGAGACCGGGTACTCAAAGTGATCAGTAAAGCCATTCGTCGGCGATTGCGGGAGGTCGACTTCTTTGGTCGCTACGGCGGCGAGGAATTTGTCATTCTCATGCCCGAAACCCGTGCCCAGGATGCGCTTCAGGTTCTGGATGATGTGCGTGCGGCGCTGGCGGACACGGCTTTCAATTATCGCAAGGAACCCCTGCAGATCACCATTTCGCTGGGGATTTCCGAATTCAGAGAGGGTGATACCGCCGACCGGGTATTTGGTCGGGCGGACCAGGCCCTCTACGCGGCCAAGGCCGCAGGTCGCAATCAATGCCAAATCGGCTAGAATGAAGGATTCTGTGCCATCCAGTGTTGTTGACTGGCGGCATTTGGCCAAAGAGGATGTTATGACCCTAATCAAACGGGTGGTGGTGTTGCTGGTGGCCTGGTTGCCCGGGGCGGCCATCGCCTCGTCGCTGACCATCACGGTGACCGATGCCGGGGGGCAGCCCCTGGGAGATGCCGTGGTGGCGCTGTATGCCGATGAGGGTGCTGGCAGCGGGAGTGTGGCCGCCGCTGAGGCGATCATGGATCAGCGCGATCGTCAGTTCCTGCCGCACGTGCTGGCGGTGCGCGTTGGTACACTGGTGCGCTTCCCGAACAGTGACAACATCCGCCACCATGTGTATTCCTTTTCCCCCGCCAAGCGCTTTGAGCTGAGGCTTTACCACGGCACTACCGCCGAACCGGTGCAGTTCGATCAACCGGGCAAGGTAGCACTGGGCTGTAATATCCACGACGCCATGCTGGGCTATATCTATGTGGTGGACAGTGATCGGTTTGGGGTCACGGGCGCCGATGGTCAGTGGGCATTCGAAGCCGTGCCGGACGGCACCCATGAGGTGCGGATTCAGCACCCGCGTCGCGCCAATCCGCTGACCCGTTCCATTACCCTCACCGGAGCGTCCCGGACCGAGACGATTGCACTGGACGATTTGCAACCCGACCCCCGTCAGCAATCGCCACAAACCGATCTAGAGCGGTTGTTTGACCGCTAGGGCCGGGGGCCGATTTCATGCGTACAAGCTATCTCGTCAAAGTCCTGTCACTGTTGCTCGGCCTGGTACTGCTGGTTGAGCTGTCCTCCTACACCGCCACGCGTCTGGTGGTGCACGATACCGTGACCGACAATGCCCGCCTCGAACTGCAGCGAGGCGGCGAGGTGTTTGCCGAGCTGATTCAAGCCCGGGCCGAGCAGTTGTCCCTGTCGGCGGAGGTGCTCACCGATGACTTCGGTTTCAAGGAAGCGGTGGCGGTGGCCGATGCCCCCACTCTGGTGTCCGCTCTGGAAAACCATGCCGCCCGAATCAATGCCGATATTGCTCTGGTGGCCGGTCAGCAGGGCGAACTGGTGGCCAGTACTCAACCGCTGTCCGATGCCAGTTGGGCGTACCTGCGTCGCTACACCCAAGTGCAGGACAGTCGCACGCCCCATCGGTCACTGATGATTGATGGTCGCCCCTACCAGTTTGTGGTCTCGGAGGTGCGGGCGCCGCTACCGCTGGGCGTGGCGGGGCTGGGGTTTGAAATCGATAACCGCCTCACGGAAACCCTCAAGCGCCTGACTGGCCTGGAGATTTCGTTTGTCAGCCTGGAGAACAACGAGGCCCGCTATCTGAGCGGCACCCTCTCCGGTTCGCAGCGACAGACGCTGCTGAATTGGTTGAGCGAGCGCGCACCAGCGGCGGATACGGTCATCACCACCGAGCAACACATGACGCTCATGTTGCCGGTGGCGGAGCAGCCCACGCCCCTGGCGGCGGTGCTGCAGGTACCTCTGGAGCAGGTCATGGCGCCCTTTGCCCGGCTCAACGGCCAACTGCTCTGGATTGCCATGGGTTTCTCCATCATTGCCGCGCTACTGGCGGTATTGCTCGCGCGCAGTGTCACCCAGCCGGTGAGCGCATTGGCGAACGTGGCCCGGCGTATCGCCGGAGGCTATTACGACACGCCGGTGCCGGTGCGCTCCCGGGATGAGTTGGGAGAACTGGCCCAGGGCTTCACCCGGATGCAGAGCGCAATCGCTGAGCGCGAACAACAGATTCTGTATCAGGCCCAGCACGACCAGCTCACGGGCCTGATCAATCGCAACCAGCTGTTTCCGGAGCTGGAGTCCGCGATTGAAAAAGCCACCTGGTCCGAGCAGCATTTCGCCCTGATGGTGCTGGATATCGACAACTTCACCCGGGTGAACGATGCCCTGAGCCCGGAAATGGGCGACCGGGTACTGGCCGAAGTCGGGCGGCGCCTGCTCGCCCAGGCCGGCCCGGACGACCGGGTGGCACGCCTGGGCAGCGATGAATTCGCGTTGATGCTCTGGCAGGTCGGTGAGGAGGATATTCAGGCTCGGGCAAAAGCGATACTCGACGGGTTTGAGGAGGACATTCAACTGGAAGACCTGCGCCTGGGGGTCGACATCAATCTCGGTGCGGTGCTGTATCCGGGCGATGGTGATCAGCCTGAAGTGCTGCTGCGTCGGGCCAACCTGGCTCTCAATCAGGGACGTCTGGAGCAACACCGCATCACGCTTTATGAGCGCGGCTGGGACGAAACGCATCTGCGTCGGTTGGCGCTGTTCGGTGAGTTCCGTCAGGCACTGGAAGACTCGCAACTGGACGTCTACTACCAGCCCAAACTCTGGCTGGACGACAGCGGGACTCTTGGCGCCGAAGCGCTGGTTCGCTGGCGGCACCCGGAGATGGGCATGATCAACCCGGAAGAGTTTGTCGCGGTGGCCGAAAGCACCGGACAGATAGGCCTGCTCACCCGTTGGGTATTGCGCCGGGCCATCACCCAGGCCGCTGGCTGGGCGGTGCCGGCGCACCTGTCGGTCAACCTGTCGGCACTGGATCTGCTCGATGACGAGCTGCCCGATTTTGTGCATAGTCTTCTGAGCGAGACTGAACTGCCCCCGGAGCGCCTGTGCCTGGAGATCACCGAGAGCGCCATCATGCGCGAGGCCGACAAGAGCCTGCACAATCTGGAGCGGTTGCGGGCACAGGGCATCAGCCTGTCGATTGATGACTTCGGCACCGGCTACTCCTCCCTGTCTCAGCTGAAAAAGCTGCCGGTCTCGGAGCTGAAAATCGACAAATCGTTTATTCTCAACCTGGATCAGAGTGAGGACGATCAGTTGATCGTCCGGTCCACCATCGACCTCGGTCACACTCTGGGCCTGACCATTACCGCCGAAGGGGTGGAGAACCAGGCGATCGAAACCCGACTGGTGGCACTGGGTTGCGACCGGGTTCAGGGTTTTTACTACAGCAAACCGCTGCCGCACCGGGACTTCCTCGACTGGTTGTCCGGCGCCGAGCGACTGGAGGTCAACGCGTGAGATTCCGCTATTGTGCACTGCTGCTGATGGCCCTGTGCGGTACCGCCGGAGCGGACAGCCAACGCAGTCAACTGCTGGCCACCGGTGGCGCCACCACTCTGGAAGGGGCCGCCGGCGGCGGGATTGTACCCATGGCGGTGCTCTCCGGCTACGGTACCCGGGAAGAACAGGGTGGCACGGTAACGGCAAGTCACGTCAGCACCGGCGAGTATTCGTTGTCGGTGCTCGGAGCGAGCTGGAGCTGGCGCAACCGGGTCGAGCTGTCCCTGGCCGAGCAGCGTCTGAGCCATCAGGCCCTGTCGGACCGCCTGGGGGTGGAACCCGCCAGCATTAGCCAGCGGGTGTTCGGCGCCAAGGTTCGCTTGCTGGGAGACCTGATTTATACGCCTTGGCCTCAGGTGAGCCTCGGCGTCCAACACAAAAAGAACCGGGACTTCTTTGTACCCTCGGCCGCGGGGGCCCGGAATGATTCGGGCACCGACGTATACCTTAGTGCGACCAAGCTGGTGCTCGGCGGCCTGGCCGGGCGCAACCTGCTGTTCAATGCCACCGCCCGGCACAGCAAAGCCAACCAGTTGGGGCTGGTGGGCTTTGGCGGCGACCGCAACAACGACGCCGAGTGGCTGGCCGAGGCCTCCGCCGGGCTCTTTATCAACCGCCATTGGCTGGTGGGGGCCGAGTACCGGCAGAAGCCCGACAACCTGTCTTTTATCCGCGAAGATGACTGGCAGACCGCCTTTGTCGGCTGGTTTCCCAATAAACAGATCTCGGTGGTGGGCGCCTACGTCGACCTGGGTGAAGTGGCCAGCTTTCCCGACCAGACCGGCTGGTATCTGTCCGTTCAGGGGAGTTTCTGATGCGACTGTCTTTATTGGCGCTGGTACTTTTCCTGAGCGCCTGTACTTCCACCTCTACCACAACCGGCGGCGACCGCACCCTCTATCAGGCCCTCGGTGGTGCCGAAGGAGTGGACGCCATTGTCTATGACCTGATCGTGCGCATCGCCGACGACGAGCGGGTGGTGCATCGCTTTAAAAACGTTGACATTAACCGTTTCAAAAGCGGGCTGGAAACCTATATCTGCAGCGTCTCCGATGGCCCCTGTGACTACACCGGTGATTCCATGCGGGTGGTCCACGCCGGCCATCAGTACACCGACACCGAGTTCAATACCATCGTAGAGCTGCTGATCGAGGCCATGGAAGCGCAGGGGGTGGCGACGCCGACCCAGAACCGCCTGTTGGCCCGGCTGGCCCAGGACTACGAAGACGTGGTCTATCACTGACGGCGGCCGAATTGGCGATTGCGCTCCGACCAGAAAGTGTTATAACGTAACATTTTCGCGAATAAGCAGGAGCGCGTCCACGCCATGACCACCGCCGTGCCCACCAATATCATCACCGGCTTCTTGGGGGTGGGTAAAACCACCGCCATTCAGCACCTGTTGCGCCACAAACCGGCCGGGGAAACCTGGGCCGTGCTGGTCAATGAGTTTGGCGAAGTCGGGATCGATGGCGCCCTGTTGCGCGATGGCGGCGCGCGGGTGCGGGAAGTGCCCGGTGGTTGCATCTGCTGTGTGGCGGGTCTGCCCATGACCGTGGCGCTCAACCAGTTGCTGGGCCGGGAGCGCCCGGACCGGTTGCTGATCGAACCCACTGGCCTGGGCCATCCGGCCCAGATCATGGCCACGCTCACCGGCCCCTTTTACCAACAGGTGTTGGACGTGAGGGCTACGGTGACCCTGGTGGACCCGCGTAAGCTGGCCGATAACCGCTACACCGACAACGAACACTTTCAGGATCAGATTGCCATCGCCGATGTGCTGATCGCCCACAAACGGGATTTATGTGCGGAGTCTGATTGGACGCGGTGGGAGACACTGGTTGCCGAGGTCGATCCGCCAAAAGCCCTGGTTGAACGGGTAAGCCAGGGTGCCATTGATCCCGCCTGGTTGAACTGCCCTCGTTCGGAGCGGCCGTTACACCACCCGCACCTTCACCAGAACAACCCCCTGAAGGCACCCACCGCGCCCGTGGAAACCCTGGCTTTTCTTCCGGAGGGTGAAGTCATGGCCCGCCGTGCCAATCAGGGGCAGGGGCATTTCAGTGTAGGCTGGGTGTTTACCCCGGACTGGGAATTCGACTATGACCGCCTGTTCAGTTGGCTCAATGGCTTGAGCGTGGCGCGGGTCAAAGCGGTGATGATCACCGACGAGGGTATTTTCAGTTTCAACGGCCAGGATGATGTGGTCAGCGTCAGCGAGCTGGATGAGACCCCGGACAGTCGAATTGAGTTGATTGATGAAAAACCGATTGATGCGGATGACGTTGAGCGCACGTTGAAATCGCTAGTGGCGTAGGGCGTGGTAAGCCGAAGGCGCACCCGCCGTAACCCAACCGTTAAGCGTCCACCCAACTACTCGGTGTACTCCACAATCTCCGCCGCATCCATCGAATACACCGACAGCGCCATATCGTTTTCGGTGCGCTCCAGCTTCAGGGTCCCGGACACCCAGAAAGGCGTGTACAGTGTATCGAGCTGGAAACCGGCCGGGTACCGCACGAAAATGATCTGGTTGGGCGGTGGTGGCGGCACATGAATGCAGGCACCGTAATACGGCACCAGAAAGAACTCGCGGATGTTCATCTCGTCGTCGAACTCCAACGGAACGATAAAGCCTGGCAAGCGGATATCGGTGTTGTCGAATTCCGGCCGGGTGTTGGTGGACACCAGGGCGTCCTCCCAGGTGCGGCCGTCCTCACCGGCGGTGTCGCCCATGGCCTGGGCGATGGCATTTTCGACATCGCCGGCCAGATCCCGGTCCTGGGGGCGAAGCGACTGGTTTGCGGGGTCTTCCGCCAGCTCCTCATCGCTCAGGTCGCCGTGATCGACGGTGGGCATGGACTCGAGCAGGCGCAGATCCTCCTCCGGCATCAGGTCGGTCCACTCGATGGTTTTCGGGGAATCCGCGAACGAATTGAGAGTCCATAGGACTCCGAATATCAATGCCGCGCTTTGGTACCGGGGACGACGCATCTTCTAACAACTCCAACAACAGCTTTCAGGATTATGGACACTGACCACAAAAACACCCCAATGACTCCGGCCATCGCCCTGCGCGATGTGCAATTTGCCTGGCCTGGACAAAACACGCCCGTACTGGATATTCCGGCCTTCAGTCTGGCGCCCGGTGAGCGCCTGTTTCTGTACGGTCCTTCGGGCGCGGGTAAAACCAGCCTGCTCAACCTGCTGGCGGGCATTGTCCTGCCACAACGGGGCGAGGTGACCCTGCTCGGTCAGTCGATGGCTGCGCTCAGCGGTCGCCAACGGGACCGGTTCCGGGCCCGACACATCGGGGTGGTGTTTCAACAGTTTAACCTGATTCCCTACCTGAGCGTGTTGGCCAATGTGTGTCTGGCCGCGCATTTCGCCCAACGGGCCCCGGGTGAAGGCATCGGGGCGACCCCATCGGAAGTCCGGGATCACGCCCGGGAACTGCTGTGTGCGTTGGGCTTACCCCCGGAGATCGCGGAGCGGCCGGCCAGTACCCTGAGTGTCGGACAACAGCAGCGGGTGGCCGTTGCCCGGGCACTGATTACCCGTCCGGAGATTCTGCTCGCCGACGAACCCAGCTCGGCCCTGGACAGCGACCACCGGGATGCCTTTATGGAGGTGATGCTCCGTCAGGTGGCCGACACCGGCTGCACCCTGATATTTGTCAGTCATGATCGCTCCCTGGCGACCGCGTTCGACCACCAGCAGGATCTGCGCGAGCTATCGCGGGTATCCATCGGGGAGGAGCTTTGAGATGTTGATTCAGATTGCCCGCGCCAGCCTCTGGAACCGACGTACCACTGTGGCCTTGACGCTGCTGGCCCTGAGTATTGGTGTTGCGCTGCTTCTGGGGATCGATCATTTGCGCCATCAGGCCAAGGACAGCTTCCGGCAGACCCTCTCCGGCACCGATCTGATTGTGGGGCCACGGGGTGGCCAGACCAACCTGCTGCTCTACTCGGTATTCCAGATGGGGCAGCCCGGCACCAGCTTGAGCCCGAGCGCGTTTGAGCGCCTGGCGCACCATCCGATGGTGGACTGGGCGGTGCCCATTGCGTTGGGCGATACGGTCCAGGGCTTTCCCGTTTTTGCGACCCATTGGTCCTACTTCGAACACTACCGGTATGGTGAGCGTCAACCCCTGGCGTTTGCCCGGGGCCGGCCTTTTGCGGCCCACAGCGGGGATGAAGTGGTACTGGGCGCGACGGCGGCCCGCGAGCTGGGTTACGGGGTGGGGGATTCGCTGGTGGTGGCCCACGGCAGCGCCGGGGTGAGCTTCACCCACCACGATGATCATCCCATGACGGTGGTTGGCATTCTTGAACCCACCGGCACGCCCGCGGATCGGCGGGTGCATATGACCCTGTTGGCCATGGAGAGTCTGCATGGGGGCGAAGCTCACGACGCCCACCCTAATCACGCTGAGCACAGCGCCGAGAGCCATGAAGAGCCGCACGGTCACGACGATCCTGGTCAGAATTCTCACGACCACAGTGATCATGGGCATGAGCATCACGAGCCGGACCATCATGACCATCACGGCGGCGATCATGGCGGGGCGCTGGAGCCGGTACCGGGCAACATCAATGCCGTTTTACTGGGTCTGAAAAGCCGGCCCATGGTCTTCGTCCTTCAGCGGGAACTGAACACCGCCCGGGAGGAACCCATGACCGCAGTTCTCCCCGGGGTGGCGCTGACCGAGCTCTGGCAACTGCTGGCGGTCGCGGAAAATCTGCTGTACCTGATCAGCTTCCTGGTGTTGCTGGCGACGCTGGCGGGGATGATGACCATGCTGCTGGCGTCCATGGGGGAGCGACGACGGGAACTGGCCATACTGCGTACGGTGGGGGCCAGCGGCCTGACCCTGATGGTGCTCATTGAGCTGGAAGTCGCGCTGATCACGCTGCTCAGTCTGGTGCTCGGAACCCTGTTGTTGATGGCGGGATTGGCGCTCGCCCAGCCCTGGCTGGCGAGTGAGTTCGGATTGTTTATCGCGATTAATCCGATGGGCGCACAGACCGCGTATCTAATGCTGGGCATACTGGGGCTCGCTCTGTTGATGGGGCTGGTGCCGGCGCTGGCGGCTTATCGGCGCGCCCTGGCGGCGGGGCTGAACCCCCGCCAGTGACGTGACCGGGCGGGGCGGAAAATTGTCCCCAAGGGAACCGTAAATTACGCTATTGTTAGGACTGTGTGGGCCGGAGTTCGAGCCCGACGTTGGAGAATAAGGGAGAAGGTTATGGTATTGCTGTCCATTGTAGTGCTGTTGGTGGTTATCGGCGTGGTCATCTATCGGCGCATTCCGCTGCCGCTGGGCTCCGCTGCGGTGGCCCTGACCTGGTATCTGCTGGGTTATTTGACTCCGGCCTTCTGGTCTCTGTGGCTGGTGGTGCCACTGGCGGCGGTTCTCCTGATTCTCAATGTCCCGGCGCTGCGCCGGCCCCTGTTGTCCAGGCCGGTGTTTCAGGTGCTGGGCAAAGCCATGCCGAGCATGAGCACCACCGAGCGCGAGGCGCTGGAGGCGGGCACCACCTGGTGGGAAAAAGACTTGTTCAGCGGCCGGCCCGACTGGCACGAGTTTGCGCAAATCGGCTTGCCGCAACTGACCCAGGAAGAGCAGCGCTTCCTCGATAATGAAGTGGAAGAGCTCTGCGGCATGCTCGATGAGTTCGAGATCCACCATCATCGGAAGGATCTGCCGGAAGAGGCCTGGCAGTTTCTGAAAGACAAGGGCTTCCTGGGCCTGATCATCCCGAAAGAGTTTGGTGGTAAGGACTTTGGACCTTACGCCCAGAGCCGGATCATGAGCAAGATCGCCAGTCGCTCCGGCACCACCGCCGTGACCGCCATGGTGCCCAACTCCCTGGGCCCGGGTGAGCTGCTGATGAAATACGGCACCGACGAACAGAAACAGCGCTGGCTCCCCGGGCTGGCCAACGGGACCGAAATTCCGTGCTTTGGTCTGACCGGGCCGGAAGCGGGCTCCGACGCCGGCTCCATTCCGGATGTGGGCATTGTCTGCAAAGGTGAGTTTGAAGGGAAAGAGGTGTTGGGCCTCAAGCTGACCTTCAGCAAACGCTGGATCACCCTCGCGCCGGTGGCCACCGTGGTGGGCCTGGCGTTCAAACTGCACGATCCCGAGGGGCTGCTCGGTGATTCCAGCAAATCCGACTACGGCATTACCTGTGCCCTGCTGCCCGCCAACCATCCCGGAGTGGAAATCGGCAAGCGCCACCATCCGGGCTCGCCCTTTATGAACGGTCCGATCAAGGGCCAGGACGTGTTCATTCCGGTGGACTGGATCATTGGTGGCGCGCCCATGGCCGGCAAGGGTTGGCGCATGCTGATTGAGTGTCTCGGTGCCGGGCGCGGCATCTCGCTGCCGGCTCTGGCCACCGCCAGCGGGGAAATGCTCTATCGCACCGTGGGTGCCTACGCGCGTATCCGTCGCCAATTCAACACCGAAGTGGGCAAGTTCGAAGGGGTGCAGGAAGCGACGGCGGATATCGCCTGCTGCGCCTACACCATGGAAGCCTTCCGTCAGATGGTGACCAAAGGGCTGGAAACCGGCTCGCCTTCCGTCATGACCGCCATGGCCAAGTACCATGCCACCGAAATGATGCGCCGCGTGGTCAATCACAGCATGGATGTGGTGGGTGGCCGCGCCATCCAGCACGGCCCGCGCAACTTCCTGGCGTTGCCCTACCAGAGTGTGCCGGTGGCCATCACGGTGGAGGGCGCGAACATTCTGACCCGCTCCTTGATGATCTTCGGCCAGGGCGCCATGCGCTGTCACCCCTACCTGTTCGACGAACTGCAGGCCATTCAGGCCAGCGATCAGGAACAGGGGCTGAAAGATTTCGACAAGCTGTTCATCCGCCACATGGGGCACCTGTTCAGTAACCTGCTACGGGTCAAGGTGTTTGGCATCACCCGTGCCCGTTTCAGCGGCGTGCCGGAAAACGCGAATGCGTTCAGTCGCCGCTGGTACCAGCGCATCAACCTGCTCAGTGCCGGCCTTGCGGTCACCTCGGATATGGCTCTGGGCATTCTCGGTGGCGACCTGAAGCGCCGGGAACTGTTGTCCGCGCGACTGGGTGATGTGCACAGTCAGCTGTTTATTGCCTGTGCCATTCTGAAATACCATTCGGCCCATGCCCGTACCGACGAAGAGGATGCCCACGCCGACTACGCCTTGCGTCACGCCCTCTACACCGCCCAGGAAGCGCTGTATGACTTCTACCGCAACTTCCCGAAGCGCACCATGGCCTGCGCGCTCAAGTGGATGGTATTCCCCCTCGGCCGGATTCTCACCAAGCCAGACGACAATGCCATCCGCACGCTCGGCGGTCTGATCCTGGAAGACAACCCGGTGCGCAAAGCCTTCCGCCCGTTTGTGTATGAAAACGATAAGGCCGACGACCCCATTGGCCGGGTGGAAACCACCTACCAGATGTTGCTCTCATTGGAGCCCACCTGGAGCACCTTTGTTCGCGCCCAGGCGAAAGGGGAGCTGACCGGGGACACCCTGGATGAGCGACTGAATGATGCCGCCGCGAAAGGCCTGATCCGCAACGAGGACATTGCCCGGCTCAAAGAGTACGACGCAAAACGCTACGATTGCCTGCTCACCGACGCGTTCGATAAGTTGTAGGAACTCGACGCAGGTTTCGTGGATTACATACGGCGGATGCGCTGCACTCCGATGCGTCGGACCGATCCGTCCTACAGGGAGGCTCGCAAGGTTTGCGTAGGGCGGATTACGTTGCGCTTATCCTGCTGACTGTGCCGGCCGAAGGCGGCGTGTGACGCGCCGGGTTACTCGTTTACCCACTGACATCAACGCTCTGCCCACCGACACAAAGAACGGTTTTGGATCGTCCAGACACCAATATTGAAAGACGTTTCGCCCCAGCAGAGAGCGAAGCCACGCCCAGGTACTCCAGTCCCCGTGTTTTCGATAGTCGAGAAACGCCCGGATATCGTGACTGAAGAAAACGTAGTTCACACCTTCCTCTTGCCGGGGGCGAGGTGGCAGTTGAATTCCGAGTGTTTCCAGGCAAGCCAGGTAGGGCAGGTTCACTCCGCAACGTTCCGCCAGCAGATTCCAGGAGCTGGCCCTAGGATTTATCTCCAGCAGCTTGAACGCGCCCGTGCGGCTGTCTTGCTTGAATTGCAGGAGCGCCATGCCGGTGTAGTGAAGTTTTCGTAAAATGTCGATACCAGAGGATACGAGCTCCGGTACATACACACTTCGAACGAAACAGCCGATACCGGCGTATGTGGGGTAGGTTCGAATCTTCTGACCCGTAAAATACGCGACGGGTTCGCCCTGATGGTCCATGTAAATGTGAAGCGAGTAAAGTCGATCATCCCTTCCGGGAATATAATCCTGAATGGCCATGTCTTTATTCAACGGTGCAATGGCTCTGTATCGGGCAATCAAGGCCTCCGGTGTATCGATGACCAATGCTTTCTTTTCATCCACAATGCGTTGTATTTCCGGTTGACTCCAGGTTTGGGGTATTAGTGGCTTGAGAATGGTTGGATAACTGATCGAGCGAGAAAGCGTTAACAGCTCGTCGAAGTCGTTGGGCGTGTAGGTATGGGGGA
Source organism: Marinimicrobium sp. C6131 (assembly GCF_026153455.1). Classification (NCBI taxonomy): domain Bacteria; kingdom Pseudomonadati; phylum Pseudomonadota; class Gammaproteobacteria; order Cellvibrionales; family Cellvibrionaceae; genus Marinimicrobium; species Marinimicrobium sp. C6131. The sequence goes on from NZ_CP110629.1 coordinate 3,430,969, forward strand.
TCGGAAAGTTCAGGTGCCTGGCAAACTCGAAAAATTTTCCTTTATCAAGGCAGGTGTCAATGAGCTCCCGAGTAGATAAGAACAGATGGAAATAAGGTTCCAGCTTATCTCTGAGGTCTGATAGCACCGTCAGATCCGGATCAGCGGTGGGGAAAATGATGGGCTTATGCGATTCGGATTCAGCGATTCTCATAAGACACGTCAGTGCGGAATCCGGGTTCTGGGTAAACCCGGGCTCACAGATCATCCGCTCGGCGTAGCGGGAGTGCTGGGCGATACTGGATGGGTATTCGGAAAGAAGAATGACGGAAACACCCGAGCGGCCCAGCGCCCTGACGACGCCAAGGTCCCCCTGGGAGCCTCCCATACAGGAGGTGACTATCACTTTGTTGGGAAATGCGGCCATTACTGCCCCCTGGAATTCATTATTGATGTAAGCTGGCGACCATATCGCCGAGTGATTCTCAGCAGATATCGTATTGCTGATAGCAGGTAACTGATCATAAGCAATGGTCGACTGAACAAACAGTAGCCGTTCACTATGTGGGCCCGATCGGGCCAGAATTTTTCGATATAGGAATCATGGGACGAGCCGCTGTCGACATAGTGAACGGAGTTTCTGTTACGATCCAGATAGTGCAAAAATTCATATTCATTCAACATGCCAGGGCTGAACGATCGGAAATCGACATCCCAGGATACTTTGAAGGCGAACACCCTGTTATCTATGCGGAAATTGCAGGTGGACGCAATGATCAACTCGTCAATGAGTATTTCGGTAAAAAATATCCGATTTTCTCTGGAGAAGTTATAGACCATTTCACGAAAGAAAGCCTCTTCTCTTGGGGAGGATCGGATGGAGGTATTTTGTTCACCCTTCCAGCCCTTATGCTCAAGATCAAGAAATGCCTCAACAGTACATTCCGCAATGTCTGATCCTTCGACAATCCGCCAGTGATAGACTCCCTTTTTGCCAAGATTTCGTTTGCACCGCTCCAAGTCTTTGACTTTCTTATGGTCCAGCGCACCCACCAGGGAGCGTGTCGAGGACCGAAGGTCAATAACCGCCCTTCGGTAGGAGTCATGCAGGTAGACTCCCGAACAAGGCGCATTTGACAGTTGGTGGTAGACATTGGAGTTTATGTACAGGTCATCAATATACAACGCTTTATACTTTGATGTCCTTGATCGAAAGTAGTAGGTAATCGTTTCAAACACTTCTTTCTGGTGTGCCCTGCTGATCAATACGCCACCAATAAAAGAATGAGGGGACTTGAAGAGCGCATAATGGCGAAATGGAAATCGTAGATTTGCGGCTCGCTCGGTGATAATCAACATTCCTCTCAAGCAATACCCGGGATCACTGATCGCAACCAGGAGGAGTGATGCCGGATTGCTCAGGTGACGTGCTGCGGGGATTAAGAAGTCAGCGGATAAATAAGGGTTTGGCTCAGAGGCGTTGGCTTCCAGCGTCTTCCAGCGCTCAATCATCGATGAATCAGTGTCCGCCAGAGGGGTAATCGACACCAGGTAGCCGTTGGGGGATCTCAGGTCCGAAACGGTGCCGGACCTGACCTCTGGTGTGGCTCCCAAGTTCTCCGATGGGTTCGACGGATGAATGTTCATCAGGAATATTCTGAAGGGTCGGGAATGAATGCGGTTCCTCGCATGAGGATGCGCGCAGTTCGGGATACCTCAGCGCTGGATATGCGTATTTCTTTAGGCTTCTGCTCGAAATCCACGGTTGTGCACATCGTTCCGCTGGGGTGCCGGATTCTTATTCTGGCCGGGGACGGGCCCGATGGGCAGAAATTGTGAGCGATCGTTTCGGGAATGACGGTGGCGGTGGCCAGACAGATTGCACCTGAAACGGCAAACGCCTTGTGGACATTAAAGGGATTTATGACTTTCGCGACGATGTCAGCCTCAGTGTCTTGCACGTCGGGTGCCGCCAGTACCGCAATCTTGAGGTCTTTCTTGTTCAGCAACCCGCTGCCAGAATCAATGCGGGGTTGGTCACGCATTTTTTCATTGAATGCTTCGACCACTCGCTCCCGAGCGGCTTCGGAACATGCTTTGAACGTCATGTTGCAGTCAAGTTCAGCGGGCGTTTCATGCCCGGTAATCCCGAGCTCTTCTGCCAGAAAGAAGGCATAGAGCGTTCCGGAATCGACGAGTGAATAACTCAGTCGTTGACCGTTACTCAGGGTGATCACAGATAGTGGCTCATCCATGGGCAGTAATCTACCGGTTACCGCACCGGCCGGGTCGATAAAGTTCAGTCTGACTTCCGGACCGCTTCCTGGAACGCCATGGATAGTGTAGCTCCCGTGTAAATCCGGGTTCCCGTGAGCGCTCGGAATGGACGCTATGATCGTTTTTCCGTTGTTCCTGGAATAGATGACAATGGAGGTTTCGGGAGATACAGGGTCCACCATTCCTTCCATGATGGCGAAATAACCGACCCCCGCAGCCAGGTTTCCACACATGATGCTGTTGTTCAGCGTACCCTCTGAAATACCCACTTCAATGGATTCATACTCAACGTTGATGCCGGGTCGGCTCGATGGGCAAACCAGGGCCAGCTTGCTGGTCAGGGGGTCTGCACCACCCAGGCCGTCAATCTGCCGACTATGGGGGCTTCCGAACAGTTGCAGAATCTGCCGCTTTCTGACGGCCGGATCTTTTGCAAGATCCCCATCCTGAACGAAAATACCCTTGGATGTTCCGCCCCGAATGATTGAACAAGACAGCTCCATGGGATGCCCTCCCGAAAGGGGTTACAGGTCTTTGTTGGGTTTACGGTATATCCACAAGCTCACATCAGCCAGCCATTTACCCAGCGAACGGTGTAAATGAACGGAGTTAAGTAAGCGATCAATGGCTCGGTCGAGATTTATCGATCGGCGGTGAGAAAAAATCGTTTTGCCGTTCCAGCGAAAGGGACCCATACCGATACTGGTGTGGGTAAGATACTCAAAACCTTCTCGTTCTATGTCAGAGCGGACCGCCTTGAATTTGAGGAAACGGCCTACCGAATGGTCTTCATCGTGCTTTCTGAGTAACCATTTGATGAACGTCTTCAATCCGATAATCGGGTCAAAGAGCACCGGGTTGTATTTGTTCCTGAAACTGATGATCAACGTACCGCCGGGCTTTATTATTCGATACAGTTCTTTAAGCGCAGGCTGATAGTCCTGAATGTAGCTAATGACGCCAAGACAAACAATGATGTCGAAATGGTTGTCGGGGAAAGGGAGAGCCTGGCAGTCCGCCTGAAGCAAGGCGGCATTGTGCTGTTGGGACTGATTGAGAACGTCCCGGGAGAAGCGGAGCATGTCAAAGGAGTAGTCCAGCCCGATGCAGTCACGATCATTCGCCAGCAGGCGGCTGACCACGGGGGCGGCTCCGCAACCGACATCAATGATCGTGGAGTCTGGAGTCGAATGAGACAGAACGTAATTTACGGTAAAGTCCCGCCGGCTCTGAAAAAGATGCTCTTCAAAGGTGACCGGATGACCGCGATACAGGTCGTTCCACAGTTTCCCGTCCTTGCGGCCGGAAAACATACTGGTTACTTCGTCTCGCCACGCCATAAACATGCTTCCTTACGGAATGATTATGAGCGTCACCAGAGACTGCAAGAGTCACGGAACCGTGGCTCCTCCGTGGGCGCCGAAATGTGTATTCATGCGTCTGAGTATAGGCAGCCATTCGAGGGGTTGGCAACTGACGGTTTTTTTATCACTTGGGCATTTCGGAGGGTTACGGCTCTACTTCAAAGTACCGCCTTCGCAGCTTGTCAGACGCTCAAAGTCGGCCTTTGACTGAGGGTGGGCGTGGCGGCGGAACTGGTCGATCAGACGTGCCAAACGGGAAAGTCTCAGGAGTTTCTCCGCTTGTGTGTAATCCCGGCCAATTTGGAGCTGCTGTGCATTGAGTACTTCCACCTCGCTCTGTAGTCGAACCAGATCCCCGTACTCCTCTAGTGAGCGTATCTGTTCAGCCAGTGCTTCCAGGGTAGCTCGAGGCAACGCGTCCAGATGTTCAGAGTCAATGGGTTGTTCGACCAAAGCACGGATCTGTTCTTGTCGTTCACTGACGGCGCGACGTGCCTCGCGTAGTTCACGAAGGGTATCCCGTTCGGCTCGTGCCAGATCCCTGCGTTTGCTCAACAGTCCAAGTCCGCTTTCCGGGAGTTCATGTTCAGACCGTACGGTAGCTGCTGCGCCAGAGTAGTCGTTGTTGGCGTCAGTGCCGATAAAAGAGTTCCAGCGCAGGTACCAGGGTTCCCAGCGCTCTATGAAGGTTTCGCTGGTCGAGCGTGACAGGTCGCTGCTGTGGGCATTCGTCAAAGTGTAGACGTGTGCCTCATGGAAACTGACATCCCCCGAATGGTCGAGATCGATTTCCGTTAGCGGAATCGGCTCTCCAAGTCGGGTTTCCTGATCCAACGCGGCGAAGAAATAGGTCGTATAATCGCGAAACTCCGCCTGATTGGTGCCGAGGTCACAACCTTCGGCCTCGCGACGATCTGACTCGGCCAGAAATCCGCATCGGGGTTGGTCGGCCAGTGTATCGCTATAAGGGTTTTCGTAGATCAGCGAACTGAAAGAACCAGAAAAGCACTGGGTCAGGACAAATCGGATGGGAACGCTGCTGGGGGCGTGATCGAAAACGTCGTCCAGCTCGCTGATGGTCAGCCGAGTGTCTTCCCAGAGCATCAAGTTGTTCTTGCGGGTGTCGTTGGTGTTGATGTCGCCGTGACCGTTGTAAACCAGTAACACCGAATCATCGTCATTCAATGCCTTGAAGTCGTCGATGAGTGCGCTGGTCAGTTCTGACTTCTCGGTACTTCCGTCTATGTTCGTAAGGCTGTTGCGGCGAGTCCGTTGCGCATAGGACAGTCCGCTACCATAAACCCGCAGTATGGGCTCCCAGGTCGGGTCCCGCTCCTCGGCGTGAGCAAAGTAAACTACGTCGTGTTCCTCGCTACCGCCATCGGTGTAGAACGTGTTAACGGAAATCCCCTGCTGGCGGAATACGGATTGTAACCAGCGGACATTCTCCTCAATTTGACCCTGGGAGTTTTCCAGAGTGTTACCACCGCCTATAAGCCATACCCGTGTTTCAGCGTGCACAACACAGGAGTAGCTCAGCGTCAGTAATGCGACAGGGATCAATGAGGTCCATCGCGCTAGCACAGGAATCATGGGTTCCCCCTTTGCCACAGGGTGTGAAAGCAGAGGTTGAGAATGCCGGCCCAGAACAGGAGTGCGCCAAAGATCATGGGCAGAAATGGAGGGAAGAGAGAAAACACCGTGGCAAGTAATCCGGCCGATATGACAAGCGCATGAACCCGACGGGTGGGGAAGTAACGGCTCAGCCCCCGCACGGAAAACCATAAAAGGATGCTGAGCGGCAGGGCGCTGGCCCAGTCTCTGAGCACGTTGATGATGAGCTCCCGACGTGACCCGAAGAATAATTCATTCAGGAACTCGGCTTGACCCAGCAAGGTGTCGGCAACAATCACCATCGCGAGCGCGACCGGGTAGAGGAGCAGGCTCAGAAGTACCGTTGCGATGCTGTAGATGATTTTTCTGCTCATGGCCATAGCCCCTTGGCTTTCTCCAGGCGATAGCCAACTTTGCGGCAGCCCTTCAGATTGAATCCGACGTATCGTTTCCTGCCAAGAAAATAGGCGAAGTAGCCGATGACGTCAGCGCCAACGGAGGCGGTAGTGCGACGCGAGCTGAAGTTGTTTGAGTCTATAGCCACCAGTACACCTTTCTTGCCCTGTTTCTGGTAGAGCGTCAGTGCATGATTCTTCACCCAACGCTGAATGTGTTGGCCCCTGTACTTTGGAATCGTCAGGTTCTTGTAGGCGTAGGCATAATCTTTGTCGAAGTAGGTCGTCAACCGGTTGGATGACGTCGAGGGATTCTCGGCGTACCATGCGTAGGAGCACAGCTCTCCGTTCATAAACGCACCAATGCATTTGTCGTTGTTGGCCAATGCCTGGTCGACATGAGAGCGTGGTAGCTCAAGGCCCGGAGTATCAACGTACTGACCAAGCTCCTCGGGGGTCATTTCGTGAATGTCCAACCCGGGGGGCATCGTCTCCTCGAGATCCTTAACCTTGCTATGCAGATAGATAAACATGAGACGAAACCGGACGATTTTTTCGATCGCGCTAATCGCCATGTCGTGGAACATGGGCCATATTCCGAATCTCTGGTAGATGGCTCTGTAGGCCGAAAAATTCATAGAGCGTTGCTCCTGCCTTGGGGGCGGACCGCTTTGAGCGTTGCCTGAAGCCGCCATACCTGACGCAGTACTCGTGCCGTTATGGTCTTGTTGAAATAGGTGGCTGACCACTTTTGTTCGGTTGAAAAATGCCACCGACTTGCCCAGGGAGGGTTGGTCACCAGGTTCACCTCCCGGCTCTTGAGATGCTCAGATTCCAGGCAGTGGAGTAGGGCAATACCTCCTGGACCGACATCGCGGAATCGTTCATCAAAACCAATTTTCAACAAGAACAGTCGTTCCCCGGTCCGTAAGCCAAGTTGAGCCGCGACGGGTGTACCATTGAATTTGAGCAGGTTGATCAGCGCCGAGCCGGTTTCAGAGAATGTCCTTAGTATTTCCTGGTAAAACGCTCTGGCGTTTGGCCTGAGTCTAATGGCGCTTTGCGTGCCGTTTTCACCCTTCCAGCTCGCGGCTTCTACGATAAGGAATGTCTCGTAGGCTTGATCTATCAATGAGTTATCAGTGATCGATTCGAAGTGAGTAGGACCAAACTGTGCCTCGGCATTCTTCAGGTGTCGCCGGGTGTTCTTCACCTGCTTCTTCGAAAGAGGCTCGATCAGGTCGCCAGTCGGGCCCTTCTGAACGTAGGCGGTTCCCAGCACCATGGCACGGGCGTGGCTCCCCACCAGCCGGTGGGTGGTTGAACGGTCGGGAAAGTGTGACAGCTCAATGATATCCCAGGGTTCGGGCGAGTGACGTTGCAGGTGCCTGAGAAAGGTGTTGAGCAGCGCCGGAGTGGCCTGGTCGCGCCTGACCAGGCAATCCGCCACATCGATTGGCGTGTCGTAGGGAAAGGTGAGGTATCGAACCGTCATGCCCAGGCGCTTTCGGGTGGTCAATGTCAGCGGTATGACCGCAACCAGCCGGTTTTTCCGGTAAAACGCAAAATAGTGGACGGGATTATTACACAGATGGCTCTGAACGGCGTGATGCCAGCGCCAATCATTGTAGAAGGAGGGGTTGTCCGACTCGTCAAACAATGCCTGCCACTCGGACTTCAGTTCTCTGAGTCCCTCTGATCCTGTGAAACAACGGACATAAGTATCCAAGCGCGACCTTCCCGGGAGCAATCTCGTTAGTGTGTGCTTGCTGCTAGCTCAGACCTCATCAAATATGGCGCACCTGGCAGGATTTGAACCTGCGACCAACGGCTTCGGAAACCGCTACTCTATCCAACTGAGCTACAGGTGCGTGTTCTCGGGACTCAACATCCGAAGAGGTGCGGATTTTACATAAGCGAGCGGCGTTCGTCTATCCGTCAGGCCGTGGTGGGCGCTTTTTCGGCTTCCAGATCCCGTAAATCCAGCGTCTTGGCCAGCTTCACCGTTCCCAGGCTCTCGCTCATGGTGCCGAACGGAAAATCCGCCAGCATCCGCTCCAGCCGCGGCAGGCAGCGGCGCAGGTTGGTGTAGTGGCGAAACCGCGAGAACCAGCGGGCGTTGGGAATCCGGGGCTGGTCGGGATCGATTTCCCAGGGGTGAAGGTAAAAAATCTGGGGTTTCTGACCGTCATTACTGGCTTTCCGGAACAGCCAGCGCGAGAGGGCATAGGGGTACTGGCGGAAATAACCCCCTCCGGCCGCCGGTACCGCCTGACCCAGCACCTTGGCCGTGGTCAGCGGAAATTCGGTCAGCTCGGCGCCGCCGGAGGTAATGATGCGATAGGGCTCCTCCGGGCTGCCCGGAATGCCGTAGTTATCATGTCGGGTCGGGAAAATGCTGGAGTCCCAGGTAAAACCCAGCTCCGCCAGGATATCCAGCGCCCAGAGCGACTGGCGGGTGATGGAATAGCTCGCCGCCCGGTAGCCGGTCACCGGCTGACCGGTCAGGTCCTCCAGAATGCGCTTGGAGCGGGTGGTCTCCTCCCGGAAAAGCTCGGGTGTCTGGGTGTAAATCAGCCGATGACTGTAGCCGTGGGAGGCGACTTCATGGCCCTGGGCGTGAATCCGCTTGACCAGCTCCGGATGTCGCTCCGCCACCCAGCCGAGAATGAAGAAGGTAACTTTGATGCCGACGTCATCAAACAGTTGCAACAGCCGATCGGTGTTGGCTTCGACCCGCGACGGCCAGTGCTCCCAGTCCTCGGGCTTGACCACGTCAAAGAAGGCGGCGACCTGGTAGTAGTCTTCGACGTCGACGGTCATGGCGTGGGTGACGGTTGGTCGTTCCATGTAGCACCTTTAAACCTGATAATAATCCCGATACCAGCGCACAAAATTCTCAATACCCACTTCCACCGGTGTGCTGGGCTTGTAATTCACATCCTCAATCAGCGCGTCCACATCCGCATAGGTGTCCGGCACATCGCCCAGCTGCAGCGGCAGCAGATTCTTCTCCGCCTTCTTGCCCAGGCAGTCCTCCAGAACCTCGATATACCGCAGAAGCTCCACGGGGCTGTTGCTGCCGATGTTGTACAGTCGATAGGGTGCCTTGGACGTGGCGGGGTCCGGCTGATCGCCGCTCCAGTCCGGGTTGGCCGGGGCCACATGGTCCAGCGTGCGGATCACACCCTCGACAATATCGTCAATATAGGTGAAATCCCGACGGTGGTGCCCGTAGTTGAACACGTCGATCGGCTCGCCGGCCAGAATCTTGCGGGTGAAAATGAACAGCGCCATATCCGGGCGCCCCCAGGGGCCGTACACGGTGAAGAAGCGCAACCCGGTGGTGGGGATGCCGAACAGATGGCTGTAGGTGTGGGCCATCAGCTCGTTGGATTTTTTGCTGGCCGCGTAAAGGCTCACCGGGTGGTCCACGTTATTGTGCACCGAGAAGGGCATCGCCGTGTTGGCGCCATACACCGAGCTGCTGGAGGCGTACACCAGATGCTCGGTCCCAAAGTGGCGACAGGCCTCCAGGATATTGATGAACCCGGTAATGTTACTGTCGATATAGGCTTGGGGGTTTTCCAGAGAGTAACGCACCCCGGCCTGGGCCGCCAGATTGACCACCCGGTCGGGCTTGTGATCCTTGAACACCTGATCAATGGCCGCTTTGTCCTGCAGGTCGGCCCGGATATCGGTAAAACCCTTATAGGGGGTAACCCGCGCCAGGCGGGCTTTCTTGATGTTCACATCATAGTAGTCATTGAGGTTATCGACCCCAATGACCTCGTCGCCGCGCTCCAGCAACCGCAAGGCCAGATGGTTGCCAATAAAGCCGGCGGTGCCGGTGACCAGTACTTTCATAACGTATTCCTGTTGTTTTGCCGGCGCTTCAGAGTCGACCGTCTACCTGCTCTTTGGGCAGAATATGCTTTACATCATAAAGCACATGTTGGGCTTTACCCAGTTTGCGGATAGCGCCGGGCCCCATGGCGCGAAACTCCCGGTGTCCGACACAGAGCACGATAGCATCGTAATGCCCCTGGCGGGGCTCTGAAACCAGCTTGAGGCCGTACTCAAGCTCGGCCTCCTCTGGGTCCACCCAGGGGTCGTAGACATCCACATTGGAGTGGTATTCCTGGAATTCCTCAATGATGTCCACCACCCGGGTATTGCGAAGATCCGGGCAGTTCTCCTTGAAGGCCAACCCCATGATCAGCACATTGGCGTCCACCAGATGCAGCTTGCGCTGGGTCATCATCTTGACCACCGAGGCGGCGATAAAGTGACCCATGCCGTCGTTGATGCGGCGGCCTGAGAGAATCACCTCGGGATTGTACCCGACCTGTTGGGCCTTGTGGGTCAGGTAGTAGGGGTCCACACTGATACAGTGACCACCCACCAGGCCCGGCCGGAAGGGCAGAAAGTTCCACTTGGTGCCCGCTGCTTCCAGTACCTCCAGAGTATCGATGCCCAGCCGGCTGAATATCAGCGAAAGTTCGTTGACCAGGGCGATATTGATATCCCGCTGGGTGTTCTCGATGACTTTGGCGGCTTCGGCCACCTTGATGCTGCTGGCCTTGTGAGTGCCCACGGTGACCACCCGGCGGTACAGCGCGTCGACATAGTCCGCCGCTTCCGGCGTGGAGCCGGAGGTCACTTTCACAATGTTGTGTACCCGGTGCTCCTTATCGCCCGGATTGATTCGCTCCGGGCTGTAGCCGGCGAAAAAGTCGCGGTTAAAGGTCAGCCCTGAACCCCGTTCAATGATGGGTACGCATACCTCTTCGGTACAGCCTGGATAAACCGTGGACTCAAAGACGACCAGACTGTTTTTCCCGATGACGCGCCCCAGCAATTCGGAGGCTTTTTCAAGGGGGGTAAGATCGGGTTGCTTGCTGTCGTTAATGGGCGTCGGAACCGTCACAATGTAGACGTCGCAGGCTTTGATGTCGTTCTCATCGGACGTAAAGTTCAGTCGCTCGGCGGCCCTGAGTTCCTCCGGGGCGACCTCTCGAGTGTGGTCCCGGCCGCTTTTCAGCTCGGCAATCCGCTTCGGATTGATATCAAATCCCCGGGTCTGAACCTGTTTTCCAAATTCGGCCGCCAGAGGCAAGCCGACATAGCCCAGGCCGATAACGCAGAGAGTGGGGTCGGTGGCGAACATAAGGCGTTTTCCTTGAGCAAACGGGTAGATCCTGAGCGTGTCAGACACGCTTTTGACGCTTTAACTTAGCATATTTTCAGGGCCCAAAGCGAAATAGCGGAACGGCCTTTTTAACTGTCGGAAATCTTGTCACTTTTGCGGTTAAAAAGCGTTCATGAGCGGTCGAGAAACGCCGCGGAAACCCGCTATAATGAGGTGCTTCTAGCGCAAAACACACCCTAAAAAGGACGCGGGTCTTGTCTTACATTCGGCTGAATAAACACTACATTCATTTACCCTACCTGTATCTGGGCGGTATTGAGTTCGGATTGCTTATCGCGGCGGCGTGGGGTGCTGAGTGGTGGTATGCCCAACTGAATACAATGAGGCCTCTGTGGGCCGACTCATGGGCGCCCAAAGTACTGTTCGCGGTGGTGTTGAGTTGCTGTACGTTATCCATGGGGGTCTATCCTGCGCTGGTACGGGAAGGGTATTCCAGTATGGTGTTGCGCACCCTGGTCAGCTTCTTCCTGCTCGCCAGCCTGACCCTGTTCGTTCTGGCCGCTCTGGGGCCTGAGGGATTCCTGCCACAGGGCGTGATTTTCTGGGGGGTTATTTTTTCGACGGCTCTGGTGCTGTTGGCCCGAGCGATCTTCCTCAGATTGGTGGATACCCATGAGCTCAAGCGTCGGGTAGTCATCTACGGAGCGGGCACCCGCGCCCAACAGTTGCTGGACAACCTGGCGCCTGAGCGGGACGTGATCGGGGTGGAGGTCGTTGGTTGCATCCCCGGGGAGACCGAAGCGCCCGCGGTAGACCCGGCGCTGGTTATGCCCGTTCCGAAGGACTGGGTCCATTTTGTCAAAGCTCACCATGTATCGGAAATCGTGGTGTCTCCGGACGAGCGGCGCCAGCGTGAGGGGGGCGGCTTTCCCCTGAATGAGTTGATCGACTGCAAGTTGGCCGGGGTGCCCACCAGTGATGCCCTGGGGTTTTGTGAGCGGGAGCTGTGTAAGATCGATATCCGGCTGTTGAAGCCGGGCTGGATGCTGTTTTCGGATGGGTTCAAGTACTCCAGGCGTCGTTCCGCCGCCAAGCGTCTGTTTGACATTGGTCTCGCGGGACTCTTTGTGTTGATCCTCTGGCCCTTCATGTTACTGACGGCACTGGCCGTGATGCTGGAAAGTGGCCGGCCGGTTCTCTATTTCCAGGAGCGGGTCGGTTTAAATGGCAAAACCTTTCGCATCTATAAATTCCGTAGCATGCGGCAAGATGCGGAAAAAGAGGGCAAAGCCGTCTGGGCCCAGAAAAATGACAGCCGTGTCACCCGGGTAGGGGCCTTCATCAGAAACACGCGCCTGGATGAGTTGCCCCAGCTATACAATGTGCTCAAGGGTGATATGAGCTTTGTCGGGCCGCGCCCTGAACGCCCGGAGTTTGTTCAGGATCTGTCGGCACAGATTCCTTTTTACGGTATGCGTCATAAGGTAAAGCCGGGACTGATGGGGTGGGCGCAACTGAAATACCCATACGGCGCCTCGGTAGAAGACGCGCGCAACAAGTTGCAGTACGATCTGTACTACACCAAGAACCACAGCTTCTTGATGGACATGTTGATCCTGATACAGACTGTTGAAATTGTTCTGCTCGGGAAAGGGGTGCACTAGCACCCTGCCGGCGGAACGCCCCGAGAGGAGATGAGGCGTGACAACGATAAATGTATGGTCCAAAGCCGCTTACGGACTGCTGCTCACACTGGCAGTCCTGCTTTCTGCCTGCTCCAATACGCCGGTAACGCCGCCCCCGCAGACAACGGCCGTGCTGGATGAGTACCGCATTGGGGTGGGGGATTCGCTCAGAATCAACGTCTGGCGGAATGCTGAATTATCCAGCGAAGTCCCGGTCAGGCCCGATGGTATGGTCTCCCTGCCGCTGGTTGGAGATATAAAGGCCGCCGGGCGGACCACGGCCGAGTTGTCTTCCGCCCTGACGGAGGCGCTCACCGACTACGTCCGCAACCCCCAAGTGACCGTCATCGTGACCAACCCCAGCAGTTCCGATTTCCAGCGCCGGGTCAGGATAACCGGTGCGGTTCAAAGTCCCCAGTCTGTACCCTATCGAGAGGGCATGACGGTCCTGGACCTGGTGCTGATGGCGGGCGGTCCCAACGAGTTCGCCTCCGCCAACAAAGCCAAGTTGTACCGGCGGGTAGAGGGGGAGGTCAAAGTGTACCCGATCTATCTGAATGATCTGATCGAAAAGGGTCAGGTACAGACCAACTACCCATTACAGCCGTCGGATATTGTGACGGTACCGGAGCGGGCGTTTTAACGTCGGGCTGACTTATGGATAAAACGTTTATAGCTGATCTTCTCAAATCTCTGAAGTTTGAAGCCATCCGCTTCAGGGTGTGGGTTGTTCTTATCTTTATTGCCGTATCGTTTGGCCCCCTCGTGGTGGGCTATTTCTGGCCCAATACCTATGCGACCAGCGCATTGCTCTATGCGGATGAAACCAACATTATTGAGCCACTTCTGAAAGGTCGGGCCTCGGTCACGTCGGTTGATCGCGCCAAGCAGGCTCAGGAGGTGCTTTACTCCCGTCGCGTGATGGAGGATGCCGCCAAAGCAGCGGGTCTGGTAGGTGAAAACCACAGCGCTGATCAGATGGCGCGTGCGGTTCGCCATCTAAGAAGCAGTGTGCGAGTGGAGACTCAAGGCAGCAATCAGTTCCGGGTCAGTTACAGCGCGCCAAATCCGGATAAAGCGTTCACGGTTCTCAACAGTGTGGTAAACGTTTTTATCCAGGACACGGCCCGTCGTAAACGCGAAGAGAGCCTGGGCGCCTTCAACTTCATTGACAGCCAGGCTGACTCCTATCGGCGTCAACTGGAAGAGGCGGAACTCAAGCTCAAGGAATTCCGGGCTCAGAACACGGACGGAACGGAGGCTCAGGTCACGTCGCGGATCAATCAACTGCGCAACGACATTGAATCCCTGAAACTGGAGATTCAGGATTCTGAATCCCGGCTGACGTCCATAAAGCAACAGCTTAACGAAGAAAGTCAGTATCAGCAGGCGAAAGGTCAGATTGATCTCTTGCGGGACCGTCGACGAGAGTTGAGCCGACAACTCGATCAATTACGTCTCAGTTATCAGGATAGCTACCCCGATGTGGTTTCTGTCCGACAACAGATTCAGGATCTGGATGAAGAAATCGCGCAGCTGGAATTCGCCGGCGATTCATTCAGTCGGGGGGAGACGGTTGAAAATCCTCTGTATGAAGAACTCCGCAAACAGCAGTCAGTGGTTGAGGTGGACCTGTCGGCGCAGAAGCGGCGGATGGAATCCCTGGAGGGGATGCTCCAGCGTGAGCTGGAGCGCGCCGAACGGGTCGCGGCCAACCAGGCGGAACTGTCTGAGCTGACCCGGGATCTGGATGTGTTGCGGGATATATACAACGAAATGCTGCAGAGGAAAGAGTCTGCGCGACTGTCCATGACGCTGGATATTGAGGGGCAAGGGGTCAGTTACCGAATCCAGGATCCGGCGACGTTCCCGCTGGATCCGTCCGGCCTTCGCTATGTGCATTTCGCTGCCGTCGGGCCCTTCTTGGGACTGCTGGCACCCTTTGGGCTCCTGTTTGTCTATGTGTTTCTTGATCCACATATTCGCTCGGCGCGAGCGCTACAGCAGCAACTTCCTCAAGGCATTGAAGTGATCGGGGTCATTCCACACTACAACACGCCTCTGGCTGAGCGGTTGGTAAAGAAGGACATGATTCTTCTGCTGGGCATCGCGTTGCTGGCAATGATTGCGTACGTGGCACTGGGTGTTACCTGGTACGGCGTCAAGAACTGACGGGGTGAACGATGAGTGACGATAGCAGAGAAACCGCTGATCGAAAGTCAGGCAGGCCTGAATTGAGCCTGCGCTCGTTTATTGAGAGGATCGAAACCGTGAAAGATGATCACCCACAGGATCCGCTGATCAAGAGTGCGGTTTCGGAGCATCGCAAACGCGAACAGATCAAGAGCATGTCCACGCCGGTTATCTGGACGCAGGACGAGCTGTATGAAAAGAAAGTGATTTTCACCGGCATGCGTCAGCGGGAGCTGCTGAATGCGTTTCGTGAAGTCCGGATTCGTATACTTCAGAAGAGCAAAACCGATAACGTCGTGGTGTTGGTGTCATCCATTACTGAGGGGGGTGGTGGCAGCTTTGTTGCCTTCAACCTGGCGGCAACCTTTGCGTTGGACCGCCATAAAACGGCCCTGTATGTCGACTGCAACCCGTACCACTCATCGGCTGAACAGTTTACCGTGACGCCGATAGAGACGGGGCTCACTCAGTATCTGCATGATTATACCGTCCCGCTGAAGCACATCATCTACCCATCGGGCGTAGAGCGCTTGCGGGTTATTCCCTCTGGTGCCGGTAGTGAGTCGGCCGCTGAGTTTTTTAATTCCAAACGCATGGAAGTGCTTATTTCAGAAATCAAAACGCGCTATCCGGATCGGTTTATTGTGTTGGATGCACCCTCCGTACAGTCTTCTACGGAAGCGCGCATATTGGCCCAGTACAGCGATCATGCGCTTTTGGTGGTACCTTTCGGTAAGACAACCCAGTCCGATATTCTTGCCGGTATTGATGCCGTGGGGAAAGAAAAATTTTCGGGACTGATATTCAATCACTGACCTCTGTGTATGGAGAGGATCGTCGGCGGGCAAGGAGTGAGTATCATGGCAATTGATGTACATCGTAAGTCTTATCGGCCTACTGACGTAGCGTTCTGGACAATGGTGGCGACCGGTCTGTCCTGTGCGTCCTCTGCCGCCCTGGCCCAGGCCGACTGGGAACTCGCCATCGGCGTTGGAAGCGAGTACTCGGATAACGCCGCGAAGTCACAGACGGATACGCTGTCCGAGCGCCGTGACTCGGCCGAGCTTCGCTTGAACCTGGACTATACCAACCAACTTCTTGCGGCGGCAGCAAACTATCAGGCCACAGAAACCCGTTATGACAAGGACTCGCAAGAGGATCGCAGTGTGGTGGAAGGGTCAAGCCAGCTTCAGCTTGGCCAACCGCGCCATCCAATCGACCTTCTGGTGACCCACAGTCGTCGGCGTGTGCTTAACGCCCCCGACGCCGTTGATCTCCTGGCCAACAACGATGAACGAGAAATTCTGACCGCTGCGCCGGGGCTCCGCTGGCGTGCCAGTGATGTCGATCTGCTGGCACTCCGCGGTCACTACTCAACCATTGAGTATCGCTTCTCTCCCGAGTTGGAGTCTGAGCGCACCGGCGGCAGCGTGTTCTGGTCGCGACAGTTGTCCGAGACCGACCAGCTCGATATGACGGCCCAGACGATGGATGTCGCGTTCGATGTTTTACCGACGTTGGATTATCGCTTTGATGCCTACGATATTGGCTACGAAGTCAGCCTTCGCCGACTGCAGTATCGGCTGCAACTGGGTTATAACGAAACGACGCCAGAGATCGGAGGCGGGCTGTCCAGTCCGAGCTTTCTGGTTGAGGGGCTCTATACGAGTGGCGTCCATGATTGGCAACTGAATGCACAACGATTTATCACGGACAGCTCCAGTGGCAGCGGCAATCGAGGGGATCTGAGTGAGTTTTTGCCCGGGGATGCCACTACAGGTGAAATTGATCAGATAGAGCGCACCGAAATTGAACTTGAGTGGTCCACCGAAGCGTTTTGCCAACGGTGCGATACCGGTGTGGCGCTGTACACCCGATCCGATGATTATCGTCAGGTCGATGAAGACGGCAGTGCTTCGGGTGTGCGCATCAATATGCGGTACGAACTCAGTCGACGATCGTCGGCCAGCCTGACCTGGTCGCTCCGCGATCAGTCGTTCGAGTCCGACGTGGCACGGGAAGACTTTACGGACCAACAAACCCGCTTAACGTATCAGCGCCGTTTTCAGAATGACCTCGAATGGTCGGCAACGGTTCTTTATATCGACCGCGATTCTGATGACCTGAGCAGACGATACAATGAAACCGTTGGGGGAATGCGGATCGGGTATGTATTCTGAATTGCGTTTATAACCATACGATTGCTAATGGTCTGATCAATATAATCATAACGACTTATATGCCATTAAGTTATAGCACGCGCCAAAAATTTTGGGGTGTGTTCCGCATTGAGGTTGCGGGTTGTTTCCCGAATTATAAAAAAATCCCTGTTTAGTCATGAAATTACCTGTCCCGGATGGTACAAAGTGCGTAAGGAATTTCGACGAGAAGGAGATGTATACCACTTTGAAAGGCCCTATGGCCGGGAAACAACCCATGAATCTTCACACAGCGCTAACCGATTCCATCACCCTGCTGGCGGCCCGTCGTCTGGCGGTTTCCCTGTGCTTGGCGTCAACGATTGCATTGGTGGCCTGTGGCGGTGGTGCCGGCACGGACGGCTCGCGCCTGGACAACCAGGGCCCTGGGTCGGACAACGGCTCCTCATCGTCCAGCTCAACGGCCAGTAGCCAGTCGTCTTCCAGCGCTTCGTCAGAGCAGCCCGAACCGGAGGAGCCCTCTGATCCGGAGCCCGAAGACCCCAATGACGACGGCTCGGACGACTCAGACGCCGGGGGCAATGACAACCCTGACGACGGCTCCGGTAATGATGACGATAGCGCCGATAGCGGTAACGATGACGTCATTGAAGACGTGCTGGTTGAAGTCAGTGGTACCGTAGTGCTTGAGTGGCAGCAGCCCGAAGTTCGAGAGAACGGTGACCCCATCTACGACAATGAGCTGGGTGGCTACGAAGTCCGCTATCGCGAAGTCAGTCAGGAGCAGTTTACCTCACAGATCATTGATGAGTGGTCTGTTCAGTTTACTGAAATCCACGACCTGAGCGGGACCTACGAGTTCGAAATTGCAGCGTACGATACGAACGGTCTTTACAGTGAGTTCGTAAATATCCTACCGGCCCAGTAAGCGTTGTAACCCACAGGTCTCAGAAAGAGACCTGTGGGTGTCAAAATATCCGGCATGTTTAATCCGCTTCAGTGGCGGCGTATACTTCGACAAAGACCTATCCTAACAAGGTTACATTGCCGAAGGGACCGCCATGCACATCCTGCTACCCCGCCTTTCCCTGATCTTACTGGTTGTCTGCTTTTCCCTGACCGGCTGTAGCCGGGAAGGCGATACCCAACAGGCTGAAGACTATCTGAAACGAGCGGATGTGTACCGCGACCAGGGACAGTATCGCGCGGCGCTCATTGAGATGACCAACGCGATTAATAGCGCGTCGGACGACCCCCGTTACGCGGTGGCGATGGCTGAAATCTATACCACCCTCGGTGCCCCCAAAAGAGCCTCCGAGCTGTTGGAAGGGTATCTCCCGCAGGCACCCCAAGTGGTGGCATTGGCGTTGGCGGATGCCTATCTCCAGCAAGGTAAATTCCTGTCGGCGGAAGAGGCATTGGCACAGTTCACTCCGGGCTCGGAGGAAGAAACCTGGCGGCACGCCATGTACCGGGCGGATGCGCAGCGCCTGAGGGGGCGGCTGGAAGACAGTGAGGCGGGTTATCGCGAGCTGTTGCAGGCTCATCCGGAAAACCTTGATCTCGCACTGAGACTGGCTCAAACGTTACTTCAGCAAGGGCGCTCTGAGGTGGCGGACGCACAGCTGCGTGATCTGCGTAAAGCGTACCCTGAAGAGGCCGAGGTCTATTACCTGAGCGCGCTGTTGGCATTGAAAGAGGATGAGCGGGATCAGGCTGAACGTTATCTGACCCAGGCGTTGGCCCACACGCCCCAAACAGATCTGATGCTGCCCGAGCGGGCCATGATTCTCAGGACTCTGTCAGAGACGTTGACGGCGCAGGGCCGGACTTCCGAGGCGCTGATTTATAACAAGATTCTGGCCGAAGAGTCCCCGGAAACCATAGAAGCTCAGCAGAGACTCAGGGAAGCCACGCTCGCCGCCGAATCCGGCAACTATGAACAGGCGGAGACGCTGCTCACAAGACTGCTGAGCGATAATCCGGACAGCCAGTCTGCGACCTTGTTACTGGGGATGATCAACCTCAGTCAGGGCAATCTGTCGGAAGCCGAAGCCCTGTTATCGCGCAGCGTGGATGTGGAAACGGCGGATACCGACGTGATTCGGGCGACCGTCATGGCTCAGGCCGAAGTCGGTAATCTTGAACAGGCCCTGGCGACATTGGAACGGTCCCTGGAGGTTCGCCCGGATGACCCGATACTGTTGTCGATCTACGGCATGTTGGCGCTCAACCAGCCGGACGCTGAAGAGAAAGGCTACCTCAGCCTGCAAAAAGCGTTGGCCCGGGATCCTCACCGCGGCGGCGTAAGACTGGCCCTGGCTCGTTATCACCTGCAGAAGAACGAACCGGAGCAGGCGATGGCGCAGCTGCGAACCGCATTCAGCTTCCAGCCAGCCGACTGGCCGGTGACAAACGTTTATATGGATTTACTGTTTGCACGCGGCGACCTGCCGGAAATCGCTCAGGCCCTGGAGCAGTTGAAACAGGCCGCTCCCAAAGCCAAGGAGACCGCACTGTTCGATGCCCGGTATCGGTTCCACAATGGTACACCTCAACAGGGTGTTCAGCAGCTTCGAGCGTTGCTGCGTTCAGAGCCGGCCTATACTCGCGGTCACGCGGTGCTGGCCCAAATGTACCGGGAAGCGGGTGATGATGCCGCAGCACTGGCGACGGTCGAGCGCCTCGCGAGGTTGGAGCCCGCGAACCTGCAAGTGCTTCGCGCCGGGTTGGACATCATTGCGAGTCGCCCGCAGCTGGCGAAACCACACGATTGGCTGCAGGGCCTGGCAAATCACTCACCAGAGCTGAAATCGTCGGCGAATGTCGTCAGAGCCCTATTGTACCGGGATGCCGGAGAGCACCAGCGTGCCGTGGAACTGATTCGAAGTCTGCCTCCGGAAAGCGGTGACGAAATCCTTGAAGTCAAAGCCCAGGTGTTCCGAGATGGTGCCAGAGCGCTTGCCGGGAACGAGCGATACACGGAAGCCCGATCGCTGTTGATGGAGGCATTGGAACGGGTTCCCAGCAACAAAGCGCTCAATATGGATCTGGTCCAGTTGGAGGTCGCTCAGGGCCGCCACGAGCAGGCCCGCATTCTGTTGAGTGACCTCAAGACGCGTCACCCGGATGATCCTGAAGTGGCGGTACTGAGTGCCCGGGCGACACAAGTGATGGAAGGGCCTGCCGCCGCCTACCGGGAATTGAACCGCGCCTGGGATGAGCAACCGAGTAGCGTCATTGCGGTGCCGCTATTGGCCCTGGCCCGCCAGGAGGAGCCCGAAGCGGTCCCCGGCATTCTGGCAACCTGGGAGCAGGCGGATCCGCAGAACCGGGGACGGATGTTGTATATGGCGGACCAGTACCAACGCCAGGGGGATGAACCCGCCGCGATTACGACCTACGAGACCCTGCTGGCCAACGACCCGAACGATGCGGTCGCGCTCAATAACCTGGCCTGGCTGCTGAAGGACCGGGACCTGACCCGCGCTCGGGAACTGGCGGCGCGGGCGGTGCACCTGCAACCGAATGCACCGGCCATTCTGGACACCTACGGTTGGCTGTTGTACCTGAGCGGTGAGCGCAATGAAGCCCTCAAGCAGCTCGAACGAGCGCTGGAGCTGGCACCAAACGCCACGGAAATACAAAAAAATCTGGAGACGGTGAGACGCGGCTAGGGACATGATGAAAACCTTGCCCCTATTGTTGACCCTGGGATGGTTTGGCCTATACAGCCGTACCTTTGGAGACCTCTGGCAGCGATGGATACGCTGGGACAGCGAAATGGCGCATGGACTGCCTGTGATGCTCATTTTTGTTTACCTGCTATGGCGTGATTGCACCAAAACGGCCTGGAATGAGAAACCGTTCGGAAAAGGGGTTGCCCTGGTAGCGCTGGCGGCCTGCTCGCTGATGTGGTTTCTGGCGGCCCTGATCAACATCCAGATTGTTGAGCAGGTGTTGTTGATCCCGATACTCGTCAGCGCACTGGCCAGCCTTTATGGATGGCCGGCAATATGGCGGCGCCGGTTCCTGTTATTGTTCCCCATCTTTGCCATTCCTGTGTGGGGTAGCCTGAACGAAGGGCTGTTGAGCCTGGCCAGCCTGGTGGTGGGTGAGTCGGTCCGGCTCATGGCCATGCCGGCCCTGATTCAGGGCAACAGCATTTACCTGCCCTATGGCCACATTCTGATTGCCGATGGTTGCTCCGGCATCCGCTACTTTGTCATCGCACTGACCCTCGGGTACCTGATTGCTTACCTGAACGGCTATAAAGAGTGGCGAATGCTCCCCATGTTACTGGTCGCCGGCTTTTTGGGGCTATTGACCAACTGGGTGAGGATATTCGTGCTTATCGTCATCGGCCACTACACCGAAATGGAAAGCAGCTTGATGGAAGACCACGAGCTGTTTGGCTGGTTGATATTTGCCGCGTTTATTCTGCCCGCCGTCTATTTCGCACCCCACGCCTCATCGTCGCCTTCCGCCGAGCCGGCCCTGTCGGCGCAAAGCGTACCTAAAGCGCGACTCGCGATAATGACCTTGTTGGCCGTGGCGGGCCCCCTGCTGATAATCATTTATGGTGGGCATTTTAACCGGATTGATCGGCCTGCGCCGATCACTGGCACCCCGCCCGCCAACCAACCCCGTATGCCGATGATGGTTCGAGCACCCGCTGGCGCCCTGACCGAAATCAACAGCCTGGGCAATACGGGTGTCATTCGAACGGATCATTACTGGCGCGGCTCCCTGGAGGACAAGTTGGTCCCTTATCTTCCCCGCCTGTTTGATCACGAGCGTTGGCAGCAAGTCACTCAGACGTCAGTCAACATCGATAGTACGGGCGTTTCGCAGGCTGTGTATGCAGAAAAGGGCGGTGGTCGACGGGTGCTTCAACTGCAGTGGTTCGAGGTGGGAGGTCAGCGGACGTCGAGCCGCACCTGGGCGAAAATTCTGCAGATCCCCGCGACGCTGGGCGGGAGAAATGACTTCTCCATTGTGACACTCCAGGCCGAATGCCGCAGAGTATCCTGCGCGGAACAAGCCGAAGAACTACAGCGCCACGCGCAGGCTCGGATCGCCGCCGTTACCCGGTCGGATCAAGCTCACTCAAAATCGCGCTGATGATGAGCGCCTGGTGTCGGGCCGTGACCCGGGAGTGAACCGGAAGGGTCAACAGTCGCGATGCAAAGTCAGTGGCGTTCGGGCAAAGGCCCTCCTTGCGCAGATAGCCGGAATTCACGAAATGATCGATGGATCGCTGATAAAGCGTCGTCACACCATACCCTTTGAGCGTCGCCATGATCCGCTGTTGTGCGATGGCATCGGGCACTAACAGGGGGTAACGCAACAGGCGACGCCGACGGTCCGAGAATAATCCGGTCAGGGCGTTGACGTTCCCCAGCGCCTGATCGTAAGCCTGTTCCGCCCCCCTGGACCGACCACGGTGCTGAGCAATGTTGCGGTCCAGCAGCGAGTACCGCCGATCGTCCATCCCTTCGATGCTCCGCAGTGGGCTATAACGGGTCTCTCCCAGTTTGATCAGTGGGTTACGACTGAGTGCCTGGTAGTAGAAGGGCTCCAACAGTTGATTGTAAACGGCGTACTTGAGGCGAAGCCTCAGGCGCTGTGCGGCGGATAATGAGCGCGGTGCGGGAGTCGATGCCTCCAGTGGTTTTCGGTGCAGCAACACCCCCCCTCCCAGCAGGCTGACGGGTTTACCGCGCCCGAATGAAAAAACCACATAATCCCCTGTCAGCCGCGAGTTGTCGCTGGCATCCGGGAACCACTGCGCATTATCCTCAATCAATGCCACCTCCGGAAAGTGACTGAGCAATGACCGGAGGGCTCCGAGGTCGTCGGATAACCCAAGGAAATTGACGGCGATAACGGCACAGGTGGCATCGGATAATGCGCGGGTCAGGCTGCCGAGGTCATACCCGCAATCATCGACGGCCAGGTCAACCGCGACGGGGAATAACCCGGCATAATGGATGGCGGCGACAAGATCTGGGCAACAGTAGGCTGGAATGATGACCTCATTCCGTCCCTCCCGACGCTGCCTGCGGGCAATGTCCAATAAGCCCAGCGCTAGCGCCGAAGTACCTGAGTCCACCCAGGTAGCGAGATAGCCGGGAAACCGTGTGGCTTCGGATGCGGGAGCAGGAGACGCCGGGCCAACCAGCACTTTCTCCCCGGCCGGGGGCAGGTGCCCCCGGACTAACGAGCCGAAGGTTTCCATGTGGTCATCCGATTGCCGCGCAGGAACTTGATCGACGCATCCAGAATCGCCAGGTTCACCTGAATAAAGAAGTAAATGATCTTCACCAGTGATCGTTCGCGTGTTGCGGGCCAGAGCTGACCGATGACCGCGACCAGATAGAACGCCGCCTGCCCGATCAGCGTCAGCGAATAGATCGGATGCGTATTCAGCAGAAAAACATTACTGATCAACAGCCCGAGCAGAAACCAGGGAACCAGCCAGCGCATCAGTTTGTGGGAAAATACCTGGAAGGCGAACAGGCCGAACTTGAACGGGTTCAACACCTCACTGTGTCGGGCAAGGCCCGCCATGCCCCGGAGTACGGTGCGAACCTTGCGCATATACTCCTTTCGGGGGTCTTTGAGGTCCTTGTAAAACCCGAGTACATCCGGGGCGGTCACCGCCCGAAGTTTGAGCCGGGCAGTATTCAGCGCTGTATTGAAATCACTGGGGGCATGGATATCCCACTGCTCACAGACCTCCCGCCGGGCGGCAAAAAAAGACCCGCTAAGACCGACCAGACCCGCCAGCCGGGACTCCTGACGTCGAAGCCACATCTCGTACCGGACGTAGGCCCCCTCACCAGCCACCTTGCCGTCGGTACTGATAAACCGATCCTCACTGGATACCGCGCCGATGGAAGGATCCTGAAAGTAGCGCTCCAACGCCAAAAGGGCATCGCTCGGAATCTGGGTCGCGACATCGGAAAACACCAGGATATCGCCCTGGGCCGCCTGAATCGCGGTCTTCTGCGCGTTCTCCTTGCCCAGCCGATCCTGGGCGCGCACCAGCTTTACACCCTGTTCGGCGTACTCTCTGACGATGTCGTCAGTGCCATCATCAGAGCAGTCGGAGGCCACGATCAATTCCAGCCGATCCGCGGGAAAATCGAGGGCCAGGGTATTTTCGATTTTCTCCCGTATTCGGTCTTTCTCATTGAACGCTGTAACAATAACCGACAGAGACATCAAACGGTCGCTCGTAGAAGGCGGGGTGGAAAGTTTAAAGCGAGTGGCTACCATGAGGCAGATAGGGTAAATAAAATAGCTATATACAGCACAGATGAATAGCAGCCAGAATAGCGATTCAAGCATGGATTACCGCTCCTTTGGGTTTAAGTCTTTGTAGTTTACAGCTAGCATAGGTGTAAGCAAAGGATAATGGTTTCTTGCCTGTGTCAATAAACTTTACAGTTAGGGTCAGCCTGTATGGCAGGCTGATAAAGCGGTCTTTCCCACAATTGTGATATGGTAATGCCTTGCAACAAAGGACGTATATGGAACCCTCTTCCATGCCAGATAAAACACATCCCCTCAAGGTCATGCATATCATTTCGGGCGATTTGTGGGCCGGTGCCGAGGTGCAGGCTTATACGCTGATTAGCCACCTTCGCGAGCAATGTCTGGTAACTGCGGTGCTACTTAATCCCGGCCGTCTGGCGGATGAGTTATCTCAGCTTGATATCCAGGTTATTGTTCTTGATGAAACAAAGATGAATAGCGCGGCTTTACTTGTAAAACTTCGGAAGCTAATGAAAGCGCTACGTCCAGATATAATTCACACTCATCGCCAAAAAGAGAACGTGCTCGGAAGTATCGCTAACCTCATAAGCATTAGGGCGAAATGCGTTAGGACTGTACATGGCGCCCCCGAATTTTCTCCAAAGGGGTTACAGCGAGTACAGGCGAAGTTAGATAGTTTGGTAGGAAGATGCCTACAGGACGCAATTATTGCGGTTTCCGACGAAATGAGTGAAAGCTTAGAGAAGATATTTCCTAAGCATAAAATACATTATATTGCCAACGGTATTAACGCTGATCTATTACGGAAAATTTCGAATCAAGCCGATTTCAAGGAAAGGTGGCCAAATGACATTCATATTGGAATTATAGGCCGTATAGAGCCGGTAAAACGAGTCGATTTGTTTCTTGAAATGATACCTCTCCTGATGGGAGAGCTCCAGAATAGAGCGCTACACTTCCATATTATAGGAGATGGAAGCCTTAGGTTATTACTTGAAAGTCAAGTTGACGCAATGAACTTTTCGGAATCTATACACTTCCACGGATATCGAAGTGATATTCCTACCTGCATTCGATCCTTGGATGCAGTAGTCATGTGTTCTGATCATGAAGGTATGCCTATGACCGCATTGGAAGCGTTGGCCATCGGGACACCTGTAATAGCTCATAAAGTTGGAGGGATGGCTGAGATACTAGCCGATTATCCCGAATTTCTCGTTGAGGAGCATTCCGCTTTCGGATATGCCGAATGCTTGAGGAAAGCACTAAATGAAATCGATAATTATGAGATTAAATTACCAGATAATTATACAAGCAAAGAGAACTTTAAGAGCACTTTATACCTATATAAAAAGCTAGTAAGCAATCAAAAAAATTGAAAAATAGTGGAAATCTATTTAATTTTGCACAGTAAATTTTGATACTATATTGTAGAGATTTTAAATGTATATACTAAGTGTTATAAAAAACATATTCAAAATTCTGGATAGTGGTACCAGAAAAAAGTATATCGTTCTCCAAATTTTCTTTCTTTTCTCGGCAGTATTTCAAGTCATTGGTATTGCTAGTATTGGTCCTTTTATATCCATACTGTCAAACCCTGAAATTATCCATAGCAATGCCGTTCTATCGAGTATATATAGAATAGGTGGGTTCAATAGCGACAATCAGTTTATTGTTGCTGCTGCAGTAGGATCACTGGTGATGATTATAGTGTCCAACGCAGTTGGAGCAATAAGTATGTGGTTCACTTATAGATTCTCGGTAATTCTAGGGAGTAGAATTCAGCAAACAGTTTATCGAAGCTTTCTCAGAAAAAGCTATCTTTTCCATAAGACAAAAAACTACAATAAACTAATAGCGGTAGTTTCTCATCAGATCCCCAGATTTGTTTATATGGTTTTTCAACCATTCTTGCTTTTGACCAGCAGTCTTTTTATTGTTGGAATAATAATCTCAGGTTTAATAATACTTGATCCTGTGCTGGCCGTACTATCCGGAGCTCTGATTGGAGGTTCGTATTTGATTACTTACGTAGTTTTAAGAACCAAGCTTGCGTACCATGGGAAAGTACTTTCCGACAGAAATGATCAAGTGCAAAGCATACTTTCTGAGTCCTTTATTGGAATAAAGGATATAAAACTTGGTTCAATGGAGCAAAATTATATTAACCAATTTGACGCCGTAAACACCAAAGGATTACGCTCCCAAGCATTTATTTCGCTTTCGGGAGAAGTGCCTAAGTTTATCATTGAATCTATATCATTCGGCGCAATTCTGGTATTGGCGCTAGTCCTTATTGGAACGAAGGATAACATAGAAGCAGTTATTCCAATGTTGAGCATCTACGCTCTGGCCGGATACAAGTTACTACCCACAATGCAGCAGATCTACAAATCTATTTCAAGTCTAAGCGGACATGGAGAGGTGGCAGGTATTATTAAAAGTCATATCGAATCCAAACACTGTTTCGAGGAAGCAACCGGAAAACCAGAGACTATTCGCATTGAGCATGTGTCCATCAATGAGATAAGTTTTTCTTATCCAGAAAGCAGTGTTCCGGCTGTTAATAAGGTTTCTCTTGATCTCAATAGAGGAAATATATACTCGTTGGCAGGGCATTCCGGCTCTGGCAAATCGACATTGGCAGATCTAATGCTGGGTCTTCTTGAGCTCGAATCCGGACAAATTCTAGTGAATGGATTACCGTTGAATAAAAATAACTTAATTTCGTATAGAAATAGTCTAAGCTATGTTGCTCAGAATATTTTCATTCTAGACGACACGGTGATATCAAATGTTGCTTTTGGAATACCCGAAGATGACGTCGATTTAAATCGAGTCCGAGAAGCTTTAAATCTATCAGGAGCTTATGAGTTTGTAGAGCAGCTCCCAGAAGGGCTGTATACCGAGTTGGGGCAAGATGGGAAACTGTTGAGTGGTGGCCAGAGACAAAGAATAGGAATTGCTCGTGCTCTTTACAGACAAAGTGATCTGTTGGTTCTTGATGAGCCTACAAGTGCGCTTGACATGGAGTCTGAGTACAATTTATTGAAGACTTTAAATGAAATAAAAAAAGATACCATTATCCTTATAATATCTCATCGTCCCGCATCTATACGGCTTTCAGATTATGTCGTTTTGATGAGTGAAGGGAAGGTTGAGGCTTTTGGAAGCTATCAGAATCTCATTAGCGACAATAAAAGCTTCAAAAAGCTCATGGAGTCTGAAACCGATACAGTTAGTTCGTGAGATAAATAGCTATGAAATTCATTGCCTACCGTTGAGGCTTCTTATAAGGAGTCTATAATAAATGAGTGAACCATTAGTTTCAGTAATAATACCGGTTTATAACAGGCAGAAAACTATAGCCAGGGCAATAGATTCCGTATTGAATCAATCATACAAAAATACTGAAATTATCGTCGTAGATGACGGCTCAATCGATTTGACAGAAGAGGTTGTAAAGAATTTATACAGAAACATACTTTATATAAAGAAAAATAACGGAGGTCCCGCTTCGGCTAGAAATATAGGTCTAAAAAATGCATCAGGAGATTACATTGCATATCTTGATAGTGATGATACTTGGCCTAAAGATAAGCTATTAACTTATATTGAGACGGCGAAAAAGTTCAGAGGGAAAAATTTTCTAATTTTTTCTGATCACTACAGGATCGATAAGAGTAAAAAGATAAGTAAACACTCTGAATACTACTCGAATATACATGATTATATATATGATCGGATGACACCACTCTCAAACCCTTTGGAAAAACTTAATCTAATATTAGAACCATATACTTTCTACCCTTCAACATTTATGCTCTCGAAAGAGGCGCATAAAAAATTAAAATGGAGAACAACTCCAAAATTCAACGAAGATCTATTCTTTGTGCTTGATGCCTCAAGAGTTTGCGATTTTATTTATATTGATCGACCACTGATGAATTACTATTGCACGGAAGATAGCATTAGTGACTCTATTGGAGAGTCTTCTACAGGGTGGAGTGAACTTGAGTTTGAAATACTCAATACTTTTCGAAAAGAGTACATGCTAGAAGTTGAAGAAGAGAAAATCATTATAGAAAAACTGTATAAGTTGAAGCGCAGCTTGTTTATGGCAAATCTTTTTTCATTAAAGCCTGTAAGCGCTATAAAGTACGGGTTTTATCTAATAATAAATAGAGTTACCTACAAGAGGTTCCTCTATAAATTCATAAAATGATTGATTGGTCTAATAAAGATAATCAAGGTTTTATTTTTCTGTAAACGTACTCAATAAATGACAAGCAAAATCTATCTGCTGTCCATCTGAAAATAGAGAAGTTCTTGCTTAGAAAGAAAAGCGTACTAGATGAGGCAACCTCACAATCAGATTTTATCTGAGTTAATCTAGCTCCGTATCTATGTCCACTAGGTCCGGCGTAATGAATGAAGTAGCTCTTGAATCTATTGTGTGTATCCTTAAGAACGCGAGTTCTATTAAATTTGTAACCTAAATCAATAAAATCATAATTTTCATGGTTTACTAAGTAGTTTAAAATTGGTTGATCTGACATGATGTGATCATTGTTCTCCTCACAAGAAATCCATTTCCTCAGGATTGGATTCTCTGGATTGAACATATCTTTATGCTTCCTATCAAAAATCATAACGCCGGAGTTGAAGTAAGGACGAGTCCAATCTACAGCCCCCAGTACGCGCTGAGTAATTAACTTGTGAGCCTTCGACATTGAGTATTTTTCTTCGTTTGCAGCAGCAAATACTCCTGGGGGGCATAATTCAAATAAGTTGGGAGCGTTTGGGCATACAACGACATCTGTATCAATAAATAATACCTTGTCAAAAGTTCCATCTAAATAATCAAATACCTGAAACTTTTCGTAGGTAACCAGACCTAGATCCTTGTCAAGTTTTCTTTGATCTAGCACAATAAACTCGGCATTGCATTTTTCAGCGTATCGTTTCATCAGGGGGTGGGTGAACTTCCCCATCTCCTCAAATGATTTTCCTATGGCGAGAGTAATTACGACGTACTTAGCAGTCATTAGATGGTGTCCTACCAGTTTAACGCGATAGATAAAAAACGTAATTGAAAGTAGGCCTAACCCAACAAATCTATGTTGCCTTGTTATTGTTGAAGTCAGGGCTCCAGTCCATCACTTTTTCAAAAGCCTTGGTAAATCTTAACAGCATGGCACTTTCTGAGAAGTCGGTTTCCACTTTACTTCTTGCCGAACAGCCCATTTTAATTCTAAGATTCTTTGATAATATTAGTTTCTTAAGTGCTGATGCAGCCTCATCAATACACCCTTCGCGATAAATTAATGCGAACTCATTGTGGACAAGTGCGGAGCTGACGGAAGGGTTGTCGGAGGAAACTATTGGTATGGAGGCTCTCATATACTCAAGAATAGCAATCGACATAGCTTCCCCCTTAGAAGGATGAAATGCTATATCGCATTGGAGAAGACGCTCTGCTATGTTGTCTACGGACCCTTGAAGGTGAACATAATCCGATACATTCAACTTATCGGCCAACTTCCTGAACTCTATTAAATCCGGGCCGTCCCCATACAAAACATACCGAATATCTCGAACCCCCTCGTGATGAACGAGTTTAGATATTGTGCGAATCGCAAAATCAATCCCTTTGTAATAAGTTGCTCTTGCGACAGTTACAATGACAACTATGTTGTTGTTCTTCGGTGAATCAATAAATCTTTGGTCAAGAGAGATTCCGTTTGTGACACAGTGAACTTTCCTTTCGGGAACGCAATTGACTAATTTTAGTCGATCTTCAATATAAGGACTAACTGCAAAGCATGCGGTACATGATATAAAAGGTAGAGTATTTAACAATCTTTTAAGAGAGGCTTTTAAGTATCCGGGCCTGCTTCTAACACCGGGAGTGTGGTCATGAACAATAATTTTACTTACTCCTGCCAAGCGAAAAAGCATATATCTCAGCGAGTAAGTAGGGAAATCTGTTAAGTAAACAACTTTAATTGAGTTTCGTTTCAAAAAAGATATTTGACGAATTAGGTCAAGTATTGACCGAGATGTAAAGTCCAATTGGTTTATCTGAATACCTTCTTTCTTCAGGCATTCTGGAATTGTCGATACACTAGGAAAGCAAATATGCGTTTCATAATTATGGGCTTTGGCGTTTCGAGAAAGCTCACACCATAGTCGCTCCATAAGCCGCCAGGCGTAGCCTACATTCGAGTCAAAGTTTCCTACGGCCAGTAGGCCTGATTTACTAGACATAACTATCCTTGAACCCTGGAAATAAGTTTTTGGGACAGCCGTTTCCAGTTTTCTGGGTACTTAAAAGAGTGCAATAGACTTTTGATCCCCTCCGACTTTAAACCTTGGCTTAAATACGATCTTCCATCAGAGAAGTACTTTTGCGAAATATAATGATTGCATAGCGAGCGTTTTGTCTTAGGGGAGTAGAGATCTCTATAAAGTTTCATGCTGGCTAAATTGATCTTGTTCTTGGTTAAAAAATCAGCTGATTTATTAGAGCCATGTACTCGAACAGTGGCCAAACTTTGGTGTAAATAAGTAAATGAATAACGACTAGATATTTTCAAAACTAAATTAAAATCTTCCGATTTCAGTATGCCTGGATCCCATCGGTAGTGATCATGAACATCCCGCCGTACCGCAAAAGTCGAGGGGTATAGCGGGTAGCCCCGGAACAGTAATTCTAAAAGATGGTCACCAGAAATCTCAAAATGATCCCCCCCTAAAGGATTGGCCAAATCAAGAATGTAGGGAAACATATCAGTATTAGAGACTTTGTAAGGTTGACTGAGCGAAATATCATGTTTATGAAAATCTGAAAATATAAAGGCTGGGCTCTGCCGGCTGTCAATGAGCAATTTGTAAGTGGATAGTTTGTTCTTTGGCCATAGATCATCACTATCCAAGTAGCAAATGTATTGTCCACTTGATAGTGAAATTCCCGCGTTACGTGCAGATGCGACCCCGCCATTGATTTGTCGGTGATAGTGCAGCTTATTCGAAAGTGAAGTCATTATATCGGCTGTGTTGTCGCTGGATCCATCGTCCACGACAATTAATTCGAAGTCAGAGAAATCCTGATTGAGAACAGACTGCACTGCATCGCGAGCCATTTCCGAACGGTTATAGGTAGGAACTACTACGGAAAAAAACGGCATTCTCCCTGCCTCGCTAAAAGTAGTGAAAGTGTTGAAAAACGATGTGAAAGCTTGGTTTCTGTTACTTGGATCGTGAGCTAGTAATTAGCTGTCATAATACCTCAAGTTATAAGTGGGTAAAAGGGCGTCATGGCGTCAATTGGCGCTTTATTCCGCCTCCGATAAGTCATTATCCATATATCGAATTGATCTTAATGTGGTAGTTTTTTATAAATTAAAGCGCAGTGTAGTCTTAATTGTGCTGCCTGAATCACAGTTTGTTGGCCACATGTGAACTGGAGCAGATTTAATTTATTCGGCATATAAAATAACGATATTGCTTGTATGCTCATTGCTCTATCAAGGGAATGCACTGAGGGGATAGAATATTACGAGTTCATACCTAGGGCTCCAGTAGGATATTGGTACACGGTATGGGTCTCTACATCGATATTAGCAGGGACACCATTTTTATATGAGGTATTTAGTAGTGAAAAAATTGATATCCGGTCTGGTTGCGACCTTTTTTGCATTATCTGCAGTTTCCGCTAGCGCGTGGACGATACATGCTGACTTTGACCAAGGTGAAATTGGTGATCAAGCGGACGGCGGCGGAGATGGCTTTCATGGGGCAGGAGGTCTTAGTACTTATTCTAGTGATCAAAAGCTTAAGAATAGTAGTGCCCGAATAGCAATCAGGGAGGGGACCACTGGATATGGAAGCTGGGGTGGAGAATTCCGCTTCCCTGAAAAGGCGTATAAAGGAGAAACAATCTGGTTTTCAGTGCACACTTACATGCCTGAAGATTTTGATCATCACGCCTATGGGGAAGGTAACCGATTGAAGTTCCTTCGTATCCAAACGCTTAGCTCTTCCGGATCGAACCATGGGTATAATGACCTGTATTTTGATCAAAAAGGGTCGGAGTATCCCTTCAAGTGGATATACGAAGGTGCGTCCCAATGGGTGAATGTTGGTTCGGATAAAGATCGACCAAAAAAGGAAAGTTGGGAGAGTTATGAGATGGCTGTAACCTTAGACACCGTGCCGGTATCAGAGGGTGGTCAGGCAAAAATTAGAATTTGGAAAAATGGTTCTCTTCTTAAGGAAATTTTGGATAAAACAACGTTACGAGATGATCAAGGTTACAGCAATCGGGCTCTTTTATTTACGTATTGGAATGGTGGTGCCCCAAAAGATCAACATATGTATGTTGATGAAGTTGTTATTACCAACGAGCAGCCAAGCAATACCGACGATAATGGAAACCACTATGTAGGAAGCTTGATAAAGAAACGTCCTCTGATGAACTAGTAGGCTTCTTATTATGAGCGTCATATCAATAAGGATGTTACATATGGCGCTTTTGTTGTACTCGCACAAATGATAACGTAAAGCTTATCTGTGTCTTTTAACAGAAAAAGAAGTACACCTTGCGAAGCAGTAGATGCAGTGAAGATAAAATAATGAAAAATAATCACTTATAGAGCTAATGCTGAATCGCTTGTGAACTGCGTAAAGGTTCAGTGTGACAAATAAAGAAATAGCTACTAGTCCATAGTAATATTGACCGACCAAAAGAAGTATAAAGCTTGTTAAGAGTAATATGGTAAGAATACAGGAAAATACGGCAACTTTAGATTTGATAAACATACCAAATGATGCTAGGTCACCAGATCCGTGCCAACGCTCTCTTTTTAAAAATTGAATAATTGTTTTTGGGTAGCCTTCATGGTGAGCCTTAAAGCATCGGTTAATGTTAATCGATATTCCTGACTGAGTTGCTCTTCTGCAAAAATCCACGTCCTCGCCTGTGGCTAGATTTTCGTTGAACCCATTAATTTTATTAATAACAAATTTGGTTGTTATTAGGTTTCCAGAGTTTATGTAACTTGTGTTCTTCGATTTCATTTTTCCGAACCACGACCTCTCTAACCAGCCAGGCTTTTCTGATAAAGAATATCGGCATCCGGTAATCTGGTAGGGATTCGACTGGAGGTCATTAATATTATTAAAAAACGCTTCAGACCATTCATCTGTTATTAGAACGTCAGCATCAATGAATGCGATTACTTCATGACTTGATGAGTTAAAACCTATATTTCTCGCTTTTGATATTGTGGATTTATCTTTCAGGTTAATTAGTTTTACAGAGCCGAAAGAAGAGGCTATGGACTCTGTTTTATCCGAACTGGCATTGTTAACCACAATAACTTCAAGATTTATCGTGTTTTTGAAAACATCGAAAATTCGGCTTAATGTTGCCGCTAGAAATAGTTCTTCATTGTGCGCTGGTATTATGATAGATAGTCCCATGATTCGGCTTCTTATCCGGTCACGCTTGAATTGGTAAATTGGTGCTTATGCACTTCTTTTTCATGATTAACAGAGTTATACAAAGATTGAGCAAGCATCAAAAATAGATAAAGGTACGGATAAAAAGCTACCGACATAAAAGTTGATCCTATAATGTATCCTATAAAAGCGATATTAAGACCCGTGCAGTACCCATGTACCCATTTGTGACGTGAAATGGTGGATCCATTATCTATCAGTTTTCTGGTTTTTGATGTTAATCGAAAAAATATAAAGATCAATAGTAAGTAGATCGAGAGCCCTATATAACCCATCTCGCTGCCTACTTGTATGTAGCTGTTGTGAGCGACTTCGCGACGATATCTAAAGTTTTCAAAGTTTACAGAGTGTACGTATTTGTCTTCGAAGTAGGAAGGAAATGCATAATAGCCAACACCAAATAATTTGTGGTCATGCATCATTTCCAAACCTTTTTCCCAGTAAATAAGTCTGGATTCAGATGTTGCGTCATCCCCCATAGTGGAGAATCGTTCCTTCTGTTCTTCTGGGAGTAAAGTGAACCCCGCCCAGCAAACAATTCCGAAGAGCACCATGTTTCTGAATCTTAGCTTACCAATCATGATCGCTAATAAAACTGCCACGACGGCCATAGCTAACTGGCTTCCCCGAGAGCTGGCGGCCAATACGGTCATCACGGCGGTGATGGGGACGATATAATAATACTTACTTATTGACTTGTTCGCAGCGATGTAAGAGAAACTCATGGCAGCAAAAATGACCATCAGTAATGACAATTCTCCAGAGTTTTGAAAAAATCCCCTTGGCCCCGAAATTCCCCACGAGGTAAAGCTGAAGCCTCTCATTACCCATGTTTTTGCGCCAAAAAGAGACATTTTAAATAAAAAAAGAAAAAGAAGGATGGTCAATAACTTATACTGCTCAAGATTCCTGACGGCCCCTGTAAAGAAAATTACAACAACAAACCAGGATACGATGTAGTCAATTCGATTAAAAGAGGCGGTCGGATCATAAGAAAGAAAGCTGGAAATATAGGCGGCTCCGACAAAGCACAGCAGTACGAAATGCATCATCTGGAACTTCAACTGACCTTTCACAATTACATAGAATAGTCCGAGAAGAATGGTCAGTTGTGTCCATGGGAGTATGTCGATAAAGGGGTAGATAACGTGCGGTCTAACGTATTCTAATAAAAGGTAAAGGGCTGCGGCATAAAAGCCGAAGTCCTGACCCTTCATGGATCTTAATACGTTTTTAGTATCTTGAATGAGCTGCACTTCAGCTACTCTTTACAGCTATGTCGAAGTTTTTTGCGAGTGAGTGCGCGCTGTTGACGATGTAATCCGTACAGCTTTGTGCATAGGGTCTAGGTGATGAGTAAGGGTCGTGTATATAGAGTTTTCTGGGCCTGCCAAAATATCCAAGAAGTATGACGTTAATGTTTCCGTATATCTTTTTTAAAGATTCGATATGATCCGGCTCCATGCAGACAAATAGGTCGTTTTCAAGCGGAGTGAAATCTTCTGCCGCGGTAGTCAAGTGTTGGGTCATGTCGATGCCAATCGATCTTGCGTAATGCACTATGGGTTCGTGTCCCGCTTTTCCGGTGTGTGTGTCCAAGCCGATTGAGGCTGTAGGGACCATGCTATACTTGCGGAACGCATGCTCGGCCACTGCACTACGGCAGATGTTTCCTTTACAGACAAAAACGACACGCCCCACACCCTCTGGTAGCGTGCGGTATTTTTTGTTCTTACCGGTAAGCAGGTTAACGGTCGAGTGCTTCAAACTATTAGCTAACCCACGCTTGCTGCCATAACGTTTTATAAGCTGGTTTCTTAGCCAAGAAGGGGTTTCAGTGGGTTCAATATTGTTTCGCATGTGGGCTCGATAGAGTGTTTTGTAGTTTTCAAACATGGCGTCAAGACTGAAAGTCTGCTTTACAACTGATCTGGCTTTCTCGGTAAGCTGGTCTTTGAGTGATGGGCTTCGGTAGACATTAAGTATGTTCTCTGCTAATTGAGGGGCATTACCGCATTCGACCAACATTGCGGTTTCGCTGTGCTTCAATATCTCTTCAACGCCGCACTGCGTTGCGACTATCGGAACGCCGACTGCCATTGCTTGAGTAATTGCCAATGGGTGGCCCTCTGAGCTAGAGCTGAGCAGGAAGATATCAATGGCATTCAGGAAGGCTGGGGTGTCTTTATAGAATCCCAGCCAGACTACCTTATTCTGAATGTTGAGTTCCTGAGCGTACTGCTTATGCTCCTCCGCCAGGCTGTTGCTGTCGTCACCGGCGATAAAAAGTCGTGCATCGACTCCTCGGTCATCAAGAGCCTTTAGGGTTTCCAGCGCGAGGTTATAATTTTTGGCTCTGCGAACGTTGCCCAAGCAGCCAATCATAATAGCACTGTCGGGAACATCATAATCCCTTCGCAGGGGCGCGGATGGTCCCCGAGCATACAGTTCGGTATCGATGCCGTTAGGTAGGGTAATTACCTTGGACGCTAAAACCGTGGGAACTCGAATAAGCATGTCCCTTAGCTTCTGTGTGACGGCGACAATGGATTGGCTGCCCAGTTGGATAATCAAGAACTTGAGTAGTCGTAGGCGCTCGTTCGGAGAGACATCTACGTGGCCATGGAACGTGGAGATGACCGGCGTACTCGTCCATAGGCCGGCGAGGCTTCCATACAGGGAGGATCCGAGAAGGTGAGCCTGTATGAGGTCGATCTCTTCCGTTCGGATGATGTCTCGTAACGACCGCAGGAACGAGATATTAAACGACCCCTTGCAGTTAAGCACTCTGGTCTCCACACCCAGGCGTTCGAGCTCGCGTTGGACCCAGCCTGGCCCGCGTATTACGGCGATTGACCGGAAGCCCTGCTTTTGAGTGTATGCGGCAAGCTGAGTGAAAATCGTTTCCGCTCCGCCGGGTCCGGTGGTGTCAATAAGGTGTAATATTGACCCTTGAGGGTAGCTCATCCTAGCGTTCCTTCATAAGGCCAGCGGCAGTTGGCCAACCGCTGATAAAGCTGGGTAGTGTGCTTGAAGGTCGCAGCATTTGGCTGCGAGCCGTTAAGCCTGTTACAGGGCACGTCATGTAATGTTGACGTCTTTTGGTTTATCATTCCTTCAGTCCTGGTCGGAGAAACCGCCACGGCCCAATTTACACTAAAATACCGGTGGATAGCTACCGGATTAAGGGGCCGGCGACGACTCCTTTCACCGCTAAACGCCCAAAGGGTCTAGGGAAAGTAATAACATCATGAAGTCAGGTCGTGTGTTAGTTTTAGATGCCAACCAGCGCAGTGCATTGGCTGTTACCCGGTCACTGGGTCGATCTGGCGTTCTTGTCGATACGGCGGATTGTACTTCCACTTCATTGGCCGGTGAGTCCCGCTTTTCTCAGCGGTATCTGAAGAGCCCCAATGTGACAGAGAGTCCCCGTGAGTATTTATCCTGGCTGTCGAATATATTGACAGTTAATGATTATGATGCGGTGTTCCCTGTTACCGAAGTGACCAGTCAGCTCTTGCTGAAGCATTATAAAGAACCCGAAAAGATCGGCCTGCCTTTCCCTCCTATTGAGCGGGTCATGGAACTGGCCGATAAAGGACAGTTAATGCGCAAAGCTGGTGAGCTAAACCTTCCTTTTCCCGATACTCAGTGGTTCGATAGTTCATCTGATCTTGATAAATCGTCTTTGTCTTACCCTTTAGTTATAAAGCCTTGCCTGTCGAGAATTTTTACCGGAAGTCGCTGGATCAATACCCGGGTTAGGGTGATTCGGTCCGAAAAAGAATTGATGAGTGAGCTGGTGGTTTCGGATTATCTGAACCATTATCCATTCATGTTGCAAGAGTTTGTCCCGGGGCGCGGTGCTGGAGTGTTCTGCCTTTATAATCAAGGGAAAGCGGTTGCTTTCTTTGCACACAATCGCATTCGTGAGAAGCCGCCTGAAGGTGGTGTTAGCGTTTTAAGCGAAAGTGTTGAGGTCGATCCGGTGATGAAAAACCACGCTGTAAAATTGCTCGACGGTGTGGGCTGGCATGGCGTTGCTATGGTGGAGTTTCGAGTGTCGGACGATGGCACACCGTATTTAATGGAAGTGAACACGCGCTTCTGGGGATCTTTACAGTTAGCGGTTGATTCTGGTGTCGACTTCCCGCTCTGGTTGTGGCAGATTGGAACCAATAGATTCAACGGAAATGTACCGGAGAACTATCAGGTTGGCCGTCGGCTACGCTGGTTGCTCGGGGACCTGGACAGTCTGTATCTCATGCTTAAAGGACGGTTTCCCGTGAGTGTGAAATTAAAGCGCCTTCTTACATTTGTTATCCCTCAAGGATTGAGGTGTCGGCACGAGGTGAACCGTTGGGGGGATATGGGTCCCGCCTGGTATGAGCTTCGTCAGTACGTAAAACAACTGTTGGGTCGTTGATGCTCATGGGCGCCTTCCTCAAACCCTACATTAAGTCGGCGCTGCGGTCTGCTTCGGCGTCGCTTGGCCCACACCGGCTACCGGTGGGCGAACCTCGCCTTTGGATCCTGATGTACCACAGGATACTGCCGAGGGAGGATAAGCGCTTCGCCTTGGAAGAGCCGGGCATGGTGGTTCACCCGGATACGTTTCAGATGCAACTTCGGGAGCTGAAGCGCCACTTTGACCTGGTATCCCTCTCTGACTGGTTGGATGCCAGAGATCGCGGTGAGCAGCTGCCCAAGCGAGCCTGCGCGGTTACCTTTGATGATGGCTGGCAAGACAATTACCAGTACGCCTTGCCTATACTTGAAAGTGAGAGAGTACCAGCGACGCTGTTTGCCGTGGCGGAAAAGATAGGCACTGATTTTCAGTTTTGGCCAAATATCGTGGCCGGATTGTTGGCAGAGGGGTATGGACAACGACTTGCTCAGCACCCGACCCTGGCGCAAGTGATGACTGAACTTGACCTCTCTCGCGCTGTTTTGGATCGCGAGCGGGTAGCTAAATGCATCGGGACGCTGAAGAAACTGACCGACTCGGAAATTTTCGCTGCTTTGGAGTCGCTTGAGTGGCGACGCCTTTGTGGGGAGGCACTGGGGACGGCCCTTATGAGCTGGAATCAACTGAAGTCCATGCAAGCTTCGGGCTGGGTGACAATAGGTTCACATACCTGCAGTCACCAGCGATTGACACAGGCTCTTAGCGAGAACGCGCTTGAACAGGAGATTGTTGAAAGTAAACGGATCCTACAGCAAAACCTGGGAAAACCGGTCGACTTGTTCTGTTTTCCCAATGGTGACTATGACCCGCGAGCATTGAATCTGGTTCGCGAGCATTATCGTGCCGCGGTGACAACTCGCCGCGGAATCAATCGGGCCGGCCGGATCAATAATCATGAATTGACCCGTATCGGTATACACGACGATATCACGCACACTGCTCGGCTATTCAGTGCAAGGCTGTCCGGGTGGGTCTAGTTCAATAAAAACCGACGTCGGAGAGGCGGTGGTGCAATGAACAGGATATTTCAGTTGGCTATGGCGAGCAAAGGGCTTGAGCGGTGCTTCAATGCATTTGCGGGGCCCTACGTCACGATATTTATGTTGCACCGGGCTGAACCTGAAGATGGATCCTATCAGGGAACCTCCGAGGCGTTACTTAGGCGGTGTCTGGATTATGCAGTATCCAGGGGCTACGACTTCATGTTTCTGGATGAGGTAGTAGAGCGATCTCTGCGAGGAGAGCGAGTCAATCGCCCGACGTTGTGCTTTACCCTTGACGATGGCTATTCTGACCAGGTAGCCCGATTGGTCCCGATTCTGCTTGAGTATCAGGCGAAGCCAACCCTGTTTGTGATCACAGATTTTGTGGATGGTATCGACTGGCCCTGGGACGCAAAAATTGGCTATGCCGTCCGGGTTTGTAACAAAGAGAGCTGCACGCTATCGCTGGACGGAAAATCAGCAACTTTGGGTTTCAGAAACACAGATGAGCGAACAGCGACGCGACGACAGCTGAACGCACACGGGAAAACATTGAATACGAAGGAGTTGCTGGCCTATTTGGCTGCTATTGAGTCTGTTTTTGAGGTGACTCTTCCCGAAAAGGCGCCCATCGGCTATGAGCCCGCGACGTGGGATGAACTACGAGCGCTGGAAAAAAGAGGATTGCGTGTTGGGTCGCATACTCGATCGCATTTGATACTGAGTGCCAATCACCCGGATGACGCTGCGGTGGAGTTGTCTGAGTCCAAGGATCGCTTGTCCGATGAATTGGCAAACCCGTCAGGGGTGTTCTGTTATCCCTCAGGGACAACGCGGGATTTCGCGCCCAGTGACGAGCGCCTGGTTCGAAAAGCCAACTATCGGGGTGCGGTTAGTACAATTTCTGAAACGTCTTACCTGAAAGATATCAAGAGAAACCCTTATCGGATCACCCGTATTGGTTTTCCTTATGGATTCGAGCAGTTTGTCCGTTATGCCTCCTGGATCGAGGCGTTGCGCAGTAAGCTACCCGTTTAGCACCCAGACCATTCAATGGAAGGCCTTATCGTCGAGCAGCCCGTGAATCAAACTTCTATTTCGAAAGGAGCGTCGTCAGGCAGTCATGAGTCTGAGCTGGATGCGCTCAAAAAAAAGCTCAAGATCCTCAAAGCCCAAAAGGCGGATGTCGCTCGACAGTTCAGAACGGCAGAACCGGGTAGTGAAGTGCACTCTAACCTGGTGGAACAGATGCAAGCGGTATCCAGGGAGCTGAAATCGCTGGAGGCGCATATAAAAGCTCTTCGATCAGAACCTCGAGTCATGGGAGATGACCAGGAGAAGCTTCCCCCATTTTTCCTTTTAGCTGATCAGTCGCGCTACTCAGGAGAGTTTTCTATCAGGGAACTATCAGAGGCCGATTGGCCCAAGTGGGAGGCATATGTTTCTGCGAGTCCCAGAGCGCCGCTATACCTGCAGCGTCGATGGTCCGACCTGGTCCGCCGGTCGTTTGGCCATCCGACTCGGGTGTGGGTCGGCATTACGCCGGAGGGAGAAATCCTTGGTGGTGTCCCTCTTACGTTCTTTCGCAGTCGACTGTTTGGTCGCTTTGCCGTTGCTACGCCATACGTGAATTACGGCGGTGTTTTAACCCCCTACTGGAATGTCGCTCGAGCGCTATTTGAACGTCTGCAAACCGTTGCGATGCAGGAAAATCTATCGCATATCGAAGTTCGAT
The DNA here is from genome assembly GCF_026153455.1 of Marinimicrobium sp. C6131. Lineage (NCBI taxonomy): Bacteria > Pseudomonadati > Pseudomonadota > Gammaproteobacteria > Cellvibrionales > Cellvibrionaceae > Marinimicrobium > Marinimicrobium sp. C6131. Next base: position 3,471,785 of record NZ_CP110629.1, read on the forward strand.
CAATGCAACCTGGGCTTTGGCCGAACAGTAGCGAAAAAAAGGTATCCATGGTTCTGCCGCTGCCCGGAACTCTTGAGCAGCTTGAGGATAGCCTGACGGCCAAAGTGAGAGCACAATCCAGAAAAGCGGAAGAGCACCACCCTACGATTGCCTTTGGTGGTCTGGATTTGTTGGATGACTTCTACCGGGTCTTCGCGCGCAACATGCGGGATCTGGGCACACCGGTGTACGCCAAGGGCTGGTTTGCCAATGTGCTCTCTGAGCCCGGGTTGGCGGCAACCCTGGTGGTGGTCAAAGTCAGGGGCCGAGCGGTGTCTGCGGGCTTTCTGCTCGGGCATGGTCCAATGCTGGAGATCCCCTGGGCATCAACCATCAAACCGGCCAACGCGTTGAACACCAATATGTGGATGTACCGCAAGATACTCGACTATGCCGTCTCAGAGGGCTATGAGTTTTTTGATTTTGGCCGGTCTACCCGGGGCGCGGGTACCTACCACTTCAAGAAGCAGTGGGGCGCGAAGCCCTACGAGCATCACTGGTATTACATTACGCCAGATCATTCAAAGCCGCCAGAATTGAACCCGGATAACCCGAAGTTCCGCCTGATGATCGCACTCTGGAAGCGGATGCCGGTATGGTTGAGCCGGTTGGTGGGCCCTCCGATCGTCAAGCACCTTCCGTAATCGCCGTCTTCGACAATCTGTCCTGCACGCGATAGGCCAGTTTGAGCAGGGGATGTCGCACCAGCAACAGGGTAATCAGGTCGGCCTGGCAGTTGGCGAGAGAGGCTTTGTATTGCGTGTTCTTGCCTTCGCCCGCCATAAAGTCATAGTGGTCGTACTGGGCCTGAAACGCTTTCTCAATCTGGTAGCCAAGGTGCAGGGTGCCGAGAGACAGGTTCTTCACAAGATCTTCTGCATAGCCTGCCTGAAGGTTGTAACAGCGCCCCTGAGCCGCGATGTCCAGCGTTGTTGATACCGGCTCTCCGTCAAGGGTGATGACCGACAGATCAATGCGCGCGCCGGCCTGATCGAGACGGGTCAGCAGCTTATCAATGAATGCCAGGCTGCGGCCGCGATAACACGGCTTTCCCCACCGTTTCTCGTGAAACTGGTTGAGAGTCTTGTAAAAGGCTTCTCGTCGGCTGGGCCACCAGTTTTCCAGGGCGACCTTTCCGGCTTCCTCGAGCTTCTTGCGTCGGTTGAAGAGCTTCAGCCGGGTGTTTTTCCCAAGGCTTGCCAGATAGTTTTCAAATCCACCCACACTCAGATCCACGGCAAAGGCGGTGTTGCGTTCTTGTTCTCGCACTTGTAATCCCAGATTCCTCGCGGCGGCCTGAATGGCCCCGAGTTCGGGGAAGCTTTCGGATATATCGGGTAAGCAGAGTTGGTCCCATTTCTTTTCCGCGGTCAGCTTTCCAAGAAGCTGTTCCGCGCCCACATTGGTGGTGGCATCTGTCAGAACCAGATACTCGGCCCGGATGCTGCGTATGCCGGGAGAGGTTGCGCCGATTGGGGTGGCGCTGCGGACTGGCAGAAGTCCTTTGAGCTTTTGCGGGTAGCTGTAAAGGCCAGCGTCAGGGTGCAGTCTGATGGCGGGGTGGTTGCCGTAAGCCTCATGCCACGCCTCCTGCCAGGCGCTGGAGTAGAACAGGCCTTGGCGATGGTGGGGAGGGAAAAATTCATCTTGGTGCAGGGTTTCAGTCATCGAGGCCGCTAACTCGGTTGCGGCGGATGCGCGCTTGGCGCTTATCCGCCCTACGGGTCGTCCGGGGTTAGGCCAATGTGTTGCTGCCTAACGGGATGTCGTGTTTTTTGATCAAGTCATAAAAGGTTGGCCGGGTGATGCCCAGCAGCTTGGCGGCGGCCGAGATGTTGTTGTCGGTCATGGCCACCGCCCGGAGTATGGCGTGGCGCTCGGCTTCCTGGCGCACCTGGCGCAGGTTCAGAGAAAGGTCTTGGCCGTCGGTGACCAGGCCCAGGTCGTCCCGGGTAATGTGCTTCCCGTCGGCCATGATGACCGCGCGTTTGATTTTGTTTTCCATTTCCCGGATGTTGCCGGGCCAGCCGTAACACTCGATAGATTCCACCGCATCCGGGGTGAAGCCTTTGATTTTCTGATCGTGTTCTTTGGCGAATTTGAGCATGAAGTGCCGCGCCAGGAGCACCTTGTCGCCTTGCCGCGCTCTGAGGGGAGGAATCTCCACTGTCATCTCGCAGATACGGTAGTACAGGTCTTCGCGGAAGCTGCCTTCCTCCACCATCTCCTGCAGGTTTTTGTTGGTGGCGCAGATGACCCGGACATCCACCGGAATTTCCTCGCGACCACCCACCCGTTCGATGACGCGCTCCTGCAAGAAGCGCAACAGTTTGGATTGCAGGTTGAGCGGCATGTCTCCGATTTCGTCGAGAAACAGGGTGCCTTCGTGGGCGGTTTCGACTTTACCCAGGGTCTGCTTGCCGGCGCCGGTAAAGGCTCCTTTCTCATAGCCAAACAGTTCGCTTTCGATCAGGTTTTCCGGCACAGCGGCGCAGTTGATCGCGACAAAGCGTTTGTTGCGCCGGGGGCTCAACTGGTGAATGGATCGGGCCATGACTTCCTTGCCGGTGCCGCTTTCTCCCAACAGGGTGCAGGTGACATTGGTGGGGGATATCTTTTCCAGCATGCGACAGATCTTGAGCATCTGGGGATCGTTGGTCACCAGGCCTTCCAGCGGGGTCTGTTGGAGGCGGGCCAGCCGGCGGTTTTCTTCTTCCAGTTCAAAAATGTTGAAGGCTCGCTGAACGATCAGGTCCAGCGTCTGTGGGTCCACCGGCTTTTCGTAATAGTCGTAGGCGCCCATCGCCACGGCGCGGATGGCGTTGTCGTGATCGGTCTTACCGGTCATGACGATAATCTTGGTGGTGGGGGACATGCGCAGAATGTCCTGTATGCACTTGAAGCCTTCGTCCACGCCGTCCTGGTCGGGGGGCAGGCCGAGGTCCTGAATGACCACGGGAGACTCGTGCAGCCGGAGGGCGGCGATGGCGTCCTGACGGTTCTCGGCAAATACCGTTTCGTAGTCCTCGAAATGCCAACGCAGCTGGCTCTGCAGGCCTCGGTCGTCCTCGATAATCAGCAGGGTGTGCTTGTTGTTTTTGCTCATAATGCCTTAGCCTTTTTGCGGAGGGGTGTTCACTCCGTTGGGCCGCTCCCGGCGCTGGGAACCGAGCCGGCCCTGCTCGTTTTTACTCTGGCGTGACCGGTAGGGTGACGGTCACGGTGGTTCCTTCGCCCACGGCGCTGATCACATTCAGTGTGCCGCTCAGTTCATTAATATACTCGCGGGACAGGTAGACGCCAATCCCCATACCCTTGCCGGACTTGGTGGTTTCAAACGGCTTGAACAGCCGGTTGTGAATGAAATCCCAGTCCATGCCGCTGCCGGTATCCTCAATGGCAATGACCGCTTCATGGTCGTCGCACCGGAGGGTGACGTGTACCCGCCCGTCATCCGGTGTTGCCTCAAGGGCGTTTTTGATGAAGTGGGTAAAGGTCATCACCAAACGCACTTCATCAGCTTCAATGTACCTTATATCGTCGCTGATTTCAGCCGTCAGCATGGGTTTTTGTCGCCAACATTCGGCGACGGCTTTTTTTACAATGTCGTTGATCGACAGACGGGTAATCAGGTCCTTTCCGTCGGTACGCAGCTTTTTGAGGAGGTTGTTCATCCGATCGACGGAGTTGCTGATCGTGTGGATGGCATCGTCGATGAACTCGGGTTTGTCCTTGTGTTTTTCCGCGTTGCGTACCACCAGCGCCTGCTGGGCAATCAGGTTGTTCAGGTCATGGATGATGAAGGCAACGAGTTTGTTATAGGTGTCGAACTGACGTCCCTCGGCGAGCTGCTCTGCCTGTTGGTGCCGTTTGAGGTAACTGGCCAACTGACGCCCCATGGTTTTCAGCAGGTCCAGGTCTTCCCAGGTCAGGGAGGCGTCCGCCACCGGCTTGGTCAAAGCCATGAAGCCGATCAGCTCGTCACCGACAATAAAGGGGAAGAGCAGCCACAGGTCGGGAATGTTGTGCACCCAGGGCGGCAGGTATTCGTTGTACTGGCTCAGGGCGAGGTTGTCGCCGCTTTCAGGGAAGAACACCCACTCGGATTGTAAAAAAGTCTGACAGAAAGGGCTGTCCACCGGCTCTTCCTGAAGGTCAATATAGCTGGGCAGGCCACTTTGATAGACCGGTTCGTAAAAACCCTGCTTGCGAATCCAGATGGCACCCCCCGGGGTTTTGGTCACAGAAGCCACCGCAAAGAAAGCGCGCTCATTGGCTTCGCTGGTTTCCGCCGGCTGCGCCAGGTAGTTGATCAGGCGCAACCATTCGCTGCGGTAATCGTACTTGTGCCGGAACAGGTGTTTGTTGATCAGGACCGACAGACGAGAGCGGATGGTGGTGGACGCGAACACGGTGGTGATCAACAACACCGCGCCGATCAACACCAGGCTGTAGATGACGGTACCCCAGTTGCCGCCATACAGGCGCACATAGTAGCCACCCAGCGCAAGAATGGTGATCAGCACTCCGACGGCAATCAGGGAAGTGGTGTAAAACGCAATCGGCCGGGACAGGGTGAAGTTGGCCGGTCGGTCATTGCGCTGGAGGAGCAACAGACCCCCCAGGGCCATGAACAGGCAGGTGGCGATGGAAACGGCGGCCCGGGATTGCCACAGCAGAGGATCTATCTGCTGGAAGATCAGCGCGTGGGTAAACAGATAAATGTCGTACAGAAACAGCGCGGCCAGGTTCATGCACAGCAGCTTGATCTGCCGGTCGTTGCCGGCGGCGTAGCGGAACAGCTGCTCCACGCTCACCAGTCCGATCACGGCCAATGACAGGGTCAGCCAGGCCTCCAGTGAAAAAATCAGATCCAGTTGCGTGACGGCCGCGGCCAGCGCAAACAGTGTGACGGGCCATCCGATCAGAAACAGAATCTTGAGGCTTCGTGGCAGGCTGCTGTTGGCGGCACTGGCCTTCAGGGTCAGGTAGACCGAGAGTGTCCAGATGTTGTAATGCAGGCACTCGAAGAAAAACGTCCAGTGAGTGGCCGGCCAGGGTTGATTGATGCCGGCGACGATGACCAGAAGATTCAGGGTGTGTACCGCCGCCGCAGGGGCAAAGATGGCCGTCTTCTGTTCTTTGAAGAACTGATAGATGTACGTCAACGTCAGCAGCGCGGCGACGACGGCAGCGCTCAGGTACGCCATAAAGGTAACGTTGTCGTATTCCATCAAGATCAGATTCCTGCCTTCTTTATTCCTTGAGCATATCACAGTGGTTGGCCGGCACCGCATTCGTGCGCTTTTAATGGTGGATGCTATTGACCACTGTATTGGGTGCCATTCTAAAGCGGAAAGTGGTGCCAGTTCCAGTTTGGTGCAAAGTTGGTGCGCACCGGGGCGGTGCATGCGCCAAGATGGTGCGAAGTGGCTGGCCGGGACGCGACCTTCGATCGTAATTATTCCCTAAGTCATTGATTGATAAGTTTTTTATCTTGTTGGCCTGCTCTATGCACTGTCCGGGGTCAGGCCGGCAATATCAGCTGTTTTTTCAACTCACAATCCATAAAGACGGGGAAAATGCAATGGAAGAAAATATTTTTCATTTGCAGTATGCGATCGACACGTTTTACTTTCTAGTATGTGGGGCACTGGTCATGTGGATGGCCGCGGGCTTCTCGATGCTTGAGGCGGGTCTGGTCCGTGCTAAAAACACCACAGAGATTCTGACCAAAAACGTCTCTCTGTTCGCCATTTCATGCATCATGTACCTGGTGTGTGGTTACGCCATTATGTACGACGGGGGAATTTTCCTCTCCGGTATCCAGAACGTGGATGTCGCCTCTACTCTGGGTGAGTTCTCCGAGCGTGGTGACTTCACCGGTGGTTCCATCTACTCCGGCGCTTCGGATTTCTTCTTCCAGGTCGTGTTCGTGGCCACCGCCATGTCTATCGTCTCGGGTGCCGTCGCTGAGCGTATGAAGTTGTGGGCCTTCCTGGCTTTCGCCGTTGTCATGACCGGCTTCATCTACCCGATGGAAGGTTCCTGGACCTGGAACGGTGCCGACGTCTTTGGCATGTATAACCTGGGCGACCTGGGTTTCTCTGACTTTGCCGGTTCCGGTATTGTCCACATGGCCGGTGCGGCCGCTGCTCTGGCCGGCGTGATCCTGCTGGGCGCCCGTAAAGGCAAGTATGGTCCCAACGGTGAAGTGCGCGCCATTCCCGGTGCCAACCTGCCGCTGGCCACTCTGGGTATGTTCATCCTGTGGATGGGCTGGTTCGGTTTCAACGGTGGTTCGGTGCTGAAGCTGGGCGATATTGCCAACGCCAACTCCGTCGCCATGGTGTTCCTGAACACCAACGCCGCAGCGGCAGCCGGTCTGGTGGCGGCGCTGATCCTGGGTCGCATCCTGTTCGGCAAGGCTGACCTGACCATGGCGCTGAACGGGGCTCTGGCCGGTCTGGTGGCCATTACTGCTGAGCCGTCTACCCCGAGCGCTCTGGGCGCCAGCATCATCGGTGCCATTGGCGGTATCATTGTTGTCTTCTCCATCGTGGGGCTGGACAAGCTGAAGATCGACGACCCGGTCGGTGCCATCTCCGTTCACGGTGTGGTCGGTCTGTGGGGTCTGCTGGCGGTGCCGTTCACCAATAGCGACGTCAGCTTCCTGGGACAGATTGTGGGTGCACTGACCATCTTCGTCTGGGTATTCGTGACCAGCCTGATCGTCTGGGGCATCCTCAAGGCTGTGCTTGGACTGCGGGTTTCCGAGGACGAGGAATACGAAGGTGTCGACCTGTCCGAATGTGGTATGGAAGCGTATCCGGAATTTGTCAGCAACAAGTAAAGACCGGCCGGGGGTGCCTCGCACCTCCGGCGTTCAAGCCACTTGCTTTTGAGTGGCGGGAGATGACCCAAACCGCTGTAACGTGTATCTTAGAGGCATAGGTCACTTCACAACCGTCACTTTAAAGTCGTTTAAGTAAGGAACTCACAATGAAACTGATCACTGCTGTAGTAAAACCGTTCAAGTTGGACGACGTGCGCACCGCACTGTCCGAGGTAGGCGTTCAGGGCATGACGGTCACCGAGGTCAAAGGTTTTGGCCGCCAGAAAGGTCACACCGAGCTGTATCGGGGTGCCGAGTACGTGGTGGACTTCCTGCCCAAGGTAAAGGTCGAGCTGGCTGTTGACGACTCTCTGGTCGAGCAGGCGGTGGAAGCCATTACCAAGGCCGCCCAGACTGGCAAAATCGGCGACGGTAAGATCTTTATCACGCCGCTGGAGGAAATCATCCGTATCCGTACCGGTGAAACCGGCCCGGACGCGATCTGATCCCGATTGCTCCCGTTGTACGCAAAACCGGCGCCTTCAGGCGCCGGTTTTGTTTTATGGGGGCTGAACCTCTCAGTTCTGGTCCCGGCTTCGCTCCACGATGGTGTCCACCTCGGGCCTCAGTTTGGCCACATACTGTCGGTGGCGCAGCACCATGAAAATGGGCAGAACCACCACCATGATGATTCCCCCGGTCACCGGCCGTCCCAGCCCCAGCGCCGGTCCCGCCACCAGCGCGATAAACAGCGATACCGCGCAGATCCACACCAGGCTGATAATGTTCCCCCGCCAGTGGGTCAGCTTTCTCTCCGGCGCATAGGCGCGCTCGTGGGCCTGCTGCAGAATCGCCGCCTGTTCTTTTTCAGACAGCTCTGCCAGTTGGGGGAAGTGTTTGCTCAGTAGCCGAACGTTCATAACTGCTTCCGTTAGTGGTCGAAGCGGCGCCAGGGACGCGCTCCTTAGGGTGGTTTGTGGGACTATACGCCCGTTCCGATGGTGTCGATGTGTCGGAACGATCTGAGCGCACCTGGTGGTAATAACCAAAATTTTACCCCGATTGCCTGCTAAGGTAAAAAAAGCCTAAAAACACCTTCAAAAACTCATGACGTCGTCGTTTTCTTGCGCTATAAATTACGCGAAAACGGGTCAAAACCGGCCGTTCTAAGCCGGCTTTTTTCTGGCCCGGATTGACGTGTAACTGGCGTGGTGGAGGTGTCACTATGGCAAGTCAATACCCCCTCGATGATAACGATGTGGATGATGTGCTTGAGGATGAAGACAGTGCCGACGATGAGGTGCTGGACGAGTCTGAAGTCGAGCTGTCGTATTCCGGTAAAAGTGAAGGCTACGAAGACTTCAGTGTGGCCGCCCGTCAGCGTTTACGCGATGAGCTGGCTCGCCAGGTGGAGGCCTTTCTGGCCCGGGGTGGACACATCAGTGAAATTCCCTCCACTTTGAACAACACCCGACCGAAGAAGCCGGTGTCCGATTATGGTGATCGGATGATGTGATGGGGTTCAGTAACGGCGGATAAGCGCGAAGCGCGCATCCGCCGTCACCAATCCCCCAAATCAACTATTCCGCGACTTGAAGGTCCGGATCGCCTCGTTAAACTCCGCCGCAAAATCCTCCAGCGCGGAAATTTCCTTGCGTTTCTCACCGCCACTCATGCGGGCACAGCCCAGATACTCCTCCATGGCCTTAACATAGGCTTTGACTTCGTTGTTGGCTTTGACCATCTGTGCGGTCTCCGCCGTCATCGGGTCCGGAATGGCGGGTTTGGCATCCGGGGCGCTGCACGCCTGGGCCAGGCCAGGCAGACCGAGGGTGGCTACAACACTGCAAAGGAGTAGAGTTTTTTTCATGCTGTTGTTCTCTCTGGCTTTTGGTTATTGGTGCGCCGTCCTATAGCTTGAAGCGATTCACCAGGCTGGTGAGTCTTTCCGCGGTTTCCGCCAGGCTGCTGGTGTTGGAATTGATTCGGCTGGAACTCTCCGCCGTGCTCTGTGCAACCTGGGAAATACTGTCGATATTGCCTTCGATCTGCTGGGTAGCCGAGCTTTGCTCTTCCGAGGCCACCGCTACCTGATTGGTGCGGTCACGGATGACGCTGACCAGCTCGGTGATGTCGACCAGAGAGCTGGTGGCTTCTCCGGCTTTTTCCACTGAGGCCTCGGCCTGGCTGGTGCCCTGGGCCATCATTTCGACGGCTTCTTTGGCGCCCACCTGCAGCCGCTCGATCATTTCCTGGATTTCCGTCGTGGAGCTCTGGGTGCGGGAGGCCAGGGTACGCACTTCATCGGCGACCACGGCAAAGCCACGACCCTGCTCGCCGGCGCGCGCGGCTTCGATGGCGGCGTTCAGGGCCAGCAGGTTGGTCTGTTCGGCCACGCCGCGGATGACATCGAGCACGGAACCGATGCTGACGGTTTCCTTATTCAGACGATCAATGACCTCGGCGGCGCGGCGGATCTCAGAGGCCAGACTCTCGATCTGGCGGGTGGTGGCGTTCACCACCTGCTTGCCATTGGTGGCGGACTGATCGGCCTGATGCGCCTTTTCGGCGGTTTCACTGACGCTCTCGGTCACGTCCTGTACCACGTTGGCCATCTGCTTGATGGCGACCACGACCTGTTCGATTTCGGCCTGCTGGTTTTTGATGGCATTCTCGTTTTCATTGGACAGCTGCGACACCATATGGGCGTTTTCACTGACTTCCTGAGCCGTGTCGGCCACGCTGGCGATGATACTGTGGAGACGTTCCACGAAGGTATTGAAGCAGGTGGCCAGCTCGGCAATTTCATCGCTTCCGCTGACCGGCAGACGCCGGGTCAGGTCGCCCTCGCCCTCGGAGATATCGCGCAGAGCCCGCACCACCTGATTGACCGGCTTGATAATGCTCGCCTGAACCAGGTAGGCGATGGAGGCGGCGATCACACTGATCACGATGATGAGAATCACGGCGTCCGCAATGGCTTCGCTGACCAGCTTGTTCAGCTCGCTCATGTCCACGCGCGCGGAGATGGTGCCGATCTGGGTGTCACCTTCCATAATCGCTTCGGTCATCACGATATGGCCGTCCTGTTCGATCATCCCAGTCTGACGGGGGGTGCGGGGAATGTCGCTGGGCAGTGCCCCCCCCTCCTGGCCGCGAATGAACCAGGCGAAAGGCTTGCCGTCGCTGTAGATCACGGCGTTGAGAACACGTTCGCTTTCGGTCAGTGCCTCCAGTGAGTTCGTGACGGTGGTGGTGTCCCCGAAACTGATGGCCCCCACATTGGAGGCACCCAGAACCTGGGTCAGCGTACGGGTGTCTTCAATGATCGTCTCTTCCGTGGTGGCAAGGCCACCGCGGACGGTCACCACCGTCGTTACGATGACTGCCAGGATGCAGGTCAATGTGACGCTCAGTAGGATTTTCCATTTCAGCGATAAATTATTCACGATACCCTCATTCTTTATATTTCATGGCCGACGCGTTGTTCCCGCTGATCCGGAAAGTGCTCCGTGGCGTATTTTGTAACATTTTGCCACATTGATCCTGATCAGACACGGAATGTTCTAGAAAAAAATGTGATAAAAATCCTGAAGTCCGCTAATCCGGAGTATAGCGAACCCGGTATCAGGCCCGGTGTTGGGGTGGCGGGCCTGATGGTGGGGCGTCCTGCTTTAGGGTTAACGGCTGAATAGGATTACTCTTGAGGACCTCTTTGGCGCAGACGCTCGGGCGGGGAAACGTGTCGGGAGTAGGTTGTGGGTGGTTCGGGCGCGCCGGATCCTTGCTGGGCACTGGATTCAAGCAGGCCGCCCAGAATGCCCAGGGTGAAGTCGAGCCCGGAGCGGTTCGCGTCGGTCACTTCAATCACCTGCTCACGCTCCAGGCTGGGGTAGGCCCCACACTGCTCAGCGAGTTGGCAAATGATGCCGTCGGCGTCGATATCGGAGCCCGCGACAACGGAATAGCGGCCCGGGAGTACGCCGGTGATTTCGAAGGTGGCCTCTTCGTTGGAGGTGTCCGTGGGAACGGCCACGGCCTGGTAGGCGGTGCCTTCGGCGTCGTCCTGGTCAATCAGTAGCACGTAGGTTCGCGTGAGCTGGCCGGTGGTTGAGACCGTGCCGACCTCCATGAACACCTCCAATGTCAGCGTACTGTCGCTGTCCACGGTGAACAGCACCCGGCCCCGGTAGAAACCCGGGCTGTCTTCCAGGGGCGCGCGATCGACGGTAATCCGGTAACGGCCCAGCCCGTTGGACTGAACGTCAAAAGGCTCAACCGCCAGCCAGGATACGTCGGTGTCAAAGGTGATCGAGTCCGGCTCACCCTCTCCCTCTGAAATCAGTTCGACCAGCGTTTCCGAGGTGGTGCCCAGGTTGACCCGGGACGGCTGCACGCTCACTCGGGCGGGCCACTGAAAATCGGCGTCATTAGCGATTTGGTATGCTTTGCCTACCGCCAATTCGGCGTCAATCTGGCCGTAACCCAGCTCATCGCTGCGCGTGCCGTCCCCCGCGGTCAGGTCTCCCTGTTCCAGCAATTGAGTGAATTCAGCGGCCGTCAGACCGGGGTATACGGCTTTCATCAGGGCGGCGACCCCGGCCACATGGGGGGCCGCCATGGAGGTACCCTGGTAGGACAGGCTATAACCGGGTTGAATGGCTCCCGAGGCATCGCGCTCCCCGCTGGTGCTGAGGATACCGTCCGGGATGGCATCGCCATTGGCGTCCTCGCCCAGGTTGCCGCCGGGAGCGACCACATCCAGGGTTTCCCCGAAGTTGGAATAAGGCGCACGCTGTCCGGCCGCAGTGGTTGCTCCCACGGAAATCACAGTGGGGTAGCTCGCGGGAAAAAGCGGCTCGGCGGTGTTTTCATTGCCGGAGGATGCGACCACCAGTATGCCCAGAGCTTCACTGATCTGCCGGAAGGTATCCGCTTCGACCTGGGAGTTCCCGGGGCCCCCCAGGCTGAGATTGATGATATCCGCCGGGCGTTCGGGCAGGGTGCCACTGTCGTTTTCCAGCCCGGCGGCGTAGAGCACACTCTGCAAGATGTCGTAGCTGGTGCCGCCGCCGACTCCCAGGGCGCGAAGGGGCATAATCTGCGCGCCCCAGGCAATCCCGGCACCGCCCTCGCCGTTGTCGCTGGCGGCGGCCACGGTGCCGGCCACATGGGTGCCGTGCCAACTGTCCGGGTCCAGGCTGTCGCCATCGCCCGGGTCGCTTGGGTCGGCGTCGATGCCCGGTTGGTTGTCGTTGGCGCGCTCGTCGTCCCGGATAAAGTCATAGCCATCCCGCAATTGGCCCTGCAGATCGGGGTGCTCGAGTATGACCCCGGTGTCTACCACCGCGATAATGGGGGCATCGCCTGTTTCCGGAGTGCCTGTGGTCAGGTCCCAGGCGCGGGGCAGGTTGATGACGTCGTAATGCCATTGCAGGTCATAGCGCGGATCGTTGGGAACGCGCTGGACCTGACGCAGGTAGTTGGGTTCCGCCAGGGCGACGGCCGGGTCGAGACGCCGGGCCTTGATGGCTCTCAAGGTGGAGAGCTTCTGATAGGCGGCCGGATTGCGCTGGCTGAGGCTGGCCAGGGCGCTGCCGGGGTGGTGGTAGGCCCGGGCACTCAGTGGGACGCTCTGCTCCAGGAGCACGCGGGCCGGTTGTCCCTTGCTCAGGCTTTTCCGACCGGTCTCGGCGGGGATCACCAGCATCTGTCCCGGCACGAAATCGCCGGATTGCGTCTGGCTCAGATCGGTCTGTGGGGCAGTGCCCTCCGGGAGCAGGCGCAGTATGTACTTGGAGGTTCCCTGCGCAGCGGTCACTTCGATCAGGTAATCCCCGGTTTCCGCAATGGTCAGTTCCTCAAACTCACCGGTGCCGGTGGAGCTTCCGACCAGGTCCTCTGTGGCGGAGTATAGGTAGAGGTCCAGGTCGCCCTGGTACCGGGTTTCATCGCTGTCCACCGGGGCGTAATCCACCACCTGCAATTGGATCAGCTGTCCCTCCTGCAGGCTGACCCGATAGTAATCCGCCGGGTTGGGGGTATCGGCGAAGTGTGCCGGGAAGCGCGGGTCGATGTCGGCGGGTTCGGCGGTGGCAAAGCCGGCCAGGGTGGTGCGGTTATTGATGAACTGGGGGGTATCGAAGCTGTCGTTCAACGCCAGCTCGGTGCTGGCGTCATTGAGTGTGCCGTCAAACTGGTTCAGGGCGGTGGCGTTCAAGGTGCCGCTGACGGTGTACACGTCGGGCTCGAAGCGGACACTGATGGTGCAGGCGGCGCTTACCTCCGCGACGGTGTACCGGTCGTCTTCTAGGCGGCCGCCGCAGCCGGAAATACTGGCCAGCCGGTAATCTTCAGCGGGAAGCACGACAAACTCGGTGGTATCCTCGATGGTGACCAGGGCAGACTCTGGAGACAGTGTGCCCAAACCGCTTACCTGGGTACTGATCCGATAATCGCTGAGCTGGAAGCGGGCGCTGACGGTGCAGTCACTTTGAACCGTATCGGTGGTGAAGATATCCCGGGTGCGCTCGCCGCCACAGCCGGTAATGCTCTGAAGCTCGTAGCCCGGGTCCGGTGTGATGGTGAAGCTCGTGGTCTGGCCCGCCTCCACCTGGCGCTGACTGGGCGTGATCTGCCCGCCCGTATTGTTCTCCGCGCGGACTTCGTAAACGGTGGGCCCCGGGTCGCCGCTGCAGGCGATCAGTGCCGCCGCCAGGGCGAATGGCCAAAGGGCTCTGTAGATGACAGACATAGCGAATACTCAGCCGGTGGATCAGTCTTCACAGGCTAGTATACGTCTGGGATAGGCGACAGGTTGTGCGGTGGGTGGCAAAATGGTGTGAAATGCGCCAGCGGAGATTGGTTTAGGTGTGGTTACGGCGGATGCGCCCTACTCGAGCCGCGGAGGTGCGCGTAGGGCGGATCGGTCCGACGCCTCGGAGAGCGAAGCCCGCATCCGCCGTTAGCCCCGTAGGTCGGATTAGCGCGCAGCGCGTAATCCGACAAACCGCCCCCGAGGCGAGGGCGCTGACACGAAGATCTACTTCTTGAGACCTTTACCCGTGGCCGCCCACATCAGGCCGCCATAGATATGCTCCAGGAACAGCCGATCTTCATAGGTGGCGGGAATATGGCCCAGTGCGGTGTAGAACGCGCGGCCGCCATCGTACTCGTGATACCAGGCGATGGGCCGGAAATCCATGTCCTGGCTTTCCTTGTCACCCCACTTGGCGTAGGTGTCGTAGGTGTCGCCATTCACGGACAGAATGTAGTTCAGCGTATCAATCCGCTCGGTGCCGAACTCATAGAACTCATCGGTCCACCAGAAGTTGTCGGGCATGCGCTCAAGCCCCGGGAACTTGCGGTCCAGTACTTCGAGCTCGGCGGTCTGGTTGCGGGGGTGAATGTGGAAGGTGCGGCCCACCATCTTGGTGTACCAGTCCCAGTCGTATTCAGTGTCCGAGGCGCTGTGAATGCCCACAAAGCCTTTACCGGACTGGATGAAGCGCTCCATGGCTCCCTGCTGCTCTTCGTTCAGGATATTGCCGGTGGTGAGCAAAAACAGGATGACGTCGTATTGTTCCAGGTTCTCGTCATTGATCAGATCGGCGTCTTCGTGCCAGTCAACGGCGAACTCGTGCTTTTCGGCCATCTCCCGGATGGCGGCCACACCTTCATTCACCGATTTGTGATGAAAACCGTCCATTTTGGTGAACATCAGTACTTTAAATTGCGGGACGGACTGGGCCTGAACGCCGGTAAAGGTAAACAGCAGGCCGAGTACGCAGGCGGCGGTAAACAGATACTTCTTGAGCATTGCCGTGGATCTCCGGGTGTTGGGGTTATAGTTAGTGTGACGCTATTGTGCCTTGGGTTGGGGCGTATTGGAAGGTTTGCGAAGCAACGGTGTATCCAACACCTTTGATGGCTTACCCATCACCTCCTCCACCACCTCCACAAACATCTCGGTGGTCACCGTACGCTTCTCGATCAACACCCGCGCGACGTCATCCAGGTTGCGCTCACCGTCCGTCGCACTCTGAATTTCCCGATCCAGTTCATCCAGCAGCACCACTGCCCGGGCACTGGTGGCGCCGGCGGAGTATTTCTTGCGCAGGGTTTTGATGTCGCTGCCCCAGTCCGCCAGCCCCTTCATGACCCGCGTGCGTCGCGCCTCGGTCAGCGATCCGGCCCGGTACAAGAGTTCAACGGCGTAGAATTCCGCCAGGCCTTCCACCAGCCAGTCGCTTTGATTGCGGCTGTCGATCCGGGTGACGACATGGATCAGTTCGTGAATGACCGTGCTGGTGCCGTTTTCGCTGACCATGGGCCGGTCACCATGGAGGAACAGGGCGTTGGGTCCGGACAGGGCGCCGCGCCACATGGGGTCGCCGTGGCCGATGACCGCGAATTTGGGGGGGGCGGTTTGAAACGCTTTTTCGACCTCGGGCCAGACGTTGGTAATCAGGGTCACCACATCCATCCGCCGCAGGTTACTGCCCTTGGGCGCACTGACCACCAATTCGGTATCGCCCAACTTCTCCCGGCGGGTGCCCAGTTGCCCGGCAATCATCCAGCCGGTGGGGCGGTCGAAACGTCGCTCGGGATTGTCGATCCGAAAGCGACGCGCCCCGGCTTTTTTCCAGCCGGTGCTGACACTGGTCCAGTGGTCGGGGAGCGTAAAGTGCAGCCAAGCCTCGGCCTGAGCGCCTACTGTGGAGCGTACCCGTGCAGCGGGAATAATATCGTCCCCCCGAAAGATGGCCCAGTCCTCGGTCATCAGGGAGTCGTATTCGCCCGGGTCGCGCTCGTGGGACACGTCAACGTGGAGGGAGAGACGCGCGTTACGTTTGGGCGGCGTCCAGATGGCCCGACCGTCTTCAAGTTGCAGCTCGCCGTTGGCTTCCAGGTTGGAATAGCGGCCGGAGCCGATATCAAAGTCCAACAATTTCAGAAGACCGTGGTGGTCGCTTTCGATCACCACCTCGGCCCGGTCGTGTTCGGGGTTCAGGGTGACGTGGTAATGCAGGGGATAGGTCGGGTTCTCTGCGTTGGCTGCGAGAGAGAGGAGCAGGATCGATATGACAGAGAGTAATCGCATGCAGTTTGCCGGTTTATGAATCTATCCCCAGTTCATCCCACAACGCATCCACACGCTGCTTGACCTCGGGGTCCTGGACAATAGGACTGCCCCATTCGCGATCCGTTTCACCGGGCCACTTGTTGGTGGCATCCAGCCCCATCTTCGAACCCAGCCCGGAGACCGGCGAAGCAAAGTCCAGATAATCAATGGGGGTGTTATCCACCAGCACCGTATCCCGGCTGGGGTCCATGCGGGTGGTGATTGCCCAGATCACATCCTTCCAGTCCCGCGCATTGACATCATCATCCACCACAATGACAAACTTGGTGTACATGAACTGACGCAGGAACGACCAGACGCCCATCATGACCCGCTTGGCGTGACCGGGATACTGCTTCTTCATGGTCACCACCGCCATGCGGTAGGAGCAACCTTCCGGAGGCAGATAGAAGTCCACAATTTCCGGGAACTGCTTGCGCAGAATCGGCACGAACACCTCGTTCAGCGCAACGCCGAGAATGGCCGGCTCATCCGGCGGGCGGCCGGTATAAGTGCTGTGGTAAATCGGATCTTTGCGGTGCGTGATGCGCTCCACGGTAAAGACCGGGAAGCGATCCACCTCGTTGTAGTAACCGGTGTGATCCCCAAACGGACCCTCATCGGCCATATCGTCCGGTGCCAGATAGCCTTCCAGAATGAACTCGGCCGAAGCGGGCACCTGCAGATCGTTGCTCTGGCTTTTGACGACTTCGGTTTTATCGCCCCGTAACAATCCCGCGAAACCGTACTCGGACAACGTGTCCGGCACCGGAGTGACCGCGCCAAGAATCGTGGCGGGGTCCGCGCCCAACGCGATGGAGACCGGGAAGGGCTCACCCGGGTGGGCTTTCTGCCAGTCCCGAAAATCCAGAGCGCCCCCGCGGTGGGCCAGCCAGCGCATGATCAGACGGTTCTTGCCGATCTTCTGCATCCGGTAGATGCCCAGGTTTTGCCGCTCTTTCTCCGGGCCACGGGTAATCACCAGTGGCCAGGTGACCAGCGGCCCGGCATCGCCGGGCCAGCAGGTCTGAATGGGGAGCTTGTCCAGATCCACCGCGTCGCCTTCCAGCACCACGTCCTGACAGGGCGCCTTGCGTACGACCTTCGGCCCCATATTCAGAACCTGTTTGAAAATTGACAGCTTTTCCCAAGCGTCTTTAAAGCCTTTGGGGGGCTCCGGCTCTTTCAGAAAGGCGAGCAGTTTGCCCACTTCCCGCAGCGCTTCCACCGACTCTTCGCCCATACCCAGAGCGACCCGTTCGGGCGTGCCGAACAGGTTACCCAGCAGCGGAATATCGTAGCCCTTGGGATTTTCAAACAGCAGAGCGGGGCCGCCGGCACGCAGGGTGCGGTCACAGATTTCCGTGATCTCCAGGTAGGGATCGACTTCGGCGGTGATGCGTTTCAATTCGCCGCGTTGTTCGAGCAGGTGGATGAAGTCTCGGAGGTCGCGGTATTTCATAGGCGAGGGTAGTGGGGGTAGGTTGTTTTAAGGCGCGTCGCGTTTGGGCAACGGCGGATAAGGGCAAAGCCCGCATCCGCCGTAACCAAAACCTACTTCCGCTTCATGGACAGGAAGAACTCATCATTGGTCTTGAAGTCCTTCAGCTTGTCCACCAGGAACTCGGTTGCGGCCACGTCTTCCATGTCGTGCAGCAGGCGGCGCAGAATCCAGGCGCGCTGCATTTCATCTTCCTTCATCAACAGGTCTTCGCGACGGGTGCCGGAGCGGCGCACGTTGATGGCGGGGTAAATACGCTTCTCGGCGATTTTCCGATCAAGGTGCAGTTCGAGGTTACCGGTGCCTTTGAATTCCTCGTAAATCACTTCGTCCATCTTCGAGCCGGTATCCACCAGCGCGGTGGCGATGATGGTCAGGCTGCCGCCCTCTTCAATATTCCGGGCCGCACCGAAGAACCGCTTGGGGCGCTCCAGGGCGTGGGCGTCCACACCACCGGTGAGTACTTTACCGGAGGAGGGGATCACGGTGTTGTAAGCGCGGGCGAGGCGGGTGATGGAGTCGAGCAGAATGATCACGTCTTTCTTGTGTTCCACCAGGCGCTTGGCCCGCTCGATCACCATGTCGGCCACCTGCACGTGACGGGCCGGCGGCTCGTCAAAGGTGGAGGCGACCACTTCGCCGCGCACCGAGCGCTGCATTTCGGTCACTTCTTCCGGACGCTCGTCAATCAGCAGAACGATCAGGTGGCACTCGGGGTTGTTGCGGGTAATCGCCTGGGCAATGTTCTGCATCATCAGGGTTTTACCGGCTTTGGGCGGTGCCACGATCAGGCCGCGCTGGCCTTTGCCGATGGGAGAAATCAGATCGATGATACGTGGAGTCAGATCTTCGGTGGAACCGTTACCGGCTTCCAGGCGCAGACGCTCATCGGGGAACAGGGGGGTGAGGTTTTCAAACAGGATTTTGTGCTTGGAACTTTCGGGCTTGTCAAAGTTGATCTCGTTGACCTTGAGGAGGGCGAAGTAACGTTCGCCTTCCTTCGGGGGCCGGATCTTGCCCGCAATGGTGTCGCCGGTGCGCAGATTGAAGCGGCGAATCTGGCTGGGGGAGACATAGATGTCGTCCGGGCCGGCCAGGTAAGAGCTGTCGGCCGAGCGCAAAAAGCCAAAGCCATCCTGCAGAATTTCCAGGACGCCGTCGCCGTAGATGTCTTCACCGCTCTTGGCGTGGCGCTTTAGGATATTGAAGATGATGTCCTGTTTGCGCGAACGGGCCATGCTTTCCAGCCCCATTTCCCGCGCGATGTCGATCAGTTCTTCGATGGGTTTGGTTTTCAGGTCGGTTAAATTCATACAGTGTGACTTTGGTGTGAAGGTTAATGGATTTGTTGTTGCACGAAAATTGTGATTTTGCGCGTGCGGGACTGGTGGTGCCGGGGTGCCGTTATCTCTGCTTACAGGCTGACTGCAGGCCAGGGTGGCTGAGCCACAGAGCGCCGAAACAGGGAGAACAAGCGGGAATTTAATGGAAATCAACTGGCGTTTCAGTCAACTCCCCGGAGCTGCCCATCGATTTGGCTGGTCCATCAATCTGGATGGTGGTTCAGAGCTGAATCAAGGCCGGGCAAACATCGAATGAAGGGAGTATAGCGATAAACGCCGGGTAGTGCAAAGGCGCAGCGGTTTGTCCGTCACGCGTCCGGCAACCACCCGCCATGCGGGGGCTGCCGACGGGGGTCGGGCTTACAGAGCGCCTTCGATAAACTCGACCAGTTGCTGTTTGGACAGCGCGCCGACTTTGGTGGAGTCCGGTTCGCCGTTTTTGAAGATGATCAGCGTCGGGATACCACGGATGTTGAATTTGCCGGGGACTTCTTTGTTGGCGTCCACATCCATCTTGGTGATTTTGATCTTGTCACCATGGGTGCCGGCCAGCTCGTCCAGGATCGGGGCGATCATTTTGCAGGGACCACACCAGGCCGCCCAGAAATCAACCAGTACGGGCTTGTCGGCCTTCAGGACTTCGGCCTCGAAGCTCTCGTCAGTGACGTGCACTATAGCGTCGCTACTCATAAAGCTGTGTCTCCAAATCGGTATCGTGAGTGAAGCGGTGTCGACCGCGCCAAGCGGGTCGTGGCCGCTTTATACGTGTGCCAGCATAATAAGGATTGCATTGCGGCCAGGCAAGGGGCAAAAAGCAATGGCGCTTATAAATGCCAACAATATAAAAGCCTATGCTGGTAGTAACGTTTAATTATATATGGGGGCCAATAGCTGAATTTCAATATCGATAAAGCACTCAGCCACGGTACTCCTCAAGGGCTTCAAAGGGGCGGTTCAGGTCCTCCACCTGCGGTGCCAGAGCGTCCAGATCCTCATCGTCGCCTTCCACCCGGGAGGCGGCCGTGGGCAGCAGCACCCGGAAACAGACGCCCGCCACATCCAGAGGGGTAAAGGTGAGCTTGCCCCCCTTGCGTCGGGGTTGGACCTCCAGTGCCCAGCGGGGTATGGCGGGGTTTTGAGGATCCAGCAGGGTCTCCCGAGCGCCTGTGGGATCCAGTTCGAGCGCGAGGGTGTCCTGACTGCCCGTCGGGGTCAACTCGACCCGGGTGATGGCTTGTTCAAAGTCCCATTCCAGGGCGGTGGCCCCGGGGGCGGACGGGTCGCTCAGGGTCTGCGCCCGCCGGCATTGCGGCTGACCGTCCTCGTTCAGGGTGACTTCGATCACTTCGGTGGTCAGCTGTCCGTCGGCCAGGGCGATACGCAGGGAATAATAGGCGGATCGGTTCTCGATGTTTTCCACCTGCACCCGCCCTTCATACCCTTTGACGATCTCCTGTACAAAGAACAATCCGAGCCCCTTGCCGTGATGCTCCCGGGCGCGGCGGGTGGAGTAGCCGAGCTGGAAAATCTGCTCCATGGCGTCCGGGTCGATATGCGGGCCCCGGTTGTACACCGCGAGTTCGACCCGGGCCCCGCGCTGGCCCAGGGTAAGTGCAACGCGGTTGTATTTGGATTTGGCTTTTTTACGGGCGAAGAACTGGGCGTTTTTCAGCAGGTTTTCCAGCATCAGCACAAAATGGTTCTCGTTCCCGAGCAGACTGTCGGTCGGGTCCAGGTAAGCGCGGAACTGAGGGTCATCGTCCAGAGTCAGTCGCTCATTGGCGCGCTCATCCAGCGCTTCGAGACGGGTTGGAGAGTCCTGCAGCAGGGGCGCGAGCGCTTTCAGCGTCGCTCTTCGTGGCAGATAGTCCGGGCGATGGGGGACGGCCTCGGAGGTATCATCGTTGAGTAAGCGCTGGTAATAGTGCTCCTCACACTCGCACAACTGGTTGCCGATGTGCAGGGCAATATTGTCCGTGGTGGACAGGTCCAGCAGGTCCCAGAGGTAGCGCATGGCATCGAAGGCGTCCCGATCCCGGGCATGGTCCTCATCGCTCGGGTACTGGCCCTGTTCCAGGTGAGCCTGCAGGGCCGTCTGTACCTTGTCAAAGCAGATGACCCCGTTGTGGCGCACTTCGGCGGCGATGCTTTTGAAATGCAGAAATTTCTCGTCGTACTCGATGTACTCCAGCAGCTTTTCGCTGATGAACAGTTTCAGTTTGTCGGCGTGCCCGGCGTAAGTGTGAGCCTTGAGTTGCAGTTGTTTCTTGCTCTGCCAGACCTGGTTCAGTTCGGTACGCAAGCGCTCGATGTCCCGGTCAAAGGCGCTCAGCCGCCGGCTGTGGTGGAACACATCGCGCAGGATCAGCAGGGCAAAGATCAACAGCGCCGCCAGTTTGACCTCCAGCGTCTGAAGCAGTGGGTGCAGACGGTAGCCGTCGGGCATCAGGCCGAACTCGCGCAACAGCTGGGGCTCGCCCGCCGCCAGCAGGTAGGCGCCCAGCGCCAACCCGGCCAGGCTGCTCAGCCAGGGAAAAGCCACCCGTCGCGGGCGAACCGCGGGAGGGCTGGCGGCGGAATCAACCGCCTTGTCGGAGGTCTCGGCCACGATGCGGCTCCTTAATCTGATTGGACCGGCTTCCAGCAATAGGCGCCGAGGTCCCCGAAGGTGACAATGCCTTCTCCCCGCTGGCACAAGGCCATGAAATCCAGGGCCGGTTGAGCCCGCTGAATGGCGTGGCGCAGAGTTTTGATGTGCTGGCGGTAATTGGCGTAGGAAAAGCGTTCCGGGTCGGCCTCCAATGCCTCGGCCATTTGCAGGGTGGATACCGGCCGGGGTGAGGCTTCCACCAGATAACGCAGAATTTTCCGGGGTGTCGGGCCCAGTGGGCGACGGGGATTGTTGGGGTTCATCAGCTTGTGGCCGTGCCAGAAGACTTCCCAGGTGACCTTGTCCAGCGTCAGTGGCCCACTGGTGAGCTGTTCGGTTTTGGGGGCTTCACGTTGACGCAGGGCCGCCTTGATCCGCCAGCACAAGACCGCTTCGATATTGCGTTGATGCTTGGCGATGAAATCCTGAATGCCGCCCTGCTCGAACGCACTCTGCTCAATATCCGTGCCGCTGTACTCGGACAGATAGACCTGGGGGACGTCGGGCCATTTGCGCTGCAGTGCCCGGGAGACCGAGGCGCCAGCGGTGTCCCGGCCGTTCATCTGGGCGTCCAGCAGGGCGATATCCGGCGCCTGGCCGGCGTCGCTCTGCTTGATATGCTGGCAGGCTGCTTCGGCGAACCGGAATACGCGCACACGGGTGGGCCGACCATCAAAATCGGTGGCCTCGAGTACCGGCTGGAACTTTTCGATCCAGTGGGACTGATCTTCAACCCAGAGTATGTCTGCCATGGACAAAGTGTAGCATTGGCTGCCAGAAAGGCTGTGATGGCGGTCACTCTTGGGCAAAGCCGCCTTCTTCCGATGCGTCAACAATCTCCGTGCCTGACCAACTCACCGATTTTTCACTGACGTTCGCGATACTTCGAGTCAAGCCAATCCACTGATTGGCACAGTCATTGATTCGGAGGATTCAACATGTTCAATCAACTACTGACCCTCTGGTCGGATTCGCCAGCACTCTCGCTGGCGATCTGGCTGGTGATTCTGGTGGTGGTGCTCTATCTGGGGCGCCGCCATGCCCATCAACTGTTTCGCGCCAGTGGCCGGGCCGTACACGGGGCCATGCGCCTGTGGAGCCGGTCCATTGGCCAACTGGAAGATCGCCTGGTGGCGCGCAACCGGGATGTTCTGCTGGCCATGGGGCGTCGCTCGGCGGAAGCCGCCATCGAGCGGGACTTCAACCGGGTGCACACCATCATGGAGCGGGATCTGAGCCGCTACCCCAATCTGCACCGCAAGATTGCCGACGCCATCGAGAAAATCGAGGCCGATTATCAGGAGGCCAGCGATGCGCCGCCGCTACCACCGGCCTGGTCGGAGGTGATCGAAACCGTCTCCGGTCTGCCCGGCAGCAGTGACCCGGCGGTGCACAAGGTGCTGGAAAACATCCGTGAGGTGATTGAAGACGCCCATAAAGAGACGTTGAAGCTGTATCAGAAAAGCAGCCGGGAACGGCACCGGATTCTGGCCGGCATGCAGCCCCAGTGGCGCTCCCTGGATCAGAACCTGAGCCAGGTGAAGCAGACCATTGATGGGCTGGATGAGCGCAGCAAGACCATTGATGAACAGATGCAGGAATACGCAGCGATTCGCGCCGGGGAAGACAAGGCGGTGAATTCCCTGACTGCGTCCTCCATGACCCAGTTTCTGATTGCCGGACTGGTGCTGGCCGTTGCCCTGATGGGCGGGCTGATCAACTTCCACCTGATCGCCATGCCCATGTCGGAGATGGTCGGCAGCAATAGCTATGTGGGCTCCATGCGCATTTCGGACGTCGCCGCGCTGGTGATTATCCTGTTGGAAGTGGCCATGGGGGTGTTTCTGTTGGAATCCCTGCGAATCACCCACCTGTTTCCGATCATCGGCAGTATGGATGACCGGATGCGCCGGCGGATGATGATTGTCAGCCTGACGCTGTTGACCATTCTGGCCAGCATTGAGGCCTCACTGGCCTATATGCGCGACCTGCTGGCGCTGGACCGCGAGGCGCTCAACCAGACCCTGACCGGAGCCGCCGTGGTGGAGGCCCAGTTCCGTTGGATTCCCTCCATCGGTCAGATGGTGCTCGGTTTCATTCTGCCGTTTGTGCTGGCGTTTGTGGCGATTCCGCTGGAGTCGTTCATCCACTCCCTGCGCACCGTGGTGGGGGTGATGGTCGTGGCCCTGCTGCGCGGGCTGCGTCTGGTCGTGCGCCTGGTGGGCGGTATGGCCAATCATCTGAGCAAAATGCTGGTGCACCTGTATGACATGCTGATTGTGGTCCCTCTGGCCATTGAGCAGTGGGTGAGTCGCCCGCGTTCCAGTGAGCGCAAAGTCGACCGCGAGGACCCGCCCTGGGACGACAGTGAGGATCTGGAAACGACCAAAGTGGTGGGGGTGAAGCCATGAAGCGGACAACGGAAACAGCCATGAAGCCCGGCCTCGGTGTCGTTTGGCGCGGCGTTATCGCCGCCGCGCTGCTCGGTGCACTGAGCCTCATCAGCGCCTGCAGCGACACCCAGCGCCCGGATAACCGCGCCGTGTATCTGCTGCTGGATACCTCCGGGACCTACACCGAGGAACTGGACAAAGCGCAGTCATTGATTGCCTATCTGTTGGGTTCGCTGGACAGTGGTGATTCGATGGCGGTGGCCCTGATTGACGGCGGCAGCTTTACCGAGAAAAACATCGTCGCGAAAGTCACCTTTGACGATCGTCCGAGTGTGGCCAATGGCCAGAAGCGGGCGTTCAAGGAAACGTTGGACGAGGTGTTGGGGGGTATCGAGCGAGGGGCCGCCAATACCGACATCACCGGCGGCGTGATTCAGGGCCACGACTATCTGACTGAAACCGGCGCCGGACAGCGCTACCTGTTTGTGTTCTCCGATCTGGAGGAAGATCTTCAGGAGGGGCAGATCCGGGACTTTCCCATCGATATGTCCGGGGTGGAAGTCGTGGCCCTGAACGTCACCAAGCTGCGCCGGGACAACATCGACCCGCGGGATTACGCCAAGCGCCTGGAGCACTGGCAGGGCCGGGTGGAGTCCGGCGGCGGCCAGTGGCGGGTGATCAATGACCTGGAGCGGCTGGGCGACATGATTCAGTGGCGGTGATGTTACACCCGGAAATGTGCAATCTGGGTGGACAGATGCCGCGAC
Source organism: Marinimicrobium sp. C6131 (assembly GCF_026153455.1). Taxonomy (NCBI): domain Bacteria; kingdom Pseudomonadati; phylum Pseudomonadota; class Gammaproteobacteria; order Cellvibrionales; family Cellvibrionaceae; genus Marinimicrobium; species Marinimicrobium sp. C6131. The sequence goes on from NZ_CP110629.1 coordinate 3,496,437, forward strand.
AACTCATTGAGATCCCGCGCGGTTTTCGTGGACCCCTGGGCGCTCTGATGGGCGCCCTGGACCAGTTCCACCACCCGCTCAATGTTCTTGTTGATCTCCTCGGCGGCGTAGCTCTGTTCCTCGGCCGCCGTGGCGATCTGGGCATTCATCTCACTGATGCTGGCGACGGCCCGGGTAATTTCGGCTATCGCCTCTCCGGCCTCGCCGGCACTGGCCACGGTGTTTTGCGCCTGCTCCTGGCTGGCGGTCATGGCGGACATGGCGTTGGCGGCGCCGGCCTGCACGGCGTCGATGATTTCGGCGATCTCCCGGGTGGAGTCCTGGGTTCGTCGGGCCAGGGTCCGCACCTCGTCGGCCACCACCGCAAAGCCGCGCCCCTGCTCGCCGGCCCGGGCCGCTTCAATGGCGGCGTTGAGGGCCAACAGGTTGGTCTGCTCGGCGACGTTCTGGATCACTTCGAGCACACTGCCAATCCGGTTGGTTTCACCCTCCAGTTGACGCATGGCCTCGGCGACGGAATTCACGTCGTCGGACAGGTGGTTGATCGAGTCCAGGGTGGACTCCATCACCGAGCGACCGCGCCGGGCCCCTTCATCGGCCTGGGTGGCCGCCTCGGCGGCTCCCGAGGCGTTGTTGGCCACCTCCTGAACGGTGGAGGACATTTCGTTGACGGCGGTGGCCACCTGGTCGGTGGACTGTTCGGTATCGCCGGTCAGTCGGGTGATTTCATCGGCGTTCAGGTTGATGTGTTCGGAGGCGCGGTTGAGTTTCAGCGCCGAGTCTTTTACCGAGCCGATGACACCGCCCATCTCCGACTGTAGCCGGGTCAGGTTGTCGCTCAGTTGGCCCAGTTCGTCGGCTCGCTGGATGCGCACTTTGCCGGTGAAATCCCCTTGGGCCATTTGCTGGATGTGGTCCATCAAGGCTTTGAGTGGGCGCAGGAAGGCGGCTCGCAGCGTCCACCACAGCAGCACCACCACCAGCAGGGCGACGCTCGCAATGGCCACTTGCGACCAGAAGCTGACCTGAGCGCTGCCCTGTTCGACGTCGCGGGTGAGTGTGGCGACAGTGGCACTGATGTGTTCGGCGGCCTCGTCCAGCAGTCGGCTGGGTTCCCGGTCGATGCCGGAGACGGCGTTATCACCCACCGTCGGGTCGTAGTTACTGGCGCTGAAGGCTTCAAAACCGGTGCGGTATTCGCGGAACAGTGTCTGGTGGGCGTCGAGAAAGTCGGCTACGTCCTGGCGCACGGGGCCGGGCGCCATTTGGCTGAGCAGTGCCTGCCCTTCGTTCTGGATGATGTTGTGCTGTTCTTCGAACTGCTTCCAGTACCGGACGCGTCGGCTGTCGTCGTACCCACGCAGGAGGACGTTTTTCCACTCCTGAACCTGGACTTTGAAGTCGAAGTTCATCTGGTTGATGGCCCGTTCCTGGGCGATGTTGACGGTAATCAGTTCGTTGTAGCGGTCCAGCCGCTGGTTCAACTGACTGATGGCGATCACCGCCGTCACCAGCAAGCCCCCCAACCCGAGCCCCACCACGGCCATCAGCCGAGTCTGCATGCTGCGCTTGATCCAGTTCATTTTAGAACTCCTTTAAAACTTGTAAGCCGGGGCTGGTCGAGTGTGTCGCAGTCGGAAAGCCCAGAGCACTTGGGGTGAACCCTTCCAAGACACGCCGTAAACCCATCCTTGGGGGCTCGACGCGCGGAGTCCCTCCGCTTACGGTCTTGGAAGGGTTCACCCCAAGCGCTCCTCAGTGCCGGCATCAATGGCCGTGGATTCGACGCACTTAAAACCAAATATAGAAGGGTTGTCGGCTGAAGGGCGTAATCCTTGATTGGCAGGTAGTAAAGTAGTTCTAGGAGAGGGGCCGGGAGGAATGGCACGGAGGTCCGGAGGGAGGTGTACCTATCCCGGACCGTGGAGCCGGGGACCGGCGATGCGAGCCTACAGGGATGTATTTACGGCGTGTCCGGGATAGGTACACCTCCCTCCGGACCGGACTTTATGCACAGCTCTGCAGCTCGACTTCTCCCGAGTTTAATACTTGGGCTTGATGGTCTTCACACCTTCAGATGTGCCCAGCAGCAACACATCGGCGCCGCGTCGGGCGAACAGACCATTGGTTACCACGCCGGCGATCTGATTGATCTCCGCCTCCAGCTTCTTCGGCTCCATAATCTCCAGATGGTGCACATCCAGAATCACATTCCCGTTATCCGTCACCACACCCGTGCGATACACCGGATCACCGCCCAGCTTCACCAACTCACGCGCCACATACGAACGCGCCATCGGAATCACCTCCACCGGCAGCGGGAAAGCGCCGAGTATATCCACCCACTTGCTCTCATCCGCAATACACACAAACTCCCGGGACACCGCCGTGACGATCTTCTCCCGGGTCAGCGCTGCGCCACCGCCCTTGATCAGCTCCAACTGGGCGTTGCTCTCATCGGCGCCATCAACGTACACCAGCAGCTCGCTGACCTCATTCAGGTCATACACCGTGATACCCAGCTTCTGAAGACGTTCCGCCGAGGCATCCGAACTGGCCACGGCGCCCGCGAAATCGTCCTTCAGCTTACCGAGTGCGTCAATAAAGTAGTTGGCCGTAGAGCCGGTACCCACACCAATGATGCTGTCGCGTTGCAGTTTCGGAGCGATGTAGTCGACGGCGGCCTGGCCGACGGCCTGCTTGAGTTCGTCCTGAGTCATGATCACCTCGCTATTGTGAAGGCGCTTATTATACGCGATGGATGCCAGCGGTTCGCAAATTGTTTACCATGGGGGTTTGCCGTCTCACACAGCTTTGGTGCAACACACTCCTATGCCCGATTCCTACATCAAACGTATCCTCAATGCCCGCATCTACGACCTCGCCGTCGAAACGCCACTCGATCCGGCGCCGCTGTTGTCCCAGCGCACCGGTAATCAGGTGTTGCTCAAGCGTGAAGACCTGCAACCGGTGTTTTCCTTCAAGATCCGGGGCGCCTACAACAAGCTGCTGCAACTGAGCCCGGAACAGCGGGCCAAGGGCGTGATCGCCGCCTCGGCGGGCAACCATGCCCAGGGGTTGGCGATGGGGGCGCACCATCTGGGTATCAAAGCCACCATCGTGATGCCGCGTACCACGCCGCCGATCAAGGTGGATGCCGTGCGCGCCCGTGGGGGCAAGGTGGTCCTGCATGGGGACAGCTACGATGAAGCCTCCGCCCACGCCAAAAAACTGGTGGAAGAAAAGGGCATGACCTATATCCACCCGTTCGACGATCCGGACGTGATCGCTGGCCAGGGCACCGTGGCGATGGAAATTCTGCGCCAGTATCCGGGCCATATCGATGCGATTTTTGTTGCCGTCGGTGGCGGTGGCCTGTGTGCCGGGGTGGCGGCCTACGTAAAGTATGTGCGCCCCAATGTGAAAGTGATTGCGGTGGAGTCCGACGAGTCCGCCTCGCTCAAGGCGGCGATGGAGAAGAAGCGTCGGGTGACCTTGCCCCAAGTGGGCATTTTTGCCGACGGCGTGGCCGTGGCCCAGATCGGCAAGGAAACCTTCCGGGTGCTCCGCAAGACCATTGATGGGGTGATCACGGTCACCACCGATGAAATCTGTGCCGGTATCAAGGACATTTTTGAAGACACCCGCTCCATTGCCGAGCCGGCCGGTGCCATCAGCGTGGCGGGCATGAAGAAGTATGTGGCGGAGAACGGTATTACCGGACAGACCTTCGTCGCCATCGACTGTGGGGCGAACATCAACTTTGACCGGTTGCGCTACATTTCCGAGCGCACCGAAATTGGCGAGCAACGCGAAGCCATTCTGGCGGTCACCATTCCGGAGCGTCCCGGCGCCTATAAAGAGTTCTGTAAGGCGCTGGGCAAACGCAACATCACCGAGTTCAACTACCGCTATGCGGACAGCCAGGAGGCGAAGATCTTTGTCGGTATCCAGGTGGGCAGCGGCGGCCATGACCGCGCGGAGCTGGTGTCCGAGTTACGCGAGCAGGGCTATGAACTGGTGGATATGACCGATAATGAGGTGGCCAAAATGCACATCCGCCATATGGTCGGTGGGCATGCGCCGAATGTGGGGGATGAGATGGTGTTCCGGTTCGAGTTCCCGGAGCGCCCGGGTGCATTGCTCGCCTTCCTCAATCGGGTGGCCGGGCATTGGAATATTTCCATGTTCCACTACCGGAACCATGGCGCAGCCTATGGGCGGGTATTGATCGGTATGCAGGTGCCGAAAAAGGAGCGGGCGCAGGTGCGCAAGTTTCTGGATGAAATCAATTATCCCTATTGGGATGAAACCGACAATGAGGCGTATCAGTTCTTTTTGAGCTGAGGCGTATTGAGAAATCGTTGAGTCGGTGGATGACGGGCGACGCCCGTCATCCACCAAAAAACAGCGGTTGAAACGCACCCAAGTTCCTGTTCCCGCAAAAACCCGCCCCTAAAATGTGATTTTCAACACATTTACTTCAAAAAACGTCCATTTTTCCGACGTTTTCCTTGAACTGTCACGATTTTCGACTAACCTTAGACCTCGTTGCGATAAAAACGGTACGCCAACAGGGAAATTTAGTTCTGGACGGATGTCGATTAACTGAATACCTGAACGGTTAAAAAAGAAGGTTCCGAATAAAATGAAAACCGATATCGTTACTCTGGTTATTTTTGTGTTCTGCCTGGGTGTGCTGATCAGTGCGCTGGATCTCGGCCGCTGGTTTGGTGACGACGACAGCAGCGCTGCCTCGGTGGTCCTGCAGCAGGCCGATAATTCCTGAAGTCCACCGCTCGGCAAACCCACCTTTCTACCGAACGATCCCCCGGTCGGTCACCACCGCCGTCAGGGGGATGTCCCATGGCTCGATCGGCAACGCCGGTACCTGCTGGCAGGCGTGAGCCAGGCCAAACAGGTCCGGGCCGTGCCCCGGGATGTGATGATCGCCAGCCTTGAACGCAAAGGTCCGGTCGTAAAAGCCACCCCCCATTCCGAGTCGTCCACCCTTGGTATCGAAGCCTACCAGGGGCAACAGTACCAGATTCAGAAACGGCGCCGCCAGGCGTGGTTCCCGGTACGGGTTCGGTTCAGGAATGCCATAGCGATTGGGGTAGAGTGCGGTGCCGCGTTGCCAAAGCACAAACCAGAGGCGCCGCGGCTGAATGGGATGTAAGACTGGCAGATAGCACTGCTTGCCCAACTGCCAGGCGCGCTCGACGATCGGGGTGGGATCGATTTCGCCATCGTTGGGCCAATACACCGCAATGTGACGACTGCGAATGAATTCCGCCGTGCGGCAGAGCTGACGGGCCACGGCGTGGGCCGCGTCGCGGTGTTCCCGGGCGGACAGGGCGTTGCGGCGGGCGCGCAATCGCTGGCGCAGTTGTTTCTTGTCTGGAGCGGGGAATTCGGAAATCGTGCTCAAGGGCGAGACGTCCGCGGTTGAATCGTCCGATAGGAACCACCGGGCCATTATGGGCCGGGCGAGAGAAAGGAGAACCCCAAGGTGCCGCTGTCAATTGGGCCTTGAACCCTAAGGCTCAAGGTGGCGAGGTTCGCGGTCCATCAGGCTTCCCGTTCGCGCGGTAATGCTCAACAGGACCTACAGAACAACGCCTGTACTGCGGTTATCGGCTCAAGGACGTGTTGACTGGCGAACACCCCAGGGCGTGCTTTCAGTATAACCCGGAAGTCGGGGGTGGACGCAACCGGATTCCTCGACGCAATGAAGGGTGGCGGTCAGTGTTGTTCGAACTGCTCCAGGCTGCGATCGATTTTGTCGTTCAGGCGTTGCAGTTCGTTCTGGTCCAGATCCAGGGACGGCTGCTGCGGTTGGCGTTTGGCCTGCAACAGTTCATGGCTCAGGTTCAGCGCCGCCATGACGGCAATGCGCTCCAGCCCGATGACAGAACCGCTGCGCTTGATGGCACGCATGCGCTCATCCAGTAACTCGGCGGATTCCTGCAGCGCGGCGCGTTCCTCCCGGGGGCAGGCGACCTGATAGTCTTTATCCAGAATTTTGACGAAAACCGTTTCGGTACTCACGAGTCTGCCTCCAGGCTCTTCAGGCGCGTAATCATGGCCTCTACCCGGCCGCGGGCCAGCTCGTTTTTTTCAATCAAACGCACCCGTTCCCGCTGCCAGTCATTGGCTTTGGCCCGCAGTTCGTCGTTCTCCTGCTGCAGGCGTTCACAGACCTGGATCAGACGATCCATCTTGGCTTCCAGGGCTTCTAGCAGTTCATCGGACATGATTTCGGGGACCGGGTTCATTATTCGCGTGCAGCTACTATATTGCGCCCTTTGCAGAGGGTCAATCACCGCCCGCCGTAACCGTACTTGCCGCCGTCAAATCGGGATTCGTGTTAGCATATCCGGTCAACGACACGAGGTGCCCATGACGACCGAACCCGAAACACCCCCCCTGAGTTACGAACAATTGAGCGAGCTGTTACAACCCCTGGGTATTCTGATCAACCCGGCGGAATTGCAGGGGCTGTTGTGCGGGAAGTTCTGTGGCGGGGCCAAACCGGATGAAACCGAGTGGCTGCTTGAAGCGGTGGAAGAGCTGGACTTTACCCAGGCGCCGGATGAGACCGTCCGCAATGCGTTGACCCAGGTGTACCGGGATACCCGGGCGCAATTGACCGGTAACGGCTTTGCGTTGCAACCGCTGTTGCCCAAAGACGAACGGGAAATCACCCTGCGGGTGCAGTGCCTCGGTCAGTGGTGTCACGGTTTTCTGGTGGGCTTCGGCAGCGCCGGTCACGCCGGCGACACCAACCTGTCGGACGAAGCCCGCGAGGCGCTGGAAGATCTGGCCGCTATTGCCCAGGTGGAACTGGACGATGAAGAGTCCGCCCGCGAAGCCGAGAACGATTACGCCGAAGTGGTGGAATATGTGCGCATGGCGGCGCTTTCGCTGTTTATGGAGTTTGGCGCGCGGGCACTGGTGGACGCCAATGTTCCCGGTGCCGAGGCGACGCAGGCTCCCTCGGAGGATGAACCCCCGACCCTGCATTGATATCGCTACCCCTTTTCGCGTTACCTAAAAGCTGAGCCCTAAGGTCGATCCATGAAAATCACACGTCAGGAGTTCGCCCGTCGGCGCAAGGCGCTGATGGAAGTGATGGAACCCAACAGCATTGCCATCGTGCCCTCGGCGCCGGAGCGTCAGCGCAGTCGCGATACCGAGTACCCTTACCGCCAGGACAGCGACCTGCATTACCTGAGCGGTTTTCCGGAGCCCGGCGCAGTACTCGCGCTGATTCCAGGGCGTGAGCACGGCGAATTCGTCCTGTTTTGCCGTGACCGTGACCCGGACCGGGAAATCTGGGACGGCTATCGTGCCGGGCCCGAGGGCGCCTGCCGGGATTATGGTGCCGACGATGCGTTTCCGATCGACGACATCGACGATATTCTGCCTGGCCTGCTCGAAGGCCGGGAGCGGGTTTACTATGCCATGGGTAAGGATCGGGAGTTTGACCGCCAGGTCATGGACTGGGTGAACAGTATTCGCGCCAAGGTTCGTTCCGGCGCCACCCCGCCCGGGGAATTTCTCGATCTGAACCACTTTCTGCATGATCTGCGCCTGATCAAAAGTGCCGCCGAGCTTCGGCTGATGCGCCACGCCGGGGAGATTTCCGCCCGGGCGCATACCCGCGCCATGCAATACTGCCAGCCGGGCGTCATGGAGTATCAGCTTGAAGCGGAAATACTGCACGAGTTTGCCATGGCCGGTGCCCGCTTCCCCGCCTACAGCAGCATTGTGGGGGGCGGTAAAAACGGCTGTATTTTGCACTATATTGAAAATAGCGCCGCGCTCAGAAACGGTGACCTGGTGCTGATCGATGCCGGCTGCGAGTACGAAACCTATGCCGCGGATATTACCCGGACCTTTCCGGTCAACGGCACCTTCAGCCCGGAGCAGCGTGCCCTGTATGACTGGGTACTCAAGGCGCAGCGAGCGGCAATTGCCGAGATTCGCCCCGGCAACCACTGGAACCGCCCCCACGAGGTGTCGGTGCAGGTTCTGACCGAAGGGCTGGTGGAGTTGGGGCTGTTGCAGGGTGAAGTGGACGAACTGATCGCCAACGAGGCCTATCGCGACTTCTATATGCACCGGGTCGGCCATTGGCTCGGGCTGGACGTGCATGACGTCGGCGACTACAAAATCGATGGCCAGTGGCGCCTGTTGGAACCGGGCATGGTCATGACCGTGGAGCCGGGACTCTATGTGGCACCGGACAATGAGCGCGTCGCCCGCAAGTGGCGAGGCATCGGGATCCGCATCGAAGACGATGTGGTGGTCACCAGAGAGGGGTGTGAGGTGCTGACCGATGGCGTTCCCAAAGACCCGGATGCCATTGAAGCGCTGATGGCCGACGCGTCTCGTTCGCGGTGATGAACGTCATTATTCCTGTGTGAGGCCTGTCCATGAATGAATCGCTTGCCCTGCCGGACTACGACATCGCCATTGTGGGCGGTGGCATGGTGGGGTCTGTGTTGGCCGGACTTCTGTCAGCCAGTGGTGCCGGATGGCGTACCGTGTTGATCGACGCCGGTGTCCCGGACCGGTTGGCGAGCGCTCACTACTCATCTCACTACGACAATCGCTCGACCGCCATTTCCGCCGGCAGTGCCGATATTCTCGAGCGGCTGGGCTTGTGGTCCCGGCTGAAAACCCACGCGACCGCCATCACCGAAGTGCATGTGTCCGATCAGGGGCATCTCGGTGGGGCGTTGATCGATGCCCGTGAGCAGCAGCGCGATGCGCTGGGGTACGTTCTGGAAAACGGCTGGTTGGCGCCGACATTGCGAACGGCGGCCGTTCAGGCGCCGGAGGTCAAGATACTGGCCCCCGCCCAGGTAACGGGCCTGCTGCCGGGCCGACACTTGAATACCCTCACCCTGAAAGGAGAGAGCACGCCGGGAACACTGACGGCGCGACTGGTGGTGCTTGCCGATGGGGGGGCCTCCGAGCTGCATCGTCAGTTGGGTATTGAGCAGGTGCGCCACGACTACCAGCAGCACGCGGTCATTGCCAATGTCTCCTTTGAGCGACCTCATAACGGGCGGGCCTACGAACGTTTTACCCCTCGGGGGCCTCTGGCATTGTTACCTCTGGATGAATGCCCGCAGGCCCAGCGGGCCGCGCTGGTATGGACTCTGCCACCGGGCGAGGCGGACGCGTTGCGGAACGCTCCGGAGGCGGAGTTTCTCGACGCCCTGCAGCAGGCCTTCGGATGGCGTCTCGGGCGCCTGACCCGGGTGGGAGAGCGGCAGTCCTGGCCTCTGGCGCTGGTGCAGGCTCGGGAGCAGGTTCGGTCGCGTCTGGTGCTGCTGGGGAATAGCGCGCACTATCTGCACCCGGTGGCCGGACAGGGGTTCAATCTTTCACTGCGGGATGCGGCGGCTCTGGCCGCCGGCCTGCGACGGGCGCGTCAGGAGGGGGCCGACCCCGGCGCGCTACCGGTTCTGAACCGTTATGTGGCGCAGCGCGCCCGGGATCAACGTCTGACCATCCAGTTGAGCGATAAACTGGTGCGGGTGTTCTCCAATCGCCGTCTTGGGCTGATGGCGTTGCGTCATCTCGGATTTGTCGGACTGGATTTTCTGCCTGGGGTCAAAGACTGGTTTGCCGCCCAGACCATGGGCACGGCCGGGCCGAGGGCGCCCTGGGAGCCCTCTGTCCAGCGATTGTCGGAGGTGGGTTCATGAGCCAGACAACGCACGATGTGATCGTGGTGGGCGCGGGGCAGGTCGGGGCGACCCTGGCTCTGAAACTATCGCCCCTGCTGGCTGCCCGTGGCCTTCGGTTGGCGCTGGTAGAGGCGAGCGACGCCGAGCCCGCCGTATACCGGGGGGAACAATTCGATCCACGGGTAGTGGCGTTGACGCCGGCGTCCCGCCGTTGTTACGAGGAACTGGGGCTGTGGCGGCACATTGAGGCCGAGCGCGCCAGCCCCTACCGGGATATGCTGGTGTGGGATGGCGAGGCCAGTGGACGAATCGGTTTTCACGCGGATGAGCTCAATTGTGATCAACTGGGCCATATTGTGGAAAACAGCGTTCTGGTCCGGCACCTCCGTCAGGCCTTGACCTATCAGTCCACCGTGGAATGGTTCCGGCCGGTGTCGGTCGTGAGCCTGAGTCACCGCGATGATGATGTGGTGGCCGTCAGTCTCGACAGTGGTCATACGCTGGTCGCTCCCCTGGTGATTGCCGCCGACGGTGCCCATTCCCGCGTGCGGGAGTTGGCCGGTTTCAACGTACGGGAGTGGCCCTACGAGCAGAGGGCTATTGTCACCACGGTGCGCACCGAGCGGCCTCATGGCCAGACGGCACGCCAACGCTTTATGCGTACCGGGCCGCTCGCGTTTCTGCCCCTGCGCTGCCACTGGGGCGATGCGGAAAAAGGGGCTTCTCCGTGGGATGAGCACTACAGCTCCATCGTCTGGTCCGCTGACTCGGACCTGGCCGATGAGCTGCTGGCGTTGGATGATGCGGCGTTCTGTACGCGTCTCGGGCGGGACTTTGAGTACACCCTGGGCGCTGTCACCAGCACGGATCGTCGTCACGGAATTCCGCTTTATCAGCGCCACGCACGGGATTACATCCGCCCCGGCGTTGCCCTGGTCGGGGATGCGGCCCACAGTATTCATCCGCTGGCGGGCCAGGGCGTAAACCTGGGGCTGAAGGATGTGCTGGCGCTGAGTGAAGAAATTGAGCGCGCCCTGAAACGCGGTCTGCCACTGTCAGAGCCGTCGATCCTGCGCCGTTATCAGCGTCAGCGCCTGGGCGACAACCTGGGCATGATGGCCTCCATGGAAGGTTTCAAACGACTCTTCGGCAGTCGTTCTCCCGCCTGGATCGCCCTTCGCAATGTCGGGCTCCGTCGGGTGGATAATCTGCCATTGTTAAAAAACACGCTTGCTCAAAAAGCCATGGGAGTATGAGCTGCTATGAATATCAACCCCCATCTGGAGTTATCCAATCTTCTCAAAGACCTCGGGGTGAAACCCGGGGATACCCTGATGGTGCACGCGTCTTTGCGTTCACTGGGTGAAGCCATGCCCGCCGACATTGTATCGGCCGGGCTGCGTCGGGCGCTGGGGCCGGAGGGCACGCTGGCGATGCCGACGCTCAGTTATGAAACGGTCAACGCCGGGAATCCGCTGTTCGACACCGAGGAGACCCCCTCCTGTGTCGGCAGCCTCAGCGAGGCGTTCCGTCGCCAGCAGGGTGTGGTGCGCAGCCTCCACCCGACCCACTCGGCGGCGGCGATCGGCCCCAACACTTCGGATTTACTGGTGGGCCATGAAAAGGACCACACTCCCTGCGGCGAGCATTCCCCCTTTGCCCGTCTGCCGAGGCTGGGTGGCCGGATACTTTTCCTCGGTTGCGATTTTACTGTCAACACCATGATGCATGCCGTGGAAGAACAGGTGATGCCGCCTTACCTGCTGGAAGATGAGCCGGTGGACTTTATCCTGACCGATGCCCGGGGCCGTCAGATCACCAACGCGGTTCGCTGCCACAGCTTCAAAGGTTATGTGCAACGCTACGATCGCCTTGAGGCGCTGCTGCCCGAGGGTGCCATCAAGCGCGGTCAGTTGCTGGCCGCCGACTGCATGCTGGTGGATGCCCAGGCGGCCTGGGATGCGGCGCTTGAGGCCATCAAGAAAGATCCTCTGTACTTCGTGGACAAGGAGTGACGCCCGATATGCCGTTTCTCACCCCTGAGCGCAAGCATCGGCTGGACGCCGCGCTCAACGGTCTGCTGATCCTGTGCCTGTTGGCGGCCGGAGCGGTGTTTCTGGGCTACTCGACGGGCTACGGAATGCTGCTGGCCCCGGTGGGCTGGGCGATAGCACTGGGCATTTTCCGGCGCTGGCGTTGGGCCTATTTCGCCAGCGCGGTCTGGGCGCTGGCCTGCTACCAACTGGCCAAGGAAGGGCTGGAGTTCGAAGTACTGAAGCGCGTTGTGATGATATTCAGCATCCCTCTGGTGGTGCTCTCCATCTACCTGCACGAAGTACTCGCCCGTCGGTAGCGCACCCATGTGGTGCCTCACACCTTTTTCGGCACCCCATGGGTGCCGTGCGTTGTCGCTTCGGAACCCGCTCAAAGTTTCATCAAATTATGCTTGAACTGCCCGGGGCGAAGTGCTTTAATTTTTTTTGCTAGAGATTGTGAACGGCCAAAGGCTAGGCTCCCGCGAGGCACCCTCCAGTAACTTTGTTCGACCCTTCCCTTAGCACAACCCTTGAGGGTTGTTTCATCCCGGCTTTTGCGTTGGTCGCCGATGCGTTGACCAAGGTCGGTTCATGTCAGGCGGGTTTTTCGGTGTTTCGAACCTGCGTTAGTTTGCAAGACGAGGAAAGTATGTCAGATCAACTGGTATCTGGTGTTGTTAAGTGGTTCAACGACGATAAAGGCTATGGCTTTATCGAGCGTGAAGGCGGCTCGGATGTGTTTGTTCACTTTCGTGCCATCAATGGGTCAGGTCGTCGCACTCTGAAAGAAGGTCAGAGTGTCACTTTTGAAGTGACCCAGGGTCAGAAAGGGCCTCAGGCGGAAAACGTCACGCCGCTGTAATCTGACCGAAAGCAATCACTTGCGCGGCCGCCGGTTCCGGCGGCCCGTATCGAACCAGGGCCCTCGCGGCACTGGTTCAACGCCCCCGCTGCTTTTCGCTTGCGTTAAGCCACAGAGTTTTATGTGCTGAAAAATTTCTTTCCTTCAGGGTGGCTCCGCTTGCCACCAGACGGTATGCTTCGGGTTTATCCGGGGATCCTGGTTTCATGTTCGATTTGAAAGCGTTGGTCTGGCTGACGGTTCTGGGCCTGTTTATTTATTACTGCTGGCGTGCCTTTCAGGCGAAAGACCGGGCGTTTGTCGCGGCGCGCCGCCACTGTGAGCAGATGCAGGTACAGATGCTGGATCAGAGCGTGTACCTGCGCAGACTCTGGATCAAACGGGACGCCCGGGGCCGCCCCGGTTTGTGGCGCGCGTTTTATTTCGAGTTTACCGTCACCGGCGGTGACCGTTATTTTGGACGGGTGTTAATGCTCGGTCGACACATTCAGCGCGTTGAGCTTGACCCCCACCGGCTGCACTGACGCGCTGAGCGTCCCCCCGATGACTGAAGGTGAGAATGTGACTGATACGATTGGCGGCTGGCAGCGCAAGTCGACGCGCTGTGTGTACGAAAACCCCTGGATCAGGGTGTCCCATGAAGAGGTGATAACGCCTGCGGGAACGGATGGCATTTATGGCGTGGTGCATTTTAAAAATACCGCGGTCGGTGTGGTCCCCATTGATGAAGCGGGGAATACCTGGCTGGTTCGTCAGACCCGTTACACCATGGGTGAATACACGTGGGAAATTCCGGAGGGCGGTTGTCCCCGTGCTGAAGACCCCTTGAGTGCTGCCAAGCGTGAGTTGCAGGAAGAGGTGGGGCTTAGCGCACAGCATTGGGAAAAACTGCAAGAGCTGCAGCTTTCGAATTCGGTGACCGATGAAACGGCCATTATTTACGTTGCCCGGGACCTGCAAAACGTCGAGCAGAGTCTGGATGACAGCGAAGATATTGAAGTGAAAAAATTGCCGCTGACCGAAGCCATCGCCATGGTGGATCGCGGCGAAATCACCGATGCGATATCGGTCGCTGCGTTATTGCGTTTGGCACTTAGCGTTTGAGTGTGCATCACGTCCGGGCCGGGAAGGGGTAGCCCTTTCAAGACACGCCGTTAATACATCCATGTAGGCTCGACGCGCGGAATCCCTCCGCTTACGGTCTTGAAAGGGCTACCCCTCCCCGTCCCTCAGTGCCAACGTAACGTTCCGGGAAATAGCACGTTTCGAACTGCACTTTGGGTTACGGCGGATGCGGCCGCTGGCCTTATCCGCCCTACACGACCTGCCGTGCTATGCGTAGGGCGGATAAGCAAAGCGCATCCGCCGTAACCCAAGGTAATTACCCCTCCATCTCCTCCAATTCCTTCCCTTTGGTCTCATGCACCATCATCAGCACAAACACCACGGAGAGCGCGGCGAAGAAGGTGTAGATGCCGTAAGCGGCGGATAAACCAATGCCCGCCAGGAGAATCGGGAAGCTCCAGGTGACCAGAAAGTTGGCCAGCCACTGGGCCAGACCGGCGACGGCCAGGCCGGAACCGCGAATCTGGTTGGGAAACATCTCCCCGAGCATGATCCACATCACCGGGCCCCAGGACAGATTGAACAGAAATACGTAGGCATTCGCCGCGATCAGGGCCAGCAGACCGGCATCGTCGGACAGGTTCAGGTTGCCCGTTTCCAGGTCCACCGGTGCGCCCGCAAAGGCGTAGGCGACCAGGCCCAGCGTGATGGCCATACCTGCAGAGCCAAACCACAGCAGAGGCTTACGACCGATCTTGTCGACAAAGAAGAAAGTGATCAGACAGGCCGCGATGCTGATACTGCCTGAAATGACATTGATGGCCAGCGCGTCGTTTTCGGAGAAGCCCGCCGCCTGCCAAAGTACCGCCCCGTAGTAAAACACCACGTTAATGCCTACGAATTGCTGAAGTACGGCCAGGCCAATACCGATCCAGACAATGGTGCGCAGTTTTCCGGTCTGTTTGTTGATCAGATCCGACAGGCGCGGGCGATGGTGGTCCTTGGCAAGAGAGGTATTGATCTCTTCGACTTTGGTCTCAGCGGTGCTGCGTCCGTAGAGTCGGGCCAGTACACCGCCGGCTTTTTCCATCTTCCCGGAGGCCACCAGATAGCGGGGGCTTTCCGGAATGGCCAGCAGGGCGAAGAAAAAGATGAACGCCGGGATCAGCTCCATCCAGAACATCCACCGCCAGGTTTCAAAACCCAGCCAGAATTCCTTTGTTGAGCCACCGGCGAACTTGGCCAGCAGGTAGTTGCTGAAGAATGCCATGGTCAAACCGGTGATGATGGCAATTTGCTGCACTGATGTGAGCATGCCGCGGTAGCGGGCCGGGGCCACCTCACTGATATAGGCCGGTGCCATGACGCTGGCGGCACCGACGGCCAGGCCACCGAGAATCCGGTAGAAGACAAATTCTATGGTGCCGCCGGCCACGCCGGAGCCCCAGGCGGAGACGATGAAAAACACCGACGCGACAATCAGCAGGGAGCGGCGACCGTACTTGTCCGCGAGACGGCCGGCAAAGAAGGCGCCGACGGCACAGCCGAGCAACATGGACGACACACTCAGGCCGGTGCCGGCGCTGTCGGAGTTGAAGGCGGTCTGCAGGCCTTCAACCGTGCCGTTGATGACGCCGCTGTCAAAGCCGAACAGAAAGCCGCCAATGGTGGCGACACAGCTGATCAGCACAATAAACAGAGTACTTCCCTGTTCAGGGTGAGTTGCATTTGTAGTCATGGAGTGAATACCTATGGTTTTATCGGATTCCAGAAATTGCCAGACCGTGGTTGTTATCGTTGAACTGGTTGTTGCCCCATGTTGACCCGGGGCTGATCGGGGGGCGCGTGGTCCCCCGATCAGCCCCTGTGCGCCCGGCCATTATTGTCTGTCTGTGGAGCCGGGCGCGGGTGTAGCTTATCAGGGCAGAGCGCGATACACCATGTTGCTGAAGCGCACTTTGCCCTCTCCGGAGGCGTAGATCGCCGGGCGCAGACTCATAAACCCGTACGCCACATTGTGATGGTAACCGGAGACTTCCATCTGGGTCGGATATTTGATCCAGGTTTCGCCGCCATCGGTGCTGGTATGGATGGTGAGAATGTGCCGGTCATTGGTGATCCGCATCCGCAGTTGGGTATCCATGCCTTCGGGCTTGGGCGCGGTACGCTGGTCCATACCGTAGCGGTGCAGGACGAAATGCGCCTTGTTGACGCCCACACCGGCGTAGAGCCTGTCATTGTAGAACACCATGGCTCCGGCCTGTGCGCCCTCATCAAAATCGATGTCGACTTCAAACTGGTAAGAGTGATCGCCGGCAATGAAGGTCAGAGGCGAGCTGTTGCTGGGTGAGTCGCCCTTGGCCTCCAGCTCCAGAACGCCAGCGTCGTGGTCGTAGTGCACCCGTTCGTTTTCGGAAATATCCCCTCGGAAAAAACTGTACTGGATACCGAACTTGTTGGTGGTGAAATCATCCGAGAGAGGGATACCATGCTTGATGGCGGTGCCGCCTTCGGGCTTGGGGATGGGCTGGCTCATATCGTAGCCTCTGGTGACCAGCCAGCCATCGTCGGTCCACTCCACGGGTTCCATCAGAGTCTGACGACCCAGAGTGTAATAGCCGTTTTCATAGCCGTGGTACATCATGTACCAGTCGCCGTCGGTGGGGCCCTCCACCAGGGTGGCGTGACCGCGCGACCACCATTTTTCCGCAGCGCTCTCGGTGCGCACAATCGGGTTGTGGGGAGAGTCTTCCCAGGGACCATGGATGGACTTCGAGCGGGCGTGAATCACCATGTGGCCGGTGGGCGGACCGGCGGTGCCGCCGACGGCGGTGATCATATGGTAGTAGCCGCCGTGCTGCATGATCTTGGGGCCTTCCTGGCAGTCGCACTCCACATCCCAGTGCTCCGGGTAGTCCCAGGCGTCATAGACGTGTTCCATGTCGCCGGTGATGCTCAGGCCATCATCCGACAGCGGCACACGATATCCGGCGGACAGGAACAGGTAGCGTTTGCCGTCTTCGCCCACGGCGTGACCCGGGTCGATCAGATCGTTATCCAGCGCGATCGGATCGGACCAGGGGCCTTCGATATTGTCCGCATAGACCACGTAGATATTGTTGTTGCCCGGGAACTTGGCCGGAATGTACAGGTAGTAGCGTCCGTCGTGCTTGGTCAGCTCCGGCGCCCAGATGCTGCCGACGTATTCGGTCAGGGCGGGGCCGACGGGTTCCCAGTTCACCAGATCTTTGGAGTGCCAGATCGTCAGGGCCGGGTAGGCCTCAAACGAGGAAAAGGTCATGTAGTAGTCGTCGCCGTCTTTGAGAATACTCGGGTCGGGGCGATCGCCGGACATGATGGGGTTCAGATAAGTGCCATCACCGAGATCCGCCTGACGTTGACCTTCGTGGGTGGTCTCCCACTGTTGACAGTGTTTGACGTAGGGGTTGCCGAGGTAAGGGCTACAGTCTTCGGCGTCGGTTTGGGTTTGATGAGGGTTGTTGGCCGATGTGCAGGCGCCCAATAGCAGCGCTGCCCCGGCAAGGGATAGCCATGTTTTCATTGTTTTTCTCTCTCATGTTTTTGGTTAACCAGTGTCTGGTTTTATCGTTGTATATAGTGGTGTTGCTTTTCGTGCGTGTCTTTTTTGGGTGTCGGTTCTCCATCAAGTTGGGTTGAAGGTCTGAAACCGGAGCGAGGGGGCGGCATTGTCTGAAAACACATGAATACGTCCCTGTAGCTCGCTCGCTTCTTCCCTGAAGCGAGCGTTTCAGAAAATGCCGCCCCCTCGCTCTGGCTGCCTATCGCAAGCCTATGGTGGGGCAGCGATAGGGGTTCTGCTTAGCGTACGAAACGGTTGATGATATTTTCGTACAGCTCCTGCTGGCCACTGATCTGCTTGGGCTCGCCCAGGGCGTTGCCAATCTCGGCCAGTTGCTCCAGAGTGAGTTTGCCCTGCTCGAAGTCGGCACCTTTGCCGTTGTCGAAAGAGGCATAACGCTCGGCGCGCATTTTCTCCAGCGGCGACTTCTGGATCAGGTCGTCGGCAATCAACAGAGAGCGGGCGAACACGTCCATACCGCCGATGTGACCGTGGAAGGTGTCGTTCAGGTCGGTGGAGTTGCGACGACGCTTGGCATCGAAGTTGACGCCGCCGCCCTGGAAGCCGCCGTGGCGCAGCAGAACCAGCATCATTTCAACGGTTTCGTTGATGTTGTACGGGAACTGGTCGGTGTCCCAGCTGTTCTGGTAGTCACCGCGGTTGGCATCGATGGAACCGAGCATGCCGGCGTTGGCGGCGGCCTGCATTTCGTGGTCCATGGTGTGCTGGGCCAGAGTGGCGTGGTTGGTTTCGATGTTCAGTTTGAAGTCTTTGTCCAGGCCGTGATGACGCAGGAAGCCGATGACGGTTTCGCTGTCGAAATCGTACTGGTGCTTGGTGGGCTCCATCGGCTTGGGCTCGATCAGGAAGTTACCCTTGAAGCCGTTCTTGCGGCCGTAGTCGCGGGCCATGGTCAGGAAGCGGGCCAGGTGCTCCTGCTCGCGCTTCATGTCGGTGTTGAGCAGGCTCATGTAACCTTCGCGGCCGCCCCAGAACACGTAGTTCTCACCGTCCAGAGCAATGGTTGCGTCCATCGCGTCTTTCAACTGGGCGCCAGCGAAAGCGACCACGTCGAAGTCCGGGTTGGTGGAAGCGCCGTTCATGAAACGCGGGTTGCTGAACAGGTTGGAGGTGCCCCACAGCAGCTTCACGCCGGATTCTTTCTGCTTTTCCTTGGCCAGCTCGACCCAGTTCTGCAGACGCTTCTGGGTCTCCGCGCGGGAATCACCCTCTTCAATGACGTCCACATCGTGGAAGCAGTAGTAGGGCACGCCCAGCTTGGTGAAGAATTCGAACGCCGCGTCCAGCTTCATGCGGGTGCGGGTTTCGTGGTCCTTGCCTTCGCTCCAGGGGAAGTGGAAGGGGCCGGGGCCGAAGGGGTCGTGGCCCGCGCCGCAGAAGGTGTGCCAGTAGCACACGGCAAAGCGGAAGTGCTCTTTCATGGTCTTGCCGGCCACTACGCGGTTCTCGTCGTAATACTGGAACGCGAAGGGGTTGTCGGACTCGGGGCCTTCGTAGGCAATTTTGCCAACGCCGGGGAAATACTCTTTATCGCCTAGGGTGATGCTCATGGTAATGACCTTTTGTGCTTTGTGTGAAAAGAGGTGGGCGGCGGTTGGGCCACCGCCCGGTTTCGGGTGTCCTTATCGGGCCTCGGCAAGGCGGCGTTCGACCGCGTCGCGCCAGTGGCCATAGAGCTCCTGGTAACGGGATTGCAGCGCCGCCTCCGGCTCGAGAATCGCCTTGCGGGTCAGGGTGCGGAACACATCCTCGCGGGAGGTGTAGTAATCGCAGCCCCAGGCCGCGGCCCGGGCGACGCCCTCGGCGCTGTCGGTCTGATACAGTTCCAGCGGTGCGCCGGTCAGGTTGACAAAGGCGCTGCTGAAAATCGGACTCAAAAACATGTTGCTGTGCCCGGCGCGTACCACCCGGGTTTCCGCCCCCAGGCCCTTGATCAGATCAAAGCCCAGGTTCATGGCATAGGCCACGCCTTCCTGGGTGGCCCGGGCGATGTGGTTGACGCTGTGACGGTTCAGGTCCAGGCCATCCATCTGGGCGGACAGAAGCTTGTTGCGCATGATCCGCTCGGCACCGTTCCCGAAAGGATAGACGTTCAGGCCGTCACTGCCAGGTGCCACGGATTCGCCCAGCTCGTTCAGTTTCGGGTAGGAGACTTCCCCACCGGTGCTCAGCACACCGCGCAGCCAGCTGTTCATCCGGCCCGCGCCGTTGATACAGGCCAGCAGGCCCTTGTGCACCTCGGCCTCGCCTTTGTTGACGTGGCGGAAAGTGTTGATGCGCTGATCCGGGTCGGCAATGTTCTTGTCGGTGACCGCATAGACCACGCCGGAGGTGCCGGCGGTGGTGGCCACATCGCCCGGCTCCAGCACGTTCAGGCTCATGGCATTGGCCACCTGGTCGCCGGCGCGGAAGGCGATTTTGGCGCCCGGGTTGATGCCCAGCTCGCGCGCCGCCTGTTCGTTCACCTCGCCCTGCACGCCCAGGTTCGGGACCTGTCTGGCCAACAGGCTGGGGTCGATATGCCAGTGCTTGAGCAGCTTGTCGGAGGCCTTGTTCTCGGCAAAGTCCCAGAACACGCCTTCGGACAGACCGGAGGCGGTAGTGGTGCACTCGCCGCTCAGTTTGTAGGCGATGTAGTCGCCGGGCAGCAGAATCTTGTCGATTTTGGCGTAGGTGTCCGGCTCGTTTTCCTGCACCCAGCGCAGCTTGGCGGCGGTAAAGTTGCCCGGGGAGTTGAGCAGGTGCTCCATGCACCAGTCTTTGCCCAATTCGTCAAAGGCTTTCTCGCCGGTGGCGACCGCGCGGCTGTCACACCAGATGATGGAAGGACGCAATACCTCGCCTTGCGCATCGACGGCCACCAGACCGTGCATCTGGTAGGAAATACCGATGGCGCCGATCTTGTCTTTCGCTTCGGGATGCTCGGCCCACATCTGGGCGCAGCCCTGACGCACCGCGTCCCACCAGGCTTCCGGGGACTGTTCCGCCCAGCCGGACTGGGGCGCGCTGATGGTCATTTCCTGGGGCGGGTAGGTGGCATTTGCCACACGTTCGCCGGTTTCGCCGTTGATGACGGCCAGTTTGACCGAGGAGCTGCCGATGTCTAATCCTAAAAAGTACATAGTTCTACTCTTTTGTTTGTTGGGTTTGAGCCGCTTGCCGCCCATCTTATAGTTTAGTTGACTACCAGTAAATCGGTGTTGTTCGATTTAGACCATCCGTTCCGCCGACTGACTCTGAGCCTGGCCGGAGGTATCGGAGCGCGGTGGCGCCGTGGAATCCCGCACTATCAGCCGGTGCTCCACGATTTCCGGTGCCTCGCCAATATCGTGGCCCTCAATGGCGCTGATCAGCCGGCGCATGGTGCGCTCGCCGATCTCTTCCGTGGGCTGCACCACCGTGGTCAGGGGCGGATCCATGATGGCCGCATAGCGGGTGTCATCGAAACCGACCACCGAAATGTCCTCGGGGACGCGCAATCCCCGGCGCTTGATTTCATAGATCGCCGCCATGGCCATTTCATCATTGGCGCAGAAAATGGCGGTGGGTGCCTCGGGCAGGCTGAGCAGCTTGCGGGTGGCCCGGCGCGCCCCGTCGATGGTCTGGTCGCCGTTGACCACCCAATCCCGGTGTTCGCCCTGGGGGCTGGCTTTCATGGCGTCGAGGTAGCCGCGCTCCCGGTCCCGGGTCAGTAGTGAACCGCGCGAACCGGCGATAAAGCCGATGCGCTGGTGGCCGAGCTGGAGCAGATACTGGGTGGCCTCGCTCGCGGCGCGGCGGTTGTCGACCCGCACGCTGGGAATATGGACCATTTCGTCGGTGACGTTTTCGCAGCCGAGCACGATCGGGGTGCGCCGTGCCTGGGTGGAGTACTGGCTGGTGCCGGAGAGAGGCGAGGGACTGGCGAGCACGATGATGCCGTCGGCCTCCTTGGACATGACCATCTTGCAGTAGTCGTCCAGCTCGGGCTGGCTGCTGGCGGTCTCCCGGATCAGGATCGAATAGCCGGTTTCCCGGGCGACCCCGTTGATGCCGCGCATCACACCTTCCCAGAAGGGTAGCCCCACGGACTGGAGCACCACCAATACCAGGCCGGTTTTGCCCCGACGGAAGTTGCGGGCCAGGGCATTGGGGGCGTAGCCGGTGGCCTCAATAGCCGACTGAACCGCCGCCAGGGTCTTGGGTTTGACCTGGTCAGGGCTGTTCAGGCACCGGGATACCGTGGAGATGGATACCCCGGCCAATTTGGCCACTTGCTTGATTGACACGGTTTCGCTCCGTTAGCGTTGTGTGCTTTGACGCCCCGGCCGGAATGGCACTGTTACAAAAACGTTTATGAAAACGTTGCCATTTCGACTTATGGTCGTAAAGACACTGAATGGTGCAGATTATGAACCCGCTTTTGGGTGCTTGGCAAGTGATTTGGTCAAAAAAATAGAAACGTTTTCATGTCGGGCGAGAGGGGAAGATATACCGCAGACGTCGGGGCGCGGGGTCTTACCCGCGCCCGCTCATTCCGTGGTTAGTTGAGTGTGCCGGTGAAAGTGCTGGTGCCGGAGCAGTATGGATCGGTTTCACCGTCCAGGGTAAAGCTCCAGCTACTGGAACCGGACATGCTCATGGCGCCATTGCTGTCGACGGCAACGGTGGCCTCCAGGCTGGTTTCGCTGGTGCCGCCGTCCTCCGGGTAGCTGCCGGACCATACCAGAGCGTCGCCGGAGAGGCTGCCACTGTAGCTGTGGCCGCCCTCGTCGGTGACCTCCAGGTCGGTACCGGTCTGCACAACGACAAAGTTCTCGGTGCGATCGTCCTCGCACTCGGCCACCTCTGTAGAGTCATTGATCTCAAAGGTCCAGGTGCCGCTGATATCCAGGGCGGTATCGTCGCCACTGCCGCTGTCGCCACTCGTGCCCACTTCCACTCCGGTGGGGCCTATCCGGGAAAATGCTTCCGGCTCTTCGGCGGGGTCATTGGTTCCGAACACCAGAGCATTGTTGTCGGCGTCGAAGGTCAGGGTTTCCACGATATCCCCCCCGTCGGGGCCGCAGGTGGTTTCTCCGGCCGACAGGTCGGGGCAGGGGTGGGAGAAACCGCTGTCGCCATTGGTGTCGGTCTCCACGGTCCAGGTGACGGCGTTGGTCTCGGCCTCAATGCTGTAGGAGCCGCGCTCAATCCCGGCTGACAGGGTCTGTGGGTCGGTATCCTCTTCCAGGTAGGCGAACATGCCATCGGCAAAAAGATGCAGAAGCAGGAATTCGTCGGCGTCTTCCATAAACCAGGTGCCCACCCGACCGTCGGTGTCGCTGTACAACCGGCTGAACTCGATCACGACGTTGCCGTCGCCCTCGGCTTCGTCGCAATTCTCGCCGACGCCGGTATCGGCGCCCAGCAGCAATTTGTCATCGCCCGGGGTGGCGCCCGTGACCAGATCGAAGGTAAACAGGCTGTCTTCCTCTGAAGCGCAGGTGCCGCCGGATAGGCCAATCTCGCCGTTGTAGTCGCGCACGTTCGACAGGGTGACCTGGCCGTTGTTGATGTTCCAGTCGATATCACCGACTTCGAAGCCATCCATTTCCGGCCAGTCTTCGTCGTTAAATATGGCGAAGCGACCGTCGGCGAACAGGGTCAGTACGATCACAAACTGTTCTTCCACATTCGCCGCCGAGGTGTCGACGTAATACCAGCTACCCACGGCCTGGTCGCGGACATCGGCGATTGAGGCCTGCAGATGAGCCTGCGCGTCCTCGGCGGACACCAGCGTGGTGTTGCTGCTGCCGGAGTTGGCGACCAGATCGGCCACCTGGGCATCGAAATCGTCGGCTGAGAAGTCCACGGCGGTGGCCACCTCGGCGGCACCGCTGGCGATATCGATGCCATTGCTGGCATCGCCGTCAAAATCGAGGGTCTGCAGCAGGCGGGCGATATTGGTCGCCACCACATCGGTGGGTTCATCGGTGCCGGCGATGGTCAGTGGCGTGACCACGCCGCGGGCGGTTGTCGGGGGCAGGCTGAGATCGCCGATAGAGAAGGTGACTTCGTCGCCGGGCTCGAAGGTAAAGCGGCCCTGGGCGTCGGTGGTACCGGTGATGCCGCTGGGCTGGTTGGTGAAAGTGATACCGGCGACCGCGCTGTCGACAAAGGTGCCGGTACGGCTGCCGGCGGTGGGTTCGTCGTCACCCGTGCCGTCATCGTCATCGCTCCCGTCGTCATTGTCATCGTCGTTGTCATTGCCGCCACCGTCGTCGTTGGGCGGTGGGGTGGTGTCACCGTCGCTGCCACCGCCGCAGGCAGCGAGTGTCAGCAAGGCGAAGCTCAACAGTAAGGTTCGAAGGAATAAAAGCATGATCTGGCTCCAATAGAGTTATAAAAGGTCGGTACCGAATCCCGGTCCGGACGGGTCCCTGTCGCTGCCGAAGGAGCGGAACAGCGGCTCCGGGCGCGAAGTTGTCGCTAAACTCCTCGTGGCAGTCTAGTGCAGGCGAGATAGGGCGGCATCGCCCATTTGGGGTATATGGCCAAACGTGACGCCACTTGAACGGCGGTTTGGTAAAAACCCCTTGCACTCAAAGCCCTAACACTGAACAATTCCCGTTTCGGCGGAGGTCAGGCTCCGCACGCCCCTCCGTCCAGTGACGTTGAGTGACGACTGCAAGGTGATCAATGACAGAGCTGTATATTCTGCGCAATCAGCATGGGTATTTTCTGGGCAAGCAAAAGGATTGGCTGGACGGTCGGGACCGCGGCGCCCTGTACAAGACGCCTCACAAGGACGAAGCCATCAACCTGAAGGTGGAGGTGAGTGCCAAGGATTTTGAGCAGCGGATTCATATTCTGCCCTGTCAGCCCGATGAGCGCGGCCTGCCGGTGCTGGCAGTCGATGACATGCCGCCGCCACGGGCCCGAGTAAAACCGGTTCGGGCTGACAGTGCCGAACTGGCGCCGGAGGCGTCATCCGACTCCCCTGAGTCCGCCCACGAGGCAGAAGACTAACGCGTTTTCAATTCCGGCCGGTTCGTGCTGTAAAGGAGCCAATCTTGTCCCATTCCGAGCGATTCCGCCATCTCCTGACGCACTTTGCGTCAACGGCCAACCAGACGCTGGGCGGTATCCGCCGGGGCGTGGAAAAAGAGAGTCTGCGGGTGACGCCCGAGGGCGAGCTGTCCCAGTTCGCCCACCCGAAGGGGTTGGGGTCGGCGCTGACGCACCCGCATATCACGACGGATTACAGTGAGGCGTTGCTGGAGTTCATTACCGAGCCGTTCACCCGGGTCGACGCGCTGCTCAATCAACTGGATGATATCCACCGTTACACATACAGTGTGCTGGAGCGGGAGCTGCTGTGGCCCACGAGTATGCCCTGTGCGCTCAAAGGCGAAGAGGGCGTGCCGGTGGCCCGCTACGGGACGTCCAACAGTGGCAAGATGAAAACCGTGTACCGTCTGGGGTTGGCCCATCGCTACGGACGGGTCATGCAGACCATTGCCGGGGTGCATTACAACTTTTCACTGCCCGACGATTTCTGGCAAACGCTGCAGCAAGAGGAGGGCGATACCGGCACCTTGCAGGATTTCAAAACCCGGCGTTACTTCGACCTGATCCGCAACTTCCGGCGCTATTCCTGGCTGTTGATCTATCTGTTCGGTGCGGCGCCTGCGGTATGCCGTTCATTCGTGCGCAACCGGCCCCACAAACTGGTGCCGTTCGAGGGCGATGAGCACACCTTGCACGCCCCTTACGCCACCTCGTTGCGCATGGGGGATCTGGGGTACCAGAGCGATGCCCAGCAACAGATGATTGTCTGCTACAACGATCTGCCCTCCTATCTTCAGACTCTGTGCAAAGCCATCACGCAGCCTCATCCGGCCTATCAGGCGGTGGGGGTGAAGGATGCGGACGGCGAGTATCAGCAGCTCAACACCAGTCTGCTGCAGATCGAGAACGAGTTTTACAGCAGTGTGCGCCCCAAACGCACCACACGACGCGGAGAAACGGCACTGCAGGCGCTTCGGCTGCGCGGAGTTGAGTACGTTGAGGTGCGCTGTGTGGACCTGAACCCCTATGAACCCCTGGGTATCAGTGCCGAGCAGATTCACTTTCTGGATGCCTTCCTGCTGCATTGCCTGCTGGCACCGAGCCCGAAAGCCGGCGATCAGGAGTACCGCAACATTCAGGAAAATCAGGCGCGGGTTGTGTACCGTGGCCGTGAACCCGGCCTGACCTTATGCCGGGATGAAGGTGAAGTGGCAATGGCCGAGTGGGCCGGGACGCTGCTGCAAGAGATGGACGCCTGCGCGGGTCTGCTGGATCTGAATGCCGGTGATGGGCACTTCCGGGCGGCGGTGGCGCAGCAGCGTCGTAAGGTGGACGACCCGGCCCTGACGCCCTCGGCCCGGGTTCTGGAGGATATGCGCCGGGAGAAGCTGACCTTTTTCCGCCACGCCATGGGGCTGGCCGAGCAGCATCGGGAGGTGTTCCTGCGCCGTCCGCTGGATCCGGAGCGGCAGGCCGCCTACACGCGGATGGCGGAGCAGTCACTGAGCGACCAGGAAGCCGTCGAGGCGGAGGATCAGCTCAGCTTTGAAGACTACCTGGCCAACTATTACCGCCAGTATCAGGATTGCGGTTGCGCGGCTCCCGTTCCCGAGGCTTAACACCGGCCATCGAAGCCCTCAGCGTTGTACGACAAAGTTCCGGAACAACAGGTCGCGGACGACATCCTCCCGGCCTTCCTCCTGCGCGAGTAACGCATTGGTTTCCGCCAGGGCCGTCTGGCGAAGTTGCTCGCGGCCGCTCTGGGTGTTGATCTCCTCTTCCCCCTGACGACTGAACAACATGACCAGGTGGTGGCGTATCAGCGGCATGTGGTGACGGATCACGCTGGCATCCCGGGATTTATCAAGACGCAGGGAAATTTCGGCACGCAAGTACTTGAGTCGTCCCGGTCCCCCGTAGTTGACCACCAGTGGCTCACTCAGCGGCACGTAGAGTTCGCCATCCTCCAGCTCGTCGTCCTGGGCGCTGACAGACCAACTCAATAGCAGACCGATGCTGAGTGCCAATGAAAGGAAAAAAACCGTCGACAGTCTGAGAGACGTATGTTTGCAGATCGACATCGAAACCTACCGGTGATCCAATTCGGGAATCTGTGCGCTAAATGGTGGCGCGCTCAGGGCGTTATTGCGTACCATTGTAGCCTAAAGGCGGCGCACTGATAGCGCCTTGTGATGGCCCCACGAGAAACGATTATGCCATTGACCATTCGTATGACCAACCTGCTCATCGTGCTTGCGGTGGTGGCCATGATGGCCGTTGCGCTTTATATGGAGCACGCCATGGGGTTGGAGCCCTGTCCGCTGTGTGTCAGCCAGCGCATTTTTGTCATTCTGGTCGGGGTGTGGGCTCTGGTGGCGTTTGTGCACCATCCGGGTCGAATCGGGCGGGGCATATACGCGGGGTTGGGGGTGCTATCGGCGGTGGCCGGTGGCGCCGTGTCGAGTCGCCAGTTGTGGCTCCAGAGCCTCCCCGCCAGCGAAGTGCCGGCCTGTGGCCCCGGGGTGGATTACATTTTGGATACGTTCCCGCTACTGGATGCCCTGCGGGTCATGCTCACCGGTGACGGCAACTGTGCGGAAGTGGCCTGGTCGCTGTTCGGGATCAGTATTCCCGGCTGGACTCTCATTGGATTTATACTACTGGGGCTTGCGCATTTATGGCAGGCCCTGCGTCGTCGCTGAATCGGGCGGCGATATTTCACTCGGTTAAGGACGGGTTATGTTAGACAATTGTAAAGATGCGAAAGAGCGCTGGGGCGGCGTCAGTACGATCATTGATCGCTGGCTGGAAGAGCGGCGCAAAATGCTGGTCCAGTTCTGCGATCTCAGTGCGCTCAAAGCCGGAGAGGCCAGCGATGAGTTGCGCGGTCACAAGTTGCGCCACCTGTGCGAAATCATGGTGGATTACGTCTCGGCAGGGCACTTTGAAGTGTATGACCAACTGATCAAGGAAGGGCGTGAATTCGACGATGAGGATGCGCTGAAAGAGGCCAGCCAGCTGTTCAAAGTGGTGGATTTGACCACTCAGGAAGTACTGGATTTCAACGACAAATACCTGGAAACCGACGATCTGGAAGCGTTGGACCGGGATCTGTCAACACTGGGTGAAACGCTGGAGACCCGGTTTACCGCTGAAGACCGCATGATTGCCGTGCTGCACACGGCACACAAAGACCTGGTGGCCTGATCGCCGGCCACCGATGCGAGCGAGTCCCGCCTATGCGCAATGCTGAATCCGTGATTCGTCATCTTTCCCGCCTGGGGCTTTGCTCGCTCATTGGCATGGTGCTCACCGGGTGCGACCGACCGGCAGAGCCTTTGGACAGTCTTGAGGTGGCCTCACGCAGTGTCCAGTCGGGTGCCTTGTCCCGGGACGGTGCCTGGGCCGTTGTGGGGTCGGGTTATCAGGGGGGCAGCCTCTGGGCGCTCGACTCGGATGAGCGGCGCTATGACTGGAACCACAAGGCTGACAGCGTCACCCTGATCACCAGCGCGAGTTTCTCTCCCGAGGGCAACTACGCCCTCACCACCGATGAGCGCACGTTGGTGCTCTGGAATCGCCAGAGCGGTCAAGCCGAACAATACTGGAGCAGCCCGTCGGAGATTCTGGCCAGCGAGCTGGGGCCCGAAGGGGAGCGCGCGCTGTTGGGGTTGGCCGATCACCGCGCCTCACTGTACAACGTCCGCCGTGGCGGTATCATCCGCAACCTGCATCACAGTGACCGGGTCTCGACGGTGGCGCTGAGCGTTGATGGCGCTCGCGCACTGACCGGATCCGATGCGGGAACCTCGACGTTGTGGGATCTCGAGACCGGCGACGCCATTGCGCATCAGCAGCACGAATCCCCCGTGCAGTACGTGACAATGAGTCCGGACGGCCGGAGAATGCTCTCCGCGGCACGCTATGAACGCCCTCGGCTCTGGAATTCGGAAGGTGACCTGGTCTGGGAGTTGCCTTTGCCCAAAGAGCGGGTCAAGCGCGGTACCCAAGTGACCGTGGCGCGATTCAGTGACGATGGTGACTGGTTGTTGACCGGGCAACCGTCCGGTCGTGTCGATCTTTGGGACTTGCAGAGCCGGGCGGTGGTCTACAGTTGGCAACTGCCCAAGAGAAAGGCCTTCCATCCGACGGCGGTGGCGGTGATAGACCTCGCCTTCACCAACAACCCGGATGTTTACCGGGCACTCAGTTCCGATGGTTTTGTACACGACCTGACGTATTGATACCGGTTTCCCCCGCGCATAAAAAAAGCCGCCTTGTCCAGGGCGGCTTTTTTGTGGGTGCGAGTTGAATTCCGCTTATTCAGCGTCTTCACTGCCGGTGTCGGCCTGGTCTTCAACCTCGAGCAGTTCCACCTCAAAAATGAGTGCCGCATTGGGTGGAATGGGACCGTTACCGCCGGGGCCATAAGCCAGGTCGGAGGGGATGTACAGTTCGTACTTGGAGCCTTCCGACATCAGTTGAAGCGCTTCAGTCCAGCCAGCAATGACACTGTTCAGTGCGAAGGTGGCCGGTTGATCGCGCTCGTAGGAGCTGTCAAATTCGGTACCATCCAGCAGGCGACCGCGGTAGTGAACGGTCACGGTATCGTCGGCTCCGGGCTTGGCGCCGTCACCTTCTTCCAGAACCTTATACTGAAGGCCGCTGTCGGTCTGGCTGACGCCTTCGGCGCTGGCATTTTCGGTGAAGAATGCTTCGGCTTCCTTCTTGTTGGTTTCCGCGGCCGCTTCTTGCTCGGCTTCGCGGCGGGCCATTTCCTGTTCCTGGAAAGTCTGCATCACTTCGCGCATTTCTTCCTCGCTCAGGCGTGGTTCTACGCCGTCGCGCTTGTCGCGCAGGGCCTGGGCAAAGGCGTCGGGCTCAATTGTCACTCCGCCTTGAGCCAGATTTTCGGCCAGATTCGTGCCGAAAACATAGTTGACCTTCTCTTCCAGCGTTTCGAGTTTGGCAGGCTCATTCTCGGGTTCGGCCTGATTACAGCCAACCATCAGAGCGGTTGCACCGAGCAGCCCCGCGATCAGTCGTACATTGCGTTTCATGCGTTGCACCTTCTTTTATAGTGGTTTGTCAGTCTGCCCGCTTAGCCAGCGGTGTCAAAGAGCGCTCCATGGTAACCCAACTTGGGCGGCAATGGGCGCCTTTTTGCGGCGCTAACTGGCCACAATGAGAACCTGTTGGTCCTCTTTGGGTGGTTTAGGTTCCCCTGGATGCGTTAAATGGCGGAAATTTTTGCCAATCTGGCCCAAATCGGGGTGCTGCCATACACATTTTTGCCTGACGATACTACAATAGCCGCAGAGGTTCTCGCCGGTAATCGTTCACTTTCCAACTGCACAGGAATTTCACTATGGCCGCCAAGAAAAAAGCTACCGTCAGCGTGACCGATCTGGAAAAGCAGGTCGAAAAAGTCCAGTCGCAGCTGGACCAGGCTCGCGCCAAAAAACTCACTCAAACCGAGAAAGCCGTCACCCAGGCGAAGAAGACGCTGGATGCTGCCAAGCGCAAGCTGAAAACGCTGCGCAGCAAGAAAGTGGCGGCCGGTAAGGTCAAGGCGAAAACCGCCGCCGCCCAGCAGCGGTTGCGCAAAGCCGCCGATGCCGTTGCCGCCCAACAGAAGGTGGTGGGTGCGGCGCAAATTACGCTGGATGAGGCCAAGCAGGCGCTCGCCACGGCCAAGGCTGAGAAGAAACAGGCGGATCAACTGGCTCGCGAAATTCGCAAGGCGACCCGCGCGGTTGAGAAAAAAATGAAAAAGAAAGCGGCTGGCAAGCGCAGTCCCCGCAAGAAAGCCGCAAGCAAAGCCACCACTACCAGTACAACCGCGACCAAGAAAGCGGCCACCAAGAAGAAGGCCGGAACCAAGAAGACCAGCAGCAAGAAAACCGCCAGCAAAACCACCGCCAAAAAGGCACCGGCGAAAAAGACCCCCGCCAGGAAAGCGGCTGGCAAGAAAGCCACCAGTACGGCACCGGCCACGGAACAGGAGTCACCCCAAAAGGCGACCACCAAAAAGTCTCCAGCCAGGAAGGCGGCGGCAAAGAAACCCGCTGCCAGGAAAGCACCGGCGGCCAAAAAGGCGCCTGTGAAGAAGGCGTCGGCCAAGCCGGAGAGCCGGAAGCCGGCGGCGTCAGAGCGCGCTACCCCGGCAGCGGGAGCCACCAGCGAAAGCAACGCGGGAGTGAACCGTAGCCCGGAAACGCCTCCCGTGCAGCCCGCGCAAGAGCATCCCCATGAGCCGGTTCCCGGTCATCAGAGTACGGAGTTGATTGAGCCGGCCGACAAGCCCAAGGCCGAGCCCGTTCCGGATCACCCCGCGCCCGGAAGCCTGTTTGGGCGGGACTTTTTCGACAGCGATGATAAGTTCTAAAGGGTAGTCCATCCGGGCAACGGGCCCGGATCGGAACACCAGGTCACTGCGGTGGCAACACCGCAGAAACAACGGGAGGCCCAGCCTCCCGTTGTGCGTTTGGGGCTCAGGGGCGAACCAGTACCTCAAGCATCTCCCGGGTTTTGTCTTCGGGAAGGTTCAGCGCGCGGGCATAGACGGACAAGTTGGTACCCGGCGTCACCGGCGCTTTGCGTTGGCCACCCAACCAGGCGTTAGCCAGTTTTTCGAGGCGGGCCTGAACCGCCTGTTCAGCTTGCAGTTCGGCGGCCTTGATGGCCTGGCGGCTGGCCTCAATGGTCGGGTCTGCCGTGCCGTAGTGGCGTTTGATGTGTTGGCGCATGTGGCGCAGCGGTTCCACAATTTCAGTGCGCCAGGGGGCGATATAGGCCTGGGCCAGGCGCAAACGGGTGTCGTTGATAGCCAGACCTTCCTGTTCCAACCAACGCAGCCAGAGTAGAATATTCACGTCGCCGCCCCAGCCGTCCTGTAGGCTCAGGCACAAGGGCTCAACCCCCGGCTGCTGGTAAAGCTGGAGCGAAAAGTCCCACAAATGGGTGTGGAGCCGGGCGAGGTTCATTGCCAATTTCCTGTTGGGCCACTCAACGGCCAGCCGGCCATTCAGAACGTGTAGAATACGCGCCATGATCCAATTACAGCAAGTTTCCCTGCAGCGCGGTCGCCAGTTCCTGCTCGATCACGCCGACCTCACCCTCTTCCCCGGTCAGAAGGCGGGCCTGATTGGTCCCAACGGCAGTGGCAAATCCAGTTTCTTCCAGTTGTTGCTGGGGCGTCTGCAGACCGATAGCGGCCATTGGGACATTCCGCGCCAATGGCGCATTGCCCATATGGCCCAGGAAGTGGAAACCCTGGATCGCCGGGCGGAAGATTATGTGCTGGACGGCGACACCGAACTGCGGCGTCTGGAGTCGGCCATCGAGTCCGCCCACGACGATGGCGAGCGGTTGGCCCGACTGTACGCCGAGATGGAAAACATTCAGGCCTACTCCGCACCAGCCCGGGCTCAGCAGTTGCTTTCCGGGCTCGGGTTTGCGCCCGGCGATGGCGATCGTCCGGTGTCCGACTTTTCCGGCGGTTGGCGCATTCGCCTGAATCTCGCTCAGGCGTTGATGTGCCCATCGGACCTGCTTCTGCTGGATGAGCCCACCAACCACCTGGATCTGGATGCCACGCTCTGGCTGGAACAATGGCTACAGCGCTATCCCGGTACATTGATCATCATCTCTCACGACCGGGACTTTCTGGACAATGTAGTGGACCGCATTGTTGCTCTGGAGAACGCCAAGCTGAATCTGTACGTCGGCAATTATTCCGCGTACGAGCACCAACGTGCCGAAAAACTCGCACAACAGGATGCGGCCTTCAAGAAACAGCAGGAACAGATTGCGCACATGGAGGCCTATGTGCGCCGGTTTCGCGCTCAGGCCAATAAAGCCCGTCAGGCCCAGAGCCGTCTGAAGGCCATTGAACGGATGGAGAAGATTGCCCCGGCCCATGTCGACTCGCCGTTCAGCTTCCGGTTTTCACCCGCCGGGAAAATGTCCAGCCCGCTGATCAACCTCAGCGATGCCGATATCGGGTATGGCGACAAGCGCATCCTGAGTCAGGTGAATCTCGGGATTTTGCCCGAGACCCGAATTGGCCTGTTGGGCCCCAACGGCGCCGGTAAATCCAGCCTGATCAAAACCCTGTCCGGGGAGTTACCCCTGCTGAGGGGCGAGTGCCATACGGGCGACAACTTTCAGTTGGGTTATTTTGCCCAACATCAGTTGGACGCGCTGGATCTGGACGCCTCGGCGGCCCAACATATTCTGCGTATGACTCCCACCGCGCGGGAGCAGGAAGTACGGGATTTCCTTGGAGGGTTCGATTTTCACGGCGACCGGGCTTTCGAACCCATTACCCATTTCTCTGGCGGCGAAAAAGCCCGGCTGGCGTTGGCGATCATTGTCTGGCAGAGACCCAACGTGCTTTTACTGGACGAACCGACCAACCACCTGGATCTGGAGATGCGCCAGGCGCTGACCTTGGCGTTGCAGGATTTTGAAGGCGCCGTGTTGGTGGTGTCACACGATCGTCATCTGCTGCGCAGCACCGTGGATGAGTTTCTGTTGGTGGCCGACGGCCAGGTGAGTGCTTTTGATGGCGATCTGGACGACTATTATCGCTGGTTATTGCAACGGCGCCAGGAGGACAATGCCGTCGAGCGCGCCGCCGCGCCACCGCCCCAGCAAGACAAAAAAGCGCAACGCCAGGAGGCGGCGGCCCGCCGCGCCCAACTCAAGCCGTTGACGGATAAGCTGAAAAAACTGGAGCGGGAAATGGATAAGCTGAATAAACAGCTTGCCGGCATCGAGCCGGAACTGTCCGACCCCGCCATCTATGAAGCGGCCAACAAGCAGCGGTTGCAGGAGCTGCTAAAATCTCAGGGAGAGACTCAGGCGCAACTCGACGAGTGCGAGGAACAATGGCTCGTGCTCAGTGAAGAACTGGAACAATACGCATAGGGTAACTGGATGTTCAATCTGTCCCGCTTGTTTGGTGCCCGCGCCAGCCATATTGCCGCCATCGATCTGGGTTCCAACAGTTTCCATATGATTGTGGCCCGCTGGGAAAACGATCAGCTCACCCTGCTCGATAAACTGCGCGACCCTGTGCGGCTGGGCTGGGGGCTGACCGAGGATGGCCGTCTGGACGACGCCGCCCGTGACCGGGCAATGGCCTGTCTGGACCGGTTCGGTGAACGGTTGCGGGACTACCCCTCTCGCAGTGTGCGGATCGTCGGCACGAAAACCCTTCGCAGTATCGAGGACTCAAGCTCGTTCTTGAGCGACGCCCAGAGTCGCCTCGGGCATCCGGTGGAAATCATCTCGGGTGAGGAGGAAGCCCGTCTGGTGTATCTGGGCGTGGCCCATTGCATCGCCCCCGGGGAAGGACGCCGGATGGTCGTCGATATCGGCGGCGGTAGCACCGAGGTGATTCTGGGGCAGGGCATGTTGCCGGAGCTGAAGGAAAGCCTGAGTATGGGCTGTGTGGCCCTCACCAAACGGTTTTTCTACGACGGCAAAGTCACCGACAAACTGATCAAAAAGGCGCGCCTGGCGTGTCAGCAGGAAATTGCGCCGGTCCTGGACAGCTTTCTCGACCAGGGTTGGCAAGAGGTGCTGGGTGCGTCCGGTACCATCAAAGCGGCGGCCAAAGTCTGTGAGCAAAATGGCTGGACCGATGGCACCATAACGCTCGATGGTTTGAAAAAGATCATCAAGGCTTATCAGGATCACGGCAAACTGGATTTGAGCTTGAAAGGGCTCTCCAGTGACCGGGAGCCGGTGTTTCTTGGTGGTGTGATTGTGTTGACCTCGATTTTCGAGAGTCTGGGCATTGAAAAAATGCTCGCCGCCGATTGGGCGCTACGGGAAGGTCTGCTTTACGATCTCAAAGGTCGGCTGGAAAACCGGGATATTCGCCAGGAAAGTGTCGATGCCCTGGCCAAGCGCTTCCACGTCAATATTCCGAAGGCTGAACAGGTTGAACAGACCGCCCGGGTGCTGCTCGATCAGGTGGCCGAGGCCTGGGGAATGGATAATGTGGAGGCCGGCAAGTTGCTGGGTTGGGCAGCGCGGCTGTACCCTGTAGGCTTGGACATTTCCCACACTGATTACCACAAGCACAGTGCCTATATTATCGATAATGTGGACCTGGCGGGGTGCTCAAAAGCCGAGCAGGCGCAATTGGCGGCTTTGGCCCTCGCGCATCGCAAGCGTTTTCCGGTGAAGAAATTTCCGATGGATAACACCGAGTTGGTGCAGTTGGCCGTGGTGCTGCGGCTGGCGGTGATTTTCAATCGGGCCCAGAAGAAAACCGACAATCCACCGATAACGTTCAATGTGCAAAAACAGAATCTGACCCTGAGTGTTCCGGGGCAATGGGTGGAGAGTAATCCCTTGACCCTGGCGGATCTGGAAACCGAGGCGGGGTACTTGAAAGATATTGGTTACCAACTGGATATTGTTGCGGTGTGACCATAATCCCTAAACCGACGTCAACTGCCGCGCCGCCCACCGGTCCAACAGAATCGCCTGGGCATCCACGGCTTCTTCACCGCCTTTGGGCTGCAGGTGCTGGTAACTGCCGTCGGACTGCAAAATCCAGGCGTGGGTATTGTCCTGCAGATACAGCTCCAGGTCGTCAATGATCCGGTCGCGAATTTTCTTGTGCTTGATCGGAAAGCAGGTTTCCACCCGGTGAAACATGTTGCGAATCATCCAGTCGGCGCTGGAGCAATACAGTTCCGGGTTGCCGTCGTTCTCAAAGTAGAACACCCGGCTGTGCTCAAGCAGCCGCCCGACAATGGAGCGCACCTGAATGTTATCCGACAGCCCCTCAACACCGGGGCGTAGCTGGCAGATGCCGCGCACGATCAGGTCTACCTTGACGCCGGCCCGGGCGGCCGCGTAGAGCTCGTTGGTGAGCTCCTCTTCGTACAGCGAGTTCATTTTGGCAATGATGCGTGCCGGCTTACCCTTTTCCGCATTTTCTTTTTCCGTGCGAATCCGCCGTACCATCCCTTTGTGAAGGGTGAACGGCGCGTATAGCAGGCAATCCATCTTGGACGCCTTGCCCAGGCTGCTCAGTTGCAGAAACACCCGGTATACGTCTTCACCGATTTCCCGGTCACTGGTCATCAGCCCGTAGTCGGTGTACAGCATGGTGGTTTTCGGGTGGTAGTTGCCGGTACCCAGATGGACGTAATAACGCAGTTTGTTTTCTTCCCGGCGGGCGACCAGCAGCATTTTGGCGTGGGTTTTAAATCCGACCACTCCATAAATGACGTGAATACCATAGCGCTG
This sequence comes from Marinimicrobium sp. C6131, assembly GCF_026153455.1. Lineage (NCBI taxonomy): Bacteria > Pseudomonadati > Pseudomonadota > Gammaproteobacteria > Cellvibrionales > Cellvibrionaceae > Marinimicrobium > Marinimicrobium sp. C6131. The sequence continues at coordinate 3,532,038 of NZ_CP110629.1, forward strand.
CAGGCGCTCGGCCAGGGCGACGTTCTGCTCCTCATCAAAGCGCGCCCGCAGTTCGACAATGGCGGTCACCTCTTTGCCGGCTTTGGCGGCGGCCACCAGAGCGTCCACTACGGGCGAGTTGGAGCCGGTGCGGTACAGTGTCTGCTTGATGGCCAGCACGTTCGGGTCAGTTGCGGCTTCGCGTAGAAAATCCACCACGGCGTGGAAGGAGTCGAATGGGTGGTGTAGCAGGATGTCCTGCTTTTTCAGCGCCGAAAAATAACTGTTCGCCCGTTTAGGCAACTTGGGCATGTTCTGTACAAATGGGATGAAGTAATAGGCGCTGTCTTTGATCAGGTCAAACAGGTCCGATAATCGGTTCAGGTTGACCGGGCCGTTGATGCGATAGACATCCCGCGGCTTGATTTCGCAGCGTTGCATCAGAAAATCTTCGAGCTCTTTGGGGCAGGTGTCTGCCACTTCCAGACGTACTTCATCACCGTACTGGCGATACACCAGCTCACCCTGAACCGCTCGCAGCAGGTCCTCGCTTTCCTCTTCGTCGAGGAAAATATCCGAGTTGCGGGTCAGTCGGAACTGATAGCTGTCGATCACCGTCATGCCGATAAAGATTTCCGACATGAAATAGTGGATGATCGACGAGACGAAAACGAAGGTTCGCCCTTCACCACTGAACTCAGCCGGTAGCTCGATCATATGATTGAGAGATCGGGGCACCTGCACAATGGCGCGGCCGGAACTGCGCCCAAAAGCGTCCTTGCCGTCGAGCTTGACGATGAAGTTCAGGCTCTTGTTGAGAATGCGCGGAAAGGGGTGCGCCGGATCCAGTCCAATGGGGCTGAGCAGCGGCAGAATATCGGTTTCGAAATAGTCGTGCAGATAGTCGATCTGTGCCTCGTTCCACTCGTCCCGACGCAGAATCCGGATGTGGTTGTCCCTCAGTAGAGGGAATAGCTGATCATTGACGATGCGGTATTGCTCATCCACCAGGGCGTGCGCCCGCTCGGATACCTCGGTCAGGGTCTGCTCCTGGCTCAGACCGTCGGGCCCGGCCGGACTGGAAGCATTCAGCTCCAGCATTTCCACCAGACCACCGACTCGAACCTCGAAGAATTCATCCAGGTTGGTGGAGAAAATGCAGATAAACCGGAGTCGTTCCAGCAGTGGTAGCGAATGATCGTAGGCCTGGTAAAGGACCCGTTTGTGGAACTCAAGCAGACTGAGCTCGCGATTGAAAAACGCGTTGGACACGGTGTAACCCTGTTGCGCCATAAAACGAAGGCCCTACCTTATTGCAGAAATATGACAATCATAAGTCAGGCGCCAGGGCGATTCCCGTTGGCCACACTCATACCGCCTCCAGTATAGCACTCGGGCAGGGGCATTTTTTTTTGGATTGCAATCGATTGCAGGTCAGAGTTCGGCACGCTATGATCCGCAGAGAACCGGGTGTCACCCAGCCCGGGCGCCAATAATAACCACCGTGCCCCGTGAGGCCGCGGTCCAACGCGAGGACTTTCCCATGAAATGGCCCATGACCCGCCGTACCTTCTCCCGAAATGCCCTGACCGCACTGGGCCTGACTCTTCCCCTGGGGCAGCTGAGTGCCCAAAGGGCCGAGCGACCGCCCAACATCCTGGTGCTGGTGGCCGATGATGCCGGAGCGCGACACTTTGGTTGCTATGGCAACCCGGAGATCAAGACACCGCATATCGACCGCCTGGCGCGGGGTGGGTTGACCGCCGATAACGCCATTCTGACCACGCCCCAGTGCAGTCCGTCCCGAATCAGTATTCTCACCGGGCGCTACCCGCACGAAACCGGGGCCGAAGACCTGCATATGCCCTTGCCGGAGGGCGATCCGATCGTCCCGGGGTTGCTGCAGAACGCCGGCTACTTCACCGGGCATATGCAGAAAACCCACTACGGCCCCCACGCCGATGCCCAGTTCCAGTGGTATGACCCGGGGTTGGATCAGCTCGACGGGTTCATCGACGCGGCGCAGGGCAAGCCGTTCTTCATGTGGGTCGGGTTTGACGATCCGCACCGTCCCTATCAGGACGATACCATTCCCGAGCCTCACGACCCGGCACGTCTGCCCCTGGCCCCCTGGCTGGCCGATACCCCCGACACCCGCAGGGACCTGGCGCGTTACTACGATGAAATCGCCCGGATGGACGGCGTGATCGGGCGGATGATGGCTACCCTCGCGGCGCGCAACCTGGCCGAGGACACACTGGTGGTGTTTCTCAGTGATAATGGTGCGCCTTTTCCACGGGAAAAGGGCGCCCTGACCGATGCCGGCGTCAAAACCCCGTTGATCTTCCACTGGCCGGGCAAAGTGCCCGCGGGCGAGCGGACGGCAGACGTGATCAGCGTCGTGGACCTGGCGCCGACCTGGTTGCAACTGGCGGGGCTGGATCCGTTGGAGACCATGGGTGGCAGCTCCCTGGTGCCTCATATCCTGGGGCTGGAGCCGTTTCCCCGGGAAGCGGCCTTCAGCGAGCGCAACTGGCACGACACCGATGAGCATCTGCGCAGTGTGCGTACCCGACGCTACAAACTGATTCACAACGCCTATATCCACCTGCCGTTCGGCTCCCCGGCGGACGTTTCGGAAAGCCCCTCCTGGCGGGCCCTGTTCGACCTCAAGCAGAAGGGGCAGCTCAGTCCGGAGCAGGCCCTATTGTTTCAGTCACCCCGCCCGGAGATCGAGTTCTACGACCTGGAGCGCGACCCCTGGGAGTTGAACAACCTGGCGGGTGACCCCGCTTACCGGGACCGGCTGCGGGAGCACGTCAGGCTGCTGGAGGACTGGCGCGAGAGCACCGACGACTTTCCGCCCTCCCGCCGCCAGCGCCGGGGCCATACCGACCGGATCCGCGGGGTGTTTTTCTCCGATACCATACCGCCGATGACCAATCCCTAGGAGGCGACAACTCTAGACATCGCAGATCCGGATAGCCGAGACGAGCGACTCGACCTTCTCTTTATCTGTGGCCCGCTGGGGGATAAACTCCTGGGCCACATAGCCTTTGAAGCCCACCTCCTGGATGGCCCGCATGATGGCCGGATAGTATAGCTCCTGAGAGTCGTCGATCTCGTGTCGTCCGGGTACCCCGGCGGTGTGGTAGTGGCCGAAATACTGATGGTTGTCGCGAATGGTGCGGATGATATCGCCTTCCATAATCTGCATGTGGTAGATATCGTAAAGTAGTTTGAAGTTCGGTGAGTCCAGCCGTTTGCACAGTTCAATGCCCCAAGCCGAGCTGTCGCACAGGTAGTCTGGATGGTCGACCTTGCTGTTGAACAGCTCCATTTGAAGCACAACACCGCGTTTTTCGGCCTGTGCGAGGACTTTCTTCAGTCCGGTAACGGCCGCCTTCAAACCATCCTCGGGATCCATCCCACGGGCATTCCCGCTGAAACAGATGAGGTTGGTGTAGCCCGCGTCACTGACCAGGTCAATGTGCTTACGATAACTGTCGATCAGGGCGCTATGGTGCTCTACGTTACCAAAACCCTCCTCCAGGCTTAATTCCGCGCCATTGCACATGGAGGAGTCCACCCCGTGCTCCTTGAGAATATGCCATTCTTTGGGGCCTATCAGATCGATGGCCGAGAAACCGATGCGCTGGACAACCCGGCACAGCTCCTCAACGGAGAGAAAATTGTAGGTCCAGCGGGCCACAGAGTGGCGGATATGGCCTTTGAGTTCAGACGATTGGCCGTGATTGTGAGCCAGTGCGCGGGGGGTGATAGCACTCAGGCTGGTGACACCAAAAGCACTGGCGACGGCGCCTCGCAGCAGGGCACGACGGCTGAAAGAGTCGGTCATGGTTTCTTTCCTCTTATTGTATGGCGGTTTTCCCAGTAACGCTGGAGTATGATTTGGCAGACTGTACTGGCGGATTTTACACTCTAACACGTCTTGTATGACAAGGGCCTGAAGCCGCCAGGCTGGCTTGGCCGGTGAATCGATGTCACAAACGCGAAAATAACTATGACAGACAAAGACAGCCTTGAGAACATTTACCTGTCGGTCCGAAAGGGTCTGATGAGGGTTGTGTCCCGAATGGTGCCTCCCAAAGAGATTGAGGACATTGTTCAGGAGACCTATGTGCGGATCTGCTCGGTCAAACAGTCAGAGCAGATCCGGCACCCACGGTCATTCATGTACCAGACAGCACGAAATCTGGCCCTTGACCACCTGAAGCGGGCGGAAACCCGGATGGGGGTTAGCATGGAAGAAGAGGGAGTGAATCCGGACTGGATGACTGAAGAGCTCGATCAGGTGTACGACCAGGTGTCAGCCAAGCAGGAGTTTGAACACTTCTGCGAAGCGGTTAGGCAACTGCCGCTGCAATGCCGTCGGGTGTTTGTGTTGAAGAAAGTATATGGCTACTCCCAGAAAGAGATAGCGAAAAGTCTCAATATCAGTGAAAACACCGTCGAAAAGCACATAGCCTCGGGTATGCGACGGTGTCAACAGATTATGAAAAGTGGTTCTATTGAGTCGCCCCGGAAATCAGAGTCCGGAGTGCGTCAAGGGCGAAAATCATGAGTAATGTAATTCCGTTGCAAACGGACGAGAGTATCTACGATGATGCCAGTCTCTGGATTGCTCGGCTTGATCGAGGTTTATCCGAGCAGGAGACCAGTGATCTGCGCCGATGGCTGAGTCAGAGCTCCCGTCATCGTGAGTGCCTAATGGAAATGGCGGAACTGTGGGATCGCATGGACAGCCTGTCTGTGCTCTCCGAGCTGTTTGACCCGCCGGCTCACTCGACTCGAGGCAAGTGGTTTGGCTTGGGGGCAGCAACAGCCGTCGCTGCGTCGGTGCTGTTTGTGGTGTCGGCGTTCGGGCTTTTCGCCCCGCTTGTCCCGTGGTCTGGAGAAAGCCAACCGCCCGAACTATCGACTATGGCTCAAGAGAACACCGTCTACGAGACGGGTATCGGCGCTCACTCCACCGTTAATTTGCCGGATGGCACTCGTATGTTGCTCAATACCAATACGCTGGTGTCGGTCACCTACTCCAACGATGAGCGTCTGCTTGAGTTGACCCGTGGTGAGCTTCATGTCGAAGTCGAACACGATCCGAGTCGGCCGCTCCGTGTAAAGGCCGGCGGAAAGGTTGTTGAAGCAGTTGGTACGGCTTTCAATGTGTACTTGATTGACGATGAGGATGTCGATGTCATTGTCACGGAGGGCACCGTGCATGTGAAATCAGCGCTTTCGGAATCCACGGATGAGCCTGTTCAGGAGTTGACCAAAGGGCAGACGCTGGCTATCCGTGCCCAGCAGCCCAAGTATGTTGGCGCGATGGATGAAGCCGTGATAGAGGACCGTCTGTCCTGGCGAGACGGAAACCTCGTATTCCGGGGAGAGACTCTCCAGGAGGCTTTGGCAGAAGTTAGCCGCTACACCACGTTAGAGTTCAAGGTTGCCGACCCCGCCATCACCAAGGTGCGCATCGCTGGTTTGTACCGGGCGGGCGACATTGATGGCCTTCTGATGGCGCTGCGTGAGAACTTCGATATTGAACATCATCGGACTGACGGTGGGACAGTTGTTCTGTCTTCCATGGATTCCACGACGCCGCCTAACGGCGGCTAATAATCAAAATAATTGATTCATTCTTGGTATCTCTCGGAGCTCCTATGCGTATTACAGTAAGTAATTTCCGGTCTGGTATCTGCCAAGCCGTTCTGAAACCGGTTGCGATGGTTGCGGCCGCGCTTCTAATGTCATCCAGCGTAAGCACCTTGGCCGAAGAGCCTGATTACGAGGGAGTGTCAGTTCAGCTGTGGTCAGTCAAAGAAGACGTGGCGGCGGATGTGCGGGCCACGCTAAAGTCACTGGCGGGGATGGGCTTTGACGGCGTTGAGTTGGCAGGTGATCTCGGTGACTTTTCCAATGATCCGAAAGGATTTAAGAACTATTTGGATCAATTGGGAATGACCATCAGCGCGGCCCATGTCGGGGTGGATCAGTTCAGCGAAGAGAATTTTGAAAAAACCATCGAGCTCTATCAGGCATTGGACGTTGATCAACTGATCGTTCCCATGGACGGACGGGCCTGGGACCCAGAGCAGGTCGATAGCCTGGTCGCTGATCTCAATCGCATTGCCGAGGCACTGGAGCCTTATGGCATGCAGACCGGTTATCACAATCACCATCGTGAGTTTGATGCCTATAAGGACAACACCTTCTTTGATTACATCGCGCGCAACACCCCGGACAATGTGCTATTGCAAGTGGATGTCGGTTGGGCCTACTTCGCCGGTCAGGATCCTGCCGAGATTCTGACTCGTTACCGGGACCGCATCAAAACCGTCCACTTCAAGGCCCAAATGACCCGCTATGCGGATATTCGTGAGCAGGCCGAGGAGGCAGCCAAAGAACACCCCTTCGGCGAGTTCGGCGTGATATTCCAGCACAACCAGGCCGCAGCGGACAACCATGACACCATCCAGCCGCTGATCGGGCAGGACCGGTTGGACTGGCCTTCCATTATTGAGGCATTGGACAGTGCGGAGAACCCCGTCTGGTTCGTCGTAGAGCAGGAAATCTACCCGAAAAAGATGGACCCGATGACGGCGGTTGAAGTCTCTATGAATGGCTTAAAAGCCGAGTTGGCAGAATAGCGAGCATTGCAATAATAACCAGAGTGAGAAGTACCCATGGCAGATAATCATTACGACGCAATTGTGGTCGGCTCCGGCATCAGCGGCGGCTGGGCCGCCAAAGAGCTGACCGAAAAGGGCCTGAAAGTGCTCCTGCTGGAGCGTGGCCGGAATATTGAACACGTGAAGGACTACACCAATGCCACCAAGGAGGTGTGGGACTACCCTCATCGCAATAAACCCACTCAGGAGATGATTGCAAAGTACCCGGTGCTGAGTCGGGACTACCCGTTGAACGAAGCGACCTATGGCATGTGGGCGGATGAGCAGAAGAACCCCTACGTAGAGGAAAAGCGCTTTGACTGGTATCGTGGCTATCACGTCGGTGGCCGGTCGTTGCTCTGGGGACGTCAGAGCTACCGTCACAGCCCCATTGATTTCGAAGCCAACGCCCGCGAAGGCGTGGCGATCGATTGGCCCATTCGCTATGACGATATCGCGCCCTGGTACGACTATGTAGAACGTTTTGCGGGCATCTCGGGGAGTCGCGATGGTCTCGATGTGTTGCCTGATGGGCAGTTCCTGCCGCCCATCCCGCTGAACTGCGTGGAGGAGGACGTCGCCAAGCGCCTGGAAAAGGCCTATGGCGGAACGCGGCACATGATCCACAGCCGGGTGGCCAACATTACTGAACCCAAGCCTGAACAGGGCCGGGTCAACTGCCAGTACCGCAACAAGTGCTGGCTGGGCTGTCCCTTCGGTGCCTACTTCAGCACCCAGTCCTCTACCCTGCCGGCGGCCATGAAAACCGGCAACCTGACCCTGCGGCCCTTCTCGCTGGTGAAGGAAATCATCTACGACAAGGACAAAAAGCGGGCCAAGGGCGTGGAGGTGATCGACACCGAAAACAACCAGACCTACGAGTACACCGCCGATGTGGTGTTCCTGAACGCCTCCACCTTCAACTCCACCTGGATTCTGATGAACTCCGCCCGGGATGTCTGGGACGGTGGTTTGGGCAGCAGCTCCGGCGAGCTGGGCCACAATGTGATGGATCATCACTTCCGTGTGGGCGCCGGCGGGATCGTTGAAGGCTTCGAAGACAAGTATTACTTTGGTCGCCGCCCGGCAGGCTTCTATGTACCGCGCTTCCGCAACGTGGGGAACGACAAGCGCGACTACCTGCGTGGGTTCGGTTACCAAGGCTCCGCCAGCCGCCAAGGTTGGGACCGCAATATCGCGGAACTTGACGTGGGCGCGGGCCTGAAGGATGCCCTCAGTGAGCCCGGCGCCTGGTCCATCGGGATGATCGGCTTTGGCGAGATTCTTCCCTATCACGACAATCGTATCTCACTCAATCATGAGGTGACCGATGCCTGGGGTCTGCCGGTGCTGGCGATGAACGTTGAGATCAAGGACAACGAGAAAAAGATGCGTAAGGACATGATCAATGATGCGGTGGAGATGCTGGAGACTGCCGGCCTCAAGCATGTTCAGCCCTTTGACTGGGGCTACGCACCGGGGCAGGGTATCCACGAAATGGGTACCGCCCGCATGGGCCGGGACCCGAAAACCTCGGTGCTCAACGCCCACAACCAGGTGTGGGACGCGCCCAACGTCTACGTCACCGACGGCGCCTGCATGACCTCCGCCTCCTGTGTGAACCCGTCCCTGACCTATATGGCGCTGACCGCCCGGGCCGTGGACCACGCGGTGAATGAACTGAAGAAGGGGAATCTGTGATGAATCGACGTGAACTCCTCAAACTGATCACCGCCGCCACCGGTACCGCCATGATCGGCAGTACCGGGGTCATCGCCGGCTGCGCCTCCAAAGAGGAGGCGGCCCCGAGCCTGAGCTTCACCGAACAGGACGTGTTCCTGCTCGATGAAGTGGCGGAAACCATCCTGCCGCGCACCGACACCCCGGGGGCCAAAGACGCCGAAGTGGGCCAGTTCATGACCGTGTTTGTCCGGGACTGCTACACCGAGGCCGAGCAGGCAATTTTCCACAGCGGTATGGATCAATTGAACGCCGCGGCCAACGAGCAGTACGGCCGCGACTTCATGAACCTGAGCGGCGAGCAGCGCACGGAGTTCATCCGGGCGCTGGATGCCGAGGCGAAAGCGGTGGCCGCCGCCGGCACCACCCCGCCGCACTACTTCACCATGATGAAGCAGCTGACCCTGTTCGGCTTCTTCACCTCCGAGGTGGGGGCCACCCAGGTGCTGCGCTACATCGCCATTCCGGGCCGCTACGATGGTTGCATGCCCTACGAGGAAGGCGATCGGGCCTGGGCGACCACCTGAATGTTATGTCTACGTCGTGAAAGTGGCCACTTATTATGGTGTGTATCTAGGCTTCACAGCCATCCAGTTGAATAAAATGCATAAGAGGATTTTAACATGTTGAGAAACGCAATACTGTATTTTGCAATAGTCTATGCAATTTCTGGCTGCTCCAGTGCAGCGTATACCTCAGGTTCGTCAGCAGATTTAGATAAGAAAAGTTCAGAAAAGCCAAATGTGGTTGTTATCTTTACCGATGATATGGGTTATGGAGACGCAGGATTCTCTGGTCACCCAACGATAGCCACCCCAAACCTAGATGAACTCGCCAATGAGGGGCAGAAGTGGACTAGTTTCTATGCGGCGGCCCCTGTTTGCACGCCTAGTCGAGCGGCATTGATGACGGGTAGGTTGCCAGTAAGAAGCGGTATGGCTTCATCAAAGCGACGTGTATTATTTCCAGATTCAAACGGAGGAATACCCCAAAGCGAAGTGACAATTGCTGAAGCTCTTAAATCATTGGGATATAAAACCGGAATGGTCGGTAAGTGGCATTTGGGGCACCTGCCAGAATACCTGCCAACAAATAACGGCTTTGACTCTTGGTATGGAATTCCATATTCGAATGATATGGATTTAAATATAGACCTTGTAAAACAGGTTAATGGAGAGGAGTGGGGATTTGATACTTGGCATAAAGGTGAGCATTGGGAGAACCCAAAACCTGAGTATTGGCAGGTTCCCCTTATGGTTGGTCAAAACATTGTTGAACGTGCTCCTGATCAAAACCTGCTGACAAAAAACTACACTGAGAAGGCAGTAGAATTTATTAGGAACAGTAAAGACGAGCCGTTCTTCTTGTATCTTGCGCATAGCTTGCCGCATGTTCCACTATTTGCTTCTGATGATTTTGATGGGGAAAGTAAAAGAGGACTGTATGGCGATGTTATCGAAGAGATAGATTGGTCTGTAGGTCAGGTTGTTAAAGCCCTAAAAGAAGAGGGCGTCGCTGAGAATACATTAGTGGTTTTTACATCTGATAATGGTCCATGGATGCTTTTTGATACGCAAGGAGGTAGTCCTGGGCTGCTTCGTGGTGAGAAAGGAGATACTTTTGAAGGGGGGATGAGAGTTCCAGCGGTGTTCTGGTGGCCGGGAAAAATACATTCTGGTGTCGTTATGGATATAGGAAGTACACTAGATCTGCTTCCTACAGTGGTTAGCCTTGCTGGGGGAAAACTGGATCATCAAACAGACGGTTATGATTTGTCTGAAGTTATTATGACCGGAAAAGGATCTGATAGAGATGAAATGTTTTACTATAGGGGGGATAAACTATTTGCTGTTCGCTCAGGGAAGTATAAGGCTCACTTTTTTACTCAGCCGGCATATGGTGAAGAAGGACCGGTAAAGCAGAATCCGCCACTACTATTTAATCTGGATGAAGATCCCTCAGAAAAATACAATATTGCGGACTCTCATCCCAATGTAATCAAAGAGATAGCTAAGTTGAAGAATGATCACGAAAGAAGTGTAGAGCCTGTTGAGAATCAGCTGGAAAAATAAACTTTTAGTTAAGTTTTAGATGCCGAAACAGCTATCAAGTTATCGCAGGGATGCGGTGAGCGGCACCCTGATAAGGTCGAGTGCTCGCGGACTGTCCAACTTGGTCTACGGGCACTCCATCGGGAATACCAGAGGTGCTGGATAACAATGTATAAGTTTATTGCTATATGCTTGGCCGTCTGTTTCAGCTTAATGGGGCCTGTTTCCTGGGCAAGTGGAGACGAGAGTTTCGTGGGCACGGAGGTCTGCGCCCAGTGTCACGGCAAGCAGCATCAAGCCTGGCAAGGCTCCCACCATGACTGGGCCATGAAACCCGCGACCCCGGAGTATGTGCTCGGGGACTTTGAAGATGTTCGCTTCAAGCACTACGGTGATAAAAGCCGCTTCTTCCGGCGCGATGACAAGTACTACGTGGAAACCGCCAATGCTGAAGGCGAGCAGGAAACCTTCGAAATCGCCTACACCTTCGGTTTTGAGCCCCTGCAACAATATCTGGTTGCCACCTCTGGCGGCCGGCTACAGGCACTGAGCCTGTCTTGGGATAGCCGCCCAGAGTCCGAGGGTGGGCAGCGTTGGTTTCATCTGTACCCTGATGAAGCTATTCCCCACGATGACGTTCTGCACTGGACCGGGCCTTACTTTAACTGGAACAGCCGCTGCGCCCACTGCCACTCCACCAACCTTGATAGAAACTACGACCCCCTGGAAGATCGCTACGACACCCAGTGGTCGGAAATCAATGTCGCCTGCGAGTCCTGCCATGGGCCGGGCGAGGAACACATCGAGTGGGCGAACAATCAAGAGACCGACGCCGATAACCGGGGGCTGGAGCGGTCCTTGAGCGCCATGGGGCGCTGGGTTATGGCGCAGGGCGACAGTACGGCACATCTTGAACAGGACGCCTCCCGGGGCCTTGACGGTCAGTTGTCGGCCTGCGGCAGCTGTCATTCCCGGCGTCAGCTGATTGATGATCCCGACCTGCCCGGCCATTTTCTGGACAAGCACCAGTTGGAGTTCCTGAGCCCACCGCAGTACCACGCCGACGGCCAGATCCGTGATGAGGTCTATGTGCTCGGCTCCTTCCTGCAAAGCAAAATGTATCAAGAGGGTGTGGTCTGCTCCAATTGCCATGAGCCCCACAGCCTCGAATTGCGCGCCGAGGGTAATGGCGTCTGTGCCCAGTGTCACAAGCCCTCGGTGTTTGACAATAAGCGGCACCACCATCACCCGGACGGCGCTGGCGCCCAGTGTGTCAGCTGCCATATGCCCGAAGAAACTTATATGGTGGTGGATCCGCGCCGCGACCACAGCCTGCGTATTCCGCGACCGGACCTTAGCGTCCAATTTGGAACCCCCAACGCCTGCAACCAGTGCCACAACGACCAGTCCGCAGAATGGGCGGCCGGTGCGGTCGATGAGTGGCTGGAGGCCTCAGGTAAATCGCTGCCAGCGCACTTCAGCGAGCAACTGGCGGCGGGCCTGACGGGAGCACAGAATGCCGAAGAACACCTCAGACAGCTTGCCGCCGACAAGGATGCCCCCGGTATAGCACGGGGCACAGCTCTCTCCCAATTGTCCGATATGTCCGGTGGTCACTCCCTACGGACCGTCCGGGCCAACCTGGACGATGATGACCCCCTGGTGCGCATTGGGGCGCTGAGGGCCATGACCATGCTCTCCGCCGAACACCGGATTGAGGATGTGTTTCCTCTGCTCACCGACCCGGTGAAAGCGGTACGAATTGAGGCAATCCGGCTATTGTACGAGGTGCGTCCTCAGGCCTTGACCCAGGCACAGCGAAAGACCTTAAGTGAGGCCGTAGAGGAGTATCTGGCGGTGTTGCAGCGTCACTCCGATACCTCCTCCGGGCAGTTCAATCTGGGTGTGTTTTACTTCGCACAAGGGAATTTCGATAAGGCGGAGCAAGCCTATCTCAGAGCCGTATCGCTCGACGCCCATAACCTGGCCGCCGTTATGAACCTGGCGGACCTGTACCGCGAGCGCAATCAGGACGCCAAGGGTGAGCCTTTGCTGCGAGCTGCGATAAAGGCCAGACCCGAAGAGCCTGATCCTCACCATGCGTTGGGACTGCTTCTGATTCGACAGAAACAGTATGACGAGGCCGAACAATACCTGGCACGCGCTGCGGAGCTGGCACCGAAGAACATCCGCTACGGATATATTCACGCGGTGGGCCTGATTTCGAAGAATAAAATCCGTGCCGGTCTGACGGTGCTCGCGGAATTGCATGAGCGTGAGCCCAAGAACCTGGAGGTGCTGTACGCCCTGGTGGATACGCACCGAAAGGCGGGGCACTGGCAGAAAGCGTTGGCGTATGCCGAATCGTTGCAAGCATTAGAGCCAGACAATGCACAATTCGAGCGGCTCGTTAAGTATCTAAAGCAAAACCTTTGATAGTTTTAATTTCTCAGTGAAGTGGACCCCAAATTTTGGACAGGTGCCTAAGCTCTGATTCATCATCTCCATAAGGAGGAGAATCATGAGCAAGAAACGCAAGCAATACAGCGCATCATTCAAGTCCAAAGTTGCCCTGGCTGCCCTCAAGGGTGACCAGACCACATCCGAAATTGCTGCCCGTTTCCAGATCCACCCCACCATGGTCAGCACCTGGAAGCGCGAGCTGCTGGAGAATGCACCGGGCCTCTTCAAAGGCAAGAAGAAGGCCGGCAAGCAATCCGATGAACCCAGCACAGACGAGCTGTACCGCGAGATTGGCCGACTGACGGTGGAACGCGATTTTTTGTCGCGCAAGCTCGATCAGTAAGCCGTCAACAGCGGTTGGCGATGATCGAGCGTGGTCATCCCCAAGTCAGTCTTTCGCGCCAGTGTGAGCTGCTCAAGCTGAGCCGCTCATCGGTGTACTACGTCCCTCGTGAGCAATGTCAGGAGGATTTGCATCTGATGTATCTGATTGATCAGCAGCACCTGGAAACGCCGTACTATGGCTCTCGCAAGATGCGGGTTCACTTGCAGCACCAAGGCTACCGCGTCAATCGGAAACGGGTGCAGCGGCTGATGCGCACCATGGGCATTCAGGCGGTGTATCCGCGCCCCAGAACCAGCATTCCGGGCGATGGGCACAAGGTGTACCCGTACCTGCTCACAGGGCTGAAAATCGACCGCCCCAACCAGGTGTGGGCAACAGATATTTCATATATCCCGCTGGCCCGGGGCTTCATGTATCTGGTTGCCATCATCGACTGGTACAGCCGCAAGGTGTTGTCCTGGCGAGTCTCCAACACCATGGACACAGACTTCTGTGTCGATGCCCTGGAGGAGGCTCTACAACGCCACGGAAAGCCGGAAATCTTCAATACTGATCAGGGTGCCCAGTTCACCAGTGAAGCCTTCACAGGCGTTCTCAAAGAGCATGGCATCCGGATCAGCATGGACGGCAAAGGCTGCTACCATGACAACATCTTTGTGGAACGGCTCTGGCGCAGCGTCAAACACGAGTGCGTCTACCTAACTGCCTTCGAGGATGGCCGACACTTGAAGCAGGCGCTCCACCGGTACTTCCGGCATTACAATCAGACCCGGTACCACCAAGCCCTTGATTACCAAACGCCCGATGAGGTGTACTACGGGCAACCCATAACCTTGGCAGCCTGAGCCAGGGAAACAACCGGATCATAGCTTAGGGACACCATCAGGTTGTCCAACTGACTGGGTCCACCTCACAGTGCCTAGCAGGCTGTTGAAAAAGCTGGTTTTCCTGATCGCTACAACCTTTCTACAAATCGAGCCTCAATAAAATTTATCTTGGTATTTCTCGATGCTTCAGCACCAATAATCTTCCTGCAGCAAGTCTTGTTCAAAATTTGATCAAAACACTCGTAAATGTCAGCTATCAAAGCCCTTAATTGCCCTTTCAGACAATCAACACCTTCAATCGGGTCAAATTATAGGCAGCCGCCGTAAAGCGGAAGACCCAAGAGACCTTGGCTCGCCCAACATGACGAAGTTTTCTCATCAGCCCTATATCTTTCATCCAGCCGAAGCACTCTTCAATTCGCTTGCGTTTGACTTGGCTGATTTTATAGCCCTCGGTGCCCGTCGTTCGTTTATCAATGCAGCTACGCAAGGACTTGGCAGCTACGTGTGGGGTAATGCCCAAGCCACGACTACCCTCAACAAATTCCAGGGTGTCGTAGCCTTTATCGGCACCTACGGTTCTTCCGGGACGTGTTCCCTGTTTTGCCAACATCGTGGTACCCGCATCCCACTCTCGGCTTGTGCCGGCTTCAGTGACTTCAGCCTCTACGATCAGTCCGTTTCGATTCTCCGTCAGGATGTGCCCCATGTGACACAGCTTTGACTCTTTCCCTTTGCCCTTGCGAAACAGCTTTGAGTCCGGATCTGTGCTTGATTGATGGGTCTCGTTGCTCCGCTTCTGGCCATGAAAGTTTTGACCATCACTGTCGTCGTCACCACCGTCATCTTTCGGCTTAAAAGATTTGACCGAGGCGCAGGCCTCCAGCAAGGTGCCATCCACGCTGAAATGATCTTTCGACATAAGCTGACGGGCGCTCGCTTGCCTCTTGATGGCATCGAAGAACAGCTCGTCGATCTCACTGGCAAGAAGGCGATCCCGGTTCTTTGAGAACACCGAGTGATTCCATACCTTGTCATCCATAGACAACCCAACAAACCAGCGGAACATCAGATCGTAGTCCAGGCGTTCCATCAGTTGACGCTCTGACCGGATCGTAAAGAATATCTGAAGAAGTAGTGCCCGAATCAACTGCTCTGGGGGGATCGACGGACGGCCAACAGCCGAATACATCTCAGAAAACGCAGGTTCAAGCTCGATCAACGCCTGATCGACTATTCCGCGCACCTTTCTGATGGGGTGCGACGTAGGAATTCGACTCTCCAGGTCAATATAGCTGAAAAGTGCCGCTTGAGTTTTGGATTGTCCCCGCATCGTCATTGCCCTTTGTAAACGGATGCGATATTTTCTCATAAATCGGGTTTTTCAACAGCCTGCTAGAACGCTGAACTATAGAAGCTTTGAATCCTGAGTGCTAACGATAACACTAAAATTGACACTCCGGGTTGCGTTATAAGCATTTTCGTAAGCTGGATTTTTCGAAAGCCTCGAGCTAGCTTTCATCGTTTCTGACTGAATTTCCCCTGGGTTCTCATTCTTATATCTTCGGTGTAATCTTAGCTGCTCTAGTTTTTTGAAAGTAAGTCCTACTATTTGAAAAATCTTCCATACTCTTTATCTGAAAATTCGAAAGGGAATTGGCTGGCGCCGATCAATGAATGCTGACCAAGAAACTAGATCCATAAAAAAGGCCGCCCGAAGGCGACCATAAAAAGCGTCTCTAATAAAGGGGACTGGCTTAAAACGTGTATCTAGCTCCGAGCTGGTAGCGAGCGCCTAGCTCTTCAAGAAACCACATTTGGCGGACTGACCGGCCATGCATCCTGATATTTTCTTCAGTTAAGTTTAACCCTTCAAAAGAGAGTGATAAATTGTCTGTTAGATCGTAACTTACATTCAGGTCCACTTGCGAATACTCCTCTGTATATTCTGGACTTCTGTAGCTCCCTCTGTTTGTGTTTGAGAGGAACTCGTCGCGCCAGTTGTAAGTAAGGCGTGCGGACAATCCGTAATTTTCATACATCAGTGCAAGGTTAGCGGTATCGCTTAGCCCAACAAGAGCGAACTGCGATGCGCTGGTTGAACCGGTGTCATCGAAGCCAATGTCACCTTTAACCATTGTGTAGTTGGCTTGAATTCCGAAACCAGAATCTCCGAAGAAGTGCTGAACAGCCCATTCAAAACCATAAATTTTCGCTTCCTTATTGTTCACGGGAATTGAAGTCAAGAACTCGTATTCTGGATCACTTTCATTTGGAACGATATCGTATTCGGTTGCGATTTGGGCCGCAAACTCACCTGATGGGTCGTAATCGTCAGCCCCGTTTGGAAAGTCCTGTGGATTATCTAAAACCGCTGTCATTACAAATAGTTCGGTTTCGTTGATAAAGCCATCATGATCATCTCTTGCGGCTAGTTCCTCGGCAGCTCGTTGAGCTCTGGGTCCGGCGGTAGCATCCCGTAGGCCAAAGTGGGGTTGACTGATTTGCTCATTACCTATGAAATTGGTAACCCTCTTCTCGTAGAAACCCAATGATACATAACTAGAGTCATCAAAATACCATTCGGCAGATAAGTCCAAATTATCTGACTCAAGTGGAACCAGTTCTGGATTAGAGGCAGAGGCTGTCGCTTGGATTCCAGTTAAAGTGGGGCCTGAAGGGTTTCCAATATTAACCGCTGACCGTAGTGCGTCGTAATTTGGACGGGCTATCGTTTTGCTGTAAGAAAAGCGTGCGATGAGATTGTTTACTATCTCAATGTCGAAGTCAAAGCTCGGTAGTAAGTGCTCGTATGAGGTTGATTTTGAAAAAGGCGTAATTGACGATTCTCTGTCTACGCGAAAATCATTGTTATCTGTCCATCGAATTTGTGAAGGTAATAACATAAAGGACGTCGACTTAACGTCAGTAGATTCATACCTCACGCCAGCCAGAATATTATATGGCATTTCTCCCAGGTCTTCTTGTAGCGAAAACTGAAAGTAAAAGGCATCGGTCTGCTCATCAACCTCATGGTTATCACTGAAACTCGGGTTTATGCCAAAGTCATGTCCATAGTGCTTGGCACCCCATTGGGATAGCGCTAAGGCATCACCGCGCCAACCTGAATTGCTCGCGTTAGATGTATCAAAATCTTCAAACTGACATGATATACAATAGGGGCTAAAAAGATCTTCGGGTAGTTCGCCAGGATTTGCAACACCGAAGTCTCCAAGGACCATATAGTTTTGTGACCACTTTTGACCCATAACGTTTGAACCAGATTCAATGCCAATGTTGAATTCCCCGTTGTCAAACTCAAGTGAACCATCTAGCTTGATTTGAGTTGTGTCCGTTACTTGAGAGCTATAGAACACTTCAGAAATCTGAGAACCCATGTCGGATTTGTCTAAGACCCCGTTGTTGTTACCTAGAGAGTCATCTATTTCAAATTGAAATGTCGGGAGAGTGCTGTTGTACATTGCACTGTGTGACGATACTACTGGTGCGCCGAAGAGAAATTGAACTCGACCTAAGCCCTCCGGGCCAGAAGGTAAACTTTCCATCGTAGAGTCATGAGCGTCAAGCGTTAGCTCAAGGGAGTCGGTTGCTTGCCAGTTTGTGTTGAAACCGAACGACTTGAGGGTATTTGTTTGATCATTATACATTTGTGTTGAGGGGGCAGGTTTGGTGTTTACAATGTCTTCGGATATAAAGACAGGCGTCGCAACTGGCTGGTCAGTGTCAAATTCGACACCATTCGATATTCTTGTAAACCAAACGGACTGACTCCCTTGCCAGTCTCGAAGTTTATTCTCGGCAAATGTATAATCGGTTGTGAAGGAAATATCATTTGAGGGTTGATATTGAAGGGTTATCTGTGCATTTATCCTCTCCCGCTTCCTGTCAGAAAATTGGTAGGCTAGGTTATTCGGTAGCCCATATAGTTGGCCTGGGGCGGGCTCATTAACAAGCTCTGACCCAGGTGTTAGCTCCATGGCCCCTGGATTCCCTTGAGGGATCCACTCGAAAATCCGCCAATCGGCGACATTTGCTGTCATCGCACCGCTGTGGCGTTTTTGGAAGCTTCCAGACACGGCTGCACCAAAGGTATCAGAACTGTCTGTCCAACTTACTAGGCCTGAGAGCTCCGGTGTGGCATCGTCACCAATGCGATTCGTTGTATCGTGTACTAATTTTCCACCCAAGCTTGCACTCAGCCCAGGGTTATCTAAGGGGCGGGCGGTTTTAATGTCGATCGTCGCGCCGATTCCGCCCGTTGTCAAGTTGGCTTTCCCGGTTTTGTACACTTCAATAGCGCTAACGCTTTCGGAGGCCAGGTTGGCGAAATTAAATGCGCGTGTTGTTCCTTGTGTGGTGCCATACGCATCGGCTGCAGGCATTTGGCGGCCATTCAGTGTAACCATATTGAAGCTTGCGCCGAAACCCCGAACAGTTACTCTGGCACCTTCACCGTTCTGTCGGTCTATTGAGACGCCAGTGATTCTCTGCAGGGATTCCGCCAAGTTGCTGTCCGGAAATTTACCCATATCTTCGGCGGAAATGGCATCAACCACACCGGAAGAGTCCCGCTTTACGTCCATTGCCCGCTCAAGTGAAGCGCGGACACCGGTGACCAGCACTTCCTCTAGTGCTCCTCCAGCGGAGTCCTGCGCAATGGCTTGGGCGCCAGCAAGCGAGGACATGGCCAGAACGACTGCACTGGATAGTTTATTTTTTTGTAGCATGGAATGATTCCCCTTAACGTCGTCTTCGGTTCGAATAAAGAGCTGGCCGTTGTTGCTGAACGAGAGCTTCAGGCCGGTTCCTTCAAGGAGATGAATGGCTGCGTCCACTAAAGGGTAGCGACCTTTCAATTCTGGGGTTTCGATGCCGACGACCTGGTCGTAGGGTACGATCACCGTCATGTTGGATTGCCGGGCAAACTCGGTCAGCGCGACGTCCGCTCTTTGTTTGGGAATGTTGAAGTGACTGGCAGCGCCCAGCGCAGGGCTTTCGGCCTGAGCCGAAGGAACCCAGAACAACATGGGTGAAAGCAGGGCGACAAAGTTCTTATTCAATTCAACATCTCCCTAACGGGACAGGCCCCGTTATCGAGTAGGACGAACGGAGAATTCTTTTCCTCCATACCTTTTTCAATTTGATTGCGAAAAGTGCCAAAAAAGGGTAAAACGCCAATATAGCGTATAACAAATCCGCAGTGTGTGCCGGGCGAGCATGTCAGGCACTAAAACAACGGTGATTCATAATAACGTGGATTTCTCTCGGCACAGAATAAAATCGGTTGTTGTTCATATCGCCATGGGGTTTCGTGCACCTACGCTAATGGTCAACGGGACCCTAAGCTGGCTTCGGCGGCCAGTGGTAATGGGTGCTCTTGCTCTCATCCTGGTCAGTTCGACCATACACTGTAAGGAAGTCAGCGAAACGGGGCTGGCGGCAGGGCTATCCATTATGTTGCCGGAATCCCTTGCGGTACACGAATATTACAGGAATGACGCTGACGAATTTCCGATTCTGATTGGTGAGATTGATGGTGAGCCTGCCTATTTCCTGGGTGCCGTCAGAGTGAAACGCTGGGAGCGAAGTAATGTCCTCTGGACCAAGTTGGAGACGGAGCTCCGCTACATAGATCCCTCAGACAACCTGTCGGTGATCGCCCGGGGTGGTTTTACTACGGATGGTGGCCAGGAAGTCAGATATCGAGGCTATCGGTTTCGACACAAAGAGGGGTTCCGGCGTCAGGTATATTTTCTGTTGCGGAGTGATACCCAAATTTACTGGTTAACCCTAACCGCTGTTGAAGGGGCAGACTTGGCAGTCGTTATTCCTTTGGCTCAGGCGCTGATCCGGCGCGCCCACCTTGTTGATGAGACGCGCCAGGATAGTTCTTACTGGCAGCGATAGATAGAGAATGTCTGGCGGCCATCTTCAGGCTCGCCTTGGGGTACGATGGTGTCGCCACCCAGGCGAATGGCTTCGTTCTTGCCCATGTTCAGCAGCTCGATCGCCACTTTCTCTTCGCTGCGGCTGATTGGTCCGATGCTGTCGGCGACGCTGACGTTGGTGTCGCTGAGTTTCTCGCAGCCGCGCACGTTGGCCTCTTTGCCGACGACGATGTCTTCGGCTTTCTCATCCACTTTCACCCAGGTACAGGCGCTGGCCAGGCTGGCCATCAGGATCAACAGGGATAATTTTTTCATGGAAGTGTCCTCTAGCAAAGGGTAAGTGTCCGTTTGGTGCCGGTGAGACCACGTGTTGGCGGGTTGGGTTCCGGCGTTGTAGGGCATCTTATACCAAAGCCTGAGGTGGCGTCACAAGCGACTGGGCCGCAACCCTGAGGATTGGCGGCCCGGTAAGATGGTGATGTTTAGTGGGTAGGTTGCCGCCAGGCCATCAGGCCCAGTGCCAGGGCGGCGAGCAGCAGGCCGGCGTTGATGCCTGGCGCCGCACCGGCGAAGGCATCGGCGCCGAAGCGCAGGGCGTGGCCCAGCGCCAGCAGCACCAGGCCGGCACTGGTCAGCCCCAGCAGCCAGCGCTTGGTGGGGGGATGCCGGTCGCGCCATTGCGCGAGGATCATGGTGGCCAGGATCACGCCCCAGAAAATCCATTTGGAAGGCCATTGGAGCAGCACCTGGGTAATGGCGCTGACGACAAACGCTAGGGGCGTGCCCCAGACAATGCCGGTCCAGAGGTTGTTCAGGGCATCCCGGTGTTTGCGTTTCGCCAACCAGATATTGATGCCACTGACTGATACCACGGTCAGCGCCAGGCCGAGCGCCACCCAGAGCAGTTTCACGCCCAGGCCGCCAAAGTGCCCAAAGTGGATGCGATAGACCGAGAATATCGCCTGCCGCCCGGGTTCACCGTCGCTGAAACCCACCTTGTTCAGGAAGTTGCCCGCGCCGTCGTAGTAAAACTGCTCGGCATAGATAAGCCGATCCGGATAGTGAGTGCCCACCAACAAATGTTCCTCGTCGGTATCCGGGTGCTCAACGGTGACGTAGATGGGACGGGTTCCATCCGGGGCGCGCTCTACGCTGTCCTGCAGGGCGCGAGCAATGCCCAGCGGGCCCTCGCGCTCGGGCAGGTTGTCCGGGTGGCCGCCGTACACGGTTTCAACCACCGCATCGGTATCACCGTCGTAAAAGGCTTCGGCCGCCACCCAACTGAGCATGGCGGCGAGACCGTAAAAGGCGCCGGTCACGGCAATCATGATGTAAAAGGGCAGCCCCCAGACGCTCAGTCGGTTGTGCAGGTCGGTCTGTTCCAGGCGCGCGTTGCCCTTGCGTCGGAAGTGAAAGGCATCCTTGAACAATCGTGGGTGGGCCAAGACACCGGAAACAATCAGGGCCAGCAGCATGGCGCCCAGTGTGCTAACCAGCACCATGCCCCAACTGCTCGGCAAGTGCAGGTACAGATGCAGGTCGGTCAGTATGTGAGTCCAGGGGTGTGCGGCGGGCGCCCCCAGGCTGCCGTCGGCATTGAGCACCCGCGCGCTGTGGTCGGACATCAATACCGTGCGGGGCATACCGGGGCGGGGCAGCAGGACGTAGGCGTGCTCGGTGGGCTCCTGGCCCTCCATGAAACGCTGGTAGGCGCTCTGGATGGCTTCGGGGTTTACCTCGGTGTACTCCGATACGGTCGGCGTCTCCCAGCGCTCGAACTCCGGATAGAGCACCGCCAGAGTGCCGGACAGGCACACCCAATACATCAGCGCGCCGATGGCGATGCCCATCCAGCTGTGGCTGGCCAGGGAGTTTTTTACCAGTTGGGGAGAAAGTCTGAAGGCCATAGGAGAGTGTCGTTATAGGAGAAACAGGTAGCCGGCGCTAAGCGCGCCGGTTGTGATCAGGACCAGCGTCGGGCGCCAGAGTCGGGTGTCGGCCAGCACCCAGTAGCTGGCCAGGCCCCAGAAAACCGGCATCATCAGCACCCCGGTCACCAGGCGGTTGACCGCCTCCCAGGGCAGCAGATCGGTGACCGCAAAGCTGAACAGGGCACTGGCGAGGCCCGCCAGAGGTACACTGATCACCAGTTTGAGCAATTGCTCGCCCAGTACCCTGAGCCGGGGCCAATTCAGAGTCCGCTGTTCCAGTTTGGTGTCCCGCGCGGGCTGCCGATCCGGGCTGGCCCAGCCGATCCAGAGCCAGGCGAGCAGGGCCGGGACGGTCAGCGCGAAGCACACGGCAAACTCCGCCGGCTGGGCCCAGAGCCAGGCAATCAGCGACAGCACCAGCAGTATCCAGCCCAGGCGGCGCCAGTGCGTCGGCTTGGGCAGGGGCAAGCGCCAGCTGCGGTAGAGACTCAGTACACCGGCAAAGCCGGTGGCGGTGGCCAGGGTTCCCAGTATCCAGCTCATGACTTAAAACTCGATCGAGGCGGACAGAACCAGGTTGCGCGGCTCGGACAACACCAGGTAGTTCGAGCCCGGGAAGCCGCCGACGGAGGCCCAGTAGTTTTCATCCGACAGATTGTTCAGTCGGGCTCGCAGGGTCAGGCCCCGTCCGTCCCACTGGGTCTGATAGCGGGCGCCCAGGTCCCAGCGGGTCCAGGCGGGGGCGCTCACGGTGTTATCGGCATTGGCGTACTGGTCATCGGTGTGAATGACCCGGGTATCCAGCGTCAGACCGGGCAGGGCGGTCAGGTCCCACTCCAGGTTCAGGTTCAACTGGAACTCGGGTACCCCTACCGCCTGCTTGCCGTCGTAAAGGCCGCCCTGGGTTTGGGTCTGCTCGCTGTCCAGGAAGGTCAGGCCGCCGAGCACACGCACTGTGTCCAGCGGCTGACCGAAAGCGCTCAACTCCAGCCCCCGATTGCGCTGCTCGCCGTTGACGGAAAACCGGTTGTTCTCCACATAGCCGCTGGGCAGCGCGGTATCAAACAGGCTGACGCTGCCGCCGTAGGTGTCGGCGTCGTATTTGAGCCCCACTTCGACCTGTTCGGCCTGATAGGGCTCGAAGACTTCGCCGGCATTGTCGACCGGCTCACCGCCACTGGTGGCCGGAGCCACATCGCCGGGCATCAGCCCTTCGATATAGTTGCCGTAAACAGACACCTGATCGCTGGGCTGGTAGACCACGCCGGCGACCGGTGATAAGCGACCTTCGTCGTACTCCGAGGTCAGATTGCCGCTGTTGTAATCGTAGCTTCGGGTGTGAATGTCCTGATAGCGGGCGCCCAGAGTCACCAGCAGACTGTCATCCCAGAAGCCCAGCATATCCGCCAACGCGACACTCTGGTTGTCCACCCTCTCGGTTACTAACGGGTTGTTCAAATCGCCGCCTGGGAACGTTATGTTGGTCGGCGGTGTTGCAGTTTCAGAGGCGTAGAGGTTATCTGAAAACCCATCATAGAAAGAGAAGGCATTGCGTGATTCAGAGGAATAGTCCGACGCCGAAATGACCGCACGATGATTCACCGCTCCAGTTTGAAATTCGCCCTGCAGTCCAAGGTCCGCGGAGCGAATACTGTCTTCACGAATGTTATCGAAACGTGAAGCCGTCATGTTCCCCTCAGCATCGCTGTTGGGGTTGGCCAGAATGTTGTCTTCCTCTCCTTCGCGCAGTCCGGCGGCGGCCCAGCCGGTGATGTGGTCGGTCAGGTCATACTCGGCCCGCACCACACCGAACAGCTGTTGTTCGTCGGTGTAGGTCCAGGGCTGGGCAAAATTGTGGTCCGAGTCCGGTGCCGCCGGCAACTCACCGGTGGGGGTCACACTGGGGCGGGGCGCATCAATACGGTGATCCTGAAACCCCAGGTCGGCGGACAGACGCAGACGCTCGCCCCGGTAATCGGTACCGACGGCGGCCAGGCTCAGTTCCCGCTCCTGGTTCTCCACGGCGGTCTCGCCGTCCCGGCGAACCAGGTTGGCGCGCACCCCGGTTTCCTGCTCAGTTCCGAAACGTTCGCCGATATCCAGCGCGGCGTAGCCCTGGCTCTGTCCCTCAAGTCCGAGCGTTACCCGGCGCACGCCGTCATCCGGTGCCCGCTTGGGCACCAGATTCACCGAGCCGCCGATGCCGCTGCCGCCGGGTGCCGCGCCGCTCAGGAAGGTGTTGGCACCGCGAAAGACTTCCACCCGCTCCAGCAACTCCGAGGCGACGTACTGCCGGGGCAGAATGCCGTACAGGCCGTTATAGGTCATATCGTCGGAGAACACGGGAAAGCCGCGAATCACATACAGCTCCTGGAAGTTGCCAAAGCCTTTGGCCACCCGGACCACGGGGTCGTTCTGGAGCACGTCCGCCACGCTGCTGGTCTGCTGGTCCAGCATCAGCTCGGCGGTGTAGTTGGTACTGGTAAACGGCGCATCCATCATGTCCAGGTTGCCGAACACGCCCACCCGGCCACCTCGCGCCACCTGACCACCGGCATAGGCCTCCGGCAGCAGTACCTGGGAGCCATCGGCGGTGACCACCATCTCTTCAATGCGCTCGGAAGACCCGGTCTGCGCCAGCGACGTTGAACACAGGGCGCTGGTCGAAATCAGCAGGGCGAGCGATTTGATCGGTACAAACTTGCGGGAGGGCAACGGGTTGCGCATCGGTGTCAGCTCCGGAGAGTCAATAAACGTGGGGATGTTGAATAAAATGCATGATAACGAGATAGTTTCTCATTTACAATAAGATTTGTGTCCAGCCGCGTTTTACGTTGAGAAACTGGTGTCCCGCATCCAACTCGGTCCTGCGGGCGCGTGTAAATTAGTGTTAAAGCATCAACCGGAGTCGTCTGGCATGGGGTGACTGGGCGTAAAATCGGCGGCTTACCCCAAGATCCCGACGAGCATTTGACGCAATGAACAAACCCCTCGCGCTGCCCCTGTTGATTCTGTCTCTTTTCTGGGCCGGCCTGGCGCACAGCCAATCCGGTGATCCGGGTGTCATTGTCCAGACGGTGGTTCAGGAGCCGATTCGTAATCGCATTGAGGCGCTGGGGACGCTGCGGGGCAATGAGTCCATCCGGTTGACCTCCAATGTCACCAAAACCGTTACCCGCCTGAACTTTGAAGACGGTGAGCGGGTAGAGAAAGGCCGGGTGCTGGTGGAAATGACCAGTGCCGAGGAAATTGCCCTGCTCGAGGAAGCGCGCACCAACGCCGAAGACGCCGAGCGACAGTGGCGCCGGGTGCGCTCATTGGTGGAGCAGGGGGCGGCATCGCAATCCATGCTGGACGAGCGGCAGCGGGAGTACCACTCGGCCCAGGCGCGGTACAACGCGCTGCAAGCGCGGCTGGAAGACCTGCGGCTGCGCGCGCCTTTTGATGGCGTGGTGGGGCTGCGCAATATCAGCGTCGGCGCCCTGGTCACCCCGGGTGATCTGATCACCACGCTGGTGGACGATCATCAGATGAAGCTGGACTTCACCTTGCCGGCGGTACACCTGCAAGCGGTGGAACCGGGTCTGGAAATTCGCGCGCGCAGCCGGGCGCTGGGCAACCAGCTGTTCGAAGGCCGGGTGTCGAGCATTGATAACCAGGTGGATCCGGTCACCCGGTCCTTTACGGTGCGGGCGCTTCTGCCCAACGATGACGGATTGCTCAAGCCCGGGCTGTTGATGACGGTGGAGCTGCTTACCCGCGAGCGCGAGGCGATCATGGTGTCGGAGGCGGCGGTGATGTCCGAGGGGGGGATTCACTATGTGTTTGTCATCAACAGCCCGGACAGCGAGCCGGTGGCCGAACAGCGAACCGTCGAGATTGGCGAACGGTTTGTAGGCTGGGTGGAAATTCTGGAGGGGCTGTCCGCCGGAGAAAAGGTGGTGACGCACGGCCTGCAGAAAGTGCGCCCCGATCAGCCGGTGGTTATCACCGCGGAGGATGCGGGCAGCGACCCTTTGCCCGAACTGCTCAATCAGTCCCGATAACCGAGGAGACACACCATGTTGTTGTCCGATGTCTCCATCAAACGGCCGGTGTTCGCCTCGGTCATCTCCCTGATTCTGATTGCCCTGGGCCTGCTGGCCTACGATCGACTGACGTTACGTGAATACCCGGATATCGATCCGCCGGTGGTGTCCATACGCACCAACTACCCCGGCGCTGCGGCGGCGGTGGTCGAGACCCGAGTGACCCGGCTGCTGGAAGACCGGGTGGCGGGTGTCGAGGGCATGGAATATATCGAGTCCTCCAGTGAGAATGGCCGCTCGGATATCACCATCCGCTTTGATGTGGGCCGGGATATTGATGCCGCCGCCAACGATGTCCGCGACCGGATTTCCCGCGCCCTGAATAACCTTCCCACCGAAGCGGATCCGCCCGAGGTGCAGAAAGTCAGCTCCGACGAGGATGTGATCGTCTGGTTCAATCTGGCGGGCGAGGGCCGTTCGGTGCCGGAGCTGTCCGATTACGCCGAGCGTTATTTGCGAGACCGCTTCTCGGTCATTGATGGGGTGGCGCAGATACGAATCGGTGGGCAGCAGCGTTATGCCATGCGCATCTGGCTGGACCGTCAGGAAATGGCGGCCCGTGGTCTGACCGTCGCCGATGTGGAAAATCGCCTGCGCGAAGAGAACGTCGAGTTGCCCGCGGGCAGTATCGAATCGGATCAGCGGCACTTCACGGTGCGCATGGCCCGGCTCTATCGGGAAGCCGAGGACTTCGGCCAACTGGTGCTGGCCGAGGGCAGCGATGGTTACCTGGTGCGCCTGAGTGATATTGCCCGGGTGGAAAAAGGCACCGAGGAAGACCGCAATATTTTTCGCGGTAACGGCATCCCGATGGTGGGCATCGGCATTGTCAAACAGTCCACCGCCAACACGGTGGATGTGGCGCGGGCCGCGCGCGAGGAAGTCGAGCGGCTCAATGAAACCCTGCCGGAAGGTATGCGCCTGGAACAGAGTTTCGACAGCTCGGTGTTTGTCGGTCAGGCGATCAAGGAGGTGTATTACACCCTGGCGTTTGCCATTGCCATGGTCATTCTGGTGATTTATCTGTTCCTGGGCAGCGCCCGGGCCATGTTGATCCCGGCGGTGACCGTACCGGTATCGGTGATCGCCACCTTCACCGTGTTGGCCGTGCTCGGCTTCTCGATCAATCTGCTGACGTTGCTGGCGCTGGTATTGGCCATTGGTCTGGTGGTGGACGATGCCATTGTGGTGCTGGAGAACATCGTTCGCCACATTGAGGAAAAAGGGAAACCGCCGCTGCTCGCCGCCTATCGCGGCACGCGGGAAGTGGGTTTTGCGGTGGTCACCACCACCCTGGTACTGATCTCGGTGTTTGTGCCCATCGCCTTTCTGACCGGCGATGTGGGGCGGCTGTTTTCCGAGTTTGCCCTCACCATGGCGGCGGCGGTGGGTTTCTCCTCGCTGGTCGCGCTGACGCTGTCGGCCATGCTCGCCTCCAAACTGATCAAGAAAAAAGAAAACACCTCCTGGTTGGTGACCAGGCTCGATCAGGGCATTGTCTGTCTGCGTCACTACTACGGCAGGGCCCTGCACCAGTGCCTGCGCCACGCGCGTATCGTGGCGGTGGTGTTTGTCGGCTTGCTGGTGGGCACCTGGTGGGTATCGCAACAGTTGCCACAGGAATATGCGCCGCGGGAAGACCGGGGTGCCTTCTTTGTCATCGTCGACGGTCCGGAAGGGGCGAGTTACTCCTACATGGTGGAGTACATGGACGAGATCGAAAAACGCCTGATGAAATACGTCGACCAGGGGGAGATGGCCCGTCTGCTGGTCCGTGCCCCCCGGGCCTGGGGGGCACTGGAGCGGTTTAACAGTGGCATTGTGATTGCGACCCTGACCGACTGGTCCGAGCGGCGCAGCGGTTTTGACATCATGGACGATGTGCGTGCGGATCTGGCCGACTTGCCGGGCGTGACGGCCTTTCCGGTCATGCGCCAGGGCTTTGGTTCCTCCACCCAGAAACCGCTGCAGTTTGTCATCGGCGGTGGCTCTTATGAGGAACTGGCCGAGTGGCGGGATATCCTGCTGGAAAAAATCGAAGCGGATAATCCGGGACTGACGGCGATCGACTGGGATTACAAGGAAACCCGGCCTCAGGTGGAGGTGATTGTCGACCAGGACCGCGCCGCCGACCTCGGCGTCAGTGTGGCCAACGTCGGCCGCACCCTGGAGACCATGATGGGCTCGCGTCGGGTCACCACTTTTATTGAGGACGGTGAAGAATACGAAGTGATGCTTGAAGGTGAGCGCAGCGAGCAGCGTACCCTGGACAGCCTGGAGAACATCTTCGTGCGCTCCGAACGCAGCGGTGAACTGGTGCCGCTGGCCAGCCTGGTCGAGCTGCGGGAATTTGCCGACGCCGCCACCTTGCGACGCTATAACCGGATACGCGCCATCACCATAGAGGCCAACCTGACCGACGGACTCACCCTGGGAGACGCACTGACCTATATGGAGGGGCTGGTGGCCGAGCACCTTCCGGAGAGCGCCGTGATTGATTACAAGGGGCAGTCCCGCGATTACAAACTGGCTGGCGGCTCGGTGGCCTTCATTTTCCTGATCGGTATTCTGATCACTTTCCTGGTGTTGGCCGCACAATTCGAAAGCTACATCCATCCCTTCGTGATCATGCTGACCGTGCCACTGGCCATGCTCGGGGGGCTGTTGGGGTTATACCTTACCGGTAATTCGCTCAACCTTTACTCCCAGATCGGCCTGGTCATGCTGGTGGGGCTGGCGGCCAAAAACGGCATTCTGATTGTGGAGTTTGCCAACCAGCTGCGGGACCGGGGTATCGCCTTCGACCAGGCGTTGGAGCAGGCCTCGCTGGCCCGCCTGCGGCCCATTCTGATGACCGGCATCACCACGGCAGTGGGTGCGGTGCCCCTGGTAATGTCTTCCGGGGCCGGCTCGGAAACCCGGGCGGTGATCGGGGTGGTGGTGATCTCCGGAGTCCTGGCGGCCACCCTGTTCACTCTGTTTATCGTGCCCACGGCCTACAGTCTGCTCGCCCGCCATACCGGCTCACCCAATGATGTGAAGCGCGAGCTGGAACGGGTGGCGGATGAGTACGATCGCAAACAGCAGAAGCACCCGTCCTGATGGATGAAGCGCCAGGGATGGCACTTATTTCCGCCTTTTAGGGTTGACCGGCCATCCAGGCCGGACTCCCGTGCGTATATAAAAAGACTCTCAATAACGCACAAATGGAGTGTTCCCCCATGACCGATCTTGTCCAGGTGGTATATATCAGCCGGGCCACTTTCAAAGCCATGCCCGCCTCGGGTGGCGTGGAGCCGCATGTCGCGCGCATCCTGCAACAGTCACGCACCAATAACCCCCGCCTGGGCCTCGGCGGCGTGCTCTATTACGGGGAAGGTTGCTTCTTCCAGTGTCTGGAGGGCGAGCGCGATGTGGTGGATAAGATGCTCAACAAGCTGAAAGGGGATGACCGCCACAAGGACTTCAAAATTGTGCTGCAGCGCAATATTACCCAGCGGCAGTTCACCGACTGGTCCATGAAATACATTCCCACCAATGCCACGGTCAAAGGGCTGCTGGCGCGGGCCGGCTATGACCGGTTTGACCCCTACCAGTTTGACCAGAAAACCATTGAAGATCTGCTGACCACCTTCCGCGAATTGCGCGCTCAGGCCGACCGTCCCATTCCCAGCCACGCGCCCCAGCCCCAGGTACGGGCCAATGATTCGGGCGCCATGCCCTATGTGCTGGCTGGTGTTGTGGTCTTGGTGTGTGCCGTCGCGGTGGGCTGGTTCGTGTTATAGCGAACGCTGATCCGCCGTTACCACATCAGGTCGTCGGGGATGACGTAATCCTTGTAGGGATCGTCCTCGTCGACCGCTTCCTGGGTTTTCTGGTTGGCGACCACAATATAGTTCGGGTCGCGCTCGGCGATCTTGTCCGATACCACTTTCGGAATCAGTTCGTAGTTCTCCCCGGCGCGGACCACAATGAGTTGGCCGCGGATGATCTGCTGTTGCACCCGAGGGCTGACCAGCAGCTTTTTGATCTTGGTGCCGTCGGTAAAGTTGTACTCCACTTCCCCTTCGCCGCTGCCGCGCTTGGCCTGCTTGTGGGTCTGGATCAACTGGCGGATCTGCGCCTCAATGGCTTTTTTCTCGGCGGCGGCCTGCCGCTCGCGATTCAGGGCCCGGTCCCGCTCGGCCTTTTCTTCACGGGCCGCCTGAGCCGACTGGCGGATTTCCGCGTGGGGGTCCTCACCGGTATGGCGGGCCTGTTTTTTCTGTTTGCGCTGCTCTTTTTTTACCTGCTTGGCTTTCTTGTCGTCCACCAAACCGGCTTTCAGCAGTTGATCCTGTAGGGAAGGCATAAGGGGTACCATATGGGTTGTGCTCGTTGGCGGTCATTATGCCAGCTTGGCGCCCATCGAGAAACGACGGGCGCCTCGGCCACTAGACTTTAAGCGCCGCCAACTGCTGTCCCAGGCTCTGGGTGTCTTTCTGCAGGTGCCGGGCGGAGTTACGCAGCTCGCCGCTGGTGCGGGTACTCTCGTCCGCGACCCGGGAGATGTTGGTGATGTTCTGATCGATTTCCTGCGCCACTTGGGACTGCTCCTGGGCGGCGGTGGCGATGAGCGTGCTCATTTCCTGAATCTGGTCAATGGCCGCAACCACATTTTCCAGGGCCCGGTTCGCCTCGCTGATTCGCTCAGAGCTGGCGTGGGCCTTCTCTGTGCTGGAGGCCATGGAGGTCACCGCTCGAGCGGACTGAGCCTGCAGACGTTCAATGATCTCCTGGATATCAGCCGTCGACTCCTGGGTGCGTCGGGCAAGCGTGCGCACCTCGTCGGCGACCACGGCAAAGCCGCGGCCCTGTTCGCCGGCCCGGGCGGCTTCAATAGCGGCGTTCAGCGCCAACAGGTTGGTCTGTTCGGCAATGCCGGTAATGACAGTCAGTACCTTGCCTATTTCCTGACTGTTGCGGTCCAACTCCTGCATGATGCCGACCGTATCGCTCATCGTCGTATTGAGTTCGTCGAAGGTGCGGTGCGTTTCGCGTACCACCCCGTGGGTGCGTCCGACTTCCCGGTTGGCGTCATCGGCCTGGGCGGCGGCGTCGCTGGCATGGCTGGCCACTTCCCCGACACTGGCGGACATCTCGTTCATCGCCGAGGCGGCCTGGTCCAACTCTCGGCTCTGGCTCTGGCTGCTTTGTTCGGTGT
The DNA here is from genome assembly GCF_026153455.1 of Marinimicrobium sp. C6131. NCBI lineage: Bacteria > Pseudomonadati > Pseudomonadota > Gammaproteobacteria > Cellvibrionales > Cellvibrionaceae > Marinimicrobium > Marinimicrobium sp. C6131. The sequence goes on from NZ_CP110629.1 coordinate 3,563,267, forward strand.
GCGCGGCGGCCTGCTCGAGGGTTTCCATCTGGGTGACAATGGTCCCCGAGAGCTGCTGAATCCCCCGGGTCAGGTCGCCCACCTGCTGAATCACGGTGTTGTAGGCCGCGAACATCTGACCGACCTCGTTGTCACTGGCGGCTTCGCAGATGGGGGCCGTAAAGTCACCAGTGCTCATTCTGTTCAGGTGATGGCGCAGCAGGGTGATCTGCTGGATCAGCCAGATCAGTCCCAACTGATGGGTCACCAGTGCCACTGCGATGATCAATAGAATGAGCACCGTCACCGGGCCGAAGCCTTCGGCGAGGTACTGGAGAATGGCCGCCACCAACGCCAGAGTGATGATGACCAGAAACGACAGGCCAAATTGGGCGTTGATGGATTTGAAGCCAATAGCCCTCATCAAGGCGTTAAGCCCGTAGGCCAGGTGGGTGCGCATGGGAAAGTCCATAATCATTGCGTGGGAAATTGTGCCAGATGATAGCCAACCGACCGATGATTCTCCATCAGTGATTAGCCTTTCCAGAGCTTGGGGTCAGGTGGATGGGTGGGTTTTGAACTGAAATTTGATGCAGGTCAACCCGTTGATGAAGGGCTATCCGGCCGGTACCAGTCGCACCGGTACCGACTTGAACGCCGGGGTCTGGCTGCGAGGATCCTGCTCGGTGCCGATCAGAATGTTCGCCTCCGGGTAGTAAGCGAGCAGGGAGCCGGCGGGCAGGTTGAACGGGCAGACCGTCAGGTTTTCCATCACCCCGTGAGCCGAACGCAAAGTGGCTTTGTCGCCGGCTTTCAGGTTCAGGTGTTCCCGGTCTTCCGGTCCGACCAGCACACACCAGCGGTGCTCGGTGCCCCGGTAGCTGTCCGACTCTTCGTAGATGATGGAGTTGAACTGCCCCTCGCTGCGGATACTGGCCAGGATAAAGGGGTAATCCGGCCGGCGTGCGACCGGCAGAGAGTGCACCTGAAAACGGGCCTTGCCGTTGGGGGTGTTGAAGGTCGGCGATGTCAGCAGGCGACCGCCAATGGTGAATTCCCGATGGCTGGTGCCGATGTCGGCCAGCGCCTCCATGCCGGGCACCGTCGCCGCTATGGCTGAGCGCACCCGGTCGTGCTCCCTAAGCGCCCCGAAATCAAAAGGCCCGGCGGGCAGTAAGCGCTTACCCAGTTCCGCCAGGATGGCCACTTCCGAGCGGACATTGGCCAGCCGGCGAATGCCGCCATCGCTTAGGCGCACATAGTTGAACATGGATTCCTGGGTGGTGCTCTGGGGTTCTTCGTCCCGGGCGGTCACTGGCAGAATCAGTGCTTCGCTGTGCTCCACGCCATGTACGTGTCCCTGGTTCAGGGTGGTGGTCAGATACAGCTTGAAACCCACCCGGTCCAACGCCCGTCGAGCGAAGTTGGCATCCGGCGTGGCCGCATAGAGGTTGCCGCCCATCAGCAGGGCCGCGTCCATGTCCCCGGCATCGGCCGCGCGCAGGCAGGCGAGGGTGTCCAGCCCCTGAGTGCGGGGCAGTTCAAGGTCGAAATGCGATTCCAGCGCCGCCAGCACATCCTCGGACAGCACCGGCTTTACGCCGATGGTGCCGATACCCTGGACATTGCTGTGGCCCCGCAAGGGCAGCAGTCCCGCCGACGGTTTGCCCAGCATGCCGCGCAGCAGTGCCAGATTGGCGATGGCCTCGACATTGTCCACGCCGTTGCGGTGATGGGTGATACCCATGCCCCAGGCAAACACCGCGTGCTCGGCCTGGGCGTAGTCGGCGGCCAGGGCTTCGATCTCGGTTTGACTGAGGCCACAGGCGGACGTCAGTGACGCCCAGTCCGTTTGTTCCAGATCGGCACGATAGGCTTCGAAGCCCTCGGTGTGGGCTTCAATAAAAGTGGTATCCAGCGCGTGCTGTTCGAGCAGGGCTTTGCCCACGGCTTTCAATAGCGCCAGGTCCGAGCCAATGTTCGGCTGCACATAGCGCGAGGCAATCCAGGTGCCGCCACTTAACATGGACCGGGCGCTTTTGGGCACGGCAAAGCGTACCAATCCCGGCTCTTTGGCCGGATTGATCACAATCACCTGGCCGCCGCGCTCGCGGCAGTGTTGTAACTGGTGCACAAAGCGTGGGTGATTGGAGGCCGGGTTGGCACCAATCACAAAAATCAGGTCCGCCCCACCCAGGTCTTCCAGGCTGATGGTGGCAGTGCCGGTACCAATCACATTGCCCAGGCCCACGCCGGTGGCCTGGTGGCAGTAATAGGAGCAGTTGTTGACGTTGTTGGTGCCGTACAGCCGGGCCAACAGCTGCAACACAAAGCCCGCTTCGTTGGAGGAGCGGCCGGAGGAGTAGAAAAAGCTGCGTGCGGGCTTGGTGGCCGCGAACCGCTCGGCGGCCAGCGCCAGGGCCTGATCCCAGCCGATGGGCTGGTATCGGTTGCTGCCGGCGGGCTTGTACAGTGGCGTATTCAACCGCCCCAGATGTTCCAGCTCATGGGCCGACAGCTCCTTGAAATCATCCAGCGTGTGCTCGAACAATTCGTCGGGAATCGGTGGCTGAATATCCGTGGACTGGGCCTGAATGCTCTTGTTGCACACCGAGGGGAACTCGTCCAGCTCATTGGTCATGCCCCCGCGCTGCCCACCCATGCCCAGGCCGCAGGCCTTGCAGGTGTTGCGGGATTTGAGTGCCTTGGTGGAGTTGAGCAGCCCGATCCGGCTCAGGGTGCGCAGCGTATACAGCACCTTCTTGGGGCCACCGCCTACTATCGTGATGGGATCGGCGGAGGTTTCGGAGGCACGCTCAGACATGGCAGACTCTTGGGTTACGGATGGCAACGGACAGACTATGCCGAACCGGCAAGCGAGGCAATACGTCAATCGCACCGACTCTCTGATCCGTACCTTTTCTATTGCTCGGTGCAAGTCTATGGAATCATGGTGCTTGCATGCGAATCTTGCTCGATACAGGCCCCCGTCCTATATGTCTTCCAGGCGAGATGCAATCAATTGTCGGGTACGTTATTATCGATCAGCGATCCAGGCGTGTCGGGATGACGCTAACGAGTTCCAGTCTCTTCTTTTCTAATAACAAACGAGTCGACAAATTGAATGTTTCATCCCATTAAATCCGTACCATATTGGCGGCTATCGAGCTTTTACTTCTTTAACTGTGCTGTTTTAGGCGCAATACTTCCCTACTGGGGGCTATATCTGAAGGACCTGGAATTCACCGCGAGCCAGATAGGTACCGTGGGCGCGGTATTGATGGCGACCAATATCCTGGCTCCAAATGTGTGGGGAGGGCTGTCTGACAGAACAGGGCAGAGGATGCGCATCATCCGTTGGGGGAATTTTGCGGCTTTCTTTGTCTTTCTGGGGGTGTTTGCCTTCAGCGACTTCGTACCTGTTCTTATCATCATCGCTTTGTGTAGTTTCTGTTGGCAAGGGCTCAACTCTCAGTTCGAGGTTATAACGCTGACGCACTTGAGTGACCGCTCCAACCTCTACGGATATATTCGTATGTGGGGCTCAATTGGCTTTGTCGTCTCGGTCAGTGTGCTTGGTGCGTTGCTTGATATCGTCGAAGTGAAATGGGTGCCATGGGTAGTCGCTTTGTTTCTTATGATGACCTGGGGGAGCGTGCTGATCGCACCGGCCCCGTCGAATACCGTGCTGAAAACACACCTGTCTGATGGGAACATCTGGAAAATCCTGCGTAGAAGTACTGTCTGGGGGCTATTTTTGGCTGTCTTTCTGCTACAACTCAGCCATGGGCCGTACTACACTTTTTTCAGTGTTTACCTGGATGGTTTGGGGTATCAACGAAGCTCGATCGGTTTGCTTTGGTCTTTGGCGGTCGCGTCCGAGGTATGCATGTTTATGGCGATGCACTGGCTTTCGGAATGGTTCAGTTTGAGAACCTTGCTGATCGCAAGCCTGGCTATCGCCACGGTACGGTGGTTGATGGTGGGATTTCTATCGGATTCAATTTGGTGGGTTGGGGTATCACAGCTAATGCACTCTTTCACCTTCACTGCCGCCCATGTTGCCGTGGTACAGCTGATCCGAAAGCATTTCGGCGACCGCTATCAGGGTCAGGGGCAAGCCTTATACTGTTCCTTTTGTATCGGCGGTGGAGCGGCGCTGGGAGCCTGGTCGAGTGGCGTGTTGTGGGACTGGAGTCCGAAAGGCACCTATTCCCTGGCAGCTGCCGCCTCACTGTTGGGGATGGCAGTCGCTTGGTTCAGTGTAGTGGGGTTGAATCGGTCTGCGCCCAGGCATACTGATACTGCCTAAGCTGGTGCGGGGCCGGTCGTTTTCCGAATGATCAGCTCATGGGGGAGCAGAATCAGTTTATTTGCAGGAGCCCTTCCCTCAATCAAATCTATCATCGTCGCCATGCAGGTTTTGCCAATCTGTTCCATCGGTTGGGCCACCGTGGTTAAGGGCGGCGCTGAATAGCGGCCCATGGAAATGCCGTCAACGCCTATGACCGAAATGTCATCAGGTACCCGGAAGCCAAGCTCTCTCAGAATGTGCAGAGCGCCCAATGCCACAAGGTCACCGAGGCAAAAAAGGGCTGTCGGTCGATCAGGACGCAGCATCAGTTTTTGAACCCCTTCGATGCCGGACTCCGTTGAGTAGTCGCCGTAAAAAATGGCTTGTGGATCAACCTTCAGGCCGGCTTTCTGCATCTCTTCGTGAAAACCGAGCATTCGATCCTTTGTGGTTCTCAAATCCGCCGGGCCAGCGATCAGTCCGATCCGCCTGTGGCCCAACTCCAATAGATGGCGGGTGGCGGTACGTCCAACCTCTACGTTATCGACAACCACGCGTGGAATTTCTTCTTCATCCACAATTTCGGAGGCGCTGACAATCGGGGGCAGCCGAGAGGCCTTTTCGGGGCGCCGAAGATAATCAAACGGAATTCTCTGAGAGTTGATGATGACGCCATCCGCCTGCCGGCTGCGAACCATGTTGGCGAAGGCATGTTCCAGCTTGGGGTCGTCCAGTGTGTCGCCGAGAAGTACAGAGTAGCGCTTGGCAATGGCCTCTTGTTCAATGGCTCTCACGATAGGAGAGAAGTACGGGTTGGTGATGTCCGGCAACATTACGAGTATGTTGCGGGAGCTTCCTTGCCGAAGACTGGCGCCGAGGCTGTTCGGGGTGTAATCCATCTGTTCTACAACGGCCAGAACTTTCTTGCGGGTTTTTTCGGAGACGATATCCGGGTTCCGTAACGTTCTGGATACTGTGGCCTCGCAAACTCCAGCCGCTTTTGCAATATCTTTGATCTTGATGTTCGACACCGCATTTCTCCTCGACATAGAATGCCTCTGGGTATGCATCGGAATGACTGCCGTGACCGATGATATCGATTTCATGTCCCGGTTAGCGCATTATGATCCCAGAAAAGCCTTTGGATGACAATTCCAGTCGGTATTTTGATGTAATTATCAGCAAAAACTGGGGCAGTACGCCTTTTTTGGCGATAACCCATTGAAATTTATAGGGAAACCAGGGATATAAAAATCCCCGGGGCAAGATTGACGGCCCGGAAATCAATTGGTAACATAATGACATCGATTTCATTTTGGTTCGGATGGCTTGCTCGGACCCCAATCGATCAGGTGCCATGTCTGCACCCTTAATACGTAATGACATACGTAATGACCCAAAGAGGTTTTGCAAATTGAATAATAATACCCATTGGTACGGCAATTTCGGTCCCCTCGCGTTGTTCCTCCTGTTTTTCGTGGCGGTGTCGCCCCCAGTGGAGGCGCAAAGGAACGTTGTGTTCATTTTGAGTGACGATCACCGCTATGATTTCATGGGCTTTATGGATGAGGCTCCGGATTTTCTGTCCACTCCAGCGCTCGATCGCATGGCGTCGGAAGGAATGCACGTGCGTAATGCCTTCGTCACAACGTCCTTGTGCTCCCCCAGCCGGGCATCCATCCTGACGGGCCGGTACGCCCACAACCATGGCATCGTCGATAACACCAGTCCGATTCCGGAAGGCACCCAATTTTTCGCCGAAGACCTTCGGCGAGCGGGATACAGCACCGCTTTTATTGGCAAATGGCATATGGGGGAAGAAAACGACGAGCCGCAGCCCGGGTTTGACCATTGGGTCAGCTTCGAAGGGCAGGGCGTGTATCAAGACCCCCACCTCAATATTAATGGCGAACATGTTCAGCAGGATGGTTATATTACCGACCTGTTGACCAACCATGCGTTAGATTGGATGCGGCAACAGAAAGATAAGGAAGCTCCCTTTTTCGTCTACCTGTCTCATAAGGCCGTGCATGCTGAGTTCAAGCCGGCGAGCCGGCATGAGGGGGGCTATGGTGATGTGGACATTCCGTACCCTGAATCAATGGCCAAAACCGAAAGCAATTATGACGGGAAGCCTGATTGGGTGAAGCAGCAGCGAAATAGCTGGCACGGTGTGGACTTTGCCTATCATGGCGCGATGGACTTTGATCAGTTCTATCGCCGTTACGTTGAAACACTGATGGCAGTGGATGAAAGCGTTGATCAAGTAATGAACTTCCTGAAAACCAATGACCTGGAGGAAGATACTCTGGTTATTTACATGGGTGACAATGGCTTCCTGTTGGGGGAGCATGGCTTGATTGACAAGCGAAACGCCTATGAGGAATCGATTCGGGTGCCGATGCTGGCGTGGGCTCCAGGCGATATATCACCCGGATCAGTGTTGCAAAGCCAGGTCAGGAATATTGATATTGCGCCAACCATTCTGGAACTTGCTGGCGCCGGTACCAGTATCCCGATGGACGGAAGATCGGTGCTCTCGTTGCTTCGGGGGAATGATGAAGCCGAGGATCGAGAGTTCCTTTACGAGTACTACTGGGAACATGCATTCCCCCACACGCCCACAACATTCGCGATACGCAACGATCGCTTCAAGTACATCTACTATCATGGGGTTTGGGATACCGCTGAGCTTTATGACCTGAAATCCGATCCGAAGGAACAGCATAATCTGATAGATGTGCCTGCGTACAGCGATGTGGTCCGCTCTATGAGCGCACGCCTGTTTGATCGCCTGGAGGAGGATGACGCCATGAGAGTCCCCATGCGTCGAGGTCACTGGCAGGCCGGGGAGCGGTTGCTGGACTAGCGGTCGCCCCCAGCGGAGCAGCGGCGGGGCGGTATGGCGGTTGCTGTCAGGGTTTCTGGAAGTTTGCGTTACACGAACATGAGTGTTGCGACACTCATTCTTAGGGAGTGAGATGAAATCGATTTCTTTTTGGCGCAAAAGCGCTGATACGAAAACGATTTCTGCGCTGTAGATAAGTGCATGGGTTTTTGCCATGCATGAACAATAAATCTAAACGACGAAACTGAACGTCTCAACAAATCAGGAGAGCCAACATGAATAAATACTCAAAGTGGTTGAAGCGGAGCGCTTTGTCTCTGGCGGTTGCCTCGGTGGGAATGTCTGCCCTTCCCGCCCTGGCCCAGATCGACAGCGCCAGTTTGCGAGGTAAGATCGCCAGTGGCGAAACGGTTCGAGCCGGACTGAAAGTCATTGCTACCGACGTTGATAGGGGATACACCTACACGGCGTTTACTAACCAGGATGGCAGTTATACATTCGTCGGGCTAAAGCCGGGAGAATACCGGGTACGCTTGGAAGGCCAGGCGCCCGGGCAAGGCGAAGAAATTACATTGAGGGTAGGTCAAAGTGCTTCGCTTGATTTTGGCGTGACCCGACAGCAGGCTGCCGACTCTCTCGAAGAGGTCATTGTGACCGCCCAGCGTGTTCAGGGGTTTGAGGGTGGCAGCGTAGGTACCAGTATTACACCGGAGCTGATGGCACGTCTGCCGCAGGTGAATCGAAACTTCCTTTCCTTTGCCGAGTTGGCTCCCGGCGTGCAGTTCCAGCAAGGTGCGGATGGCAGCTCCAGCATCCGTGGTGGCGCGCAACACCAGCGCGGCGTCAACGTGTTCCTGGATGGCGTCAGTCAGAAAGACTACGTGCTGAAAGGTGGCGTGACCGGTCAGGACTCCAGCCGCGGCAACCCCTTCCCGCAATCAGCCGTGGGGGAATACAAGGTTATTACCCAAAACTACAAGGCCGAGTTTGAGCACGTCGGTAGTACCGCAATTACTGCTGTCACCCGCTCGGGCACCAATGAATTCAAGGGTGATGTATTTTACGATTTCACCAACGAAGATCTACGCTCCTCTACCCCCCTGGAGCAAGATGCCGGTGAAAAGGCGGCTTCCTCCCAGGAACAGTATGGTCTGACGCTCTCCGGTCCAATCATCAAAGACAAGCTCCATTACTTCCTCGCTTATGAGAAAAAAAGTAATGAAGACCCTCGGGACGTGATGGCGGGCAACATAGCGGCGGACCTGCCTGCTGAGTACGAAGCCATGACCGGTCGCAAAGTCTCGCTTTTCAATGAAGATCTGTTTTTTGGTAAATTGGATTGGTCGATTAATGAAGATCAATCATTGGAAGCGTCCATCAAGTTCCGCCAGGAAGACGAAGTGGGCGGTTTTGGTGGCGCCAATACGGTCTCCCACGGCTCCAGCCGTGATCAGGAAGATACTCGTGTGAACATCAAACACACCTATTCGGGTGATGGTTGGGAAAACGAGTTGCGTTTCACCTACGAAGATTCCTTCTGGAATCCACGTCCGCTGACCTCGGGTTACGGCACCATTCTGGAAAATGGCTCCGGGGGGCGTGTGCTGGCGTTCGGCTCCAGCCCCAATTATCAAAACAAAGGGCAGGAGGGGTGGTCGCTGCAGGACGACATCACGTTCACCGAAATTGACTGGTATGGCGAACATGTCATAAAAACCGGTATCAAATACAAGGACGTAACGCTAAGATCACAGCAGCAGATTCCCTATAACCCGCAGTTCTTCTATAACGTCGAGTTTAACGGCGAAGGCAGCTTTGATCTGGTTCAGCCCTACAAAGTTGAATGGGGTGTTGGTGTTGAGGGGAAAGATAATAAAGGAGCAATTGAATCCGACAATATGCAGCTTGGCCTGTACATTCAGGACGACTGGTATGTCACAGATCGTCTGGTGTTGAATCTGGGTGTTCGCTGGGATTACGAGGAAACCCCTTCCTACAAGAACTTCGTGACCCCGCCGGAAGTAGCCGACGCTCTGCGTAACTGGGATAACATTCAGAATACGGACTATGACATCGAGAACTGGATCAGTACCGGCTCGGAGCGTGATTACTTCACCGGTGCCTGGGCACCGCGTCTCGGCTTTTCCTATGACCTGGATGCCGATGCACAGCATGTCCTGTTTGGTGGCTATGGCCGATCCTACGACAGAAATCAGTTCGATTACCTACAGATTGAGCAGACGAAAGGTACCTTCGTAAGTACTACCATCAACTTCGAAGGTGACCCGGATCACCCCTGCTCCGGTGACAATTGCGTAGATTGGGATCCGAAATACCTGACACCGGGCGGACTTGATGAACTGCGCACCAGCGTTTCGGGGGCTGGTCAGGAAATCAACCTTCTGAACAACGATATGAAAATGCCCTATTCCGATCAGTTCAGCCTGGGGGTTCGAAGCACTTGGGGCGACTGGAACACCGAAGTGACGTTGTCACGAGTTGAAGGCAAAGACGGGTTCAACTGGCTGTTGGGCAACCGTCGTGAAAATGGCGAGTTCTTCGCATCAGGATCCACCTGGGGGGCTCCGTGGGGCTTCTCTCCGGAGGGGTACGGTAATGTCATCCTGTCCAGCAACGATATGGAAACCAAGACCGATTCGGTTTACGTAAAAATCGAGCGTCCGCACCTGGATAACTGGGGGGTCAATGTCGCTTACACCTTCAGTGATGCGAAGGAAAACTGGCTTTACAGCGGACACTACACTCTGGATTACCCGAAAGTTTCCGACTATGGCTGGCGTGATTCTGTCGGTGTCTCCGATCACCGCGTAGTCGCCACCGGAACCCTGGATCTGCCCTGGGATATTCTGATGTCCGGCAAGCTGACCTGGGCGTCTCCGGCCTCGCATCAGTTTGTGAACTGCCTGAATGGTAATGATCAATGCTTCTTTGATCGAGTGGACCCAGATGAAGGTGGATTCAAACAGTTCGACCTGGCGCTGAGCAAGCATATTCCAACAGATTACCTGATGGACGGCTCCGAGTTCCGTATCCGCTTCGATGTGCTGAATCTGTTCGATACCCACAACTGGCGCAACTTCGATCTCTATCCGGGTAGTCCCACCGAAGCCAATCCGAACTTTGGCGATCCGCGTCGTGATCTGGCCGGTCCGTCCCGTACAGCGAAATTCTCAGTGGGATGGAGCTGGTAACAACACCGGGTCGACATGCCCCGGACGTAATGGCCGGGGCATGTCTTCAGCGCGGTAATAGCGCCTATTTACAGAACTTCAGAGGTAATCACAATGAACAATCAATGGGGCAAGGTGGCTGTCGCCGGACTGATGGTGATGCTGAGTGCCTGCACCTCGGCAACCTCCGTCATTTCGGCGGATGGTTATGATCGTCATGTTGAACTTAACTGGGATAGCGTCTACAGCCCGGATAAGACCTACGTGGTCAAGGCGTCCATCGACGGCGGTGACTGGGTCGAGCGAGTGGTAACGTCCAGCGACGGCTATCTGGATTATGTGGGTGATCAGGGGCGTAACCTGACCGTGGATTACAAGCTTTTCGAGCAGCGGGAAAACGGACTGTTTGAAGTTGGGGAAACGACGGCTGAAACCCGTGATTTTTCAGACGAAGAGCTCATCGATATGGTCCAGAAGTATACATTCCGGTATTTCTGGGACAATGCGCACCAGGAGACGGGCTGGGCTTATGAACGGATTCCCAACCCGAAAGACGGCGACATCATCACTTCTGGTGGCACCGGTTTCGGCATTATGTCCGTCATCGTGGGCGCCGAGCGCGGCTGGATTACCCGTGACCAGGCGGTAAAGCGAATGGAAACGCTCGTCAGCTCTCTTGAAGCGCTTGAAACCTTCCATGGCATGTGGGCGCACTGGTATGACGCATCCACCGAAGAGGTTTTCCACTTCAGCAAATACGATGACGGTGGTGATATCGTCGAATCCGCCTTTATGGCGCAGGGCCTGCTGGCCGCCCGCCAGTACTTCAACGCCGAGAGCACCGAGGAAGCCGCCTTGCGGGAGCGCATTACCGGCCTGTGGCAAGCGATGGAATGGGACTGGTACACCCAGGGGGAAAATGTTCTCTATTGGCACTGGTCCAAGGAACACGGGTGGAAGATGGATCACCCCATTCATGGTTACAACGAGGCGCTGATCGTCTACGTGCTGGCAGCCTCATCACCAACCCACGCCATAGATCCAGCGGTTTATCACGAAGGCTGGGCATCCTGGGACAGCCCTACCTTTGGTAACTACAATGATTATTACGGCATGGCGCTACCGCTGGGCAACAAAAAACACATGGGCGGACCCCTATTCTTTGCGCATTATTCTTTCCTGGGGCTGGACCCTCGCAATCTGCGCGACAGCTACGCCAATTACTGGGAACAAAACAAGCGCCATACCCTGATCAACCGGGCGTACTGCATTGATAACCCACATGGTTGGGAGGGCTATGGTGAGGATTTTTGGGGCCTCACTGCGGGTGACCGGGTGCCAGCCGGCTATGCCGCGCATGCGCCCGGATTCCGCCGGGATGAAGGGACCATCACGGTTACCGCCGCACTATCCTCCCTGCCCTACACGCCGGAAGAGTCCATGGAGGTGCTGAAAAACCTTTACTACAACCACGGTAAAGAGCTGTTTGGGAGCATGGGCTTCTACGATGGAATCAATCTCTCCGTTAGTGATGACCCCAAGGAGCAAGTCAGAAAAACTTACCTGGCCATCGACCAGGGGCCGATTGTGGCCATGTTGGAGAACTATCGCACGGGCCTTTTGTGGGAATACTTTATGCGCGACGAAGACGTCCAGAAAGGTCTGAAGCGACTGGGCTTCTCTTACTGAATAACTGCTGTGAACCTTAGTGCATAGGCTTGAACTCACAAACGTTTGGAATGAGACATGAATACTGCCAAAACATTACTGGCTTCTCTTCTGATTGGAGGAGCCCTGGGGATACTGGCCGGCTGCTCGGGCGACGTGGCTAGCGAAGCGGCAACGACCCCCGACAACATCGAGTCGGAACAAGAGAAGTCACCTATCCGCCAGGATGCGGAAATGAACGCTTTCATTGACGACCTGATGGAGAAAATGACGCTGGAAGAGAAAGTAGGGCAGCTTAACCTATTGACCAGCAACTGGGACAGAACCGGCCCGACCATGAAGGAGGACTACAAAAAGGATATTCGTGCCGGTCGGGTTGGTGCGATTTTCAATGCTTTTACCGCGGACTATACGCGTGGGCTGCAGAAAATTGCGGTGGAGGAAACCCGCCTGGGTATTCCTCTACTGTTTGGTTATGACGTCATCCATGGACATCGAACCATTTTTCCGGTCTCCATCGGTGAGTCTGCTTCCTGGGATCTGGGTGCCATAGAACAGGCTGCACGTATCGCGGCTATCGAAGCGTCTGCCGAGGGTGTTCATTGGACCTTCGCTCCAATGGTGGACATCGCACGTGACCCAAGATGGGGACGAATCTCCGAAGGCGCGGGTGAGGACGTTTTTCTGGCTACGGAAATCGCCAAAGCCCGGATTCGTGGCTTTCAGGGCGATGACCTGAGCGATACGGATACCGTCCTGGCCTGTGCCAAACACTATGCGGCTTACGGTGCGGCCCAGGCTGGTAGGGATTACCACACTACCGATATGTCCGAGCGTGAGTTGTTCAGTACTTACCTGCCACCCTTCGAAGCAGCGGTGGAAGAAGGCGTCGCCACCTTTATGACAGCGTTCAACGATCTGAACGGTGTGCCGGCGAGTGCCAGCAATTACCTGCTCAATGACCTTCTGAAAGATCAGTGGGGCTTTGATGGTTTTGTTGTCACCGACTATACCTCCATCAACGAACTGGTGCCCCACGGTTACGCCCGCGACGAAAATCATGCGGCAGAGCTGGCTATCAATGCCGGAGTCGATATGGATATGCAGGGAGCCACCTTCTACGAACACATGAGTGGTCTCGTCGAGGAAGGGAGGGTTGCTGAAGATCGAGTGGACGACGCGGTTCGACGAATTCTGGAGATGAAGTACCGCCTTGGTCTGTTCGAGGATCCGTACCGTTATTCGAACAAAGCGCGCCAGCAGGAATTTGTCTATAAAGATGAACATCTGAGGGCCGCGACCGAGATGGCCAAAAAGTCGATGGTGCTTTTGAAAAACCAGAACGACACTCTCCCGCTTCGCAAAAATGATCTGTCCATCGCGCTGATCGGGCCCCTGGCGGACAGCAAAGAGGACATGATCGGATCCTGGTCTGCTGCCGGCGACCGGTATGAGCGACCCGTCACGTTGTTGGAAGGTATCCGCGAAAAAGTTGGGGACAGCGTGGAAATCAATTACGCCAAGGGCGCCAGCTACGAGTTCGACAGCAAGGGAAGCGCCAGTGGTTTCAAGGAAGCCATTGAAAAAGCGCAACAGTCCGACGTTATCGTTCTGGCCATGGGGGAGAAGTGGAATATGACCGGCGAGGCTGCGAGTCGGACCTCCCTGGATATGCCAGGTAATCAGCTTGCACTGATGAAAGAGCTGAAAAAGCTGAACAAACCGATGATTCTGGTGTTGATGAGCGGTCGCCCCATGACGTTGACCTGGGAGGACCGCAATCTCGATGCCATTCTGGAGGCCTGGTACCCCGGCACCATGGCGGGGGTAGCGGTGGCCGACGTGCTGTTTGGTGACTACAACCCGTCCGGCAAGTTGACCTCAACCTTTCCGCGCACTGTGGGACAGGTTCCTATTTATTACAACATGAAAAATACCGGACGCCCCTATGAGCCGGAAGGTGCCGAACAGAAATACCGGTCTCGGTACCTGAGTACGCCGAACGAACCCCTGTATCCGTTCGGCTATGGATTGAGCTATACGACGTTTGAATACACCAACCTGACTCTCGGCGCCGATACAGTGACAATGGGAGACACGCTGACCGTCTCCGTGGATGTGACCAACACCGGAGACAGGAGTGGTGAGGAAGTTGTTCAGCTCTATGTCCGGGACGTGACCGGTAGTGTCACCAGACCGGTGAAAGAGCTGAAAGGATTCCGGAAAATTTCTCTGGAGCAGGGCGAGCGCAAAACTGTGGAGTTCACCCTCAGCGAGGAAGACCTGTCGTTTTACCGCGCGGACATGAGCTACGGCGCTGAGCCCGGCCAATTCACGGTGTTCGTCGGTTCCAGTTCCCGGGATGTGCTGGAAGCGGGCTTTAAACTGGTGTCCAACAAATAACAAGCAGGGGAAACCCCCGATCACTGGAGCATTAAAATGTTAAACCAACTCCTGAAAACTCACGCGAAAGTGGCGCTGGCGGCGTTGCTTTCGTCCACCACCCTGCTCAGTGCCTGTGTGCAGTCCGGGCAGGCCACGGTGGAAGCGCGAAAGCCGCCCAATGTGGTTTTCATCCTGGCGGATGATGTCGGCTTTGGTGATCTTGGCTCTTATGGTGGCAAGGTCCCGACCCCTAATATTGATCGCCTTGCCGAAGAGGGAATGCGGTTCACTGATGCCCATTCACCGGCGGCGCTCTGTGCGCCCAGCCGATTCAGTTTGCTGACCGGTAGCTACCCCTACCGTAACGGGCGGCCCGGCGGTAGCTGGGACGTGAACAACAGCTCGGGTTTCAGCGCAAACGGTGATCGCACCGACGCGGGTCGTCATATCACTGTTGCCGAAGTAATGCGGGAAGCCGGTTACAAAACTGCCTTCTTCGGTAAAATGCACCTGGGGGGAACCGTCTACAATGAAGATGGCGAACCCATTCGGGAAAAGGACAAGCTGAACACCAAGGATTTCAGTCGCGGCTTTGATGACGGTCTGAATGAACACGGTTTTGATTACTGGCTGGGTCTGCCCAGTGGTATTCAGCACGAGCCTTACGCCTTTTTCGAAAACGGCAAGTTCAAACCCATTGACCCGAGCAATCCGGCTGACAACTCCAGTACCCGTTTGTACCGGGACGGATTTTACCGGATCAGCGATAACGGCTTGTCCGAGATCGTGGAAGCCGCGCATGTACCGGCACGTGGCGACGTGGACTACGATTCCAGCCAGGTTGGCATTCAATTGACCAATGCTACGGCGGACTTTATTACGTCTCACGTTGAGAACAATCGCCGTACGGGAAGTGATCAGCCCTTCATGGTCTATTTCTCCTCCCAGGCGATCCATGTTCCGCACACGCCGCCTTTTGATTTCGATGGCGACCCCAGTTCCATTGATGAGCAGGTCTATGGAAAAACCGGCGCGATGACCTCCGACGTGCTCTATGAGTTGGATCTGCAGGTCGGTAAAATTCTTGAAACTCTGGAAGCGCAGGGCGTCGCTGACAACACGCTGATTTTCTTCACCAGTGATAATGGCGCGTTATGGCCCCGGATTACCCACTATGGCGACCCGTCTCATGACAATAATGGCCCGCTTCGTGATTACAAAGCCTCTATATACGAGGGGGGACACCGAGTGCCATTCATTGCCAAGTGGGGGGATGGAACGCCGGCGAATTCCGTCATTCGTCCGGGTAGCGTCTCGGACCAGTTGATAATGGGCCTGGATTGGGTGGCGACCATGTATGAGATGACGGGCGTACCAATGCAGAAAGACCAGGCGATGGACAGTATCTCCCTGCTGCCCGTGTTGACCGGAGAGCAGGATGAGAGCGACCCACTGCGTGAGTTTGCCATTTATCAGGCCGGCTTCGCCTACGACGGCGCGATCAGGGAAGGGGACTGGGTCCTGGTGGTGGACAAAGACAATCGGGCGACCGAGCTCTATAATCTGAAGAACGACCTGGCTCAGGAGTATAATCTGATCGATGATAAACGTTATCGAAACAAGGTTCGTTATCTGAAAGAGAAGTTTCTCACCTATAACGATCACGACGACGATACGGTCGAACCCAGAAGTACCCAGGTGCTGTGATCCCCATGTTTTCCCCCGGTAAAACGGGGGTTTTTTTTAGTTCATGAGTAGGTTGATGACCATGCGATATGCGTTTTTCATGATGCTGGCTTTGATCATTCTGACGGGGTGTTCCGCTGCCAGGCCTATGACGTTTGTGTTGGTACCCGACACACAAACCTATTCGGAACAATATCCGGAAATCCTGAAATCCCAAATTGACTGGATACTTGAAAACCGGGGATCAATTGATTTTGTCCTCCAGCAAGGGGATCTGACACAAAATAATAGCCTCGAGGAATGGAGTGTCATAACGGATAACTTTTACCGGTTGAACGGCGTGGTGCCATACACTGTTGCCGTTGGTAATCATGACATGGGGAGCGGCCCCGGTAAGTTCGCAGATGTTCGGGACACTAGCCTGTTCAACCACGCTTTTCCGGTCCGGATGTTGCGGGATATGCGTTTCTTCAGAGAATCTTTCCCCGAAGGAAAAAGTGACAACACTTACCATATTTTCAGCGTGGGTGGTCGAAAATGGATGGTCTTAAGCCTGGAGTTTGGTCCGAGAAATAAAGTGCTGGACTGGGCCAACAATGTGGTAAAGCGACACCCTGACGCCACGGTAATCCTGAATACCCACGCCTACATGTACTCGGACGACTCCCGTCAGGGGCGGGGGGACTATTGGCGGGCGCAGGATTATGGCATTGGGCAAGATAGCGGTGAAGATGCCGTAAACGATGGTGAGCAAGTATGGCAAAAGCTGGTTTACCCCAATGACAATATACGTTTTACCGTCTCCGGCCACGTTCTCAATGACGGGGCAGGAACCCTGGTGAGTACTAACAGAAGCGGAAAGAACGTGTACCAATTCTTGGCAAACTTTCAAGAAGGGGTAGCCGGCAGCGAGAATGGCGGCAACGGATGGCTGAGGATCATGAGGATATGGCCGAAATCCGGTAAGGTAACAGTGGAAACTTACTCCCCACACCTGGATTTGAAAAAGGACGATAAGAAGCATAATCTCGTGTTCAGAAATTTTAAGTGGTAATGGCGTACTTTTTTATCCTGAGCGAGGATGTCCGTTTGAGAAATGTAAGGCGGACGCCTTTTGGGTGGCGACAGTGTCAGGCTTTGTGAGCAAGATAGTTAGGTCGACTTTCTTCGGTTTGATTGCTTTTTTTCTGTTTCCGGCCATCAAGTTGTGTGCGGCGGAGGACGGGTTTGTCGGCTCCGGAACCTGTGCCGGCTGTCATGAAAAGCAGTACGAGCTCTGGCAGGGCTCGCACCATGACTGGGCCATGAAACCCGCCACACCCGAATATGTACTCGGCAATTTTGATAACGTCACCTTTGACCATTATGGCGATAAAAGTCGATTCTTCCGCCGCGACGATCACTTTTATGTGGAGACCGCTAACACCAGAGGTGAGAAGGAAGTGTTTGAAATCGCCTACACGTTCGGTGTTGAGCCTCTTCAGCAGTACCTGATTGCCTTCCCGGACGGTCGGTTGCAGGCGCTGAGCCTGTCCTGGGACAGTCGGCCGGAGTCCGAGGGCGGCCAGCGCTGGTTCCACATCTATCCCGATGAACGGATTCCCCACGATGACGTCCTGCACTGGACCGGCACCTATTTCAATTGGAACAGCCGCTGTGCCCACTGTCATTCGACCAATCTCGAAAAAAACTACGACCCCGAGACCAACCGCTACGATACCCGCTGGTCGGAAATCAATGTTGCCTGCGAGGCCTGCCACGGGCCGGGAGAATCTCATGTGGAGTGGGCCGGAAAGGACGAGGCTGAAACCGATGTCGGCAACCGGGGACTCGAGCGTTCCCTGAGCGCCATGGGCCAGTGGCTGCACAGTGAGGGGGAAAGTACCGCTCAACTCAAAGAGACGACCTCACCAGGCCTTGATGGGCAGTTATCTGTCTGCGGTAGCTGCCACTCCCGGCGTATGCTGATCGATGATCCGGACCTGCCCGGCCACTTTCTCGACAAACACCAGATCGAACTGATCAACCCGCCTCAGTATCACGCCGACGGTCAAATTCTTGAGGAGGTCTATGTCATGGGCTCCTTCTTGCAGAGCAGAATGTATCAGCAGGGGGTCGTCTGCTCCAACTGTCACGAGCCACACAGTCTTGAGCTGAAAGCGGAGGGTAATGCCGTTTGTGCCCAGTGCCACAAGCCCTCCGTGTATGACACCCAAAAACATCACCACCATCCCGCCGGCAACGGCGCTCAGTGTGTCAATTGCCATATGCCGGAGAAAACCTACATGGTTGTGGATCCCCGGCGCGATCACAGTCTGCGGATCCCCCGCCCCGACTTCAGCATCAAACTGGGCACGCCCAACGCCTGTACCCAGTGCCATGAGGAGCGATCTGATGCCTGGGCGGCCAGCGCTATGGAAAGCTGGTTGAAAGAAGTGGGCAAAGAGTTGCCCGACCATTATGGCGAAGCTCTGGCCACGGCCCAAACAGGAGCAGCAGACTCGGAAAGGCGGCTGAGTCAATTGGCGAACAGAGAGGGAGAGTCTGGCGTCGTTCGCGGCACGGCCCTGTCCCTGTTATCCGGTCAGCCTGGCAACCAGGCGCTGGTCACGGCCCGCGAAAACCTGAATGACGACGATCCGTTGGTTCGCCTTGGTGCTCTGCGCGCACTGGAAGTGCGTCCTCCCGAGCAGCGGTTGAAGGATGTGTTTCCGCTGCTGACGGACCCACGCAAGGTGGTGCGTCTCGAAGCCACAAGACTCCTGAACGACGTTCCTGACCGGGCCTTGACGGATTCACAGCGGGCAGTGCTGGAGGAGGCGAGGGACGCGTATGTGACCGTACTGCAGCAGAACGCCGACATGCCTGGCGCCCAAGTGAATCTGGGGATATTTCATGTGGCTCGAGGCGATCATGAGCGGGGCGAGAGAGCCTTCCGCCAGGCGCTAGTGCTGGAACCCTACCACCTGGCGGCGACCATGAATCTGGCGGACTTGTATCGTGTCCGCAATCAGGATACCAAAGGCGAGCCCCTGCTGCGGGCCATCCTTGAGGCCCTGCCAGAGGCGGCGGGCCCTCATCATGCCTTGGGCCTTCTGCTCATTCGACAAAAGCGCTACGAGGAGGCAATCAAGTTTCTCGACCGTGCCGCGGAACTCGAGCCAACCAACATTCGTTATGGCTACGTCCATGCGGTGGCGTTGACCTCCCTCGGTCAAGTTGCCGAGGGACTGGAGGTCCTGAGTGAGCTGCATGTGCGCCAACCCGATAACCTGGAGGTTCTTTACGCTCTGGTGGATACCCATCGGCGAGCCGAGCACTGGCAGCAGGCGTTGATTTACGCCCAAAAGGTGCGGTCGTTGCAGCCGGGCGATCCGCGAATCGAGCAGCTTATCCGTTACCTGAAGCGGCAATGACTCCATGGCAATAGTAGACGCGCTTACTCTCCCTCCTGGACCCACCCCCTACTATCGTGATGGGATCGGCGGAGGTTTCGGAGGCACGCCCAGACATGGCAAACTCTTGGGTTATGGATGGCAACGGACAGACTATGCCGAACCGGCAAGCGAGGCAATACGTTGATTGACGCTAAACACTACCTGATTCAGGGGCGCGTTCAGGGCGTTTCCTATCGCGCCAACACCCAGCGCAAAGCCCGGGAACTCGGCCTCACCGGTTGGGTTCGCAACTTGCCCGACGGTCAGGTCGAAGCGCTGGCCCAGGGGGCTCCCGAAACACTGCAAGCCTTCGAAACCTGGCTTTGGCAGGGCCCGGCGCTGGCGGAAGTCACCCAGGTTGAGGTCAGCGAGGCCGACAGCGAGCCGGCCGATTCAGATTTCATCGTGCGCTACTGATCCGCTGGAGCCACTCTACATGGCCAAAGCCCGTAAAAAGCGCAACCTGCCCAGCAAAACCTGCCCGGTGTGCGGGCGACCTTTCACCTGGCGGAAGAAATGGGAGAAGGACTGGGATAACGTCAAATACTGCTCCGAGCGCTGCCGCCGAACCGGGGCTGCGCCCGACCTGCCAAAACTCAGTAGGTCGGATTAGTGCGCAGTACGTAATCCGACAAGACTCACACAACTGGCCGCCTAAACCGCTTACGCGCCTTATCAATCTCCTGCCGCATACAACACTCGTGGGCATGATCATTCACCAGCCCCATTGACTGCATAAAGGCGTAAACCGTGGTCGGCCCGACAAACTTCCAGCCGCGCTTTTTCAGGTCTTTCGACAGTGCGACCGATTCCGGCGAGGTGCTCTGCGTCTGCGGGTCCACATCCGGTCGCTCCGTCGGCTCAAAACGCCACACATAGGCGGCCAATGATCTCTCCTCGGCAACCAGTTCTTTGGCTCGCTGCGCGTTATTGATCACCGCCTCGATTTTGCCCCGATGACGAACGATACCGGCGTCTTCCAACAGGCGCTGAACATCCTTTTCGGTAAAGCGGGCCACCTTGTGAAAATCAAAGCTTTTGAACGCTTTCCGGAAGTTATCCCGCTTGGCCAGGATCGTGCGCCAGCTCAAACCGGACTGAAAGCTCTCCAGGCACAGCTTCTCAAACAGCTGGCGATCGTCATCCACGGGAAAGCCCCACTCCCGATCGTGATACTCAAAAAACTCCGGTGCCGCCTTGCACCAGAAACAGCGCGGCTTGCCATCCGGTCCGGGTACGGTGTTGGTCATGGTCATTCTCCTTTTGATGGGGTGTTGTCAGGGTGGTTATCAAAGTCCGTCATTCTCGCACTCGTACTGCAGAGGCAATTGCCGTCGGATTTCGTCCATGACCGCCATGATTGCTACGGTTTCCGCCACGGGAATCACCGGGCTTTCCCGCAGACCGGCGCGCAGGCAGCGGGCGGCTTCCCGGACCTGAAAAATAAAGCCGTTGTCCGCGTTTTCGGTGCGGATGATTTCTTCGCGATCGATGGCACGATCTTTTAAGTACTTGACGGTAAAGGCGTCACTCTGCTGAAACTCCGGATAGTCAATATAGCCCTTGTCACCAAAGAACAACGCTTCCTGACGCATCAACAGATTGAAGCTGGTGTTCACCGTGGCAATGCAGCCTGAGGGGAAAACCAACTGGTAGGAGGCGATTTCATCAACGCCGGTGTCGCTGAACCGGGCGGTGGCGTGAATACTGGCGGGCCGTTCGCCCAGCACGTAGCAGAGCATGCTGATCGGGTAGATGCCCATATCCAGAGTGACGCCGCCGGCCAGTGCCGGATCAAACAGCCGTCCCCGGTAATGGTCCGGGGCAATGCCCCCGAAATTGATACTGGCGACTTTCACTTCACCGATGGTGTGGTTCCCGATGGCGTCACGCAGCGCTTTCATGCTGGGCAAAAATCGGGTCCAGATGGCTTCCATCAGGAAGCAGCCCTTGGCTTCGGCGGCGCTTTTCAGTCGACGTGCCTGCTCGGCGTTGACGGTAAAGGGCTTTTCTATGACCAGGTGCTTACCCTGCTCCAGCGCCATAAGCGCGTTGTCGGCGTGGAAGTTGTGGGTCGTGGCGATATAGATCACGTCGACATCGTCGCGTTCGACCAGCGACGCATAGGTGTCGGCCTCAATGGCGTACTCCCGGGCGAACAACTCGGCCTTGTCCGGAGATTTAGAGGCAACGGAGATGAGCTTGTTGCCTGTTTCAAGCTGGATGGCCTCGGCCATTTTGTGGGCAATCACGCCTGCGCCGATAATACCCCAGCGAATCGTCTTGTCTGACACTATGATTTCTCCTGTTGAAGGGCGCTCTCACGGTAACCCATTCCGGGCTGGATCTGAACGGCGTTACCGATTATCGTATGCCCTCAATCTACACCCATGACAAAGAGACACGATTATGCCTCAAGCAGCCGCCCGTCACATCCTGGTCGACAGCGAAGCGACCTGTAATGAACTGAAAGCCAAAATCGAAGCCGGTGAGGACTTCGCCAAACTGGCGCAGGATCACTCCAAGTGTCCCTCGGGTCGCAATGGTGGTGACCTGGGCACCTTTGGTCCGGGCCAAATGGTACCGGAGTTCGACAAAGTGGTTTTCAGCGCACCGGTCAATGAGGTGCAGGGCCCGGTGAAGACCCAGTTTGGCTATCACCTGCTGGAAGTCACTCAGCGCCAGGACTGAGCCTGATCGAATCGTCAGCGGCACCCATGGGGTGCCGCTTCCCTCGCTATCCATTCTGAACGCCCCCCAGCCCTGACCGCCATCGCCCAACCCGGAAACCAAATTTCATTTGACTGGGCATACAAAACAAAGTACTTTGTAAAACAAAGTATGGATGTAATCAGTGCCTCCTGAGAAGTGGGCTTTACGCCAGGGCGCTGAAAGATGCTTTTATTCTTTTGGTTAACAAGGAGAGCGAGATGACTGAACGTGCACAAAGCGACCTGGCTTACATTCGGGAGCTGATGAGCGAAACCCGCCGGGCGGCCTGTATCAGTGGCGGCTATTTCATAGTTTGGGGCGTCGTGGTAAGCGCGGGGCTCCTGCTGACCTGGTTACAGGTGGTCGGTGTTCTACCCTATTTACCCTACGTGACCTGGGTGCCCTGCATGATCCTGGGCATGCTCGGGAATGTCATTCTGGTACGCCGGGATAGGCGCGAACCGGTGCAGAGCTACGCGGGACGGTTAGTTGGCATGGTCTGGATAGCGCTAGGTCTCACCCAACTGTTGTTCTTTTTTGCAGGGCTGGGGCAAGGGGCTTTGCCAGGCGCCTATCTTCCCGCGGTATTTGGTGGACTCATTGCTGTGGGCATTTTTCTGACCGGCATACTGGCCGGGCTTGGTTGGCTGCGAAACATGGCCTTTGGCTGGTGGCTTGGGTCTCTGGCAATGTTTATCTGGCCGGGTGAAACCGCCATTTTATTGATGGGTGTCCTGTTGTTGCTGTTCTACGTGCTGCCCGGCGTACTCTTGATTCGGATGCGTCACCATCGGTTGGACGCGGTGGGAGCCTGAGGTGTCGGATTTTGATCATACCCAGATCGACGATCTGATTCACTCGCGCATTCGCTTGGCGGTCATCGCAGTACTGGCCGGCGTGGATAAAGCAGAGTTCACCTTTATCCGCGACCGGGTCAAAACCACTGACGGCAACTTGAGCACTCATTTACGCAAGCTGGAAGATCGTCGGTACGTGGCAATTGAAAAACGCATTGATGGCCGCAAACCGGTCACCGAGGTATCTCTGACCGAGTCCGGTCGAGAGGCGTTTGAGCGCTATTTAGCTCACCTTGAGTCGATGCTTGGTGCAGCGCAAAGCAGGGGCCAAACCTGAAAGCGGTATCATCGATCGCCCGCGGCCAGAAGGGCGTTGCGCAAGTGGTCGAGCCCGTTTCTGGTTCTGCTGGAAGCGTTACAGAGCGGCTGCACAGCGCCGCTCAAGGGCCAGTAACCAGGCTTTGCGTTCAACACCGCCGGCATAGCCGGTCAGTTTGCCGTTCTTGCCGATAACCCGGTGGCAGGGCACGACAATGGCAATCGGGTTGGCGCCGTTGGCGGCGCCGACGGCCCGGACGGCCTTGAGGCGCTGAATGAGTTCCGCCTGTTCGGCATAGGATCGGGTCTCGCCATAGGGAATGGTCAGCAGGGCCTTCCAGCAGGCCTGCTGGAAGTCGGTGCCGGCGGCGGCCAGCGGCAGGTCGAACGTCCGACGCTGACCGGCGAAATAGTCGCTCAGTTGCTGGCGGGCGAGCCGGGTCAGGGTGTTTTCAGCACGGGCGGGTGCGTCACCGGTATCGATAAAGTCAATGTGGGTGATGGCATCGTCACCGGCCAGAATGCGCACAGTGCCGATCGGTGAGTCCAGCAGGCTTTGGTAACGGGCGGTCATAGCAGACTCCACAGATAAACGGTCAGATAACTCTGCCAGGGCGAGGCATCCTCTGGCCGCCATTGGCGGCTTTGTTCCCCCAGCGCTTTTTGCACACCCAGATCGGAACCGAGCCAGACATCGCTGTCGCCCAGGCCCCGCATCCGGGCATAGTTTACCGTCCAGGGGCCGATGCCGTTGAGCGCCAGCCAATTGTCAGGGGCTGCCGCCCGCGCCGGCTGGCTGTTGAACAGCTCCGCCAGGTCGAGCAGGGTCTGGCGTCTACGACCGGGTATTTTCAACCAGCCGAGATCATTACCGGTCAGCTCGGCCGGGCCTGGGAATAGCCGGTACTCATTATGTTGGCCGGGTATTGGCTGACCCAACTCGGTGACCACCCGGGCGACGAGGTTGCGCGCCGCCGCAACGCTGATCTGCTGCCCGAGAATGGCGCGAACGCCGGCTTCAAACGGATCCCAGATACCCGGCAGGCGTAAACCCGGCCGCAACGGACCCAGATGCCTCTGGATCGGCGCCAGGTGAGCGTCGATGGTGCTGCTGTCGGCATCCAGGTCCAACAGGCGACGGATGGTCCGGACCACCGGCAACAGGGCGGTTGGTTGGCTCAGTTCCAGACTGACCTCGAAGCCAAAACGCTCGGGCCGGTGCCAGGCGGTAAAACGGCCACTGTGCCCGTCGGCCAGGCGAAAGGTCCGGCCGTAGTAGTCATCGCCGCACCATTCCAGGGTGTCGATCAGGCGGGTCTGGAGAAAGTCCCGCAGCGCTGGCCAGTCGTAGGGCGGCCGGTAACTGAGCAGGAGGCGCATGCCGGCCTCCGGGAGTTGGCGGGACGTCTGGCGTCGCAGGGCGCTGGGTGTCAGTCGCAGTGCTCTGGCAAAACAGTCATTGAAGCGGCGCACGCTGCCGAAGCCGGAGGCCAGGGCAATTTCGGTGACCGGTAGCCGGGTCTGTTGTAGCAGGCTCTTGGCGAACAGCACCTGCTGATAGAGACCGTACTGTTTCGGACTGGTGCCAACGTTTTGCTGGAACAGCCGGCCGAGGTAACGGCTGCTGATGCCGAGCCGGTCGGCCAGGTCGGTCACGCTGCCTTCCAGCAGTGCCCCGTCATCGATCAATCTTAGCGCCCGCTCCAGGGTGGTGTCGGTCCCTTTCCAGGCCCAGGAGGTCGGGGCGCTGTCCGGCCGGCAGCGCAGGCAGGGCCGAAAACCGGCGTTGGCCGCGGCAATGGCGCTGTCGAAATAGAGAACGTTCCGCTCTTTCGGCGCCGGGGCCGGGCAAATCGGACGACAATAGATGCCGGTGGTTTTCACCGCGACAAAAAACCGGCCATCGAAGCGATGGTCTCGGGCCAGTCGGGCTTGTCGGTAGTGGCTGTTGGTCACGGTGCCGTCCCCCAGGTCAATAAGGTCAGTGTAACCCGGGACGCAGAAAAAACTGGCCGGAAACGGAACTCAATAGGAGATTCGCAAAGTGGCCAGATCCAGATCCTTCAATGTGGCAGTGTCGATCACTACTCTTCAAAATCCGGGTTGCGGGGGTCCAGTACCTGAAGGCCCAGGGTCGCCTCGGGGGTGGTGGTGATGAACTGCTCCTGCTGGCTGACCGGAGTATGTTTTTCGTGGGTCTTCTTGAGCATGAACAGACTCAGTCCGCCCAGCACCAGAGCGCCGGTGATAAATAAACCGCGCGGCCCCAACACTCCCATAACCACACTGCTGACCACGGGGCCAATGCAACTTCCCACGCCGTAACTGAGCAAGAGGGCCGTGGCGGCGGCGGTGATTTTGCTGCTGTCCATCAGATCATTGGTAATCGCCACCGCGATGGGGTAAAGGGTGGCGGTGATTCCCATGTAGAGCCCTGCGCAGAGAATCAGCAGCGGCATGTTATGGTTGCCAAGCAAGGCTGCCAAGACACTGAAAGTCCCACCGCTTAACGATACCGCCAGCATAACCCGGTAACGGTCGTAGCGATCACAGATTTTCCCGACCGGCCAGGCCAGCAGCATGGCGCCAATAATGGCCGAGGCCATAAAGTTGGAGATCTGGTTTATCTCCAGCCCCATTTGATTGGCGTACACCGGGCCCATGGCATAGAAAGCGCTGATCAGAAAGCCGGCCAGCAAAGACCCTGTCGCACCCACAGAAGAGGCTTGATACAGGCGCCGCAGTGACATGCGTCTGCCCTGCTCAATAACCGGGGATTCGGTACGGGTAAGCGACAACGGAATCAGAGCCAGAATCACCAGGATGGCGGCCAGAGTGAAAGGCACATACCCGGCGGGATCGCTGACCCGAATCAGCACCTGGCCTCCGGTGGTGGATAGGAAAAACACCACCTGATAGATGGCGAACAGACTGCTGCGATTCTGATTGTCCGCTTTACTGCTGATCCAGCTCTCCACCACAATCATCAATCCGGCCATGACAAAACCGGCGAGAAAACGCAGCAGGCCCCAGAGTCCCGCCTGGACCGCCAATGGGTGCAGAAGGATCGCGACCGACAGCAGGGCGGCAAAAACCGCGAAGGCGCGGATATGACCGACGCGTTCGATAATCTTCCCGGCATAGAGCGTGCCGCCGACAAAGCCGATGGAATAAAAGACCAGAATCCAACCGATTACCTCCGCGTTGAAGCCGTCCAAGCTGAGCCGCAGTCCCAGGAGTGTCATCAGAAAAGCGTTGCCGGTTACCAGGAGAACAATACTGGTAATAAGCGCCGACAGGCTGAACGCCGTCTGTTTCATAGGTCCCTCCGGCGTGTTGGAGTGCAAGCAGGCGATGCGTTGGATGAGTGACGTTCACCTGAACATAGTGGCCACGGAAGGGCATTTCAACCAGGTTCTTCAGGCTGGGCAAGTTCACGCAGTTGTCATCAAACGGGAATC
Organism: Marinimicrobium sp. C6131; assembly: GCF_026153455.1. NCBI lineage: Bacteria > Pseudomonadati > Pseudomonadota > Gammaproteobacteria > Cellvibrionales > Cellvibrionaceae > Marinimicrobium > Marinimicrobium sp. C6131. Next base: position 3,590,043 of record NZ_CP110629.1, read on the forward strand.
CCCCTGTCACATTCTCTCGTCACTATAACGATCCACAGAATCTCACGCCAATAATTCCACGATCAGTTATAAGGGGATGTTATGAAGTTCCGTCAAATGCCATTGGCAATCGCCGTTACCGCACTGTCTGCAGGTAGTGCCTCGCTGGCTTATGCCCAGCCGTCCAACTTGCAGGAAGAGTTGGTTGTTACCGGGCAGCGTGAAGCACGTAATGAAGCTATCGACCTGTACCGGGACTCGGACAGCATTACCAACTTTATTGCCTCGGACGCCATGGGTCAGTTTGTGGACCAGAACGTGGCCGAGTCCCTGCAGCGCCTGCCGGGGGTGTCCATCTCCCGTGACCAGGGCGAAGGCCGCTTTGTCAGCGTGCGCGGTGTGAGTGCGGGATTGAGCTCGGTATCCATTAACGGTATGCGCATCGGTACCCCGGAAGACGGCTCCCGCGCGGTACCGTTGGATGTGATTCCCACCGGCTCCGTTGAGCTGATCGAAATCACCAAGGTACCCACGCCGGATATGCCCGGTGACGCCATCGGCGGTGCGGTCAATGTGAAGTCTGGCTCCGCCTTTGATTACGACGGCGACACTTTCCGCTATCGTGCCGAGGGGTCCTACAACGAGTTGAGCGAGAAGACCAGCCCCAAACTGCAGGCCAACTACACCGACGTGGTGAATGCTTTTGGTGGCTCTGAGAACTTCGGAATCTCCCTCGGCGCCAACTTCCTGGATCGCGAATTCCAGTCCGACAATATTGAGGCCGCCTATTACGAAAACGATGATCTCGGTGAGACCGTCAAGGCCCTGCAGGAAGTTCAGCTGCGCAAGTACTACGTCAACCGCGAGCGCATCGGCGCCAACGTCAACCTGGAATATCGTCCGGATGACACCAGCCGCTACTACATGAATACCGTATTCAGTCGGTTCACGGATGCCGAAACCCGTCAGCGTAGTATTTACGTGTTTGAAGACGGCGCTCTGACCAATTTTGATGGCAACAATGGTACCTTTGAAGACATCGCCGAAGACGGCTTCCGTCGACGCATCCGCTTCCGCACCAAAGAGCAGGACACCACGGCTCTCGCGCTAGGGGGTGAGCACATCATGGAATCCATGGAATTGGATTACCAGTTGGGCTACTCGATGACCCGTGAGGAAGTGCCCGATGAAACCGAGGGTCGGTTTGAGTACCAGACCCAGGCGCTCGACGGTGAGTTCACCATTGGCCAGGGGATTCCGACCTTCCGTATTCTGAACGACGGCGTTGAAGATACCAGTCACCTGAATCACGCCGAGTATCTGCTGGATCGCGTGGTACTGGAGCCGAAATTCATCGACGATGACGACCTGAACTTCTCGGCCAACGCCCTGTTCCGCGATGCCTTTGGCCAGCGCAACTTCTCTCTGAAAACCGGTATTGATTTCCGGGCGAAAAGCAAAGATGTCGACGTCAATGAGATCGAACTGCGCGATGTGCCCGAGCTGGGCCTGGAGCCCTACACCATCGGCGCGCCGGATTACCCGTTCGCCAATTTGGGTGCGGGAATCAGTGAATCAATGTTCCTGAGCGATTTCTACGCTGACCGCGATGCATTCCAGATTCGCCCGCAGGATGAAGACGAAGCGCGCGAGTTGCAGCAGGCCGAAGATTTTGTGGCCGACGAGGATGTGCTCGCTGGCTACCTGATGGGCACCTGGCAGGCCGATAACTGGCAGGTGATCGCCGGGGCGCGGGTGGAGTACACCGACTACAGCGCCACGGGCAATCAGTTGGAATTTGATGAGAACGGGGATCTGTCGATCACCGATCGCTCCGTGGAATCCGACTACTCCAATGTGCTGCCCGGCCTGCATTACCGTTACAACCTGAGCGACGACATGGTACTGCGGGCGGCCTGGAGCACTACCGTCGCCCGTCCCAGTTTTTCCGACATCTCCCCGCGTTTTTCCATCAACCGGGAAGACCAGGAAATTGATGCCGGTAACCCCGATCTAGATCCCTACCAGTCCACCAACTTTGACATTATGTTCGATTGGTACCGCGAGGGGGGTGTGATCTCGGCCGGCGTTTTCCACAAGGATATCGACGATTACATCGCTGAATTCACCACCACGAATAACGCCGAGTTTGCCGGGTACGAAGTGACCACACCGGTCAATGGTACCGACGCCTCGGTGACCGGGGTGGAATTCAATCTGGAAGAGCAGTTGGGCGCCTTCCTGGTCGGCGGTAACCTGACTTTCCTGGACACCGAGTTGTCTCTGGAGCAGCGCGAGGGCGAAACCTTTGCCCTGCCCGAGTCGGCCGAACAGTCCGGTAACCTGTACGTCGGTTACGAGATGGGCCGCTTCAGCACACGCTTGAGTATTTCCCACCGTGACGAGTATCTTAGTGAGGTGGGCGACAGCCGGGCGTTTGATATTTATGTGGCGCCGCACACCCAGGTGGACCTGACCGCGTCGTATCGCCTGGCGGAAAGTCTGGATCTGGTGTTCGAGTTGGTGAATATCAATGACGAACCGCTGGAGTTGTATCAGGGTTCTGAGGGTTACACCTACCAGTTGGAGGAATACGGTCGCACCGCGTCGTTTGGGGTTAAGGGGAGTTTTTAACCCGCTTGGGTTACGGCGGAGCGCAGCGGCATAAACACACGTAGGGCGGATCGGTCCGACGCCTCGGAGCGGAGCGCATCCGCCGTAAACTCACCCGACGACACCACCAAACAAAAAACGGCACCCTCGGGCGCCGTTTTTTTATGCGTGCTTCCCAGGCTTTTTCTTAAGCCCCTTCGCTCTCCACCGCGTTCCGATACCCATCGGCATCCAACGCATCGTCCAGCTCCGCCGTATCGGTCGGCTGCACACGGAAGAACCAGCCATCGTCGTAGGGCGAACCGTTCACGGTTTCCGGCGAATCTTCCAGCGCGTCGTTGATGGCAATCACTTCGCCGCTGACCGGCGAGTAAATGTCGGAGGCGGCCTTCACCGATTCCACCACCCCGGCTTCCTCGCCCTTGCTGACGGTGCTGCCGACTTCCGGCAGTTCCACAAACACCACATCACCCAGACTGTCCTGGGCGTGATCGCTGATGCCGATGGTGACGGTGCCATCCTCTTCCAGCCGAGCCCACTCGTGGCTGGGCAGGTATTTCAGTTCATTGCGAATCTCGCTCATGGCTCGCTTTCCTGTGGTCAGTTGAATAAAAATTAAATGAGGGCTTTGCCGTTGCGGACAAACGCCGGTTTGGTGACTGAAACGGTCACCCACTTGCCGCGCAGTTCCACTTCGCACTGCTCGCCCACCTCGATGGGCACCCGGGCCAGGGCGATGCTGTGGCCCAGGGTCGGGGAGAAGCTGCCGCTGGTGATCACACCTTCGCGCTCGATCCCCGCAACACGCACTCGCTGGCCAGCGCGCAGCACACCGCGCGCGGTCATGCTCAGGCCCACCAGCTTGTCCTGCACACCGGCTGCCTTCTGGTCGGTCAGCGCCTGACGGCCGACAAAGTCGCGTTGCTCCGGTATCCAGGCGATGGTCCAGCCCATATTGGCCACCAGGGGCGAGGTCTGCTCATCCATCTCATGACCGTAGAGGTTCATGCCCGCTTCCAGACGCAGGGTGTCACGCGCGCCCAGACCGCAGGGCGCTACCCCGGCTTCAGCCAATGCTTTCCAGAGTGCCTCTGCCTGCTCGCCGGGCAACACGATTTCCAGTCCGTCTTCACCGGTGTAACCGGTGCGGCCGATAAACCAGTCGTCCGCCTCATGGGCTTGAAACACGCTCAGTTGTTCAATGCCTTCGGCGTACTGGGGCAACACTTGAGTCACCCGGGCAATCGCCTCGGGGCCCTGAACCGCGATCATGGCCAGATGCGGGCGCTCATCAATTTCGACATCGTAATCCTGACCGACTTCACGCATCCAGGCCAGGTCCTTTTCCCGCGTGGCACAGTTCACCACCAGCCGATAGTGGCCTTCACGCAGAAAGTGTCCCTCCCGATTGTAGACAATCAGATCGTCCACCACGCCGCCCTCGTGGTTGAGCATGCCGCTGTACAGGGCCTTGCCGGGCTTGCCGTCCAGCTTGGCCACATCGTTGGCCAGCAGGTACTGCAGGTAGGGTTTGGCGTGGGTGCCGCAGACGTCCACCACGGTCATGTGGGACACATCGAACATGCCGGCGGCCCGCCGCACCTGGTGGTGCTCTTCCATTTGCGAGCCATAGTTCAGTGGCATGTCCCAGCCGCCGAAATCAACGATTTTCCCACCCATGGCGACATGGGTGGCGTACAGAGGGGTGCGGTTGCCCATAGTGTGCTGGTCCAGAACGTGGGATCGGGCGGAAGCAATGGCTCCCGTAAGACCGGTAAAAGGCCGCTATTTTAGCGGCCCGGGGGCGTTTTAACCAGTGGGGGCGTCCGCTCGTCCGAGGGTCAGGGTTTCGGGCCGGAGCTGAGGGTGGTGGCCGTGCGCGCGGGCAACCGGCTCTGGCGGATCATCAACATCACCGGCGCGATACTGAGCACGACCAGGGTCAGCGCCGGCAGGGCGGCCCGGCGCCACTGGCCCTCGCCGGTGAGTTCGTAAATGCGTACCGCCAGGGTGTCCCAGCCGAAAGGGCGCAGCAGCAGCGTGGCGGGCATTTCTTTCATGGTATCCACCAGTACCAGCAGTGCCGCGGTCAGCAGCCCGGGGGTCAGCAGGGGCAGGTACACCCACAGCAGCACACGCCATTGATTGGCGCCCAGGCTGTGGGCGGCTTCCTGATAGCTGGGGCGAATGCGCTCCAGGCTCGACTGCACCGGGCCAAACGCTACCGAGAAAAAGCGGATGGCGTAGGCGAGTATCAGTGCCAGCAGAGTGCCCACCAGCAACTGTCGGGTTTCCAGGCCCAGCAGCGACTGCACCCGGTTGATGATTTCCCGGTCGATAAACGCAAAGCCGATCATGATGCCTACCGCCAGTACCGAGCCGGGCAGGGCATAGCCCAGGCTCGCCAGGCGCACCGCGCCACTGACCTGATGCTTGCCCAGCAGGCGCTGGCCGTAGGCCACCAGCAGCGCGAGCAGCGTGGTGGCCAGTGCCGCCACCCCGCCGAGAATGAAAGTGTGGCGAATCAGGCTCCAGTAACGACTGTCCAGCGCGGCGGCGCCTTCGGCCCAGGTCCACAGGGCGAGCTGGCCGATGGGGATGACGAAGGCGACCACAAAGACGGCGGTGCAGTAGCCGCTGGCCAGCCAGGCCTGGGTGCCTTTGAGTGCATAGCGCTGGGTTTCCCGGCGCGGGGTCTGGTGAAAGCGGCTGCGGCCCCGGCCTTTTTGCTCGGCGAACAGCGCCAGGGCGACAAACAGCAGCAATAACGAGGCGAGCTGGGCGGCGGCGGTCAGATTGAAAAAGCCGAACCAGGACTTGTAGATGGCGGTGGTAAAGGTGTCGTAGTTGAACACCGCCACCGCGCCAAAATCCGCCAGCGTTTCCATCAGCGCCAGGGAAATACCCACCGCAATGGCCGGCCGGGCCATGGGCAGGGCGACCCGCCAGAAGGCACCCCAGGGGCCTTTACCGAGCAGCCGGGCGGCGTCGGTCAGGCCGCGCCCCTGAGCGATAAAGGCACTGCGTGCGAGCATGTACACATAGGGATACAGCACGCAGGTCATGATAAACACGACCCCGAGCGGGCCACGAACCGGGAGGAAGTCCACGTCCGGGCCGAGCCAGGCGCGCCAGAGGCTCTGAATCGGTCCGGCGTAATCGGTGATCGCCAGAAACACAAAGGCGACCACATAAGTGGGTACTGCCAGCGGCAACATCAATGCCCAGTCCAACCAGCGGCGGCCGGGAAAGTCGCACACCGCCACCAGCCAGGCGAGGCTGACGCCCAACAGGAGCGTCCAGAGCCCGACCCCCACCACCAGAATCAGGGTGTTTTCCAGCAGACGCCCGAGCTGGGTCTGAATCAGGTGCTGCCAGATGTCCGTCTGCGCATCACCCCAGCTCAGCAGAATGACACTCACCGGCATCAGCACCAACACCGCCATGAACCAGACGGGCAGGTGCCACAGGCGGGCCTGCCAGTAGTGGCGGCGACGTTCGCGCTGGATCACGCTGTGAGTCATGGCTGGATTGGTCAATCGTGGACCTTGACGCGGGGGTTTAACAACAACTTCGGGAGCCGGCCCCACAAGGCCGGCTCCCGATACGGCGGTATGCCTGAATACCGATTACCGGTAGCCGGCGCGATCCATCAACTTGATGGCATCACTCTGCAGGCGACCGGCGGATTCTACATTGACCGAGTCCGCTTTGAAATCACCCCAGGCGGCGACAAAGTCAGACGGCTCGACGCTGCTATTGGCGGGGTATTCCTGATTGGCCTCGGCAAACTGCTCCTGGGCTTCGGGGCTGGACAGCCATTCGAGCAGAGCCTGAGCCGCTTCGGGTTGCTTGGCGTGCTTGGTCAGGCCGGCGCCGGAGACGTTGATGTGTACACCGCGGTCGTTCTGATTGGGCCAGAAGATGGCCAGCTTCACATCCGGATTTTCTTTCTGGAGACGGCCGAAGTAATAGGTATTCACCAGAGTGACGTCACACTGCCCCGCCAATACCGCTTCCATCGCGGAGGTGTCGTTGGAGTGCGGGTCGGTGGCCAGGTTTTCCACCCAGCCGGTGACGATTTCTTCCGTGGCCTCTTCGCCCAACGTATTGATCATGGTAGCGACCAGCGACTGGTTGTACACCTTCTTGGCGGTGCGCAGGCACAGGCGGCCCTGCCATTTGTCGTCGGCCAGGGCTTCGTAGGTGCTCAGCTCGCTGGGGTCGACGCGTTCGGTGGAGTAAACGATGGTTCGGGCCCGTACCGACAGGCCAAACCAGTCGTTGTTGTCCGCCTGCAGGTGGTCCGGGATGTTGCGTTCCAGTACCTCGGACTCAATGGGCTGGAAAAGACCTTCCTGGGAGGCCTGCCACAGGTTGCCTGCATCCACCGTCAGCAGCAGGTCCGCCGGGGTATTGCTGCCTTCAGCCTTCAGTCGCTGAATCAGCGCGCCGGCGCTGTCGGTAATGAAACGGATCTTCACGCCGGTTTCTTCGGTATAGCGCTCGAAGATCGGTTGAATCAGGTGTTCGGCGCGGGCCGAATACACCGTGACGGTGGGTTTGGCCTCGGCCCGGTCGGTCTGGCCTTGCTCGCCGGAGTCGCTGCAGGCCGCCAACAGCAGACCGGTGGTTCCGGCCAGCAGGCCGCCAATAAGAGTGCGGGTCAGTTGTTTCATAGAGAAGCCACCTAATATGCCGATGAATGCTGTCGTTCAAGCAGGAAGTGTAACGCTGCGTAAGATGATAAGTATTCTTATTTACAGAAGCAAACGCTTTCTTAACGTTTTTATACCGCGGTTGTGATGTTGAGACGTCTACACTTGGGCTGATTTCGCTTTGGGCTTACACTGAGTCCTTTCCATCACAATTTCCGCCGTAGTGCGACAGGGGAGTGCCGGGTGAAACTGTTAAGACGTCTGTTCAAGGTTCTGGTAGCGCTGGTGTTGTTGATCGTTATCGCCGCGGTCGCACTGGTGTTTGTGTTCGATCCCAACATGTTCAAGCCACGCCTCGAAAGCCTGGCCCGGGAGCAGGGGGTTGAGCTGGAGATCAACGGTAACCTGGGCTGGCAGTTATGGCCGGCGTTAGGGGTTGAGGTCAACGACATCCGGATCGCCGCCGTCAGCGCGCCGGAAACAGGCATTGCCGAGTTGAACCAGGCGAGTCTCCGACTTGCCATCCGCCCGCTGCTGCGGGGCGAGGTGGCGGTGCACCACATCCTGGTGGATGGGGCCGCGTTGAACCTGGCCGTGGACGAGCAGGACCGAGGCAATTGGGAGGCGCTGCTGCCGGAAGAGGGTGCCTCAGAAGAGCCTGCGCCGGAACCGGCGACCGCCAGTGAGGCCGAGTCCGGCGAGGCTCTGCAACTGGCCGTGGAGCAGATCACCTTGAGCAATGCCTCCTTGCGCTATCGCGATCAGGGCACAGGCCAGGACCTGACTCTCTCGCCCCTGAATCTGGGCATTACCGGCTTCAATCTGCAGGGGCAGCCGTTCAGTCTCGCCCTGGGCTGGGAGGCGGCCATCGAAGATCCCGCCACTCTGGGTAATGAACCGCTGGCGGTCGCGGGCGACCTCGAGGGGCAGATCACCCTGGCCGAGGACTTCTCGCGTCTGGTGCTGGGCAACGGCCGCCTTCGGGTTGACCTGGCCCGGGCCGGAGCTTCCGACGATATTCGCCTGACCCTCAACGCCCGTGTCGATGACCTGCTGACCGGCCCGCGCTACCAGAGCGACCTGACCCTGGAGCCGTTCAGTCCCAGAGCGCTGATGGCCGTGCTGTCGCTACCGGCGCCGGAGATGGCGGATCCGGACGCCCTGTCTCGGGTTGCGGTGAGCGCCCGTGTCGAGGGCAACACCGAGCAGGTGTCGGTGGACCCGCTGCGCCTGGAGTTGGATGAGACCATCATTGAAGGGCGGGCGGCGGTCACCGATCTGTCGCAAATGGCTCTGAATGTCGCATTGACGGGTGACCGGATCAATATTGACCACTACCTGCCGCCCCCATCCGAGGACGAGGCAGAGGAAGACACCGAGAGCACCGGAGACGAACCCCTGATCCCGCTTGAGCTGGTCCGCTCGCTGGATGTCGCCTTCGGTCTGGACTTCGGCGCCCTGACGCTCAAGGGCCTGGAAATGCAGGATCTGAGCGTGCGTCTGCTCGCCCGCGACGGTGTGGTCAATCTGGAACGGGCCACGCTCAACGCCTATGAGGGTCGGCTCGACGCCAACGCCCGCCTGGACGGCAGCGGTGAAACGGCGGTCGTGGATCTGGTGGCGGATCTGAGCGGGCTCCAGTTGGGCCCCTTGCTGGCGGCTCTGGAGTTGGATGAAAAGCTGCAATTGACCGGCGCGCTGAATGCGGACGTGGCGGCGGATACCCGGGGCCTGACCCTGAATGAACTCACCTCGGCGCTGGATGCCCAAGCGGCCTTCTCTGGCGCGCAGGTGCGGCTCGCGCCGCTGAACATTGAGCAGAAGTTCTGCGAAATCGTCAACCGGGTGACTCAGGCGCAAGCCGATCCACAGAAAGCCTGGGCGAATTACACGGAGATGAAGGCGCTGTCCGGAAAGGCCACCATCAAGGATCAGGTCATTCGCCTGGAATCCCTGCAGGCGGGGGTTGAGCGACTGACCGTGGGGGCTCGCGGCCAGTTGGATATGAAGCAGGCGCTGTACGACTTTACCCTGCCCATGCGTCTTGGGAGCGAACGTACCAGTGAAGGCGGTTGCCAGATCAGCAGCAATTACTGGCTGGACCGTAGCCTGTCGCTGCTGCGCTGCCGGGGCTCGCTGGATAACCCCAACCCGCTCGGTGACTGCCGTCTGGATGGTGACGGGGTGCAGTCTCTGATCAAGGAATTTGCCGCTTACAAACTCAAGGAGCAGCACGGCGAGCGCATTGAAGCGGAGAAAGCCCGTGCCCAGCAGAAAGTGGATGAAGAGAAAGCCCGCGCTCAGGAAAAGCTCGACCAGGAAAAGCGCGAGCTTGAAGAGCGGGTGCGAGAACGCCTGCTGGGTGGTGATGATGAGGAAGCGACCGATGAGTCGGGCGAGTCCGAGCCGAGTGCGGAAGAGCGGCTGAAGAATCTGTTCCGCCGCTGATGGTTGCGGCGGCTTGTGTGGTACCGACTGTAGTGACGAGCTGTAAATGAGTAATACCCCCTTTGCCCGTGCCGTGTTGCGTTGGTTTGATCGGCACGGACGCAAGCATTTGCCCTGGCAGCAGAATATCAATGCCTACCGGGTCTGGTTGTCGGAGATCATGCTCCAGCAGACCCAGGTGACCACGGTGATTCCGTATTTCGAGCGATTCATGGAGCGCTTTCCCACGGTCGAACAACTCGCTGAAGCCCCGGTGGATGAGGTGCTGCACTTGTGGACCGGGCTGGGCTACTACGCCCGGGCGCGCAACCTGCACCGTTGTGCCCGGCAGGTGGTCAGCGAGCACGGGGGTGCCTTCCCGCGCCGTGTTGAGGCGCTGAGCGATCTGCCGGGTATTGGGCGCTCCACCGCCGGGGCCATCGCCAGCATCGCCTATGGTGAACGCGCGGCGATTCTCGATGGCAACGTCAAGCGGGTGTTGGCCCGTCATTATGCCGTGCCCGGCTGGCCGGGCCAGACGGCGGTGCAGAATGCCCTCTGGGAGTACGCCGAGGCCAATACGCCAAAACGTCGGGTTGGGGATTACACCCAGGCCATGATGGATCTGGGGGCGACCCTTTGCACCCGCAGCCGCCCGCAATGCGACCAGTGTCCGGTCAATGACAGTTGCATTGCCCGGGCCCAGGGCAATCCCGCCGACTATCCGGGCAAGAAACCGAAAAAAGACAAACCGGTCAAAGCCGTGCAGTTCCTGATGTTGCGCAACCCCGCAGGGGATATACTGTTGCAGCAGCGGCCGCCGCAGGGTATCTGGGGTGGGCTCTGGGGCTTCCCGGAGCTGGCGCGGGATGAGGACGCCCAGGCTCATGTGCAGCATCACTATGGCGATGTGGTGGATCGGGAGGTCTGGGACAGCTATCGGCACACGTTCAGTCACTATCACCTGGATATTACTCCCGTGTTGTTGCAGCTTGCACGGGAGCCCGACACCGTGGGCGAGCGGGCCCAGACCTGGTATCGGCTCGATCGGCCGGAAGCGTTGGGGCTGGCCGCGCCGGTCAAAAAACTGCTACGGCAATTGGCGGAACTGGACCCGCGCGCACTGACGGCGGCGGAATAAACACAGGAGGCACAGATGAAAACGATAATAATGTCCGCGTTGGGCGCGCTGCTTGGGCTGGGATCTCTGTCGACATCGGCCACGAATTTTGAGCCCTTCCAGACCTACACCCGTCCGGCCCTGCCACTGAACGGCGAATGGAAAATCATTGTCGACCCGTATGAAAACGGCTACTACAACTATCGGTACGAGCCGTTTGATCAGATGGAAAATCCGCCGCGCAGCGCCTATTTTCGCGATGCCAAGCCGCGCCACTCCGGGGATCTGATCGAATATGACTTTGACGCCTCCGAGAGCCTGACGGTACCGGGAGACTGGAACACCCAAAAAGAAAAACTCTATTACTACGAAGGCTCCATCTGGTATCGCAAGCTGTTCAATGCGCCCGATATGGAGGACAACCAGCGGACGTTTCTGCATTTTGGCGCGGCGAACTATCGGGCGGATGTTTACCTCAACGGTGAGAAGCTCGGGCACCACATTGGCGGCTTTACCCCGTTCTATTTTGAAACCACCGGCAAGCTGAAACCGCAGAACAACTCCCTGGTGGTCAAGGTGGACAACCAGCGCCAGCGCGACGGTGTACCCACCCTCAATACCGACTGGTGGAATTACGGCGGCATCACCCGCAGCGTGCGACTGCTGGTCACGCCCGAAGTCTTCGTCCGGGATTACAAAATCCAGCTCAATGACCACGATACCGGCGAGCTGTCCGGTTACGCGGTGGTCGACGGGGCCGGCGCCGGACGGGAAGTGCAACTGACCCTGCCGCAACTCAATATTGATGTCCGGGCCACCACCAACGCCGAGGGTGTTGCGACCTTCAATGCCCGGGTAGTGGGCGCCCAGCTTTGGTCGCCGGACAGTCCGCGCATGTATCAGGTTATCATCCGTAGCGGCAATGATCGGCTGGACGACGAAGTGGGTCTGCGCACGATCGAAGCCGAAGGCAAACAGTTATTGCTGAACGGCAAGCCGATTTTCCTGCGTGGCGTTTCGTTGCACGAGGAATACGCCGTGGACGGTGGTGGTCGTGTCACATCGGTCGATGAGGCTCGTAAACAGTTGCAGTGGGCGCGCGACCTGAACGCCAATTTTGTGCGCCTGGCGCACTACCCGCATAATGAGCACATCGTGCGTCTGGCGGATCAACTGGGCATCATGCTCTGGTCGGAAATTCCGGTGTACTGGACCATCAACTGGGACAGCGAGGACACCTACCAGAACGCCCAGGCGCAGTTGGAAGAAATGATCGGTCGGGACAAAAACCGCGCCTCGATCATCATCTGGTCGCTGGCCAATGAAACGCCGGTGAGCGACGCGCGCAACCGGTTCCTGACCCGCCTGGCCGAACGGGCCCGGTCCCTGGACAGCAGCCGACTGATCAGCGCCGCCATGGAAAAGCATTACGACCCCGACGATCCCGAGCGGGCCATTGTGGAAGATCCCCTGGCGGACCTGGTGGATATCGTCAGTTTCAACCAGTACATCGGCTGGTACGACGGGTTGCATGAAAAAGCCGAACGGGTGAGCTGGCACATTCCCTACGACAAGCCGGTGTTTATCAGCGAGTTCGGCGCCGGCGCCAAGCAGGGCCTGCAGGGCGACTCCAACACCCTCTGGACCGAAGCCTACCAGGCCGAGCTGTACCGCAAAACCCTGGCCATGCTCGACAAAATCGACGGTTTCGTGGGCACCTCGCCCTGGATACTGGCGGACTTCCGCTCGCCGCGCCGCCCGCTGCCGGGCATTCAGGATGACTTCAACCGCAAAGGCCTGTTGTCCGAAACCGGTATGCGCAAGGAGGCCTTTGGTGTGCTCCGCGAGTACTATCGCCAACGGGCACTGGAGCGGGTCACTGTGGAAAAGGCGGAACAGAGTGAGTAGTATCCCGGCCACACTGATGGCTTAGGAGGCACGCCGTATGTCCCGCACCGTATTCTGTCGAAAGTACCAACGTGAGCTGGAGGGCCTGGAGCGTCCTCCGCTGCCCGGCCCCAAGGGCCAGGATATTTACGACAATATCTCCCGACAGGCCTGGCAGGAGTGGCTGGCGCATCAGACCATGCTGATCAATGAAAAACACCTGAACCTGATGGATATGGGATCGCGTACCTACCTCAGCGAACAGATGGACAAGTTCCTCTCCGGGGAGGACTACGACAAGGCCGAGGGTTATGTTCCGCCCAGCGGCTCCGGCCCACAAGCCTGACGGACTTCGCCTGTGCCCGGCAGCAATGCGATTCGTACCCTGTTGATCGTCAACCCCGGCAGTCGACAGGGGGCCGAGGCGACGCTGGATGAGGGCGTCGAGCGTCTGCGCGACGCCGGGTTCGAAATCGAGGTGTACCTGTCTGAAGGGCCGGAGCAGAGCCGCCGGGCGGTGCGCGAGCGCCGCGAGCGACTGGATCTGGTCATCATGGCCGGGGGCGACGGCACCATCAGCTCCATGGCCCAGACCCTGTATGAATGTCGACTGCCGCTGGGCACTGCCAACGACCTCGCTCGGACATTGGGGGTGCCTCAGGAACTGAGCGCCGCCTTTGACGTCATCGCCGCCAACCAGCGCCGCCGAATAGATCTCGGAGTCGTCAACAAGCACCATTTTTTCAACGTGGCGAACCTTGGGCTCGGGGTGCAGGTCACAGAAGAGCTGACCGACGAGGTCAAGAAGCAGTGGGGCGTGTTCAGCTATCTCAGAGCGTTCTTTGCCGCGTTGCTGCGGCGCCGTCAGTTCCGGGTCCGGTTGGGCGTTGATGGTCAGTGCCAGAAACTGCGCTCCATTCAACTGGCGGTGGGCAACGGTCGCTATTACGGCGGCGGCAATGTGATCCGGGATTGCGCCAGCGTTGACGATGGTCTCCTGTCGCTGTATAGCGTCCGGCCTCTGGGTGTCTGGGAGCTTCTGACCCTGGCGCCGCTGCTGCGCGAGGGTCAGTATGATCTGGACCACCGGGTCGTAACGGCGCGGGGGCGGCGGATCGACATAGACACCCGGCCGACCGGCATGTCGATACACGCGGACGGCGAGCCGATAACCGCCACGCCGGCACAGTTCCACTGCCTTCCCGGCGCGCTGGAAGTTGTAGCCCCGTCCACAGCGGACAACACTTTTTGACCTGACAGGCTTACTCTATGAACTTGCTCAGAACCGATCTGCAAACCGCCCTGCAAAACCTGCACGTGGGGGCCCAGGAAAGCGCGGACAACCTGCGCGATCTGGCGGAATTTATTGGCGATGATGAAGTGAGCCAGCTGTTTTCCCGTCTGGCCGATGCCCGCGATGATCTGGCCGACGGCCTGGCCAATGCCATCCGTGACGCCGGAGACCTGCCAGCCGCCCCCAATAGCGAAAAGGAAGCCGGTGAGCATCTGATCCACCGCATCAGGGCCCTGTTCTCGGCGGATCAGACGGTCAGCCTGATTCGTCAGTGTCTGGAAGCGGAAGAGCACCTGCATCAGGTATTGACCGAGTGTGATGCTCTGAACCCGGGCGCGCCTTATCCCCACTGGCGGAAAACGGTGAGTGACCACTTGGACCACAGCCGGACACAGTTGGAAGCGTGCCTGAAAAAACATCGGCGCTAGGAATTTGCCAACCCCTCTTGACTCATTGAGTCTGAAACGGTTTAATACGCGCCTCTTGTCGCCGAGCCCCCGGGGCTGGCAGACCAAGAATGGCCCGGATAGCTCAGTCGGTAGAGCAGTGGATTGAAAATCCTCGTGTCGGTGGTTCGATTCCGCCTCCGGGCACCATACAAAAACCCCCGCCTGCAAAGGTGGGGGTTTTTTTATGGTGCCCGGAGGCTGGATGAGAGCCACCGTCTGGTTCGACAAAATTGTCTGGAACAATTTTGGACGCCCGAAGGGCGGGCCGCAGGCCGAGCCCCATGGATGGGGCGAGCATTCCGCCTCCGGGCACCATACTTTGAAAAGACCCCGTCAGTCCCCGTGGCTGCGGGGTTTTTTTATGCCTGGAGGTCGGATGAGAACAAGCCGCCTTATCCATGGTCCAATTACTATCTATCGGGACATCGTCTTGATTCTGATTGCGTTGTCACCTCCGGGAGGCCAGTCATGACGTTATTCAGCAAAGTGAGCGGTGAAGCGATCGACCATAAGCTCGCCGCCGTATTCGACAATGACGCAGACGCCCAGCATTCCGCCGAAGCGATTTTGGAAGCCACCAGTCTCGATCCGGACCAGGTGAAGGTCGTGCGCCCAGGGGACACTCATCCCG